>JAZLAI010000016.1:0-16704 GCA_045613105.1 Bacteroidales bacterium | reverse complement strand
CCCATCACGTCGATGATTTGTACTGTACCTTCAGCTTCGACAACAAGTTCTTCGTTTGATTGATATACGAACTGACTGTTGTCTGTTGACTCTTGTCCGTTGTCTAATCTAACGATGAAACGGTTAGGATTATCGCTGCTTGTAGCTGTGAAGTGGTAGTCTTCTATCAACATATTTGTTTCTACACCTGTGAAGCGGTCAACAAGAGTTACGCCTTGGAATTTGCCGTTAGGTTCGATAGCTATTGTGTAGCTGCCCATTTCCTTAGCGTTGAAGAAGATTTCTACTTCTGTTGTGTTTTCATCAAAGCTCATGATACCATAGCGCTTGTTGTTGTTAGATACAAAGATTTCAGCTATAGCATTGTTGAAGTTGTCTAATTTTGTGAAGCCTTCTGTTTCATAACCAGCCAAGTTGATTACAACGTTGTCATTGCCGTTTTTGCTTGATGCTATTACGTTGATAGAACTTGTTTCATTAGCGTTTCTCGAGCCTTTTGATGCGTTGTATGACAAAGAAGGATTGTTAGATGTTGACAATACGAAGAAACCTTCACCGACTTTTATGTCAGCATTGACATCATAGTCGTATGAACCGTCACTGCTTATTCTTGCGATACCATTATATACATTAGTTGCAGAGAAGTCGCTCCAGTTAATGTCAAATGAGAATGGGTTTCCGAGGAGAGTGAAGTTTGCATAGCTGCCTTCTGTATAAGTATTTACTTCTGAGAATAAGAATGATGACTCGTGATTGAGAATGCCTTTGAATGTTGCTGTAGTCTCAGATTCGTATGATGCAAGATATGCTCTGCCTTGTTGGAATGTCTTCTCGAACTCGTTGGTGTGACCTTTATAGTTGACCCATTCTGAGCTTTGAGTTCCGTCATATTTGAACAAGTCGTAGCCTGTTTCTGGAATGAAGTCTGTTATCTTGACGTTCTTGACAGGAGATGCTATGAACTGCCAGCTGCTTGTTTCATTCCAGTTGGCAATGTTCATATTGAATGTTGCTGCAACATTGTCGTTTCCTTGGATAACTTGTGCACCTTCGTTGATGATGAAAGCGTCTGCATCTGTGTTGATGAACACACTGTTTACTACTAAAGCAGCGTCATTGTTGATTGTCAATGTACCTTCTTCTATTGTTATTGTATTTATAACAATGTTGCCGTCTTCTATAGTAGCATTGCCGTTGATGATGACGTCGTCGGTTTCTGTTGGGACGCTACCTTTACTCCACTTACTTGCAACGTTCCATGAGCCAGTGCCTGCAAAAATATTGAGAGACTGATTTGCTATTACAGAGAATGATGATGTTTGGGAGATTGTGGTACTACCTGCTGATCCAGCAACATTACTGATGGTAATGTCATCTATTAACAAACCATCTCCCCATTGAGAACCATTTTCGTAGTGATAAATAGCAATCCATATCTCTTGTCCTGCATATATAGAAAGTGAAACATTTTGTTTTTTCCAACCTCCTGATGTTATGGAAAAATTTTGAACTTGCATAAATTCATCAGCTCGAGTTGGAACTTCTGTTGATGTTGAAATCATTACGTTGTAACTTTCTTCACAGTAGTTGTTATGTGTTGGAGCTGCATGGAAGATAAATTCTGTTGATTCAGTAGGTGTTATCTTATTAGGTGAGATAACGTAATCCTTTTGATTTAAATATCCTGATTTGTATGCATAGTTCAAGATACAACCATTTCCTTCATAAGGATTCTTTGTTGTATAATCCCATGTGTATTTATCACCATTTACGTTTAATGCATGCCATCCATCTAAGGTGCCACTGTTAAATTTGTATGATAAAGTTTCGGTACCGCCACCACTTGCTTTTTCATACTCAGCTGTGACATTGAAGTCAAGATTGTAGTTTAAAGGAATATTTTCATCTAACTTAATGATAAATGTTGCTGTAGCTGTTGCACCTGCTGCCATAGAACCTAAGTCATCTGTTGCATCTACGATAGTGACGTATGGGTCGTCGCAAGACAATGTGGCTGTTGCTGTTTCAGGTGTTGCTTCGCTACCTTTGTTAATCATTGTGGCTGTCAGTTCGATATTTTGTCCTATTGCTGCTCCCATGGTAAATGATTGAAGTACAATGCCGTTACTTGCTGCAAGCGTTGTCGCTGTTATTTCTTTGCATAATTCAGATTCACCCGATGCAGTGATGCCAGATACTTGATATCTGTATTCTGTATCAGATTCAAGACCGCCGTCATAGTATGTTGTTGATGATGTGTTTCCTACATATACACCATTTCTATAAACATTATAACGTATAGCATTAGCTACTGGACTCCAGTTTAATGTTACTGAATTTTCTGAAACATTAGCAGTTAAGTCCTTAGGAGAGTTGGGGTCATTTTTGACAAACAATGTCAAAGGAATATCCCATGATTGCTGTATACCGCCATAACCTCCTTGTTGAGGACCATACATATAGTCAACACTAGCATTGAAAACTATCTCATAGTCATTAGGAATTTCTTCATCTAATGTAATAGAGAATGTCTTTGTTGTTGTAGCTCCAGGTGCTAAAACAGCATTGGTTTGTCGTGCGCTAATAGACTTCACATAAGCATCGCTGCTTTCAAGTTGATAATAACATCTGACTTGATGTTCCTTTTTACCGTCATTGACAAAAGTAATATTCAAATTAATGTTGTTGCCATCATAAATCACATTCGTTGGAGTTACGCTTTGGATTGCCACGCTATAATCTTTTTGTAATGTTGTTGCGCAGACTTCATCGCTATGTTCATGTTCGTAACCGCTGTTGATACCAGTGACAGTGTAGCAATATTCTGTCATGTGTGTGAGATTGTTGTCGGTATATTCGTTAGTTGTTACGTTAGCAATCTTTGCACCGTCACGATAGACGTTATAGCTTTGAGCGTCTTTAAGAGCATCCCATTTCAAAGATATGCTTTCAGTTGTACAATTAGTAACTTCCAAACCTGTTGGAGCACCAAGGTCTATAGGGTTGATAATAGCGATGTTGAAATAATTTTCGTCAGTATCATCGTATGATGGGATCTGATGATAGTTGATGATTATATTTGAAAGTTCTATATCGTCAATGTTTAAAGCTTCAACATTCCATCCGTTGTCTAATGCGGCCCATTCATCTTCAGTGAAGAAGTGACGTATTGCCACATAGATTTCTTTTCCTTCATATTGGCTTAAATCTACTGTATATTTAACCCATGAAGTGCCTTGTTCTTCTGTAATGGTCCATTCTTGAATTGTCTCGAAACCTGCAACTTTACTTGTTTCAGATACTGCTAAGCCAAAATGTTCTGAATATAATTCATTACTTTGAGCACGTGCATAGAAACTTACTTTACTATTACCTGTTATTTTTACCTTATTAGGAGAGACAATATAATTATCAATAGGATGATCGTATTCAATATGCATACCTGCTGTTATCAATGTCTCACTCATGATATGTCCTGATCCAGAATGAGAATCTTTGATTTCTTTTCCGTGGTCAAGGATTTCAGAGCTATGCCACCATGGTTTATCTATGTTGTTATTGGCAGCATCGAAGGATGTCCAGCCTTCCATGTCTGATTCAAATTCATAAACAAAACTTAATGGGTTGTTGTTTACGGAGAATGTCTCAAGGAAGAGGTCGAGGAGATAGCCGTCTTTGGCGTTTTCTTTTGCTGCTATGGTGAAATTAGCTGTTGCAGTCTCATTAACACCAAGTGGTCCTATTGTAGCATTGTCGTCGATGATGGTGACGTGATCCAAACTGCCTGTTGTGGCTGATAATGTTATTTCAGTGTCGTTTAATGTAGGTGCAGTTCCATTATTTTGCATTGTGACAGAAATATTCACATTGCCATCTTCAGGTTTAATGTTGCTTGTGTTACATGATTTGAATACAATGTTAGGAAGAGCTACCACTTTTACAGAGAAATTATCTTTCAATGAAAGTGTTCCGTCTGTAGTTGTCAATGTCACATTTATTGAGTGGTCGTTAGGAGTTTGTGAATTAACATTGATTTTGAATGAACTTTCTTTAACACCTTGTGCTGCTATATTGCCTAATGTAATAGTATTGCTTCCAACGAGTGTTACGTAAGGGTCGTCGTTTAATGATATTGTGTAGGTGACATTTGCAGAACTTGCTCCTTTACCATAATTTTTGAAGCTCAAGTTAATTTGCTTGTTATCGCCTTGTGTTATAACATCAGGTGAGAAAGAATGAAGTTTTATATATGATGTTGTTTCACCTTCTGTGGTGGCTTCTACAGCTGCCTTAGCATCAACGCGACCAGCACCAACGCTATTGTTTTTTGTTTCTGGTTTCTCAGCTGCTGTTGTCTCGATAATTTCAGTTATCTGAGCAGGTGTCAAAGAATGATTTTTCTCCAACATAAGAGCTATCACACCAGCCACACATGGTGTTGCTTGTGATGTTCCGCTCTTCATTTGATATTTGTCATTTTTTGTATGGTTCAAAGAATAAACCATATTACCAGGAGCTGAGATGTCAGGACGTATAAGACCTATCATAGAAGTGTTTCCGTCTTTGTCTTCTACAAGACCGCGTACCAACCACATTCTTAATCCATTGCTTGGGTTGTTCTCAAGTTCGAAACCATTCCATTCTTTACCGTCTTCTGAGAAATAGCGGCTGTCGATATTGTTGTTGCTATTCATGCTGTAAGCTGCTTCGTAGCCTTTGAATACTAACCAAAGATTTTTGCTTGGATCTATATCTACCTGTTCACTTAATGTAACATCATTCCATTGTGACTTTGCTAATGTGACGTTTTCCTCACTATGTAATAATGTCTCTGGTGCATTGTCTCCTCCTTGATATACATAGATGCTGATGGTTGGATTTGCATCAGTTCCATAAACTGAAACAGTATTAATAGCTGAATATGTCTTTAACATGTCAGTTGTATATTTTACAGCCCAATAGAAAGGAGTGTTTGCGAAATGTTTGTATCCATAATCGTTGTTAGAATATGAACAATAATGAAGCCATTTGCTGTATTGATAATCGTTGTATTCTGTATCCTGCCATGTTGATGGTCCTCTTGATGATTCTGATAAGTCGTAAGCGCCTACACATACAACACTTGATAATCCGCCAGAAAGTGTTTGGTCTGGGTTTTGCCATGGTGATGGACATGCTGCTGGGTAGTCAACATTGATAGGAGCTCCATAGTTGTTGCCATCGTTACCTGCTGCTGCACATGCTATGACACCAGCACTCAATACATTATCGAAAGTGCTGCGAAGAGCTTCTTTCTGAGCGACTGTGATTAAATTATGATTGAAACCATCTGAAATGCTTAAGATGTCTGCTCCATTGTCGATGGCAAACTGAACACCGCTTATCATATTATCGACGCTTCCTCCACCTGCTCGGTTGATAGTCTTTACTGTCATCAACAAAGCATCAGGTGCTATACCTGTAGTCTGTCCTGAAGTGCCATCGCCGCATACAATACCTGCGCAGTGTGTGCCGTGACCAAGATCGTCGATGATATTAGAATTGTTTGCAATAAAATTCCATCCGTTTACTATTTCGCCATCTACTTCGCCTTCCCAAAGGTGGTTCTTGATGTCGTGGTGATATATGTTAGTACCAGAGTCTAAAACGGCTACGATGACATTCTTGCCTGTGTAGCCTAGGCTCCATACGTAGTCGGCATTGACTGCTGTAACGTGTGGATATGGATAGCCTCCTCTTGTGGTTTCTGCTATCTCTTTCATTTCTTGTTCCGAAATGACCTGAACTTCATTGTTGTAACTGATAACCTTGATGTCGGGATGTGTCGATAATTGATATATCACATCGCGTGTGGCTTTACAGCTGACAGCATTGATAATCCATAAGGCGTTGATGTCTTTAACATTGCCACTTGCTTCTTCTGCTTGAAGTATAGCCATGACATCGGCTTGTCCTTTTGCAGCGAATTTCTTGAGCTCGCTAACAACAATCTCTCTCTTGAGTGATTTGTCACTTGTCTTAGCTGCTTTAGCTTCTAATTCTTTTGTGTTTACCTGCGATTTCAATATGATGCTTATATCAATCATATTGTCGCTTTTTTGATTTAAGACTTCTTGTAATTCGTCTTCGATAACTCTATTGTTGTTCGCATAATTATAATTATACGATAGACATAAAGTTAATAACAATAATAATAATTTTTTCATAAAATAAATTTTGTAATGAATGATCGATAATGATAAAAGAGAAACATATCGATATGATATGCTTCTCTTTCATTGATAAATTTTATTGTCTTGATGATTTTTTACGTGCTCCGTATGCTATGCCCATACCTGCTAACAACAATAATCCTGAACCTAGAGGTGCAGCTTGATTATTGCCTGAGCCGTGACCCGGAAGACCAATCAATTCAGCCCAATAATCTGTACCTGATGTAGTACGGTTTTGTTCATAATTATTATAGCTTGATGTGAAGAATCCATCACTTTGTGCATTTGCACTAACAGCTGCGAACAATGCTATAGCTAATATTATCTTTTTCATATATTTCATTTTTTAACTTTAAACCTTAAGCCTTAAACCTTAAACTTTAAACCTTAAACCTTAAACTATCAATAAATAACTACCTTTTGTGATCTTACTCCTTCTTCGTTAATTACTCTTACGATATAAGCGCCGTTGTTGAAGTCGCTGACGTTGATTCTGCTGTTGCTTTCAACATCATTGCTGTAAACCATGCGGCCCATGACGTCGATGATTTGTACTGTACCTTCAGCTTCGATGATGAGTTCTTCACCTGATTGATATACAAACTGGCTGTTGTCTGTTGTCTGTTGTCCAGCTTCCATCTTAATCATGAAACGGTTGTTATCAGCTTCGCTCATTGCTGTGAAGTGATAGTCATCAACCAATAAGTTTGTTTCGATGCCTGTGAAGCGGTCAACCAATACTATGCTGTTGAAGTTGCCGTTTGGTTCCATGCTGATTGTGTAGTTACCCATTTGGTTAGCGTTGAAGCAGAGTTCTATTTCTGTTGTATTTTCGTCGCAGTTGTAGATGCCATAGTTAGTGTTGTTGTTTTGTACGTAAACTGTAGCGATGTCGTCGTTGAAGTTTTGGAGTTTAGGGAAGCCCTCACCTTCGCCGGCTAAGTTGACCACTACGTTGTCGTTGCCAGCATTACCAGCAGCGATGATATTGAGAGATTTTGATTGTTCTGCGTTTCTTGATTTAGAAGAAGAATTATGGTCGTATTGTAATGAAGGATTAGTACCAACTGCCTTTACAAAGAAACCGTCGCCGACAGGAATTGTTGTTTGTGAATAGTCATAACCACCTTCTGCTGTAACAACTGCAAAACCTTTCACCATATTTGTGAACGTTGCTTTATCTATATTCATATTGAATGGGAAAGGATTGCCAAGGAGGTGAATGCTTGCAAGCTCATTTTCTGCATTATAAGTTAATGATTTCGCGAAAGATACTTCTTTATTGAGATCACCTGTTAATGTAGCTGTTTCTTCTGTTTGGTATGAAGCGAGATAACCTATACCAGAGTAGAACCCAGCTCCAAAAGTACCAGCAGCATTACCATGCGACAAGGCTTCTTTGTAGTTAAACCATGTTTGATTTGAAGCATCATATTTATATAAGTCGTAGTCACCTTCTATACCGTTTGTAAAGTCATCGAGACGTGAATTAGTGAACGGTGAAGAGATGAACTGCCAACCGTCTTTGTTTTCTGATGACCATGTTTCCGGTTTGTTGATAGCCATATTAAATGTAGCAGATGTACCTGAAAGTTTATCTGCACCTATGAGCTGGCCGCCATCGTTGATGGTCAATTTTGATTTTTTTAATGTTCCATTAATTGTCAAGATACCACCGTTTTCAATAGTGACGTTCTTTGCAGTAATGTTTGTTTCAACGTTGACATTTGTTCTGACAAATACGTCATTTGCATTATTGTCAGTGTCTGACCATGTAACAGGTTCTTCTTCATCAAATATAACATAAAATGCTGTTGCACCTTCTACAGTCTCTCCTTCATCTTTTCTTACATTGACTCTGAAGTAAACCTTATCACCAAAACCTGGATTATTAAATGTAAAAGAGCTAGTTTCGACAAAGTTTGTTGTTTCAACTGCAGTTTCTCTTGACATCCAAAATGGGAAATGCCATGGTTCTAAATTTTCTTCATCTTCACCAAAACACACTTGATATTCATTTGCTTTCTGGTCGGCAAATTGCCATTCTAATGTAATAGAGCCATCATTTAATTTAACTTCATATTCTGTTACAGGAGAAATATCGTCAACTGTTGTAAAGGTAAACACTTCGCCCTCAACATCACATCCATACATACCTCTTGTTCCAGCAGCGTTCTTAACATCAACACACCAAGAGTATTCGGTATTTGGTGCAAGTCCTGTAATTTCAAATGAGTCTGTACCGTCTTGACCTGGAGTTTTCCAATTACTTCCTCCTTTATACTCAAAACCTCCGCCATTATTAAACAAGAGTCTATAGCCAGTTACTGTATTGTCGGCGTATGTCCATGTGAGTGTCACGTTTTTGCTGACACCTGTAGCGCCATTAGCAGGATTTGGTGTTACTGCAGCTGGAATATCTAATGTAGTGAAAGTATATATATCAGATGATGTTTCACCCTTAAAGTTCTTTGTAACGACTTGCCATTTGTATTCAGTACCTCTTTCTAAACCTGATGTAGTGTAAGAACCTACAGCAGCGTTTTGAGTATTTGTCCATTTTTTATTATCAATTTCTGGTAAATCTTCAGAAGCTTCAGCTAACAACACTTGATATTCTTCTGTGTTTTCGCCGAAAGTCCATGACAATGTTGGGTTTAATTGATCTGTTGCATTATTAGCAGGAGAGACATTTGAGACAGCGCCTGGAGCTGCTGTTACTTTTCTTGTTGTGAAAGAACAAACTTCACTGTTTGCAAACAATCCGTTATTTGCTGCATAGACTTGCCAATAATAAGTTGTTTCTTCATCATAACTGAGTTGTGGTTTGTATGTAACCACATCGCCCGGTTTGCCGTATATTCCTTCTTTTACAACTTCATCGTTAAACATAATATTATGTTCAGACTCGTCGTTGAGCTGGAATTTAAGCTCTTGATTGAAAACGTCTGTTTCGCCATTTGCTGGAGAGATAAGTGTTGGAGCAATGGGTTCAGTTGGAGTTCCTGGTTCACCGCCGCCCGATGAGAAGGTGAGAGTGATAACGTTTTTAACATTTCTAGCTGTAAATCTAGGATAAGTATTCGATTTAAATGGATCAAAATTAACAGCAGTACTAACACCATATGCAGATTGTTTAATAGTATTACCTGTACTAAATAAGGCGAACTTTATATCTCCAGTCGTTGTTGTATTGGCGTCAATTTCACCTTTATCTGCATCAAAAAATATTAAAATATCATTTTCTTTATTATATTCAAATGGTTTTGTAAGTATAAACTCTAATGTTCCATTTTTTAATTCTGGTATTCCTTGATACACTATATCATTATCATTCCAATTCATATCCCAGCTAGTAGCTACTGATGGAGCTGTGATATGTTTCATATAGATAGTGACAACCTTATTATATTTGTAATTTTTAACCTCTGTGCCTTTTTCTGTAAAAGTCAATTTTGAAATACTTCCATCAGGTATGCTTTCGTTTGGAGAAGAAGCAATTATTTCAGATTTAGTATAGTATTGTTGGGTGATAGAGTTATAATTATAATCATTATTTCCACTCATTTCTGTTCGAGAACGAAAAGGATAGTACTGATTATTTGATGTAGCATTAGTTCCATTAATCGTTACAGTTTCTTGTGCATTTAGGGAATTAATTTTACCCACCCCCCCCATCAGGGTTAGAAGCATTGCTGCTAAAAGTAAAAATCTTTTTTTCATTTGTTAGATTTTAATAATTATTAATTTAATTTATTGTTTCATTTCAATATTTTTCTAAAAACATCAATAAATGGCGGCATTTGAGAGTGTCGCGGAAGTATTGAGAGATTAGTGTGTATGTCTTAAAATTCTTTTTTTCTATCACCAAAAAAAACGGTGCAAAAGTAATACTTTTTGTGCAGAATGTCAATAGGTTCGTTAAAAAAAATTAAGACTTTTTTTAAGCTACTAAGATGCCTAAAATTCCTTAATTCCTTAGTTCCTTAAATCCTCAAATCCCTCAACTCCCTCAACTCCCTCAAATCCTCAAATCCCTCAACTCCCTCAACTCCCTCAAATCCTCAACTCCCTCAAATCCTCAAATCCCTCAACTCCCTCAACTCCCTCAAATCCCTCAACTCCCTCAACTCCCTCCAAAAGGTTAATAATATTAAGAATTTTCTTCTTGACATGAGGGTGGTAAAATTGTAGTTTTGCATCTATTGTTAAAATAGTATATCATGTTATCGTTAGAGGAAATAAGAAAAATAGACGAGGGTACTATGATGGAGACTCTCGGTATAGAATATCTTGAAGTGAGAGAGGGCTATGTCCTCGCTCGTATGTTGGTGAAACCGGAACTGACACAGCCTTACGGCATGTTGCACGGCGGTGCTAGCATGGCGATGGCAGAGAGCGTCGGCGGCATAGGCTCCGCATACTATCTTGGAATAGATGAGTATATAATAAGAGGCATGCAGTTCAGTGCCAATCATGTGAAGGCTGCTAAGAAAGGAACGTACGTCTATGCTACCGCTACAATAATACATAAGGGTCGCCAGACTCATGTGTGGAATATAGATGTCAGAAATGAAAAAGACGAGCTGGTGTCGAGCTGCAGGCTTACAAATTTCATTATGAAAAAACAAGCCCTATAAGACGCATATCTCTTAGAACTCCGCCACTAACTTGAGGTTGATCTGACGTGGCGTGAGGTAATTAGGCACCGCGTATTGTATGTTATATACGTCGGTTACCCACATATATGAACTTACATTGCTAATTCCTAATAAGTTGAATATCTCAAGGCTGACCCAGCAGTTTCTCACACGGCTCAGAGGGTTGCCTTTTTTGAAGCTGGAGGTCTCGTCTATCAGCTGCTTGCTGAATCCGATATCGACTCTTCTGTAATGCGACATCCTCATCTTCTGTGTATAACGCTCTCCGTATGGAGTTCCGAATGGCAGTCCTGTGCCGAATACAAGCTTCAAGTTGACCTTGAATGACGGGATGTAAGGCAGGTAGTCTTGGAAGAAGATGGAGAAGTTGAGTCTTTGGTCGGAAGGTCGTGGTATTCCTCTAATGATGGTGTCGCCGACATGCTCAGCTCCGTTGTTGACCTGCGACTGTGACAGTATCGCTCCGGTAGGGGAGAGGTAATATTTTATGTTCTCAGCCGACTTCATGATGGAGAGGCTGGCCCAGCTGTCTATTCCTTTCACGAACTCTCCGTTGATGCGGACATCCATGCCGGCGGCGTAACCTGTGGCTTTTTGGTCGGCGTAATATTTTATTCTTATGTTGTCAACCTCGTAAGGTATGATGTCTTTCAGATATTTATAATAAATCTCTGAGGTGAGTACGAAAGGTCGGTCCCATGCTGTGAAGTTGTATTCGTGGGTGAGTACGGCCTGATATGATTTCTGTGTCGTCGCTTCGTCGGGGCTTACAAGGCTGCCGTCGAACAAGCGCAGCTCGCGGTAGAAAGGAGGCTGCACATAGACACCGCCAGACAGACGGAAGAGCATGTCGCCGTTCCATGATGGCTTGTATGCTATGCCGACACGCGGACTGACGTTGACTTCTTTGTTATATCCCCAGTAGTTGGCGCGCAGACCTAACGACAATGTCACAATGTCGGCGTTTTGGGTGTTTAGGGTCCATTCGTTATGGATGAAGCCGTCGATATTGTTGATGTCTAGTATGTTGTGACCTTTTGATAAATGGTTTATGTTAAAGTTATGGTTGTTGTTTGTCGTTATTCCTATGGAGTCGGCAGGATGAGGCAGGCTGTAGCCGGCAGAGTCTATCATCTCCCATTCGTTGATGATGTCGTCGAAGTGCTGACGTTGGTAGCGTGCTCCCCATTTCAAGGTAAAGAGGTCGTTTTTATATGCGCCTTTATGGTCGATGTTGAAGACCTGTGAGTAGAAGTCGTTGCGTGCGTGTTCGATATAAGTGCCGACACCTTGGTTTGACACTACGTTACCACTTTGTTCGCTGCCAGGGTTTGTCTCCAGCAGGCCGATCCAATATTGTCCTTGTATGTCGTAGTTCTCCGACTCTACTGCGGAATATGTCGATGCAATAAGTTTAAGGTTGAGGTCTTCGTTAGGGCTGTAGTTGAGCGTCAAAGCACCGAGGCCTGTATTGTAGTTGCTTGATTCTTTGCCGTCGAAATATATTGTGATGCGGTGTGACATCTGTATGTTGCCGAAGTCGGTCTCACGGTTTTCTGGTATCATGGTGTAGTTGTTTCTGGAGTAATATCCGAAAGCCGACATTTCCAGTTTTGGTGAGATGTTATATGACAGTATGCCTTGTATATCGGTGAAGTTAGGCTGGTAGATGCCTTTTGTCTCCATATTGCCGAGTATGTATTTGTTGTTTTTATAACGTGCTCCTATGAGGTATGAGAGACGGTGGTGCAATGAGGTTCCTTCAGCGTGAGCTTCAGCGCCGAGGAAGCTGAGTGCCAATGAAGCAGCAGGGATGAGCGGCTTCTTGTATGTTATGTCGAGGGCGGACGAGAGTTTGTCGCCATATTCTGCCGAGAATCCGCCGGCTGAGAAGTCTATGTTAGAGACGAGTTTGGGGTTGATGACGCTCATGCCTTCCTGTTGTCCTGATCCGACGAGGAAAGGTTTGTAAATTTCAATGCCATTGATATAGATGAGGTTTTCGTCAAAGTTACCGCCGCGTACGTTGTATTGTGAGCTTAGCTCGTTGGTAGAAGATACGCCGGGAAGGGTCTTGACGATGTCTTCTACACCTCCGGCTCCGCTGCCTGGCACCAGGGTGATCTGACGTGCGTCGATGCGTGTTATTGTGGCGGAGTTGATCTGTCGGTCTGAGATGACGGTTTCAGGCAATGTCGTTGACATGGAATGTAAAACGACGTCTATCTTGCGTTCTTCGCCGTCTTTTAATGAGATGGTCATTTTTTTCTGTTCATAACCGATGAAGGAGAATACTACTTCTAAAGGAGTGTTTGCAGGAAGCTCCAGCTCATATTGACCGCGTATATTGGAAGAGGTGCCGTAAGATGTTCCCATCACGGCGATGTTGACGAGTTCTAGTACATTGTTGTTATCATCGATGATCTTGCCATAAATCAAGCCTTTTTCTTTCTTCTGAGCGAAGAGCATGAAAGGTAACATCAATAATATTAATAATGTATGTTTTAATCTCATCAATTATATTTTTAATGTATAACAGAATAATCTGTAAAAAATTGTTTTTAGGATTTGTAAATTTTGATGTCTGGAGTTCTAAAAAAAAAGTCGTCAAAAAACACGACTTTTTTTTATAATGTTTTTTCAGATTCTTACCAACGGTTTAAGTGACCTTCCATAGAAGCGTCCATGAGAGCTTGGTAGATACCTTTTTTGTTGATTGTACGTAAACCTGCTGCAGAAACTTTCAATACAATCCATTCATCCCATTCAGGAACGTAGAAACGTTTGATTTGCAAGTTAGGTTTGAAAGTTCTCTTTGTCTTTCTGTTTGAGTGAGAAACATTATTACCGGTAATAACTTTTTTACCTGTGATTTGACAAACTTTTGACATGATTCTTAATATTTTATAGTTTTAATAATCGTGTGGAAATTGAGGTGCAAATTAACGACATTTTTTTGAATTACGCAAGAGCTTTGATAAAAAACTTTAAACTTTTTTTTATTCATGATGTTATTGATTAGAAATGGAAACAAGAAGAGTTGAAAAATAAAAATAGAAAATGGAAAATTTGAGAATTTTCTTTTGATTTTCGATTCTATCTTAGTGACTTTTTTTCATTTGTTATATTATAGGTACAACAGATTTTTTTATTTTTGCAAAAACGTTTTTTATGCAGAATATTCCAATGGTTGACCTTGTGGGTCAATATAATAAGATAAAGCCTGAAGTTGATTCGGCAATACAGGAGATATTATCAACGGCTGCTTTCATCAACGGTCCGTATGTGAAGAAGTTTCAAGAGGATTTACAACAATATCTCGATGTAAAACATGTTATCCCATGTGCTAATGGCACCGATGCTCTTCAGGTGGCTATGATGGCTCTTAACCTTGAGCCTGGTGATGAAGTCATCACAACTACGTTCACTTTCATTGCTACAGCAGAGGTCATCGCTCTTCTCCGTCTCAAACCTGTCCTTGTTGACATAGAGAAGGATTCATATAATATCGATCCGGCGGCTGTTGAGCGTGCCATCACTCCAAGAACCAAAGCTATCGTTCCAGTTCATATCTTCGGACAGTGCGCCAATATGGAGGCTATCATGGATATAGCCAGTCGTCATAATCTTTACGTTGTCGAGGATAACGCGCAGGCTATCGGAGCCGACTACACATTCAGTGACGGCACAGTGAAAAAAGCAGGTACCATGGGAACTATAGGCTGCACTTCTTTCTTCCCTTCAAAGAATCTCGGATGCTTCGGCGACGGCGGCGCACTCTTCACCAACGACGACAGCCTCGCAGAACAGATCCGCGTAGTGGTGAACCACGGAATGAAAGTGCGTTACTATCACGATTATGTAGGTGTCAACTCACGCCTCGACACTATACAAGCTGCCGTGCTCGATATCAAACTAAAGCACCTCGACGATTATATCAAGGCTCGTCAATATGCAGCTGCCTATTACGACAAGGCATTCTCTGTCACAGATAAGATCATAACTCCTAAGAAATCTGACTTCACTACTCATGTCTATCATCAGTATGTGATGGCTCTCAACGGTGTAGATAGAGATGCTCTCATGCAGCATCTGCAGTCGAAAGGAATAGCTTGTGCAATATATTATCCGGTCCCATTGCACGAACAGAAAGCATATCAGGATCCTAGATATAAAAAAGGAGACTTCCCTGTCAGCGAATATCTCTGCGAAAATGTCATCGCTCTTCCTATGCACACTGAATTTACTGACGAACAGCTGAATTACATTACAACGACAATTTTGAATTTTATTGGTTAATATAAAAGAAATAGAAGATGAAAATATTAGTCACTGGCGGAACGGGTTATATTGGCTCTCATACAGTCATAGAATTGCAGAAGAAAGGTTTTGATGTCATCGTAGTCGATGCTTT
Organism: Bacteroidales bacterium; assembly: GCA_045613105.1. GTDB lineage: Bacteria > Bacteroidota > Bacteroidia > Bacteroidales > F082 > Limimorpha. Next base: position 1,417 of record JAZLAI010000016.1, on the reverse strand, counting down.
GTTCAACTCTCGTATTGAGACTTTGGATGCTATAGAGAAGATCTCTGGTATCCGTCCGGCATTCGAGTCGTTCGACCTCGCAGACCAGCGACTCACCGATGATTTCTTTTCACGTCATGATGATATAAAAGGAATTATACATTTCGCTGCTCATAAAGCTGTTGGTGAATCTGTGGAACAGCCGATAAAATATTATCGAAACAACCTCGATTCTCTGATGAACATATTGGAATGTATGCAGAAATATAATGTTCCGAATCTGGTGTTCTCTTCATCATGTACCGTATATGGACAACCTGATGCGGAGCATCTTCCAGTATCTGAAAAGGCTCCAATCAAAAAGGCAGAGAGTCCATACGGCAATACGAAGCAAATAGCAGAGGAGATAATAAGCGAGAGTATAGCTGCATATAAAGGATTGAATGCTATAGCTCTCAGATATTTCAACCCTGTCGGAGCTCACGACAGCGCCCTTATTGGTGAGCTGCCTCTGGGTGTCCCTAACAACCTCATGCCTTATATAACACAGACAGGCTACGGAATAAGAGAATGTCTTAAGGTGTATGGAGACGATTATGACACAGCCGACGGAACTGCTATCCGCGATTACATCCATATCATGGATCTGGCAAAGGCTCACGTCATCGCAGTGGAGAGAATGTTGAACGAAAAGATGAAAAAGTCTTTTGAGATATTCAACCTTGGAACAGGAACAGGATATTCTGTCTTGGAAGTGATAAAATCTTTTGAAAAGGTTTCTGGAGTTAAATTGAATTATGAAATAGTCGGCAGAAGAGCTGGCGACATTGAAAAGGTCTGGGCCGATCCTACATTCTCTAACAATGAATTGGGATGGAAGGCTGAACGTACTTTAGACGAAATGACAGCCTCTGCATGGAAATGGGAACAGACTTATAGAAGTTAATAAGACTAAAGGCTTAAAGATAAAAGGCTAAAGGTTAATGACAATCGCCATTCGCCTTTAGCCTTTTTTATTATGGTAATGTTGCCAAAAATGGGTTGGTGATTGAGCGAAAAAAGACAGCTAACGGGCATACAAAACAGCCCAAGTTACCTGTCTTTTTTTTATTACTATTTTAAAATTTACAATAAAATTAGTCCCGTTAGGGACGATAGTTTCCAGGCAGGCGGTGGAGTGCGTAGCACGGAACCCCTGCTTGAAATGATTGATTTACAATCATAGTCCTGTAAGGACGACAGATATTATTCTGTCGCACCTTCGGCGCTTTGATTAATTTTGAAATCTGTTTTGCAGGGATTTCGCGCTTTGCGCTACATCACCTGCCTATAAACTGCCGCTCCTACGGAGCTGATTTGAGTATATTTTCACTATCAAATTTTGAAATAAAAATAACTTTGATGAAAACGTTTTCATCAAAGTTATTATATTTATCTA
>JAZLAI010000015.1:0-24778 GCA_045613105.1 Bacteroidales bacterium | reverse complement strand
AGCATGGCCGAGACCCATCTGTTCTTCTTTAAGACCTGCTGACAAAGCGAGTTGCTCGTTGATGAGGTCAGAAGCGAGAACTGTGTGAGCTGCTTCAACGGCGTCGGCTGTTGTGAGGTAGTTGTCTTCACCAGTGTTGATGATAACGCCTGCGAAACCGTTGATGATACGAGACATATATTGGTCGATGAGTGTACGTTGCATGTTGATGTCACGGAACAAGATGCCGTAGAGAGCGTCGTTGAGCATGACGTCGAGGCCTTCGAGTGCGCCCATTGCTGCGATTTCTGGCATACAGAGACCTGAGCAGTAGTTGCAGAGACGGATGTAACGACCTACTTCCTCACCTACTTCGTCCAATGCCTTACGCATGATACGGAAGTTTTCCTGTGTTGCGAATGTACCGCCGAAACCTTCTGTCGTTGCGCCGTATGGAACATAGTCCAAAAGACTTTGACCTGTTGTACGGATAACAGCGATGACGTCAGCGCCTTGACGTGCGCCAGCTTGTGCTTGGATGACGTCTTCGTAGATATTACCAGTTGCAACGATAATGTAGAGATATGGTTTTGGTCCTTCGCCGATAGTATTGAGATATTGTTCACGGCGAGCGCGGCGAGCGCGAATCTTGTTTATATTTTCATCGATGATAGGTTGTAAAGTGTCAGCGATTTTCTTGCTGTCTCTTGTAACGACCTTTGTGATATCTAATTCTCCTTTAGCGACAAGCTCAGCGATTTCTTGTGGATTCTTGCCTGTCTCAATCATTGCATTAGCGATGAAGAAGAGAACGCCTTCACCTAAAACGCCTTTGTCTTTCAATGTGTCAACGACGACATTTGGAAGCGGCACCTGATTTTCATCAACGCCGTCAATGCCGATCAAACGACATAAAGTACGTTCAACAGCTACTGTTGTGTATTGTTCCACAAATCCTTGTACGTTGTCAGCAATGTTCTTTGCCAGACTACGAGCCTTAGCTACTTTTTCAAAATCTAAGCCTAATTTACTCATCACAATAATTTTATATTTGTTTATTTATTTAATTCTTAATTAGTTATAAATCAACCAATATTTATTTACATTTTATATTTACGAATGCAAATCACATAATGATGATTAGTTGACAAATATAAGAAAAAAAGTTCTTGATTTTTAAGTAAGGAAGAATTTTTATAATAATGTGTTAAAATGTGGAATAACGATGGATTTTACTTGTAAAAAGTCATTGTTCGTGGAATTTCACCGCATATTTAATTGATAGAATTTTATGTATTTGGCGGAAGAAAGTTTTTAGCATTCTTTGATGTGACGACTCTCTTCCCTATTTTCTTTTCCAATTGTTCACGTGCTATCTTTGCCACTTCTCCACCTTCTTTTGCAACAACCTTACTTTCATCAAAACCAACAGTATCTTTCTCCTTGGAAATCTCTGTTGTCGATGCCTCCGCCAATATATTCAATGCCAATTCAACATTGGTCATATTATCTCTGAGACTCTCCTTTTTCAATCCTTTGAATTGCTTATATTCTTTGGTCTTAAATCCGCTCCATTCTTTTGTGATAATATCAGTAAGCGTTGCATATTGATAACTCTCGGTAACACCGGTACGATTCCATTCATCGGTCAGTTCTTTACGAATCTCTATACTCTTCAGACGTTGATTTATCCAAGAGTCAGAATAACCAAGTCGTTTATAATCAAGCATGGCCTGTTCTATGGAAAGTTCCGGATTCTGCATCTGGTCGATGCGCGTACTTGCAACCTGTGATATCCAAATCTTAAAAGGCTCTGCTTTTGGCGATGGAATTGATTGTATGAGACGAAACAATTGTTCAGTATCAGCGACATCCGTAAGTCGCATCTTACCATCAGCTGCTTGAAATTTGAAAGCGTGACAATTTGTCACAGTTTCATTTCCCTCTTCCTTTAAACGTTGTTTTAATTTTCTCCAATATGATTGAGGATCTTTACTTTCCGTCAGCACTGCGATAACATCAACTATTGCGAAATACCATTTTTCCTGCTCCTCGTCCCAGACTGTGCGGACTTTCTTCTGCTCGAATAATTGCAATGTTTGTTTCTTTGTCATAAATCTTGTATTCTAAAATTCTCCAGCAAAAATATAAAGAAAAATCCTTGCTTTTACAATTTTAACACTTTTTAACTATTGTTAAAATCTATTAAGAGTGTAGGGTTTATTTAAGTGGAATTTGAAATTTGCCCCAAGGAATTAAAAATAAAAAAAGACGCAAAGAAACATCATCCTCGAGTCTCTCTGCGTCTTTGCGTCTCTGCGACACTGAGTCTTATTCAATTACAGCTCTTACTGACTGACCGTCGCTGCGATAATATGCGTTTTCGCGTTGTTCCTTGTCATCGAAGCCTAAATAGTATGCGCTGTCGGTATCTTCGTGAGGTGTTGAACTCCAATATCCTCCGTAGTAACCATCAAAATTGACATAGGTATCGTAATAATAACCTGCTGCTGGAAGGAAGATACTGTTGCCGTTAGGACCTGTTACCTTGTAACCGCTAAATCCGTTTATTGTTGTCAACTCCCATGTGCAGTTATTCAACAACTCTTCTTGTTCTTCTTTAGTAGGCATTCTCCATGCATCGCCCCATTTCTTTCTGGCGACGTCATATTGTGAGTCGCCAGAGAAGTCGTCGATTTGTTGGTACATTGTGCTGCAGTTGTTTGAGTTGTATGCTGTTTTTGTCTCGACCTCGCCCCATGAGTAGTAATCTCCGTATTGTTCTGGTGCTGTTGCTCCTACGTTGCATGTAGCCCATTTCAATCCTGAAGGAAGACCGAGGTCAACCCAGTCGTATCCGTTGGTATTTCCTTCTGTTGTCATTGTCGTGAAACTGATTTCCTCGCCGTATGCTACGCCCATTTCATTGACTGCGTATGCTCTGACGTAATATGTTGTGCCTTGCGACAATTCTGAGATGTTTGAAGTGAATACTCCTACTCCATCGCCGTCTGTTGTTTTGCTGTCTTCTATTGTTGGATTTTGTTCTGTGCTCCAGCAGACGCCTCTTGATGTCACTGCTACATTGCCGTCTGATGTCACTTCACCGCCGCATACTGCAGAGCTCACTGTTATGTCTGTCACTTCTGATGTTGTCACTGCAGGAATAAGCATCTCTAATGTGACGAATGATTTTTCTTCACCGTATGATGTATTGCCTTCTTCATCAGTAGCGTATGCTCTCACGTAATATGTTGTGTTGTGTGTCAAATCTGAGATTTGTGATGTAAATGCTCCTACGCCTTCGCCATCTGTGGTATAAGAATCAGATACTGTTGGATTTGAGTTTGTGCCATAACATACACCGCGAGCTACTATCACTGCTTCGCCTTCGATTGTGATTTCGCCGCCACAGACTGCAGAATTTATTGTTATTTCAGTGACTTCTGATGTTGTCACTGTAATAACAACTGGAATCTCTGGTTCTTCCGGTTCATCATCATCTGGTTCTTCTGGATTTTCCGGCTCATCATCGCCTGGTTCCTCTGGCTCTTCTATCTCTTGAGTAGTGAAGTTCATTTCTTCACCGTAGCTTGTACCTTTTTCATTGGTAGCGTAAGCTCTTACGTAATAAGTAGTGTTTGGTTGTAAATCAGCGACTTCTAATGTAAATGTTCCTAATCCAGTTCCCTCTACAGTGCGTTGATGTGTAACTTCAGGATTGCTTTCTGTGTTCCAGCATACTCCGCGTTCTGTCACCTCGGCACCGCCATCTGCCATGACTTGTCCGACAACTTTTGCAGTAGTTTCTGTAACCTCTTCAACAGATACAGTCACCACTGTAGGTTTCTCTGTTTCTGGCTTACAAGCCAATAACAATGCGCATAGCATCGTCATTACAAAACAAACTTTTTTCATGATTATAAATTTAATATTTTATTCTAATATGTTAGCGTGATTCAATTCGCGTAAAACTCTTTAGCCATTTCAATCCACTGTGGTTCAATTCCTAATGTCTCGGCTATATTAAGAGCCTCATGTGGCACCTCGCCTTCGTGTGTCTCAACCAACTCATAATTCATCTTGCCGTCAATCAGGCCTTTCACACGAAGACATTTATTGTTATATGTCTTGATATTATAATGCGTTACGATAACAAGGCTCATCTCTCTGTCCTGAAGCAGCTTCACCAATGAAGAAACCAATGCCGTACCTTCAGTTGGATTGGTGGTACGGGCAGGCTCGTCAATAAGCGCGAGTATTTTCTTGTTTTGCTTCGACGCTTTTATCACAGCGTCGATGTTCTTCATCTCTGCCGCGAATGACGAAAGTCCTTTGTTGATAGACTGGTCGTCGGTGGTGAGACAGAACACCTCATCATAAATCATCATGTCGGCCGATTCAGCAGGTACGCCGAAGCCGAACTGAAGCAGATACTGACACATAGCCAATGTCTTGAGAACTATCGTCTTGCCTCCCATATTAGAGCCCATGATGATTAGCGGTTTCATTGATAAATTGATATCGACGTTTTGGTATTCGCGATTCTCGTTCTTCAAAATATGTTTCACCTCTGGATGGAACAAGCCTTTATATGATGAATTTTCATCTGACGAAATCGTCGGGAAACAAAGTCCGAGTTCTTTCATCTGCAATGACTTGGCAATATTTATATCGACATCTGCCAAGGCGTTCAATGCAGAAGTCATCGCTTCAGAATAAGGTTTCAATTTAGATGAAAGCTCAGCGCGAATTTCATCTTCGATGCGCATCACTTCATTATATATTTCTTCCTGATAAACATCTTTTTCCTTCAACTTCTTACGCAGCGAAGCAAGTTCTTCAGAATATGAATCATATATATAGAATGTCGCGATACGAAGTCCGTCGGGATCGAGTATTTTGACGATTTCCTCTAAATCAGGAATCTCAATTATTTTATCTAAAGAAATCTTTTCTAAAATATTTTTAACATCGGCAGAAAGAAGAGCTAGACTCTTCACCTCATAAAGTTCAATGTCATCGATGACAGCCGATGTGGCAAGACGAGATATTGTGTTGTTGATGTCTTTCAGATTGCAAAGCTTAAACTGCAGAGTCTGAACGACATTTTTATTCTCGTCTTTTTCAATGACTTGATAAAACTCTTTCATCACAGCATACGACTTCTCGATAGAATCTCTGTCGTACATCATTGTACTTTCGAGCATTAGCTTTCTTGAATAACTCGAATGAGTGCACAGATTGTCTATCATGAAACGCAATCCGCTTGGTGAATCTATGAGTTTTCTCAGTTGCATCGATTTATATTTAGGCCTAAAAATATGAAACGCAAATTTAATAAGAAATCATTAACGGAACAATGCGAGAATTCATTTTTTTAAGGTCAACTGACAAGGATAAGATATCCGCCCAAATCCTATCTATAACTTTAGTCAAAAGCCACTTCCATCGTTTATAGTTAAAGCCGTCAGACTGCCGCCTCGGCTAAATAGCGTGAAGAAATTTCATTGTTGAAGCGGTTAAGACAAAAATTCTGTCTGAGCGAAGCGAGTTTATTTTTGTCCAGCGTAAACAATGAAATTTTAGCGGATTTAGACGCAGCGGCGAGCTTTTTCTGTTTCTCTTTTTTGCGGCAAAAAAAGAGAAAGCGAAATTCAAAAGTATTTCCTCAAATCATACACCGGCAACTTTATCGCCTCCGATAATGTATTACACAATTTCTCAGAATCTAAGACAATGCCGTTAGGCGATGTCGGATTGACGCACACTGCGATGAGTTTGCTCTTCTGAAGCACACTAATCTTACGCCTTGAATTGACGAAACTGTTGTAAGTCATCGGTGTGAGGAATATCTTGGTGAAGTCACGCACCACGACCTCAGTATCGCTGAATATCTTGTTTTGTCGTATATGATTGATGAAGTTATCCGTCAATGCGCCGCTGACGAACAAAGCCTTGCATTTCTTCAGGCCATCGGTATTGATGTTTATAGACAATGAAGAAGCCACCTTCAAATCCACCAATCTTCCACTACCTTTCCAACATCCGCTTCCGTCTCCATTCTCATCCTCATCGATAGCCCATACGCCCGTGGTTATGTTATTGAAGGCATTGTAATTATCTGTCGAGGTGATGTCGAGATTTATCATCTGCACCACGAAGGCCGTCTTCTGAACGAGAGTGTTGATATTTGCCGAATAGGCAGCACCTGTCGCGAGTATCATCGACTCGCTCACCGTTGGCGATGCCAGGCTCATTCTCGACAAGGCACCGTCGATGATGGTAAGGTCGATGTTGTATTTCTTCATCTCCTCCATCCAACGACGCAGTCCGCTGCTTGACGAAGGACCCGACAGGAGAATCTTGCCAGGAGTAAGAGCCTTGCCTATCACGATATTACCTAAAGAAGTGTTTTCGTTGCTTATCTCAAGCAGTTCGGAACTGAGGCGTTTCATGAGATAATGTTTCTCCGATGTTCCGAAATAAACGCCTTCGCGCAGGAATATTTCCGGTTTCGCAGTCTTGGTCACTTGGTCTGTCGTCTCGCCGTCTATGCCTATGGAACTCACCGCAACGCGTTTAGTGTCAAGAGGAAGACGTTGCAAGACATAGTTAAAGCACTCCGTCTTGCCGGTGTTCTTCTCGAGACCAACTATCGAGCAGCTTTTGTATTTTATGAGTTCTTCTATGAAAGGCATATTCTTTTATGTCAACGGACAACAGACAACGGACAACAGTCTTCGTCCATAATTATTTCTTGCAAAGGTATAAATAATTCGGGAAACACATGCAGTCTTAATCCTTTATTTCTTTTTGTTGTTTTGCTTCTATAGTTTTAATACTTTCTGCTGTCGGCAAGTCTTCTGGCATAGTGCCGCCCAAATCTTCAATGGTTTGTCGCACTTTTTTCCCCACATCGTAATGTGTCTGATTTGCATTTGCCTTACCTTTTACATTCTCTCTTCTTAATTTCTCTTCTGTCTGAGTTGTACGAAAAAGATTCGCTGCCAATTCCGTGCTTCCCATATGGTCGAGTATCTTTTGATTATTCTTCAAGCCTTTACGGAAGTGGATTTCCTTTGCGCCTAGACCGCCGTATAATCCTTTATATCCATAATTTTGAAACACAGCATAATCGTATGGCTTTATTACACCAGCGACTTTTGCAGCATCTGCAAGCAATAAATTATGTTTCGTCACTTCGTTTCGTAGAAACAATCGTTTCTCATCTTCTGTCGTAAGCTGATTGTATTCCTCCATCTGCTTGACTTCCGCGATTCTGGTCTGGATTGCAAAATACGTCTGAGCCTGGGCGACTATAGTCTTGCTTGGATCTGCATTCTGAACAGTAAGATAGCAAGCATAACGAGACAGACGAATTGTTTCTATTGTCCTTATAGCACCAGAACCAATTGATACCATATCGGTGACGCCAACGAAATGGTCTGTTAGCATAATATTGCTATTGCTACAAGACTCTTTTGCTTTATTGATGACTGTCAAGAAATTACGATAGTCTTTATATTCTAGAATCTTTGCCAATTCTCTTGATGACCAATATTCTCTACCCTCTTCATCGATCTTCTTGATGTTTTCAAACAAGGCGACTGCCTTCTTAGTTAATTTCGCTTTCATATATTTTAATTTTTAGTTCTCTATTCATAGGTTTCACACTGCAAAACTAAGTCCTCAAATATTGATTTCCAAATATTTTCAGTTAATAATCATTAACATTATCAATATTTTACAAATTGAAAGAATTTATTAACATTTTTCCTTAAAATAATTTAACAAATAGCTCTACGACAGTTTCTTCTTTCTCTTTTTTACCGCAAAAAAGAGAAACAGAAAAAGATGATTAACCGGTAGAGACGTATCAATGTTTCCTGCATATAAACACACATTGCTGCGTCTCAAAACGACAAATTCTTGAGACGCAGCAATTACATATTGTTTATTTTATGGTGTAATTGATACGTCTCTACATTCATTCCTAACGCCTAACTCCTAACTAAAAAAGCGTTTTCTCCGAGGCGGCAGAGATTGACGGCTGAAACTAAATATTCTGATTAAAAACAATAGTCTGATGAATAAAAATGGCTTTATATTTTTTGTAGTATTTCATCTGGCAAAATGTCTTTCATCAAAGTAAATGCAAACCATTTCTTGCCTAAATCTTTTATTGATGCTCCGATATGGTAAAGTTCTTCGTCAATTATAAGAAATCTGTCATGAGATTTTGAAAAGCATTTCACTGAAATCTCAGGATATTGTTCATTATGGCGTTTAATATCAAGTTTTAGTTGTTCTGATATTTTCTGAGTATATATCGTCGCACTAACATTTAACTTACGTTTATCTAGTAATGTTAATACGCTATCATCTATGTAATTATCTATTAGAATTATAGTATTAGAGGCTTTTCTTATCAAATTTGAAACGAAATGATAGGCATCAAAGACTTGTCCATCAAAGAAAATTCCTTGTTGTGTTTGATTTGTTTCTAGTTTCTCAAGGACTTCATCAATACGTTTATCCATCTCTATTTGATGATATTCTAAATTTGATATTCTTTGGAAAAGCATCTCATTATTAGCTACGAAATGTCGCATTGCAGTAAATGTTCTCATTATGCGAATATTCATTTCTATTGCAGTCTGAGAACGAAGTACGCTGCTAAGCATCGCAATGCCATTTTCAGTAAAAGCATACGGCAGATATTTAAAGGTCACAATTTGTGACCTTAGACACTCATCTTTTGTAAGCTGGAATCTGAAATCATCAGGGAATCTCTCTATGTTACGTTTTACAGCTTGGTTTAATACTTTTGTTTCAACACCATAAAGCGATGCTAAGTCTCTGTCAAGCATAACCTGACGACCTCTGACGTTTACTATTAGTTGTTCTATATTTTTACAATCAGAAGAGTCTTCTGTAATATGTATCAAGCTAAAATCATTTTTGTTAGTCTCCATAAATTATCCTTTTGGTCTCTCCACAAAAGTATAAAGAAAAATCTCAGTTTTTACAATTTTAACTATTTTTAACTTTTATGCGGTCATTTGGCAAGTTAACGGGGAATGAGCTGTGAGCTATGGGCTGTGAGCAATGAAGAATGAAAAATTAAAAATTAAAAATGAAAGTGATGGAGTAATGAAGTGATGAAGTGATGATAAAGCTCATGGCTCACTGCTCATAGCTCACAGCTCTCAGCCAGTTTTCAACTTTCAACTAAAAAGTCCCGTTAGGGACGGCAGTTCCCAGGCAGGTATGGAGAGCGTAGCTCGGAATGCCTGCAAACATGACCGGACTAATTTCTAAGTGCCGTAGGTACGACAGAGATGTTGTTACTTTCTCTTTTTTCCCGCAAAAAAGAGAAACAGAAAAAGCTCGCCGCTGCGGATAAATCTGCTAAAATTTTATCGTTCTCGCTGGACAAAAATAAACTCGCTTCGCTCAGACAGCATTTTTGTCTTAACCGCTCAACGACAAAATTTCTTGACGCGATTTCTCCAATGCGGCAGGAGTTACGACTAAAAATAAAGATTCTGCTTTAAATCAAAAGTCTGTTGTCCGTTGTCTGTTGTCTTTTTCTGGGCGTTACGGCGAAGCCGTCGGGCTTTCCGCTATATCTTTGCTTGCTCCGTTTACACTCCGCTCGCAAAGGATGCCGCTCCAATCCCTAACGCTTAGGGCAATGAGCATTGAGCCACGAGCTTTGGGCAAAAGCACACAGCTCATAGCTCACAGCTCTCAGCCAGTTTTCAACTTTCAACTAAAAAGTCCCGTGAGGGACGGCAGTTCATAGGCAGGTATGGAGAGCGTAGCTCGGAATGCCTGCAATCATGACCGGACTAATTTCTAAGTGCTGTAGGCACGACAGAGATGTTGTTTCCTTTCTCTTTTTTCCCGCAAAAAAGAGAAACTGAAAAAGCTCGCCGCTGCGGATAAATCTGCTAAAATTTTATCGTTCTCGCTGGACAAAAATAAACTCGCTTCGCTCAGACAGTATTTTTGTCTTAACTGCTCAACGTTAAAATTTCTTGACGCGATTTCTCCGAGGCGGCAGGAGTTACGACTAAAACCAAAAATTCTGCTTTAAATCCAAAGTCTGTTGACTGTTGTCTGTTGTCCGTTGACTACCCTACTTCGAACGTGATACGAACTTGGTACGACTGTGGTACGAAGATGGTACGACTGTGGTTATACCCAAAGTCCCGTGAGGGACGGCAGTTCCCAGGCAGGTATGGAGAGCGTAGCTCGGAATGCCTGCAAACATGACCGGACTAATTTCTAAGTGCCGTAGGCACGACAGAGATGTTGTTTCCTTTCTCTTTTTTACCGCAAAATTAGAGGTATTGTCTAATCTAAACTTAGTGTTACGCCGTAATTGCGGAGCCATTCTTCACATTCTTTATAGTTGGGCATTACGGAAAATACTGCATCCCAGAATTGACGGTTGTGCTGAGGATATTTCAAGTGTGTAAGTTCGTGTACAATTAAATAGTCTATAATCATCGGTTTTGCCATGACACATTTCCAATGAAAGTTAACGGATTTATGCGGAGTACATGATGCCCAATGTGAACGCAAATCCATGATTCTGATAGATACCGGCTCTCTGCCGACTAACTTTGAATAATAATCTACCCTTTCTTTGACATAAGGCAATCCATGTTTCTTGTAATATTTGACAAAGACTTCTTTGGCTTTATGAACATATTTATCGCTCAGCACAAATCTATTGTCAATGATTTCCAACGGTTTCTTCGCTTTGTCAGAAATCGTGAGATTATAAGATTCTCCCATATAAAGAAAAGATTGTCCTTCGACAAAAGTACGATTGACGTATTCTTTCAAAACAGCTTTACGTTTCGCGATACGTTTACTAATAAGATATTCTCTTTTCAGAAGTTCTTCTTTTATAGTTTCTTCGCTACAATCAAATGGCGCAACAGCATTAATAGTACCATCACGTTCTATGTTGACTGTAATTGTCTTGTTTCTCTTAGAACGTCTAATCTCTATTTCCAAATCACCTACTTTCATACCCCACAAATAAATCGTTACTTAATATATTTCCTCAAAATACTTTCGTTGCTTCTTGCCAACTTTATTAATTCTGTAACAATCGAATCGCTATTTTGTTTTAATTCTAGAATACCTGAAAATCTTAATATGGTTCCTAAATTTCCTCGTAATTCTGAAACGTTTGTTGGTTTTGTCCATATATTAGGAATTGCCATAGTCTTCAATATTTCAGCAATGACTTTATCCGTGATAACAATTATCTTATCATGTCTTTCTTCAAAATCGAGGTTCGCACACTGACATATTTTATCATAAAATGGTTCCTTCTCTTCTGACACTACTGACTGTTTGGGATTTGCCATCTCAATACGCAATTTCTCCAATTCTGCAATCATAGTTTCCCAATTGCCAGAATACATTGTGAGGATGTTTTCCATTCTGTCTTTAAACTTCTGATACAAAGCCGTATTCTTTCCTTCACCGAGCTTGATTATGATACGATCTCTGATTTGGTGTTCCATAGCCGACGCCTTAGTCTGAGGCGTTTTATACATCTTTGTTAGGATTTTAGGAAAATCTTCAGAAAATATATCCATTTCAGGAATAGTTTCCCTGACTTCATCTGTCTTCAGATATTTGTCAAGCAGACGGCGTACTTTCTCGCTCGCCCACTTCAAATCTAAAGTCTCGTCTTTGTAGTGCCAACGTATCAATGCCACGATATAAGCCATACGTTTCGCTGGCACATAATATCTGCTTCGTGTATCCGGTTCATTAAACAGCAAATCGAATATATCGAAGAAAAGTCGGAACAAAGCATCCAATTCAGAACGGAATTTTATAGTCTTCGCGACTTCAACGATTCTCTCGCAGATTTGCTTCTCTTCTTCCCTTTCCAATCTCTGTTCGAGGAAATCCTTTATATTAACGATTCCTTCCTCGTCGAAACGCTGTATTATCTTGTTATAACGCATTTCAAGTTCAGGAATTTCTTTTTCAATAGCAGAAAAATATGTCTCGAAATCTTTCAAGTCTTCTGATGCTTCATTCTCATCTTCTTGATTGTAAATACCGAGCGCCTTATGAAGGTTTCTTGTCACGCCAAAATAGTCAACGACAAGACCATGTGTCTTGTTTTTCTTGGTACGGTTGACACGTGTTATAGCCTGCATAAGATTATGCTCAGACAAATTCTTATCAAGATACATAACTTGCTCTATAGGAGCGTCAAAACCTGTAAGTAGCCTATCGCAGACACATAAGATTCCGATTCCTGACAAAGGATTATCTTCATTGAAATCTTTCTTGAAATTATCTATCGCGCCATCGGCGACAGCTTCCGTTCTCGCATTTCTAATGATAGCATCTTCGTTATTTCCTGTACTTGAGACGACAGCTCTGACTTTCAGCATTTTCAGTCTCTGCAATGTCACATCATCACGTTCTTCGTCCGATTTATTCTCTTCTATCTTGATAAATTCAGGGATAAGTCTTTCGAGAGCTATTTTATATCTTACTGCTGCCAATATTGAAGATGCAACTACTTGAGCCTTAAATCCGTTTGGCAGAATCTCACTTACATAATGAGCAAGCATATCACGAGCATTTTTCATTACACGGTCAGCACTTTCCAAATAAGCTATCATAGTGCCGTAACGTCTCTGTATCTCGATTCGTTCCTCAGGCGTGCAGTTGATGAAAGTCCTTTCAAATTCACCGTCAAACTCATCCTTATTCGGGATGTTATCCTGACTCTTACGTCCTATATATTTAATATCGACAGTGGCGTTATCTTTCACCGAGTCGTTCATCTTATATGTGTCAATGAAGACGCCAGCTTCTTGTCCGAAGCGTTCGCATGTTGTTGCCTTATGACGATGTGTGATAAGCGGCGTGCCAGTGAAGCCGATTCTCGCCGCATTAGGGAAAGCCTGGAAAAGATTGTCGCCCATCTCCCCTCCTTGCGAACGATGAGCCTCGTCTATCAGCACAAGGATTTTCTCACTATTGTTGATTACCGGAAAACTCTCATATTTTGGAACGATGCCTGTCTTTATCAGCGATTCTAAAGAATATTCCTTGTTCTCGCCGAACTTATGAATCATGACGAGATTAAGGTCGGCGGTGTCTGTCTCAAGTTTCACCAAAGACTGACGATTTTCAATTATATTCTGTATCTTTTTAGTCTTAGTGTCGTAGCGGAGTTCTCCTGTATGTTCAGCTGTCTCAGAGAGCTGGTCTTCCAAATCCTGACGATCCACTACCATCAGGATACGATATTCGCGAAGGTCGGCGATGTGACGCATCTTACGGACGAGGAAAACCATAGTGAAAGACTTGCCGCTACCCTGAGTATGCCATATCACGCCGCTACGGCTTTTCCAATCGGTGCCGCTCTGCAGTTTATTAATCATCTTGCCAACGGCTCGATACTGCTGATAACGACATATTATCTTCACATAGTTGCCGCTTTTCTGAGTAAATAGCGTGAAGTTTCTGAAGATGTCTATCAGTATCTCATGATTGAACATGCCTTTGATGAGAATCTCCTGACGTTGGCTTGGCTCTATGTTTATTCCGTCGGCATATTCTTCAGGGAAGATGTCTTTCCAATTATGGTAGAAGTCGAAGTCAGCGGAGATAGTTCCGCAGCGAGCCTCAATACCGTGAGTTATGACGCTGAAGAGATTAGTATGGAACAGACGTTCGCATCCTTCCTCTACGCCATCAGCGAAAGGATCGTCGATGACACGCAGATTTGAATAACGCTGAATCTGGGAGAACGCCTCGCTCATAGGTTCTGCCACGTCCTCGTCCTTACATTCTATCACGACAAGAGGAATACCGTTTACGAAACATACTATATCAGGAATGATGAAAGGCTTGGTATTATTGGTATTGATTCTGAATTGATTTATAGCTATGAACGAATTACACTCATGACGGCTGAAGTTGATGATTTTAGCCGTAGGATTATCCTCGCCTGTCTGTTCATTTTTTGTGAGAAGCGGGATGCCTTTAAGCAAGAGATTATGGACTTCACGGTTAGCATCTACAAGAGGTTTATCTACTTTCGTTATTTTGTCGTAGCAATATTCCTTTTGTTCTTCGCTTATCCAAGGATTCATTACAGACAGCATGCGGAAGAACTCTTTTTTAAGGACGATTTCCTCGAAAGAATTGCGCATCAACTCGGCTGGATCCTGCGGTATTCCGCTGTTTCCCTTATCTATCACTTTCCATCCTATCTCACGGAGCTTCTCGAGAAAAGGATGTTCGACATTAGTGTATTCACTCATATAGTTTCTTTTCCTTGATTCTCAAAAATCTTATAATTTTTTCCGAAACTCTTCTCCAAAACCCGAATCGCAGTTTGCCTCGTAGTTGATGTTTTTGGGAAAGACTTTCCTACAATTCTTGCAAAGAATTTAAATTCATATTCTGAATAATTATCCTCAAAGTATCTTTTTGTTGCTTTCAGCTGTTCTACTGCGTGTTCGTAATCCTTACCTTTAAACTCCACCAAAAACGAACGATTATCATCTAACAATAATCCTCCATCACATTTATTCTGCTTAGTTGATTTTATCAATCCACCATCAATTTTCAAACAAATACCAACATGACCACCAGGATTTTCCGCAGTCCAACTCCGTCTATGCTCACCCTTTAACGTAAAAATACGTCGATTATCATTACTCAACACTGCATCAGTTGGAAATGCTGGTTCTGTAATTTTCCCACCATTATTTTTCACATCCATAATTTAATCTTCATTATCAGGTATCAAATCCAGCAGACTATCAAAATCAGAATTGATTTCATCCGAACAATTATCAATTGCTTCAGCTTTAATCAATCTTGTCTCATCATCTTTTATGTTATATATCTTACCATCTTCTAATAAATATGCAGAAACATCATCGAATGCTACTCTTTTTTCAGGACCATACGAATCAATTGATCTTCCTGTTTTTTCAAACGCTTCTTCTGCCAAAATAGAATTATTGAGTGCACTTAAAATATAAGGTGAATGAGTTGAAATTATAAGTTTATTTTCTTTTATAGCATTATTGTATTCTATCAGACTATTTATCACTTTTTGTTGTGAGTTCGGGAAAAGATTCTGTTCAGGTTCCTCAACTATATTGATAAATGAAGATGGAATAAATTGTTTCAGTGTACTTTCCAACAATGAAACATCCTCTTCTATTGACAAAATACCTTTACCGAAGGAATATAATTGCTTAAACTTATCCGACAATTCTCCGCTCACTTTCGACAATTCATCTTCTATTCTATTTTTTAGATTATTATCTATGTATTGAATCTTATCAAATATATTTTCACGTACTTTTTCTGATAAGAAATGACTTACGAGCAACAATGGCGTAATTGACTGTATCCCGCTTGAAGCAGCTGACATTGAGACACGTTTACCTTGTGTTACAATGAAAGCACTATGCTCTTGGAAGAAAACTGATGTATCATTTATTGGCAATGCGAAACCATCCTTTGCTAATTCCTGCAATGCTTTCATATATTCCTTATTCAATTCTTTTACCATAAAAGGAATATTTGAAGACATATCTATTATATTGCCATTTTTATCTACGATATTTTGAAGTGAGATATTATATAAAATCGTCAACAAATTTCTAGCTGCAGAAACATACTGAATTTTAGGCAGAACATAACAATTATTGTTATTCTCATTTTTTTTCAATACAAAAGACTGTTCACTCTCTATATATTCAAAATCATACGAATCCCCTTCAAATTTCAGGAAAGTATTCGGCGTAAAATATTCAATTAGTTCTTGCTGAAAACATAGATTCTTAAAAACAACAGCATTCAACTGTTCTGTTGAAACACTATTGCGGATAATGTTTTTTTCAAGCCAAGTAAAAAGAGAAATCAGTTTAGCCACAGTACTTTTTCCTGAACCTTGATCTCCGATAAGCACTGTAACTTTTTTGACATCCATCCAACCATCATTTTCTACGAAACCATCACGAATTGGACCGAAATTCTTTATTTTTATTCTGCTCATATTGAGTATGTTTTATTACCTTCTTTTATTTTGCAAAAATATAATTTTTCAACAAATTATTTATATTCAGTTTCATTTATTCAGTTGTTTCCCTTATCTATTACTTTCCATCCTATCTCACGGAGTTTCTCGAGAAAAAGATGAGAGATAGTGGTGGATTCGGGGCATAGGATTGATTATTTATTATCATAATCATTCTAAATTTAGATTCAAATTAGATTTTGGAATATTCAATTTATACTTATTCCTTATCATCTCTGTGAACACATCTATTCTGGTCCCAATCCAATATTTTCTATTATTAATTGGCCACTCCGTCATTATGGCAACAAGTTTTTTATTAACATTAGAATTTTTCAAAACCTCTGTTTCTGGTATATACCATAATCCAGACCCACTAATTCCATACGGATCCGGACCATTCTTTTTTATTCCAGATGTATAATCAATAACATTCTTCTTGTCATAATTGACAATAAAATTTATATTTGGATTACATCCCAGTTCTTTAAAGGCATTATCATCACCACTCATTGTTATATACAGAAACGGTTTGCTTACCAATTCGTTTTTATAGGTATTAAATTTAGACATTGTGGCAGGAAAACCCAAAGAAAGATACATAGGTAATTTTCGTGCAGAATGATTGATTTCAATACTATTCAAATCGACAAACTGATATGTATCACCTATTTTTTCTATAGTTTCATTGTCAAGTTTTAAAATAGCGACATCTATTTTATCTTCTTTCCTTGTTGTCTCAGGTATATTTTTAATCCACTCACCGCCTAATTTATGAAGAAGTTTTCCTTGATTTATACCGATATATAATTTTTCTTCACAATTATCAATAACATGACCTGCAGTAAGCAAAAAAAAATTATTTTCAATCTTTACAAAAATACCTGAAGCATGTGGTTTAGGGTTATCTCTTTCATCAATTTTCAAAAAATGGCAAGTACTATGACATATAGTTTTTGCCGCTTCTGTTTGAGCTTTTCTATACAATTTGATTATAAGCGGAACACTACTATTCATCGCAATTATTTTTATTCGTTAATATTACCTTTTCCTTCAACAACTTCTTCACCAAGTCTTTCTTAACTATCTTGTATTTCTTCAAAACCTACTCATCTTTTACCCCTTATATTTTATCTATCACTTTCCATCCAATCTCACGGAGCTTCTCGAGAAAAGGATGTTCGACATTAGTGTATTCGGACATATATGATATAATAAATAAATTTAATTCTTTGCTTTATTTAATGTGATTTCTATAACATTATCTGCATATGGCACTCCATTAAGTTTATATTTCTCCCTACCTGCAATAAACTCAATAGTACCTCGATTTAACTCTATAAGTTTCTTCGCATAATACATTCCTATTCCATGACCTTGTAACCCAAATTCAGACACCCATTTACCTGAATATTTTTCATCAAAAAGCATCTCAATCTCATCTATGTTAACCAAAACACTTGTCATTGAAAATCGTATTTTTAATTTATCTTTAACACTAGCGAATGAAATCTCTAATAATGAATTCTCAGCCGCATATTTAACCGTATTATCCAAAATATGACCTAATACAACTGAAAATGTTGGAAAATCTATTAAGACTTTATCTGTTGACATACCATTTTTAATATTGATATTTTTATCCAACAAATCCAAAAAAAATGATTGAACAGACAAATCTATCACTTTTCTAATTGGATGTTCAATTATATTCAAATTTGCCGTTTCTGTATTCATTATATCATATACTTCCATTTCCGCTTTTATCAACTGAACATTTTTATATATATGCAAAAGTGCTTTTGTTGCAACTTCATTATTTAGAGACATTTCTGTCCTTAATTGCGAAAAAACACTTTTCCAATCATTCTGTTTATTCATATCGGAAGGGAATACATTTTCGAGTTCATCTTGTATTTTTGTCGTATAACCATTAATATTATGCCTAAATCTTCTAACATTATCTTCATATTTACAAGACAATTCTCTTCTATGGTTCAATAATGGCATATACATCGATTTCAAAAATTCGAGGTACTTTTTAAAATATTTATTTGTTATGTCATTATCACATATTGACAAATAAATCCAACCACTATCCAAAGAAACCTTTTCTATACGTTTTTTATAACCTCCATTATTTTCAACTTTAAACCCTAATGGCAAATCAACGATATCTTTAATCATTTCTTTTGGAAGATTTGACAAAATAACGTCCAAATTATTAAGTGTCAAATGATATAATATTTCCATGTTTAATGTATACTTAAAAACAACTGTATTATCTCACAAATTGCTGCTGCATTTTGAATATTTAAAATAGATGACACAGTACTTTCACTACAACCTTTTGAAATTATTTTATTTAACTTAGATTCTATCTCATGTTCATCCAATGAAATTGAATATTCATTATAAAGGATAGATTTTATTCTAGCTATACAATTCTCTAAGCAAAAAGATTCTTTGGCAAATTTTTCAATAATATTATTAAACTCATATTGTGTTGATGTTTTTTTCAATTTATGGTCCGCTACATTCCATGCTTCGTGGAATGTTTCTATTTTTCCTTGTGACTCTCCGCTATACATTATAACTTTTTTCTGCGGATATTTCTGTTTAACTGCAACTATCAATCCTAGACCTTCATCAGGGCATTGCATTTTCTTTCCAACACCTTGAACATCAACAAGCACAATATGAGCATCAACTAATTCTGTTTGAGATATACTATCCAAATCTTTTATACGGGTTGTATTTTTCCATCCCTCTTGATTTTTCAATCTGTCAACAATGTCAAATTTTTGATCGTCAATAAACAGCACTCTACATCCATTCTTTATCTCATTCAGATTACGCTTTGGCAATGTTTGTTTCTTTTTACTAAATATTTTAAAAATACACATAACTTATATCTATTTTACACTATTGTTTTTATTTTCCATCATTTTAGACAATTTCTTTTCTTGCAAAACGTCTGTCAAACTATCAATTTTACCGATTAATTTAGTTTCTGATATTTTAGATGATTTTAATTCTTGTAAAACATCTGTCAAAGTATCAATCTTACCTATTATCTCATTAGAGGAAATTGAGATTTCCATTTTAGCATTATTTACTGATTGTACAAATTCTTCGTGTTGTGTTTTATGTATCTTTGTTTGTGTTACAAAAGGAAGTATCAATGCCACCAATATACCTAAAAAAGAAATAGTAGCAGCACATTGTGTAATTGACAATGTTCTTTCCTCTATTGTTCTAAAATTGTTTTTTACCAATTCTTCTAGATTTGGAGAAATCACAGGTACTGAGGATATAAAATCTTTTATTTGAAATTGTTCCTCCGTCATAGTAAAAAACTCATATTTCTTATTATCACTTTTGTCATACCAGAATAAATCCTTACCTATATATTCTCCATTATCAAATAAAATCATTTTATTTTCTCCGTTTTCAACTCCATATTTTTCATTTACACCTATAAACAACATTCCTTTCAAATCACCCGGCATAATAAAGATTAAACGACTGTCAATAAGTTCCCTAAAAAGACAAAATACTTCAACAACCTTAAATAGACTTTTTCGAGAATTCCCGTTTTTGAAATATGTTATATAAATTCCATCATCTCTAATCATTAATTTCAAATCATCTCCCAAAATCTTGTCACTTAAAAACCGGTTAATTGTATTTAAATTATTATTTTCAACCTTGTAATAATCGACAAATTCTCTTATTATAACCTTTTCTCTATCATTAAATTTTCTCATACTTCCTCCTCCTTTAATAATTTCTCCATCAAGCCTTTCTTGATATTTTTATATTTCTCTAAAGTTTTCTCCTCCGATTCTATCTTCTTGTCTATGCTTGACAATATTGATGCAATGCGACACTGCTCGGAAAAGTCTGGAATGAAAACTTCATACATTTTTGCCTGAGGTGCCGTTAACTGTGGAACACCGGTAGACTCTATTATAAAATTTATTCTTGACATAGCATAAGACAAGTACCTTACATTTATTTCCGAATCATTTGGAATTAATGTTATTAACCTAATAATTGTAGAAAAATAAGGTGCTCTGTAAAACACCTTCCCCACATCACCTCTTCCTGTAATTGTAACAGCCTCCTTGTCAAATTCATATTTACTACTATATCCATATATACCTTCTCTTACAAGCGCATTTGCATAAATTGGAAATTTACAATCAATCGTCGGATATGGACTATAACTATTTTTATCTACATCACCACCAACATAAAAATCTCCCACTTCCCCTAACTTCACTTTTTTCCAGCCTTCTTTGGGTTTTAGCAAGTCTTCCATCATGCCTTGCTTTATGCTTTTGTATTTGGCAATGAGTTTCTGTGTAGAATCTATCACTTTATCCGCTGATGATAATATGGAAGCTATACGACGCTGCTCGGAAAGTGAGGAAGGATATGAAATGTATAATTTCTCAAACATTTGCTGTTTAGGCAGATTATATCTCGTTGAACCCTGAGCAAAAAGCGAAATCTTTTTTCTTAAATCTACACTTCTAAATAAATATGACACAAACTCTGGATCAAATTCACTCTTATCATATAATCTGAATCCAAAGCAAAAACTATTCAAATATGCTTCCCCTATATCTTCAACCAAAACAGATGTCATTCCAACATCATCTGGTGTTTCAGATGACGTTGTAAAAAACCAGTCCCCTTGCTCAACTTTATTCTGACGTTCATTCTCAGCAATACGAACATATTCTAATTGCTTTGAATTAATTTTACCATTTGTAAATATATTCATATATGGTATAAACGGTTTACCTTCCCCAAAATCATCGATGGTTTTTCCCGACAATCCTGAAAAAGAAAATCCCAAGTCTCCCAATTTTTTCTTAACCCACTTTCCCATATCGCACTATTTTGAAAGGTATCCCAACTCAATTAGATAATTCTCCAACTCATTGGTTGCTGCTTTGCGTTCTTCTATAAGTGAAGTGAGAGTAACGGAATATTTGTCATAAAGCAGTTCAACGGCTTGTTGCAGACGTCGTGTATGTGCTTCAAGATAAACATTCACTGTGTCGTGCAAGGTCTTCAGCCATCTCTCACAGATGAGTCGTCGCGCGTCATCGTTGGATATCTGCTCGCGTGCCTTGTCGGCAAGAGACTCCTTGTTAACTTCTATCTCGCGCAATTTCTTACGGCAGTCCTTCAGTTCGTTTTCCAAATTGACATGATGAGCTATGCCTGCCTCTTTTTCCTCAATCTGCTTCTCAGCTTCAGCAAGCTCTTGCTCGCATCTTGTAAGCGCAGGTTTCACATCAGCACCAGATTTAAGGCGTTTTTCTAAAGCTTTCTTTTCTTTGTTCAACTTGGTTTTCTGCGATTTCAGTTCCTTAATTTCCGCTTTAACTTCCGAGATGACGGCTTTCGGCATAAGTTCATATTGCTCTGCATCCCATTCTTCAGGTTCAATCTCTGCAATCTCAGCAAACATAGCATCGAGTTCGTCTCTGCGGTTTTCCAGACGTTTCTGGTCGGCAAGCACTTCAGGGAACTCGTTAGCAATCAATTCGTCGTCAGGTATAAGTTCGGCAGTCCATCCGCTAGACTGTACGCTTCGGAAGTCGCTGCTCAAAGTATCAGAGAAATGAGCGAAGGAGCCACGCACCTGATATTTATCCAAGACATTTTGCTTGGTTAGTTCAGACACGAAACGTTCTGTGAGATTATTGTTAAAATCGAAGATGCTTCCTCCATGCAGATTTTCCAAGTCGTCAGACGAATTTTTCCAGAAAGCATCAACAGCATCGGAGTAATTACTCATCACCATATTTTTACCTTCGCTGCTGAAGATGATATTTTTAATATCGTTTTTATCTTTCACTTCGTCAACGAAACCAGCGTAATTGTCTTCAGAATCTTTAAAGATGTGTTTCTGCAATTCGCCGTAGCAGTCAAACATTTTCTTAAGACTGTCAATCTCATTCTGAGGAATTCCGCCGTTAAGATGAGCCTTAACGTCTTGAGGTGTTGGCGCTTCGGAGTTATCCACATAGCGACGTATATTACAGTTGTAAGCTTCTTCCTTCAGAGTCTCTTTCGTAACCAAGCGGCTATATCCTTCTATTTCAATTTTATTATGATAAACGAAGCTTATCTTTTCTATATCTTCAGGGCGAAGAGTATTTTGGTTTTTACCCTCTTTATATTCGCGGTCGGCGTTGATGAAGAAGACGCCATGTCTGTCGTTTGCGCCAGCCTTGTTAATGATAAGCAGAGAAGCAGGGATACCAGTTCCGTAGAAGAGACCTTGTGGCAGGCCAATCACGCATTCGAGGATACAAGGAGAGTTTGCGGTGCCACCGATGAGACGCTCGCGCATTTTCTGTTCTTCGCCGCCACGGAAGAGCACGCCGTGAGGCATCACCACCGCCATACGTCCGTTGTTTTTCAAGACAGAAATCATGTGTTGCACAAACATGAAGTCAGCCTGTTTCTTCTTGCTCATCCAGTTTTGGAAACGCTCTTTAAACTGCATATTAGCTGTAGTATAGTTTTGAGAGAAAGGCGGATTAGCCACGACAATGTCATATTGGTTCAGTGTTCCAGCATTGACCAATTTAGGTGTGAGCAAAGTATCGCCTAGTTCGATGCGAGCGTTACGGATGTTATGGAAAATCATATTCATCTTACACATCATGTAAGAAGGCTCTTTAAGTTCCTGTCCGTGAAGAGTGAGCTTTTCTGCGCTGCCGTAACGGTTTTCCACATAGTTATGCATTGTAATCAACAGACCGCCTGAGCCTACAGTCGGGTCGCATATCTCGTCATCTTCTTTAGGCTGCAGAATTTGTCCCATAAGATAAACCACTTCGTAAGGAGTATAGAACTCGCCAGCTTTTTTGCCTGCGCTTTCGGCGAAGAATTTTATAAGATATTCGTAAGCCGCACCCAAAAGGTCTGGGAACTCAAAGTTTTCATCTTGTAATTTTGGGAAGTCGTTAAATTCTTTAAGAATATCACTCAAGGTAGCGTCGTCGATGGCACGTTCGCCCTTAGCATTAATTTTGTTGAATTTAGTATTGCTCAAAACTCCAGAGAGCAAAGCGGAGTTAGACTTTTCAATTTCTGCAAGAGCAGTTGTTATTGCATTGCCATAGCTGATTTCTTCGTCATTCTCATCAACTGGATTAAGAAGATATTTCCATCGAGCCAATGGAGGAACATAGCAATTATATTTCTCAGGCACATCCAATTCCTCTTCAATATCGGATTCAGGCACATCAGGAAATTGAGTTTTCAATTCATCGCGTAATTTCAGACGGTCAATTTCAAACTGGTCATTGATACGTTTGATAAAAAGAAGAGCAATAATATAATCCTTATATTCAGAAGCATCCATATACGCACGCAAACGGTCGCACTGAGCTTTCAAAAAAGACTGAAGACGAGATAGAGAAATCTTGTTTTTCCTTGCCATTGTATTATTATCTTAAAGAATTTTAACAATAGACAAAAATACAATTTAATTAGGATAATTTTTAACAAATGTTAATAAAAATTAAGAAAATATTCCTGCTTTCCAACAACACTCAAAAAGCTCTTAAACAATCTCGGATTTGAGGAATTAAGGAATTCAGGAACTAAGGATTTGAGGAAATTAAAATTCATTCCTAACTCCTAACTAAAACTTGTAGTCTTGTGGTCTTGTAGTCTTGTTGACTTTAAAAATCCTCTCGCAGAGACGCAGAGAACGCAAAGGAATTGCCTTCGACAGGCTCAGGCACCGTGCACAAAGTCTGTTGTCTGTTGTCCGTTGTCTGTTGACTTCTTAACAAATCTTAACATCATTTCTTAATTTTTCATAGCATTTACGTTAAAAATTGTTAAAACCGAAACATTTCCTTTGCAAGCGCTTGACAAAAGGATGATAGCATTGTAGATTTGCAGAACCAAAATTTATGTGCGATGACTACTTTAATTAAAATTGACGGCGATTACGCCGAATGGATTAGAAATCTAAGTTTACGTTTCAAACAGAGTCAGATTAAGGCTGCTATTAAAGTCAATAGTGAAATGTTGAGATTTTACTTTTCACTTGGTGCGGATATCGTTAATAAGAAAGCTGAAAGCCGTTGGGGTGACGGTTTCTTTAAAAATCTGAGTAAAGATTTACAAAACGAATTGCCAGGTGTGAGAGGGTTTTCTGAAACAAATCTAAGATATTCAAAATATTTTTATCTGTTATATAATCAAACACTTACAATTCATCCCCAAGTTGGGGATAAATTTTATAATCAGGACTTTATAATTAGTCCCCAAGTTGGGGACCAATTAGATATATTCCAAATTCCTTGGAGCCACCACAAATATATTATCGACAAATGTAAAAAAGATACAGATAAGGCTCTCTTCTATGTAAGAAAAACTCTTGAGAATAATTGGTCTCGGAATGTTTTGTTGAACTTCCTAGATACTGGTTTATACGAACGACAAGGTAAAGCTGTTAGTAATTTCAAAAGCACTTTGCCTGAAGTCAATAGCGATTTGGCTCAGCAACTGATAAAAGATCCTTATTGTTTCGATTTTGCCAGACTTACGGAGCGTTATAACGAAAAAGAATTAAAAGATGCTCTTATTAAAAACATTGAGAATTTTCTCATAGAATTAGGTAATGGCTTTGCATATATGGGA
>JAZLAI010000014.1:0-47075 GCA_045613105.1 Bacteroidales bacterium | reverse complement strand
TTTACTGTTACGATATCGTTTTTATATCCCAAATTTTTTACATCTTGTTTAAGAATAATTTCCATGTCTTGTCCTCCTATTATTTCAATAAGTCAGCTACGTAAGGCATCAATGCAAGATGACGTGCTCTCTTGATAGCTTGAGCAACTTTTCTTTGATATTTTGTTGAAGTACCTGTGATACGGCGTGGTAAAATTTTACCTTGTTCGTTCACGAATCTCAAAAGGAAATCAGCATCTTTATAATCGATATATTTGATGCGGTTCTTTTTGAAGCGGCAGTATTTTTTCTTTTTTGTATCGACTGCTATTGGAGTCAAATATTTAATTTCTGAGTTAGCTTGTGCCATTTCTTCTAAATTTTAAGTGTTAAACAATTAATTGGCTTGAGCTTCTTTTGCCTCTTGTGCTTTTCTACGTTTTTTCTCGTTGTAAGCAACAGCGTGTTTGTCAAGTTTTACAGTTAAGAAACGTAAAACGCGTTCGTCACGTTTTAATTCTGTTTCTACTGTTTCAATAACATTACCTTCGGCTTTAAACTCGATCAATTGATAAAAACCTGAAGATTTTTTCTGAATTGGATAAGCTAATTTGCGCATTCCCCAGAAATCTTCAAAAACGATTTCTGCACCGTTGTTGGTGAGAATGTCTTCGAATTTCTTCACCGCTTCCTTCATCTGTTCATCAGATAAAACGGGAGTTAAAATGAAAACGGTTTCGTACTGATTCATAATTTATTTTATTGATAATTAAACAATTAGGTTAAACTGCTATGTTTATTTTTTCGTTGTGCAAAAATAATACTTTTTCTTTTAAAAAGAAAGAAAATTTAAAAAAAATGATGTATTTTATTATTTATTGCTAATCAATTCGTTATAAAAAGCAAAGGACGCATTATGCGTCCTTCTTGATTATTTATTTTTTCTTTTTTGTGGATGCATATGTTATTCCTAATCCCACAAGCAGAAGAAGTCCACTGCCTATAGGTGTTTCTGGAATTGCCTGATAATCATCCAAGCCTCCGTGAAATCCAGGAAGCGATGGCATCGTCGACGACCAACTTTCTTCCCTATAATAAGAATAGCTTGATGTAAAGAATCCGTCACTTTGAGCATTAAGACTCATCCCGAGACCTAACGCGAATAATATTGTGATTATGTATTTTCTCATTTTATTATTTTTTGTCAACAGTCAACGGTCAACAGTCAACAGTCCTTGGGTATATTTTTTCTGATATATATTGTGGACAAAGTCTGTTGTCCGTTGTCTGTTGTCATTTTATAAAATCAACTTCTGTACTTTAACTCCATTTTCATTAATAACCCTGATAACATACGTAGCATTGTCAAATCCGCTTACGTTGATCCTATTGTTGTTACTTTCAACGTCATTGCTGTAGATTATTCTTCCCATCATATCGATTATCTGAACCGTACCTTCAGCCTTGATGATAAGGTCTTCTCCTGATACGTATGCAAAATGACTGTTGTCTGTTGTCTGTTGTCCGTTGTCAAACATCAAAACAAATCGTTCTGTATAGTCATCTGAATTTGCAATAAATGAATATTCATTCTCCAATAGAAGATTGACTTTCTCGCCCGTCATCTTATCAAGAAGATAGAGATTTTCGTAATCGCCTTTAACATCGATAGTTAAGGTATAAGTTCCCATTTCCTTTGCGTCGAAGTAAAGTGTTATTTCGGTTACGTCGTTGTTGTAATTGTATATTCCATAAACGGTATCATTATTCTTGACATAAATATTTGCTATCTTTCTGTTGAAATTGTTGAGTTTAGGGAAAGCGCTATTATCTTCTTCAGAGAAATAAATAACGACATTATCAGAGCCGTATTTGCTCGATGCCTCAATATTGATATGATTATCGGAATCTCTTTTCACTGAATTGATATTCTTTTGGAAAGTGATGTTATGACTTCTTCCTTTAGCGGAGTTGACCATAAAACCTTCGCCGACTTTTATGACGCCACCTGTTCGGTATTCGTAGCCGCCGTCTTCTTTAACAACAGCGTAACCGTCGTTGACACCTGTGAGTTTTACGTCTGTTGCCCAATTGATATTATATGTGAACGGATTGCCTACAAGGTTATAGTTTGCCATCAGATTTGAAGCCGAATAAGATGTCGTCACCTTATAAGAGTTTTCCTTATTTAAGATACCTGTAAATTCTGCTGTCGTTTCTGTCTCGTATGAAGCCAAGTAAGCGATGCCATTCTCGAACGTGCCACCGTCTCTGCAGAACTCGATGTCGTCTATCAAGAGGTTATATGAGCCTTCGATATTATAGTGGCGTATAGCGACGTATATTTCCATGCCTGCATATTCACCGAGATCGACAGTCTTGTGATACCATTCCGACATCTCGCCTTCATAGAGACCTTCGCCTATCCACCATGATGCCCCTTTTACGGCTGTGAAGTTCACTCCGTCTTCAGAGACGAAGACACCACAGTATTCATGGTAATAATCGTCTTCCGCGCAGGCTTTGAACTTGAATATAGAACCTGTTTCGTCTATATTAATCAATGGTGAGACAAGATAGTTGTCAGGAGCGAGCACTTCGTCATTGTCGATGTCGTATGAAGCTGAATATACGTAGCCGTCGCCTATTTCCCAATTGAATCCGTCGCCGTCAGCATCTTTGGATATCCAGCCTTGGAAGTCATTATCGAAAGTGTATTTTACCGACTTCTTGAAGTTATACCATTGATATTCTGCTGTTCCATCATATCTGAACAAGTCGTAGTCGCCGCTTTCTGGAGCGAAGTCGGAGACCATGGAGTTACTCATAGGTGATGTGATGAACTGCCAGCCGCTTTCGTCAAGTTCGCCCCATTGCTCCGAAGGATTGACGATGTTTTTCTTGAAAGTAGCGGATACATTGTCCTTATTTTGGTAAATCTGTCCGCCGTCTTCGATTATCAGGTTGTTATAATCATTGCTTACCAAATCGTCTTCTATTGTCAGTATGCCACCGTTTTTAATTGTCAACGACTTGCCTTCATTGATAACCAAAGAATTCACGCTTACTTCTTCAGAGATAGAAGCGTCGCCGTTAATTGTGACGTTGCTGTTCTCTGTCGGCATTATGGAATTTTTCCAGTTCGACGCTTTGTTCCATGAGCCGTTGCCAGTAAAGACAGGGTCGTTTTGTGGTGTCGCGAAAGTCAAGACGTGAGGGTTGAACAAGTCACCGACATTAATGTTGCTCGCAAATGTTATTGTAACATCTGACTCATCGAACTCTGTTTCTGTCTCATGATTGTAGAGCATGAAGGTAATGACATCGCTGTCAGTGCCGTATATCGGGAGATAGGCAATGAATCTGTCGACCACGACTTCTCCGTTGTTTTCAATATATTCATGTATCAGTCTCTGGCTTCCTCTCACATCGTCGCCGCAGAAAGCACCGATTTCGTAAACGTCACTTCTCGCCTCTTCGCCGTCAATCTCAGCGACGGCTATCAGAGTCATATTATCGGAAAATGCTGTCGAGTTAGGCATCCAGTGGTTTTGAGTATGATTTGCGGTAAGCACGACATCTTCCGTAACTTCAAACTTATAGACCATCGATGTCGAGACGAGCTCGTCGTCAACAGTCCAATTAGTGAAGGTGTAACCAGGATTTGTAGTTGCGGTCACTTCCACCATAGTTCCTACATTGTAAGTTCCGGAACCGGATAATACGGCTGCACCTTCCGGATTACATATCAGATTTACAGTAGCTTTGTTCTGCCCGAACATCAGAGGACAAACCAGCATCGTCAGAATTAGAACTAATAAATTTTTCTTCATTGATATTAATTTAATTTATGATTGATTATTTTTATGTCAAAAGACAACGGTCAATTTTTTGCTCATTAACCGTTGTCTTTATCTTACAGATTATCTCACAACTATCCTATCATATTTCACGTCTCCATTCATTATGACCTTGATCATATATACTCCTGATGTCTTGATTCCATCGATATGATTTACATTTTCATATTCTGATATCTTAACACCTAATGAATTATATACCTCTATCTTTTCACACTCTGTGGCGAAATGGATTTCAGTGTTTCTGTCGGCTGGATTAGGATAAATATTGATTACGTTTTCTGAATGTTCATCGATATTTACTGTCGCAAGTTTAAGCACGTATGGTTCCATCAAATCGCCGACCGTTGAGTTTGCGCCGAATATCATCGTATTGGTAATGACATATTCTTCATCATTATTGATGTCATAATATCTGAAGTTGATTGTCTCGTCGCCTTCACCGTATATTGTCATGAATACGATATTCTTATCAAGTTCTTCAATATGGACTGGTCTTGCGCTGCCACGACATTCTCCGTCACTGAAAGCTGCAACTTCAAAATTGGAATCCAATTCAACGACAGCGATCATCGTCATATTAGTCGGATATTTGCTTTCGTTTGGAGTCCAGCGGTTATTTTCTGTAGTTACATTTTCTTTTGTCATCTCTTTAGTACTATTATCGGCGAATACCAAAGTTCTCACCGAACCGGAAGTGTTCTGATACATATAACCCTGTCCTGGAATCAATGAGTTGAGAGTGCCACGCCATCCTAAGCTCGAATAATATTGCGCGAAGCCGTTGTTTTGCGACTTGATATAATCTCCGTTAGATGGTGTATAGTTAGAAAGTGCCGTCACGAGATTCATCGAATAGTTCAGAGGATAAGAGATCCATTTCCAGTTAGTGCTGAGTGTTATAGGACATTCTGAAGGATCGATGAGCTCGCCTGTCATTTCTAATGTAGCTGCTTCCGACATGTGGATCATATACATCTGATCTGACGACAGACCGTTAAGTTGTCCGTACCATATTCCGTTCTGGTTGTTGACGAAGTTGTTCTGACCTTTGATCTGTATCGCCGATTCCGCCAAGTCTTCCTTCATCATGTTGAGACCTTCGCTACCGCTTACGTTCACGTAAGTCGAATACCATGTCCAGCCTTCTCTCAATTCTGTTTCGTGGACATAGTTAAAATTCGCCACGAGCTCTGTTGCTTGTTCGACGATGAAACTGTATGTTACATTCGTAGAAACGACTTCACCGTCCAAAGTCCAATTCTTGAATACAAAACCATCGTTGGCTGTAGCGGTGAGCGTTGCTGTTGACTCAAGAGGATATTTGCCAGTTCCGCTTACTGTTCCTGCTTGATTAGGATTACAGATTACACTGACTGTGACTCCCGACAAGAAGTTGAATGTATAAGGTTCCATGAGATTGCCAATAGTTCCATTGACTTCAAAAATAACATTTTCAACATGAGAGAGATCTGACTCTGTAGCTGTGCTATGATCATACAATTTGAAAGTAATCACGTCATTTGTCTCGCCATAAATCATCAGATAGAGATAATATCTGTCGATGTCTTGTTCGTAATATAATCGTTGGCTTCCGCGAAGTTCGTTGCCGCAGAACGCTCCGATCTCGATATTGGAACTTCTTTGCTCAACTCCTTCAACTTCAACAACACCGATAATTGTCATGCTACTTGAATAATGTGTGGTGTTCGGATTCCAATAATTGGTTGCGCTGAAGTTCGCGACCAAGTCTCTGTCTCCGTCAATTGTAAATGTATAGATAGCTTTGTCTGAAACGATATTGCCGTTCTCGGTCCAATTGACGAAATAATAGTTATCAGACGAAGATGTAGCGGTGAGCGTAACTTCATCACCTATGGTGTATGTGCCTGCTCCTTCAATGATTCCCATATTGACCGGATTTGAAGCCACACTGACATTAACCTGTGATATGAAGTTGAACACGTGTGGATTGTTGACATCACCCAACTCGGCGTTTGTTGCGAATGTTATCTCTTCAGGAGCGATAAACTGCAATTCTTCTCCCGCGATATGGTCATATAGTCTAAACGAAATTTCATCACCAGTATTTCCGCATACGGTGAGATATACGATGTATCTTCCTAAACTTTCTTCATAGACAGCTCTTGTACTGCCACGGAGTTCTTCACCACAGAAAGCTCCTATCTCGAGTGTGCCGACGCTGTGCTCTATACCGTCAAGCTGAATTATCGCGACTATTGTCATATTGTTAGGATACAAACTGTAGTCAGGATTCCAATAGTTTGTAGAGATGAAATTGGCGACAAGGTTTCTGTCTTTGCTTACTACAAAGCTGTACTGCGTATTGCTCGACACTACGGTGCCGTTTTCACTCCAGTTTACAAAGGTGCAGTTCTCGTTTGGAGTCGCAGTGAGTGTAGCCATAGAACCGTCGTTATAGACACCGCCTCCGCTGACATTACCATTATATGTATTATTAGATACCGCTGTTATTGTGGAATGGAAACCAGCTTCAATGTCAAACTCATTCCATGGCGATGACACCTGATATGAACTTACAGATGCTTCCGGAACCTGTATCTTCATTGTTGATGGAAGATTATCGAAAGCGTTATATGGCGTGGCAGGAACTTCTTCTACATGACATTTTATTCCGCTTATGTTAGTAGCATTAGCGAAAGCGTTATTGCCCAATGAGGTGACTGAATATATATTGCCTCCTATGCTTACTGTTGATGGGATTGTAACTGTTGCAGCTTTGCTTGGCTTATTGCTGCATACGACCTCACACTCGGCTGGCTGCATACTCGTGATGGTATATTTCAACGAATAGTCGTCATAAGAAATTACCAATGAGGTGCCTACTCCAGATAATGGCATGATGTTATATAATTTCCAAGGATATGCGTTCTTGTATAAGTTGATGGAACTTTCAGGAACCTGGACGCTGAGCGCAGTAGGAACATAGTTGAACGCATTGTATGCCGTTGTTGGAACCTTAACAGCCTTACACTCTAAAGATGCGAGTTTCTTACAGTTGGAGAAACTTTCTTCTCCTATGTTCTTAATGCTACTTGAAAGTGATACGCCTGTGAGATTGCTACAGTTGGCGAATGCCGATTTTCCTATGGTCTCGACACTTTCTGGAAGTATCACATTGGTGATGGCGTTACATCCGTTGAAAGCCGACTGACCTATCGTTTTGACGCCGTTGTCTATGTTTATACCGGTTATGTATGTGCAGTTTGCGAAGGCGTTATCTTCTATTGTTGCCACGTCGAATGTTATGCCGTTGATGATTATCTCTCCTGGGATATTTATCATTGTAGGAACAGTAGGAAGAGTGCTGCATCTTACGCTGCATTGAGATCTCTCAAGATTGGTTACTACGAACTCCAAGGCGTAGTCTCCGAAGTTCATTATTGTTGATGAGCCTAAATCTGGGAATGCCAGCAAGGTGTAGTTCTTCCATGGTGTTGTTGCCTGATAGGTTGCCAATGCCGACTCTAACACCTGTATCTGCATCACATCTGTGAGAGCTGTAAAGATACTGGCATTGCTTGACGGAGGTGTCATGGCAAAGCATCTGAATCTCTCTATCAGACCGCAACCATTGAAAGCTTCATTTTCAAGACGTGTAAGCGAAGAAGGAAGAGTGACATCTTTCAAAGCAATACATTTTGCAAAAGCTCCATATTCTATTGTTTTAACTCCGTTTGCTATATATACAGATTCAAGTTTTGAACAATATCTGAAAGCAGCACTTCTTATTAAAGTAACAGAATTAGGAATATCTATGCTTTCTAATGATGTACATGATTCGAAAGCACCCCCATCAATAGAAGTAACGCTATTAGGAATGTCTATGTTTGTTAATGATGTACAAGAATGAAAAGCAAAATTTGGTATTGATGTCACGCTTGTCGGTATGCTAACATTTTCCAATTTTGAACAACTTTCAAACACATTCGTTCCTAAACTAATAACACCGCTTGGTATTTCTATATCTACAAGACCACTTGATTTGAATGCACCCATAGCTATATTTGTTACGCTGTTAGGAATATCTATATGATTTAACGAGGTACATGAAGAAAAAGCATAACTACCTATGTATGTGAGAGTGTTAGGCAGATTGATATTCTTTAGTGATTTGCAATTTTGGAACGAGCCACCACTATTATTATCATCAGCTATTGTCGCCAGTTGGGAGTTGTTTTCAAAGATTATAGTGGTTAGTGCAGTACAGTCCTTAAATACAGCATATCCTATCCTCGTCACATTTTTTGGAACGGTGATGGTGGTTAGCTTAGAACAACCTGAGAAAGTGCCGTTGCTTAATGAGGTGATATTTTCAGGTATTATGAAACTTTCCAATGACGAACATGAAGAGAAAGCATAAGATCCAATAGATGTTACACTGTTAGGAATATTTATACTTGCCAATGATGAACATGATTGGAAAGCATAAGATCCAATAGAAGTGACGCTGTTAGGAATATCTATGCTTGTCAATGCTGTTGATGAAAAGATATATGAGTTCAAGGCAGTAAGTTTGCATCCTTCTTCAAAGGTGACGACGGATAATTTGCTACAGTACCGAAACGCACAGTCTCCCATGGTCTCAACGCTGTTAGGAATGGTGACACCAAGGATACTTTTTAAACTGGAGAAAGCATAATTGCCTATGCTTGTCACGCTATTAGGAATTGTTATGCCTAATAATCCACTGCAATTACAAAAAGCATAGCTGCCTATTGTCGTCACGCTGTTAGGAATAGTAATGCCGGTAAGACCCTCGCAATCATTAAAAGCGTAGTTGCCAATTGTTGTCACCGTATTAGGGATGGAAACCGATTTCAGTCTTGATAGATAAGAAGCGTAATTGAAAGGTTTAAATGCATTATCTCCAATTCTTGTTACGGGAAATTCTGCGCCTTCAATCACAACCTTATCGGGAATTACGACGTTGATATTGACAGTAGGCTTGTTAGTAGGACAAATCACCTCGCATTCTGCGGGGTCAACATTGGTTACTGTAAATTTTAAGGAATAAGTTCCATAATCGATAGTAACGGTGCTACCGAAATTCTGCGCATTAACAAATCCCATTCCCGAGATTATCAATGCAATGAAAAGAAAAAACTTTCTCATAACGTTTATAATTTTAATGGTTAATTTCTTTTTAGTGTAGAGTTTAGAGTGTAGAGTAGTTTAAAGTTTATGTAGTTCACAAGTCCTTTAGCCCTTTGTCTTTAGCCTTTTGTCTTTTTCTCAGATTTTCAGATTTATTAATAAAAAAAAGGTGCGGCATTACCTTACTCCATTCAAAGGTATCGCCAAACACCTACACCAATAAGCAAGATAGCACCGCACCAAAAGGTGCAGCCTACTTATTGCTATTACTGGTGATTCTTAATAAAATTGGCGATTTTATGAATGCATAAGCAAAAAGTAAACTTCTATTATAATATGTCTAAAAGTCTTTATTTCTGTTTCTTAAATATGTTTTTTTAATTGAACTGTTTTTCTTTTTCTATCAGATGACAAAAGTATAAATTTTTATTATATGACAACAAATAAAAAATATAATTTTTTAAAGAAGCCAACGGACCACGGACAACGGATAACGGACCACGGACTCAAGATTTCGTACTATTGCTAATCAATTCGTTACATATAAATTCCGCAGCTTTGCCGTCACCGAAAATATTTGGATATTCGATGTTTCTGTTGCCTTTGAAATGAAAATATGCTTTCATGATATTTTCTTCATCGGCATCTGCTATCATCGCAGCTCCGACTTCTACAATCTCTTTCCATTCGGTCTCGCTTCTCATGATAATGCATGGCTTCTTGAAGAAATATGCTTCCTTTTGTACTCCGCCTGAATCTGTTATGACTAGATCGGCATTCTTTTCCAGCTGGATCATTTCTAAAAATGATGCTGGTGGAATGATATGTATCCTTTCATTATTAATAAGCTGATTGTAAATCTCTGAACTTAAATTTACATCTAACAGTTTCTTAGTTCTCGGATGTAATGGGATTATAATGTCTTCTTCTTTTGATAATTTCAGTAATGCCTTAACAATAGAACTCAACCTTTCAGGTTCATCGGTATTGTTGTTTCTATGTATCGTACAAAGTATATAATTGCCTTTTGTCTTTAGCCTTTTGTCGTTTGCCATTTCAGCGAAATGCAGACTATTATCATACATCACGTCTCCGCAATGATATATTCCTGGATTGTCTATTGTGTATGGTTTTTTGTTTTCCGGATTGAATCCTTCTTTAATGAGATTCTTGTAGCCGGTGGCAGTAGGGGAGAAGAGCATTGTTGAACAATGGTCGCAGCAGATTCTGTTGATTTCCTCAGGCATCGCCTTGTTGAAGGAGCGTAATCCTGCTTCTATATGTACGATTGGAATATGAATTTTAGAAGCAGCTATCGCACCTGCCAAAGTGGAGTTGGTGTCTCCATAGACGACGAGATAGTCTGGTTTTTCCTTGAGGAGTATCTCTTCTATTCCTTCAATCATTTTGGCGGTCTGCGCACCATGACTGCCGGAACCGACGCCTAAATTATAATTGGGTGTAGGTATTCCGAGTTCGTCAAAAAACACCTGGGACATATTCTCATCGTAATGTTGTCCGGTGTGAACGATGACTTCATTTATCTCGTTTTGAAATTTTTCTTTTATGGCACGACTTAAGGCTGCGGCTTTGATTATCTGAGGTCTTGCTCCTATTATTGTTACAATCTTTATCATTTTTTTACAATATTCCTTCATCTGCAAAGCTAAAATATTTATCGTTACCAATGATGAGATGATCCAAAATTTTAATTTCTAGAAATTGTCCCGCTTTTACCAGATTGTTGGTGATGTTTTTGTCGGCATTACTTGGGCATACATTTCCTGACGGATGGTTATGACAAAGCATCACGCTGGCTGCATTGTTCTCTAGTGCGCATTTGAATATCTTCTTAGGGTCAGCGGTAGTTCCTGTCATGCCTCCTACACCTATCTGTTCTAGCTTGATTACTTTGTTGGCATTATTAAGAAGCATGATCCAGAATTGTTCGTGGTCGAGGTCGGAGAGATATGCGTAGAAGCATTCGTATGCTATTTGGCTGTTTCTGATAGAAGGCTTTTCTAATGCTTCGCTGTAACGTCGTCGTCGGCCTAGTTCCAAAGCAGCCATTATTGAAACGGCTTTGGCTTCACCTATGCCTTTGTATTTCATCAAGTCGTTGATGCTTAATTTTGCAAGTTCTATAAGATTGTCGTTTTTGTCGCTGAGGATGCGTCTTGACAAATCTACTGCTGATTCTTTGCTGTTGCCGCTACCTATTAATATAGCAATTAGTTCGGCATTGCTTAATGCTTCTTTTCCTTTGGATAGCATCTTTTCTCTTGGGCGGTCTTCTTCTGCCCAGGATTTAATGGTTTTCATAATTTGGAGGTTTAAGGTTTATTGTTGAGTTACACGACGTGTGACTATGAAATCATTTTTTTATTTATTTTTTTCTCTCTTTGGGAACCATCCTTTTTGTACTCGTTCTCTTTGCTCGAAGAGTTCATGTATCGACCAAAATGATGATGCACCCCAAACGGCTAATAAAATTGACCAGGTAAGTTCCTTGATCATAATGGATGCGATAGTGCTGACTATTCCCATCAGTGCGAAAACCCACCAGCATTTGACTCCGAAGTAATATTCTCCTTTTATTACCAATGGATGAAATATGCCAATTATTAAAAATGTAGATATTCCGATAAAAATTCCGTTCAGGTTATATGTATCTAAGAGTTCAATCATTGCTGTTTGTTTTGATGTTTGATGAGTTGACATTTATTAATAAATATTAACAAAAAAAACCGACCAATGATTGGCCGGTTTTTCGTTTAGTATAATTTTATTATGCTAATTTTGCTGTGTGACGTGCAAGTTTTGACTTTAAGTTAGCAGCTTTGTTTCTGTGGATGATACCGCGTTTAGCTGTCTTGTCAATAATCTTGTACATTTCTGAAAGTTTTGATTCAGCTTCAGCTTTTTCTGTTAAAGCTCTGAATCCTCTAACAGCAGCGCGCATAGCTCTTGCGTAGAAGCGGTTGCGTAAGCGTCTTTTCTCTGTTTGACGGATTCTTTTGATTGATGATTTGTGATTTGCCATATCTATATTTTATTTTTATGATTCTATACCAATTCGGGGTGCAAAATTACTTAAATTATCGTTACAAATTACATTTTTTGACGAAAAAATTTATATTTTTTTTTAAAATGTTTTTTATATCGTATCTAGTTGTTTTACACGTACTTCGGCTTTGTCTCCTTTGCCAATGATACTTTCGACAGTTACATTTACAAAGGTATTCTTTTCTAAATCTTTACCCTTGAGTCGCATTGGGATATAATTTTCTCCATAACCTTGGGCTATTCCGTCAGAATTGATACGTTCTATGAGCATTTTTTGCTTCTTTCCCATCATCTGTTCGAAATATAATTTCTTGTTTTCAGCAGAAATCTGTCTGATCACAGCACTTCGTTCTGTCTTTATCTTTTCAGGAATCTGATTTGGCATTGAAGCTGCTTTGGTTCCGTTTCTGATAGAATATTTGAAAGTGTGTATATGACTGAATCCTATTGTTTTGCACATTTCAGCACTTTCCATGAAATCTTCTTCTGTCTCTCCAGGGAATCCTACGATAAGGTCGGTGGTGATATTGAAGTCTGGAATTACACATTTTATCCTGTCGCACATCTTTTTGAACTCGTTGGCGGTGTAATGACGGCGCATGGCTTTTAGTGTGTTCTCGGCTCCGCTTTGAAGGCAGATGTGCATGTGAGGTGCCAGTTTCTCGTTTTCAAAAAGTCGTAAGAACTTGTCGCTGAAATTGTCTGGTTCGATGGAGGAAATCCTTAATCTAAAATCGCCTTCTATCTTTAAAATGTTTTCTATAAGGTTTTCAAAATTGACATCCTGATACTGATATCTTCCCATATTGACACCAGTAAGAACTATTTCCTTGAAACCATGATCCACCACCTTACGTATGTTGTCATAAATGTCTTTATCGTTACGGCTTGTGGCTCTGCCTCTTACCATTGGTATTAGGCAATAGGAACAGAAGTTGTTACATCCGTCGTGAATCTTTATCAGGCTTCTTGTGTGGAATGTGTCGAATGCAGGTTGGTAACCGAAAAGGTCGATGTCTAAACCCTCAGGGTCGAGAACCTCGCCTTTGAAGTGCTTGTCGATGATGTTGAAAAGAGCGTATTTTCTTTCATTGTCAATGGCGTAATCGACGGTTTTATTTTCGAGTAATTCGTTTTTCCTATGATTTACCATACATCCGGTTGCCACAATCAGGCTGTCGGGATGCTGACGTCTGATCTGATGCAAAGCCTGACGGCATTTCTGGTCGCTTTGGTTTGTGACAGTACATGTGTTGACCACGAAAACGTCAGCGTCTTCGTTAGTCTCCACTATGTCATAACCTGCTTCTTTGAAACGTGATGCTAAAGCATCTGTCTCATAAAGATTTACCCTGCATCCTAAAGTCTTGAACGCTATCTTCATTCTGTGACGAGATTTCCTTCTATTGATAATGGTGTAGCTGAAGTGACTTCAACCTTTACAATTTTGCCGATGAGATTCCTGTCGTTGGATTTGAAACGTATCACGATCTTGCCTTCGGTGTAACCTGTCAGATAAGCTTTGTTTCTGTCGAAACCGTTGACGATGACTTTCAATGTCTTTCCAACAAGTCCTTTGTTATATACCAAAGAATGTTTCATCAGTTCGTCTGTGAGGATGTGATAGCGTTTTTTCTTTGTTTCTTTTGGAACGTCGTCGGCCCATGTCGATGCTACAGCGCCTGGACGGACGCTATATTGTGCAATGTATGCCATGTTGTATTTGAATTCTTCCATGGCTTTTCTTGAGTTTTCAAATTCTTCTTCTGTCTCGCCTGTAAAGCCGACTATGATGTCAGTGAAGATTGTCGCTTCAGGGATGACAGTTCTGATTGTATGAATGATATGACGATAGTCGTCGATAGTATGTTTACGGTTCATTCTGTCCAACATGGCGTTGTCGCCAGATTGTATTGGAAGGTGAATCTGTTTGGCGAGACATCTGTATTGGGAAATTACTTCAATAACTTCGTCGCTCATGTCGCGTGGGTGAGGTGATGTGAAGTAAACCCAGAATTCTTTG
Organism: Bacteroidales bacterium; assembly: GCA_045613105.1. Taxonomy (GTDB): domain Bacteria; phylum Bacteroidota; class Bacteroidia; order Bacteroidales; family F082; genus Limimorpha. The sequence continues at coordinate 33,008 of JAZLAI010000014.1, read as the reverse complement.
TCAACGCTATTGCCGTATTCGCCTATTCTGCGTAACAATTCTGCGAAATTGATTTCTTCGCCTTTCTTGTCCAAACCGTATGAATTTACGTTTTGACCGAGCAATGTTATTGATTTATAGTCTTTTTGTACTAACTCTTTAAGTTCGTCCAAAATCTCTTCTGATTTACGAGAAACCTCACGACCTCTAGTATATGGAACGGCGCAATATGTACAGAATTTGTTACATCCATTTTGAATAGGAATGAAAGCTTCAAATTCGGAAATGTGATCTGGTTCTATAACCCAGAATCTGTCCATATTAGCAGAAGGGTTTGTCTTGTCTTTCTTGCTGAAAAGAGGTGCTAACGGTCTTTGGATGTTGACTGTTATTTGCTCGCTTGTTGGGTTGTTGTCTATTGGTCTTGTCGGAATAGTGATTCCATATTGACGGATCATGTCTGGAAGTTCAGGCAAGTCGTTCATTGTGAACACTAAATCGAAAAGTTTTATGAAACGCTCCCTGTCGGCAGGAAGAATGCATCCTGATACGAAAGTGATGCAGTTTTTGTGTTCTCTCTGTTCGTTCCATTTCTTGATGCGGCTATAGACCTTGTCGATGCCTTTTTGGCGGACAGAACATGCGATTATTCCTAATAATGTTGCTTCTTCTTCGTTTTCTGTAGGAGTAAATCCCATATTATGTAAGACTGTTCTAACACGTTCTGTGTCACTTTGATTCATTTGGCATCCCAATGGAAGTAGGAAGTATTTCATCTATGTTTATATTTAAAATTGATAATTTGCAAAGATAGTGAAAAAGACTAAAGGCTAAAGGCTAAAGATTAAAGTTTTTTTTGAGGAGAAGGACAATGTCAAAGACGAGGTTTGGAACTATGGCTGCTGAGCTTGTCGAAACACTTGACATTGTGCCTTCGACAGGCTCAGACACCGAAATCCTGTCCTTGAATATTAATATATCATCTCGATAATATCGCTTATGATTTTATTGTCGGAAGGGAAGGATGGAGCTTCTTTGATGTTGGCTCCTTTTAATAATTCCATTGCAGCGTTGATGGCGGCTGGCTCCAGACTGTCGGATGCGATGTTGATGTCTTTTATGATTCCGTTTTCTTCGTCAATGTTAAGATCTATATCAACGCTGCCCCAATCAAAGGTGCTGCTTTTCTTTGTGCTGAATTCTTTCCATTTGCCGAAGAGATAGTCGTCACTGCCGATGTGCTGGCTGAATCTCATTACTTCTTCTGTGAGAAATGAATCGAATTCTATGACTTTTGCTTCGTTGTTATAGACTTTTTCAAAAGCCTTGACGAGATGTGGTATTATGTTGTCTGATGTTATGTCTGCTACTTCGGAAAGGTTGATTACTCTGCTAGCTACTGATTTCACGCCGTGTTTATGCAGTTTGGCGGGTTTTACCTTGAGCACTTTTTGCAGACGTTCACCGTCTGTCTTTATCAGGATTGTGCCGTGATGCAGACCTTGGTGTTTTGTCTTGGCGAAAGCGTTGCCTGAAAATTTACGTCCCTCGTAAGTGATGTCGTTTCTTCCGCTTACTTCTGTATTTAAATTAAAGTCGAGAAGTGCGTTTTGTATTACTTGCATTTGTCTTTTGACATCATATAAATCTTTGTCGGCGACGAAAGAGAAGTTGAGGTTGCCGAGGTCGTGATAGACGGCGCCGCCTCCAGTCCTTCTTCTTGCGACGAAACCTCCATCAGCGAAAAGCGCATCGATGTCGCATTCGCTATAAGGATTCTGGTTTGTTCCGATGACGACAGTCTTGCTGTTTTTCCAAAGGAACATTGTGACGGTGTTGGGGAGATGATTGTCGAGAAGGTGGCTTTCTACAGCTAGATTTATATATGGATTGTATTGGTTTCCTATTATTATCTGCAGCTTTGTTTTGTTCGTTGAGTTCATTTTTTCTTTAGAGGTTGTTCTATTATATATCCGATGTTGAGGAAAACGCCGGTGTTGTTGTTGCGTTCATAGTCTTTGAGGAAGTTGGTGAATCCTATGAAATATCTGAATTCGATAAAGATGTTGTTGAAAGAGCTTTGTCCTAGATCACGGGTGAATGCTCCGAATGTGATTCCGAATTCAAAAGGATTGTATGTGTTTTTTTCAAATTTGGTGACGTTCCATTTGTCGTTGCCGATTTTGTATTTGTCTTTACCTCCGAGGCAGAAGTTGAATGTCGGGCCTATTTCCAATCCGATGAGGTCTTCGAAATAATATTGGTATAGGACGGGAATGTCGATGTAATAAGATGATGTGGAGTAATAGATTTTAAGGTATTCGTTTTGGTTTTCTTGAATCTTTGTATATTCTTGTCCTTTGGATGAGAATTTGAAGTTGGCCAGAATACTACTTTTGCTGTTGAGCTTATATTGAGCTATTCCGCCAATGTTACAACCTACTTTGAGACCGCCTTCGTCTTTGGACGTTGAGATGGTGTTCATGTTCAGGCCGCCGGTAAATCCGAATAATAAGTCTTGAGAATAGAGTTTTGTGGAGAAAATCAGTGATGTTAAAAAGATTATTGAAAGAGACAAGAGTCTCTTTTTTTGTGGTAGTATGCGTTTTATTGATAAAAGTAGATTTACCATAGACACTAAAAAAGCCATTAAACTAATGTTAATGGCTCTTGAAATTTTGTAGTCTCTAGGGGATTTGAACCCCTGTTACCAGGATGAAAACCTGACGTCCTGACCAGACTAGACGAAGAGACCGCCCTTGTTATGTTATGTTTTTTTGTAGTCTCTAGGGGATTTGAACCCCTGTTACCAGGATGAAAACCTGACGTCCTGACCAGACTAGACGAAGAGACCGCCGTATTTTTGTGATTGCAAAATTACACAAAAAAATATTCTGTGCAACAAAAAAATGATATTTTTTTGAATATTTTTTATGATGTTGATATTTAATATTTTATATTGAAAAAATAAAGTAGAAAACGTCTATGTCCTCTACTTTAATATGTCATTTGTTATTGTTTTAGCTAAAAAAATATCACAAAAAGTAAATTATTCAAAAGTGAACGATAATTGGAATGTCTTGTTTTTTAGTTTTTCTATGCTATTTGTAAATACAAAATCGCTATAATCTGGATTTGCTACATTGAAGAGTCCATAACTCATTTTCAATTCAACACCTAATTTGAAATGATTGGTGTAGAAGTCGAATCCTGCTCCAATCTCTGCTGCGATGTCGTTGGATTTACAGATAATGGTTCTAGGTTTGTTTTCTATGAAGTTTTTTTTGTTATTTGAATACCAGTCTATCTTATAATTGGCACCTGCAATGATATATCCAGCAGTGTTGTTGTATCTTTGTGATTTATATTTTATATGTATAGGGAACTCTATACAAACGTGTTCGGTTTCGCTTGGTAGTCTGGTAATGTCTTTAGTCGTATCTGTCTTGATTAATGTAATGTCGTAATATACATTTCTGCCAACAATACTAAATGATGGAACAGCTCTTAAATCAATGTGTTTGGCTAAACGAAGGTTACCTATTATACCTACAGTGAAACCATGACCTAAAGATGTATTGATGTCGTTGACGACATATTGGTCACCATCATTGATACTATATCCACTTTGTTCAATTAGATATTGTTTTGCATCATGTAAGATATTTTGATAGCCGTCTTTGTATTCTATTGAATAGAACGCATGGTTGTAACCTACTATTAAACCAAAATGGTATGGTTCGTCATCATAATAAGGCATGTTTAAAGGCTTGCTGTTTTGTGCATTAAGCAACTGAGGCATCATGCATAATGTAATGCAGATGCATGCTAGGATATATGATATTCTTTTTTTCATAGGCTTAAAACGAGTTGTGTCTTTTTTTTATTATATATAAAATGTTTTTTGATATTTTATTTTCTTGATTCTTATTAAAATTTTATTTTGTTGTTTGTATTGAATATATATATAGATTTAATTTTTTTGTAAAAATAACGGTTTTATATTATTCAAAATAGAATGATATTTGGAATGATCTGTCTCTTAATTTGTCGATATGGTTTGTAGAGAAATTCTTTTCTTTTATAATGTTGTTTAAGCCGTAGCTCATTTTTAATTCGATTCCTAATCTAAATTTTGGGGTGTAAAAATCGACTCCTGCACCTATTTCTGTTGCAAAGATATTTGATTTTGTAATAATTGTATTGATGTTTTTTTGATTTAATAAATTTAATTTGTAGTTGGTGCCGGCAAGGATGAATGCAGCGCGATTGTTTGCTTTATGGAATTCGTATTTTACAAGTATTGGTAGTTCTATATAACATAATTCGATGGACTCTTGGAATCTGTATAATTCGTTGAATATCTTTATTGTGTAGTCTATTTTTTGCTTGCTAAAATTCATTGAAGGGATGAGCCTGAGATGGAAATCTTTGTACAGACGCAAATTGAAAACATCTCCGATGGTGTAACCAATGTTTATTGGCAATCTCATATCTTCAATCGTATAATAAATGTCATGATTATATTGTATGTCGAATTGACTTAAGTGTAAAATGTCGGTCTTTTCTTTATCTGAAAGAAGAAATTGTTTTGTTTGGTAATCATCTATATAATTCATAGATAAAGAATTTATCTTCATGCCTAGAGTGAAACCAAACCAGTATGAATTTTGGTGGTAGTCTCTTGTAATTGTTTGTTTTTTATTCTGTGACATTAGCGAATGAGGTATAGCGCAAATCGACAAGATGAAGATAACAAACGAAATATAGAATCTATTGTTTTTCATAGTGGCACAATTGGCTTGTATATCTAGAATTTGTAAGATGAAATAATTATCTTATTTTTTCACTTTCTTCAAATAACCTTTTTTTATTAATAGGGACAACTCCGAGTTCTTCGCAGACTAGACCTCCTGCGAGGTTTGACAAGGCTGCTATGCTGTAAGCTTCTTCTTTGCATACCAAACAAAGCATCGCTACACTCAGAACCGTGTCGCCGGCACCAGACACATCTGCTATTTTTCTGAGATGAGCTGGAATGTGATGGCATGTGTTTGTCTCGTAGTCTTTTATCAAAACGCCTCTTTCAGATAATGTCGTCATTATATATCTGCAGTTCAGTTTCTTTTGTAATATATCAACGGCTTTTATTATGTCATCTATATTGTCGTCTTTTGAACTGATGCCGATGCCTTCTTTAAGCTCTTTTAGGTTTGGCTTGAAGAATGTGACATTCTGATATGCCAAGAAATTCTTTTTCTTAGGATCGACACCTACAGGTATGTTCTTTTCATTTGCTAGTGCTACAGCCTCTTTGATGAGTCTTTCTGTAAGGACACCTTTGTTGTAATCTTGTAGGATTATTCCGTTTATCTTTTCTCTGTCGATAATGTCTTTTATCTTTAATATCAACAGATCATGCTCTTTTTCACTAAGGTCGAATGTATCTTCTGTGTCAACACGCAACATCTGGGCGTTGTTGCTCATGATTCTGACTTTGCGTGTGGTGATTCTTTCGTTGCTCTGTGCTATTCCCGACGTATCCATGTTTTGTTCATGCATCAGTCTTAGCAAGTCGTTGGCTTTATCATCTTTTCCGATGATGGAACATAAAATTGGTTCGGCACCAAGTGCCTTAAGGTTTTGTGCTACATTGGCTGCTCCTCCCAGTCGTGAGAATGTCTCTGTTACGGATACGATAGGTACGGGAGCTTCCGGTGAAATTCTTTCGACTTTACCTTTCATATAGACGTCAAGCATGACGTCACCGACTATCATTATTTTTTTATCGTTGAATGAATCGAACAGTTCTTTCATATTATTAGTCTATAGGTCAAAGTGTTAGAAAAATAAAGAGTCAATAAATCTGTATGTGATGACAGACTTATTGACTCATGTATATGTAAACTTATTTAAGTTTGCTTAAAGCTTCTTTAATTCTAGCAGCTGCATCGCGGAGTTTGTCTTCTGATGTAGCGTAAGAGAGACGGATACATTCGTCGTTGCCGAAAGCTGCGCCGCCGACGCAAGCAACGTGAGCTTTGTCTAATAAGTACAAGCAAAGGTCGTCGCTGTTGTTGATTGTTGTCTCACCGTCTGTCTTGCCGAAGTAAGACTTGATTTCAGGGAACATATAGAAAGCACCTGCTGGTCTGCTTAACTTCAAGCCTGGGATTTCGCTTAAGAGTTCGAAGAACATGTCGCGGCGGTTTCTGAAAGCCTTGAGCATAGTTTGGATTTCTTCTGAGTTTTCAGGAGACATCTTCATAGCTTCCAATGAAGCTGCTTGAGCGATTGTACAGATACCTGATGTGTATTGGCCTTGGATCTTGTTACATGCAGAAACGATAGCTTTAGGAGCTGCAATGTAACCTATACGCCAACCTGTCATAGCATAACCTTTAGCGACACCGTTGATGATGACGAGTCTGTCTTTCAATTCTGTGAATTGACCCATACTTTCATGTTTTTGTTCGTATTGGATGAATTCATAGATTTCGTCTGATAAGATTATTACTTGTGGGTGTTTTTTGAAAACCTCTACCAAAGAAGCTAATTCTTCTTTTGTATATACAGAACCGCTAGGGTTACATGGTGTGCTGAAGATGAATGCTTTTGTCTTAGGAGTGATAGCAGCTTCTAATTGTTCAGCGGTGATCTTGAAGTTTTGTTCTGCTGTTGTGTTGATGAAGACAGGAGTACCGTCTGCTAATTTTACCATTTCAGGATATGATACCCAGAAAGGAGCTGGGATGATGACTTCGTCGTCTTTGTCAACGATAGCCATGAAAACGTTTGTGATGGCTTGTTTTGCACCGTTTGAAACGATGATGTCAGCGTCTGTATAGTCAAGGCCGTTGTCGCGTTTCAGTTTTTCAGCGATGGCTTTGCGTAATGCTGGTGTTCCTGGAACAGGAGGGTAGTGTGTGTCATTATTGTTGATGGCGTCGATACCTGCTTGTTTTGCAGCTACTGGTGTGTTGAAGTCAGGTTCGCCGATGCTTAATGAAATAACGTCGATGCCTTGTGCTTTTAATTCACGGCTTAATTGAGTCATTTTTAATGTGGCTGATTCTGCCATGTTATTGACTCTTTGTGATAAAATGATGTTTCCCATTTTCTGTTTTATTATAAGTTCTGTTAAAAAAAATACTTTGATTTGAAATGGCAAATTTACTATTTTTTTCGTATTGAAAACATATTGTATTTTTAAAAATAATAGAATGTTTTTATTTATCTTTGCACTAAAAATAAACTGAATGAATTGGATTAATATAGTCTCTATAATTTTTAGCGTCATGCTGGTGGGTTCTTGTATTGTCATGTTGAAGAAAGATAAGGATACATCTGGTAAAAAGCCTGCTTCAAGTGATGAAAAAGCATTGAAAGTCATATCTCGTAAGTTGATAGTTCCTTTGAAGATACAGGCTTATGAACGTATGTTGCTTTATATAGAACGTATCCAGTTCCCTGTTCTGGTAAAACGTGTCTTTTATCCAGGTATCAGTCGCAACGACTTCCAATTCTCTCTTCTTCAGAATGTACAGGATGAGTTTGAACATAATTTGGCGCAGCGTCTTTATGTTTCTGAAGATACATGGCATCTCGTCGATCTGGCAAAAGAAGAGGTGCTGCAAAATATCAATGCGGTGTTTAACGATAATCCTAATGCCGATGTGGCTATGATAGCACAGAAGCTGGCTTCGTTCAATAATCCTATGGTCGATAAGGCCGTGATAAACATAAAACGTGAATTTAACTCTTTATAGAGATATAATATCAATATGGAATTTTCTGCAATACAAATAGCGACATTTCTTTCAGGAACAGTAGAGGGCGATCCTGAAGTGAAAGTGTATAACGTGGCCAAGATAGAGGAAGGTGCTCCAGGAATGTTGAGCTTCCTTGCTAACCCTAAATACGCCCAATATCTATACACTACAAAATCATCTATAGTATTAATCAACAACGACTTTGAATTACAAGGTAAAGTCGAGGCTACACTCATCAGAGTGCCTGACGCATATGCTGCTTTCGCTCAGCTGCTAGGTCTTTATCAACAGTTCATGCAGGCTAAAAGCGGCATTTCTTCTTTGTCGTTCATCTCAAAGGATGCAGCCTATGGCGAAGATGTCTATATCGGAGAATTTGCTTTCGTAGGCGAGAGGGCAAAGATAGGCGACAGAGTGAAGATATATCCTCATGCTTATATAGGCGACGATGTTGTCATAGGTGATGATACTATTGTTTATGCCGGCGCAAAACTTTATGCTCAGACAGTGGTGGGTAAGTCTTGTGTCTTACATGCTGGCTGCGTCATCGGTGCTGACGGATTCGGATTCGCTCCTCAGGAAGATGGCTCTTATAAAAAGATCCCTCAGATAGGTAATGTCGTAATAGGCGATAATGTCGAAATAGGTGCTAACACTTGTATCGATTGCGCAACGATGGGCTCGACAAGAATACAGAATGGTGTGAAACTGGATAATCTGATACAGATAGCTCATAATGTAGAAATAGGAAAAAATACTGCTATCGCGGCTCAGACGGGTGTCAGCGGCTCGACGAAAATAGGATCCAACTGTATCATCGCTGGCCAAGTGGGACTCGTAGGTCATATACATATTGCAGACAATACTAAGATCGCTGCTCAGTCGGGCATACTCGGCAATGTGAAAAAAGAAGGCGAGGAACTGATGGGTTCTCCTGCCATAAATCTTAAGGATTATTTAAGAATGACTGTATATACTAAAAACATCGAGAAACTGGTAAAACGTGTCGATGAACTGGAGAAAAAACTAAAGGAAAAACAACAATGATTGAAAAACAACAGACAATAAGACAAGATGTAAGCCTTAGCGGAACAGGTCTTCATACAGGACAGAAAGGCACTCTGACATTTCATCCGGCAGAAGCCAACCATGGAATCAAGTTTAGAAGAATTGATGTGGAAGGCTGCCCTATAGTGGAGGCTAAGGTCGAAAATGTGGTGGATACATCGCGTGGAACTACCATCGCTCAAAATGGAGTGAGAGTATATACCGTTGAGCATATCCTTGCTTCACTGAGAGGTGCAGGTGTCGATAATGTATTGATTGACATCGATTGTGAAGAACCTCCTATCCAAGATGGCAGTGCGAAAAAAATGATAGAGTCGCTCAAGTCAGCTGGCATCGTTGAACAATATGCTGAACGCGAATATCTCAGAATTGAAAAGGAAGTGACTTATATAAATGCTAAAATAGGTTGCGAAATAAATATAAAACCGGCAGACGATTTCAGAATGGAAGTGAGCGTTGACTATAATTCACAAGTGCTTAAGCCACAGACCGCAGTTCTCGAAGATATGTCTGACTTTGAAAAAGAGATAGCTCCTTGCCGTACTTTTGTCTTCTTCCACGAATTGGAAATGTTGTTGAAATATAATCTCATCAAAGGCGGCGACCTCTCAACAGCTATCGTCTTTGTTGAAGGATGTGTAGGAGAAGAGGAACTTCAACGTGTGGCGAAACTTTTCAATATGGAATCTGTCGGTGTTCATGAAGGTGGAATACTTAACAATACCACTCTTCATTTTGAAAATGAACCTGCTCGCCATAAACTCCTCGACCTCATCGGTGATATGGCATTGCTCGGAAAACCAATACTAGGTCACGTCAAGGCATTCAAACCTGGACACCTTGCAAATACCGAATTTGTTAAATTGATAATAGAGAATTTGGAATAAAGGGAATAGAGGATTGAGAGGGAATAATGTAAAAAGAGCTGCTGTTGATTAACGGCAGCTCTTTTTGTATATAGAATATTTTTTATTTGCTGAATTTGTATCCTACTGAAAAAGTCAATGTGTTTTGTCTAATTATATTGTTATCTGGATAAATTTTATCAGTAGTAACTATGCCGTCATAGAATACCTTTGTAAGTCCCAAATTATATCCGAGGTCTATTGTGAATCTATAGATGTCTGCGCCAAGACTAAAGGCAGCAGCGAGGTTGGCAAAATTGTAATCCCAATATATGTAGGAAATACGCATGTTGTCATCAAATAATTGCTCTCCTGGAGCAATATGGCAACCGCTTGGTATAAGATTATCAGCATATTTGTCAAAATTTAAATTAACGACAGGACCAACGTTGACTCTCATATTGAAATTGTCTCGATTGATGAATTGATATCCAAAATATACTGGTATAGAAAATGAATGGTTTTTCAAAATCGTAACCGGTCCAGTGCATTGCCAAGCGTCAATTGCTATGTAGTTGTAGATTAACTCAGGTTGGATTATAAATTTTTCGAACATAAGCCTGCCGTATGCGCCTAATGTTATGTCGCTTATGTCTTTAAAATCGGCTATGAAAGGGTCACTGACGGTGAGGTCGCGGATGTAGTAATTTGATTTATAACCAATTTTTGGACCGAAAGAGAAATCAGTCTGAGCATTTAATGTTATTGAAAACATAATGCAAATGATAAGTAGTAACTTTTTCATGATAATACATTTTAAATTTAACGTGAGTTCGATATAAAATAATTTATTAAAAATGAATAACATAACGATATTTTTTGTATCTTTAAAGTGCTAACAAAAGAACAAAACGTTATGTTATCCGACAACAAAGTTATTGAAATTTTCTATATGGCAGACGACTTCTGCAATTTTTTTATGAACTGTTAAAAGACATTCTATTGACGATGGAAAAAAGCATAGAAACAAACCGAGTCGTCTTTCCGATTCCGAGATCATGACCATACTCATAATGTTTCACATGAGCGGGTTCAGATGTCTGAAACATTTCTATGTCAATTATATATGTAAACATTGCGGTCTTGTCCGACAAGGTTCTTCTTCGCAAACATGCGCTAATCGAATCCACAAACGATGAACTAAAGAATATCGCACAGATTGAACATTCAAGGCATCGTTCGTTCTCGAATTTCATTGTTAACACTATCGCTGCATTAGCGGCATATTGCTTCTTTCCGAAGAAACCATCAATACATGTTGAGTGTTATTGTGATAACCACTTGATTATATAATAATTTTTATATCGAACTCACGTTTTTTAATGTTTATCTTTTTGGTTACAATCTGAAACTTAATCCAAGTTTGTTGCTGAGACCATCTGTGTTGCTGTATCCTAATTCGTAAAATAATCCGGTCTTGCCGTTGAAATAATATGCAGCTCCTAGGCTGGTCTTTGAATAGAATGTTGTGGTTTTCTTGGCATATGTATATTCGTCAATCATTACTTTTTTGTGAATATATGACTTAGCTCCGAATTGTATGTCTGCATAAAAATCGAAATTATTATTATACTGTTCGATTATAATTGGTAGTATTTGAACTCTTGCTGCTGCACCATAGCAAATAACGATTGGGCGAAATTCGATATTGAAGATGTAGTCTTTGTAGTATCCTAAGTCTATGAATAAACCTGCTTCGAACCAATCATTAAATGCTCTTAATAACTCTATGTCAACCATAGGTTGTTTGAATCCATTTTCAAAGTTTATGGAGGAACCGACGCTCAATGTTGTCTTGCCATTGAGATGTGAATCTGTCTGATTGAATTTTTTCTTTTGAGTTGATGTGAGTTTCAAGCCAACTTTATGATTAAGATAATAGGTGTTGCTATAGTTTATTTCGTAGAACAGCCCTATATTTTTGGTGATGTTAAAACCTGCGCCAACACCTCCGCTTAAATATAGACTTGTTGATGTTCCAAAATAACTAAAATCAATCGAACTTAATCCAAATTGCATGTTTGCATAGATGTCGAATCTGTAATGGGAAGGGTTTATGATTATAGGAAGTAGGTGTGCTTTTGCCGCCAGACCAGTATTAAACATATATAAATCAGTTGAGAATTCGGTAAATAATCCTGCTTCCAACCAATTGTTGATGCCATACGTTCCATTAAATGATAACTTCAAATTGTCGGTACCTGCTTCCTGAAAAGGAATAATACCAAGGTTTACTGATATTTTATCCTTTAAAAATGAATCTGATGATTTGTGATTTTCTTGAGATGAAACCTGATCTTTAGTAGTTATAATCAGTAATAGTAAACAGAATGTTTTTAGTAATGCTTTTTTCATGATGAATGATTTTAATGTTTTGGTAAATATATGATTTATTTATTGCTTTTTTTTCAAAAAATAAAGATAACAACTTTAGCCCTTGGTCCTTAGCCCTTAGTCATTATTATACAATCTCGATAAAAATCTTCCGACGCTTTCGTATCCGTATTTTTCAATGACGCTATTTCTTAAATAATTTGCATCGTAATTTTTATGCGTCTCTATCATTTTTATCATCGCTTCAGCTAATGCTTCTTTGTTTCTTGGTTCGACTAAAATACCTTTGGTGTCGTCAATCATTTCCTTTATGCCGCCGACATTAGTGCTTACAACAGGCAATCCTGATGCTAATGCTTCAAGAATTACGACTGGCATATTTTCATAATTGCTGGATAAAACCAAAAAGTCGCCTGATGAAAGTTCGTCGGCAAGTTCCTGTCCTTGTAATAATCCTGTAAATGATACCTTATTAATTAATTGCAGTTCTTTGGCTTTTTCTTTCATCAAATCCAAATCCATTCCTTCACCGATGAGCGTGCATTGAAAGTCGATACCTTTCTCTTCAATCATTTTCAATGATTCCAGAAGTCCGCTTATGTTTTTGGATTTGTCTTCAAAACAGCTGATGTGAATTATCTTGCAAGGATCGTTGTTTCTCTCGCTTATATGAAACATGTCGAGATTCACAACATTTGGAAGCACGACGTAATTGTCATTTTTCAATCCGTGATTTTTCATCGCGATGGCAAGATTCTCTGTCACAGTAGTGACGGTCTCTGCATTACGGACTACAATCTTAGTAAATAATTTTCTCAAGAATCCGCCGAAGTCGTTGCCCGGCAAATATCTCGACCAATGTTCTGTAATAATATAAGGTGTCTTGTGTAATATTTTCTGAATCCATGCAATGATGCCTAATCGTGTCAAGATATGAACGTGAATCATATCAGCAGATTTACAAAGTTTCAATGCTTTCATGTTGGCACGATAGAAACGAATCAAGGATAAAATCTTGTTTTTCGGTTTCTTATAATAAACACGAATCGTATCGACATTATTTTCGTTCGTCCTTACGATTTCAAATTTGCTGTTATTGTTAGACGCATCAACAACTTGTTTATTGATTATAGGTGTTGTTGATACGTCTCTACTTGTCTGTTGACAATAAACTACTGTAATATCGTTGAATAAAGCGGCAGCCTCGGCATGACGTTGCACGAACAATCCAAACATAGGGTCGTAGCGATGCGGATACCAGCGTGCCAAAAAGACTATATGTTTTCTTTCTTTATTCATGACGATATTGTTTTATTATTTCTATAGAATTATTAACTCTTTCTTCATCATTGCCTCTGACTATTCCGAAAGGAACGTTCATCTTTGTTAATGTGTTTTTATATATCTCGAAAAGTTCCTTGCGTTCTTCAATGTTAGGATTTTCTCTTAACGGATCATAAACCCATGGCAAGTCGATGTCGCAGAGAAGATATAAGTCGAAGTCTTGTTGCTTTAAGATATTGTCGATTGTCTCGTTGGAGTGTTTGAAGACATACTCGACCCAGATCTTGCAGACGATGATTTCGGTGTCGGCTATCAATATCTCCGGATTTTTTTTCTCTTCTTCTAAGATAAGATGATATTGTCCTTTCGCAATCTCAACGACGTCGTTTTCTGTATATTGACCTTCAAAGTTTTCGAGATATGTTCTGGAATATTCTGGAATATAACTGACGTCAAAATGTTTCGCCAGTTTTTCCGCGAGTGTCGATTTGCCTGTTGATTCTGGTCCGATGATAGCAATCTTAAACATTTTTCTTCGCCTCCTTATTCCAGTTGATGTAGCCCATTATTGCCAAGATTGTATATGCAACATATTGTACACTTGTAAGATATAATCCATTGTAAATACAAAGAGGAATCAGGATGATGTCGGCTGCCAAATAAAATATCCAGTTTTCTACTTTCTTTATAGAAGTGAGCCACATTGCAATCAGACCTAAAACGCTGGTGAAGTAATCAAACCTTACGGAGAGACTTTTAGGTACAAAAATCGATATGGAGAATAATGACAATAAAAGAATTGTACTAACTATTACAGATTCTTTCTTGTTTAAAGTAGTTACTTTTAATTCTTCTTCCGACTTTAGACTTTCGTCATTAGACTTTTGTCTTTTCCAGTTCCACCATCCGAAAACGCTTATCACGAAATATAAGAAGTTGATGACTGCATTGGCAAAGAGCCCGTTTTTTATGAATAGAAATACATATAAAAGAACGCTTATGATTCCGATAGGGAAAACCAGAACATTGATTTTCTTGGAATACCAAACGCTGAGCAAGCCAGTCGCTACAGCTATAATTTCTATAATCAATTCATAATTCATAATTTATAATTGTACATTATGCATTATACGTTATTACCTCATGTCAATGACATCTACATTAGGATGTATCTTTTCATCGAAGATAAACATGCTGTCGGGTAGATTCTGATTTGTTTTGAAATCTTTTATTTCGTATATGAATTCGTTGCCGTCTGATATGAAGGCATGGACTTTTCTTATCTTCATCTCAGTGTCAACTTCTATCAATACTTTTTCAAAAGTGTTTCCGTCTTTTTCAGTTATGACTATTGTCGTTAGTCTGTCGTTTGTTTCTGCTATGCTCACATTTACGTTTTCTGTGAAAGACTCTATTATGGCAAGAGGGGAACTGTCGTTGTCGTCTGTCACTTCGCTTATCATCACTTCTTCGTCGTCGATGAGATAAGTCCAGAGAGTTTCGCCATTGCTTATCATCTCTTGACCTTCTACATTGATGAAATAAGACCTGCCTTTCATAGAGCCGTATCCGCTTGTGGTTTCTTTGACGCCGGTGATTACATTCTTAAATGTGTAATCGAAAGTGATACTGATGTCGTCATACGATTTGTTTTTCTCGATGACGGTATTGAGAAATTCTTCTGCGTTCTGAGCTGGCATCTTGAAGCTTAGCAATATTCCTATTATTATTAAGAGTATTCTATTCATAATATTATTTTTAATCAATGGTCAACAGTCTGAGTCATTGTCTAGATATAAGTCTTTGAGATATTGTTCGAGAGCCATTTCGTTAGCTATTTTCACTTCGCGTTGTTTGCTTCCTGCGAAAGGACCGACGATACCTGCTTTCTCTAGTTGGTCTATTATTCTGCCAGCTCTATTATATCCGAGTTTCAACTTACGTTGTAACATTGAGGTTGAGCCTTGTTGGGTCTGTACGATGATGTATGCGGCCTCTTCAAATAAAGGATCTCTTTCGTCAGGGTTGAGATTCTCTTTGTTACCGCCTTCATCTTTTTCATCTGGGCAGTCGGGTAGGTTATACGCTTCGGCATATCCTCTTTGAGAACCGATGAAGTCTGTTATCTCTTCCACTTCAGGTGTGTCGATGAAAGCGCATTGCAGACGAACCAAGTCGTTGCCTGTTGACAGCAGCATGTCGCCTCGTCCTATGAGCTGGTCGGCTCCGTTGGTGTCGAGGATTGTTCCTGAGTCAACGCGTGAGATGACGCGGAACGCTATACGTGCTGGGAAGTTGGCTTTGATGGTACCAGTGATGATGTTGACGGAAGGACGTTGCGTTGCTATGATGAGGTGGATGCCGATGGCACGTGCCAGCTGTGCGAGACGAGCTATAGGTGCTTCCACTTCTTTGCCAGCTGTCATGATAAGGTCTGCAAATTCGTCAACGACAAGTACTATATAAGGAAGGAATCTGTGTCCATCGTAAGGGTTGAGCTTACGTGCGATGAACTTGGCATTGTATTCTTTGATGTTACGTACTTGAGCGTCTTTCAGAAGCTCATAACGATTGTCCATCTCTATACATAATGAGTTGAGGGTGCGGACTACTTTTCTTACATCGGTGATGATGGCTTCTTCTGCATCTGGAAGCTTTGCAAGATAATGACGTTCTATTTTCTTGTAAAGACTCAACTCTACCTTTTTAGGGTCAACGAGGACGAACTTAAGTTCTGCAGGGTGCTTGCTGTAAAGCAATGATGATATGATGGCATTGATGCCGACTGACTTGCCCTGACCTGTGGCACCTGCCATGAGTATGTGAGGCATCTTGGCCAGGTCGGCTACATAGCTCTCGTTGGAGATGGTCTTACCTATGCCAAAAGGAAGTTCGTATCCACATTTCTGAAAGCGTTCAGATCCTAAGACGCTTTTCATGGATACTATCTGTGGCTTCTGGTTTGGAACTTCGATACCGACAGTTCCTTTGCCTGGGATTGGTGCTATGATACGAATACCTATGGCCGATAGACAAAGTGCGATATCGTCTTGTAAGCCTTTGATTTTTGATATTCTGATACCTGCAGATGGGACAATTTCGTATAATGTCACGGTTGGACCGATGGTCGCTTTGATCTTGTCAATGGAGATGTTGTAGTTTGCAAGTGTATCGACGATACGTTTTTTGTTGGCTTCAAGTTCTTCTCTATCTACATTGCTGGTGCTTTCACCGTAGTCTTTTAATAAGTCTAATGGTGGTAGTTTGAAACTTGATAATTCCAGCTTAGGGTCGAAGTTTGTGTCTAAGCCGAAATGTTCACCAATCTCGATAGCCTGTTTCTCTTCTGTAGGAGTTGTTATTTCTAAATCGATGTCTTCAGCTTCGGCTGTTTCATCTTTTGAGTCACTGTCGTCTGTTTCGTTGCCGTCGTCAAGTTCTTCTTCTTCTTCTTCTTCGTACGGATCCAAGTCAATAACCAAAGGCTTCTCGGATATATCTGATGGTTTCTCTTCATGAGGAATATGCTTTACAGTTATCTCACCGTAATCATCATCATCGTCGTCATCATCATCTTCTTCTTCAATATCACCATTGTCATCACCATTTTCCTCGTCCTCGTCAATGTCATCATTGATGTCGTTTACATCACCGTTTTTGATGTCGTCATCGATGTTGTCATTGATTTCTTTTTTCTTCAAGTTGAAATTCAATGTAGTCATTTTTATGTCGAAGGTGAAGATGATATATAGGAAGGCTGTAAAGAACAGTACGATATAGATGCCTGTTTCGCTGATATATGGTTCTAAGAGTTGGTGGATGCTTATGCCAACCAGACCGTAGAATATTTCGCATATTCCATTGTCAGGCAATATTGTTGCAAGGAACAGAGGAAGCCAAAGCAGGCACACGAGACAATATTTGCATATTGTTATGATTTTGATTTTAGGTCCTTTGAAAGCGAGTATTGAACCGCCGAGCATAAGCAATAATATAAGGTAGATGGAGCCTATGCCAAAGCTGTATTCACTGAGGAACATGCCTATTTTGTCACCCCATTCGCCTGTGAGATTATAGCCTATAAGATATGCGAATGCTGATATAAGGAAGAACAATCCGAGTAGCATTATCAACACTCCGAATGCTATTCTGACACGCGGATCTTTTTCTTTCTTACGAGTTCCTGTAGTGCTTTTCTTTGGGCTGATTTTCTTTGTGCCTTTTTTTGCTTTCGCTTTCTTGCTGTTGGAATCCATTTTTATCTGACTGTTCTGAATGTTTTATTGAAACGAATCTTGCCTGTGTTTTTGTCCATCGAGAGCCATACGAACACTGGTTTTCCTACGATATGATCTACCGGTACATAACCCCAGAAACGAGAGTCTTGTGAGTTGTGACGGTTGTCGCCCATCATCCAGTAATAATCCATCTTGAATGTGTATTCGTCGGTCTCTTCTCCGTTGATATAAATCTTTCCGTCCTTTATCTTCATATCGTTGAGTTCGTAAGCTCTTATCACTCTGTCGTAAAGTGCTATGTTGTCAGGGCTGATTTTTACAGTAGCACCTTCTTGCGGTATTACGATAGGACCGAAGTTGTCGGCATTCCATTTGAAATGAGTGGTGTCGTTAGGGAATATGTCTTCAGATATTTCTGTGCCTTCTTTTGCTATTCTTCTCTCTACTGAAATCACGAAAGGAAGCTTTCTGAATTCTTCAGCTATGGCTCCCGTCATGTTGAAGATTAATTCGTCGGCATGAGCTGTCCTGTAGCCTTCTGTGATGTTGTATTTTTCCAAGATCTTAGGGTTGATGCTGTTGCCGGTGATCTTGACTATATAGTTGTGTTGCATCTCTTCAGGTTGTTCGCCTTTCTCTCCGTTGATATATACGACACCGTCTATTATCTGCAAGGTGTCGCCAGGCATTGCGATGAGACGCTTGACATAATTCTCTCTCTTATCGACAGGACGTGTGATGATGTCGCCGAACTGTCTCTTGTCGCTCATCACTTTGTCTTTGCCGAAGTAACGACATAACTGATAATATGTGACGTTGCTTTGATATACTTCGCTTACTGTGTCACCTGCAGGGAAGTTGAATACTATAGGGTCGTTGCGTTTTATCTCTGTCGTTCCTGGAAGACGTTTATAAGGAAGTTGTGGTTTCTCGATATATGATTTAGCAGTCTTTGACCATGGCAATGTGTGGTGTACGAAAGGGAATGCAAGAGGTGTGTTAGGTACGCGAGGGCCATAGCCTAATTTACTTACTACTAGGTAGTCGCCTACAAGCAATGATTTCTCCATACTTGAAGAAGGAATGGTGTACATCTCGAACATGAATGTCCTTATTATCATAGCTGCTACCACTGCCCATACTATTGCGTCAAGCCATTCACGGACAGGTCCTTTTTTAGGATATTCTGTCACTCTCGGGTCGCTGTATTTCGATCCTTGGAAACTGACGAGAGGGAAGAATATGAAAGGCAGCACGGCTGCACATAACACTTCCCATATCTTGAATCTTCCAAATGATTTACCTAAGTCGATAAACATCAACATCAAGGTGAAGAAGTTGAGATATGGCACAGCTAACAAGAGATACCACCACCATTTGGTACAGTTTACTATCTTGGATAAGATATACAGATTGTAGTAAGGTATTACAGAATAAAAGCCTTTGTATCCTGCCTTCTCGAAAAGATTCCAGCAAAAAGCTATTGGAAGGGTGAATAATGCCGGTACTAAAATTATGAATGCTAACATGGTTTTATTATTTAACAGTTTAATAAGTCGTTCATTGTATATAATCCTTTTTTGCCAAGGAGAAATTCTGCTGCCACTACAGCACCTGTGGCGAATCCTTGTCTGCTGAATGCCTCATGACGAAGGCTGATGATGTCGCAGTCTGACTCTGCCTTGACTTCATGAATGCCGAAGTATTCGCCTTCACGTATGGCTTCTATAGGTAATGCTGTCGGCATGTGATGAATCGGTTCTTTACATTCCTCTAACGTCCATGAAGTGTAATTGTTGTTGTTCGCAAGAATATCTTCTGCGAGTTTCACTGCTGTTCCGCTTGGTTTGTCGAGTTTGTGGATGTGATGTGTCTCGGAGAGACTCAACTTATAACCATATTTCTCAGTTATCTTGGCAAGTTGGCGGTTGAGCATGAACATTATGTTCATTCCTATGCTGAAGTTTGGCGCATAGAACAAAGCTTGGCTTTCTTTTTCGCATCTCTCTTTTATCTCATCAAAATGCTGATACCATGCTGTTGTTCCGCAAACTACAGGTATGTTCAAGTCGAAGCAGCGCTTTATGTTTTCAAATGCTGTTGCAGGAGTGCTGAACTCTATGGCTACAATGTCGCTAGAGTTCCTTGATTCCTTGATTCCTGAATTGTTGAAATCTTCTTCGCTATCAATGGCGGCAATGATCTCGTGACCGCGTTGCAGAGCAATCTTCTCCACCTCGTGTCCCATCTTGCCGTATCCTAACAATATTATTTTCATGAAATTTAGAATTTTAGTTTTAGAGAAATTCCTGTGGAACATTTTCCGTATCCGTAGGCCATCTCTCCGAAATTGGTTTGTAATGTTGGTTCTACCTTCAGCGTCAAGTCGTCGCCGATGTCATATTCAAAGAAGTGGGCATCGACGGTGGCATCGATGATGTTCAATCCATACCATAATGTCATTATTATCCAGCTCAATTCTACGTTGCGTCTGTAATAGTCTCTCAGTGTTATGAGATTCTCTGCCGAATATTTGTTGGCTATAATGATGATATCTGAGCTGACGTCGGTGTTGGTGCCTGTCTTGTAGTCGTATGCTTGTCGGTAGTCTCTATATTCGTTGCCGTTTGTCTTGGCGAAATAGAATATCGTTCCTATGCCTGCATATATAATAGGCATTTTCCAATATTTTTTGTTATAAGCTTGTCCTAGTCCAGGAAGCACAGCGGAATATATTGTGGCTTTCTTGGGGTTATGTTTCTCTTTGGTTTCGATATTGTCGTTTTGAGAGAATACATTACCGACGGATATGACGACAGTCAACAATAATATCAGAAGACGTTTCAGCATCTGTAATCAGTTGTTATTGATTAGTGAAATGAGTCTGTCGAACTCTTCGTCATTTTTAAAGTCTATTGTCAGGCTGCCTTTTCCTTTGCTGTTACGGTTTACCTTTACTTTGGTATTCAATATTTTTGACAAAGAATCCACCTTGAAGATATATTCTTCCGGCAATACGTTCTTTTGTTTTTTTGTCTTGACGTTTTTGGTGTTAAGAGAACGTACGAGTTCTTCGACCTGTCTTACGCTGAGGTCTTTGTCAATAATCTCTTTGAGTATGATAAGTTGTTTTGTCTTGTCATCGATGTTGATGATGGCACGAGCTTGGCTCATCGAGATGAAGCCGTCGCGTAAGGCGACCTGTACCTCAGGAGGCAGTTTGAGAAGTCGCAGGAAGTTTGTCACTGTGCTTCTGTCTTTTCCTACTTTTTCGCTGAGCTGTTCTTGTGTTATATTGCATTCTTCTATGAGACGTTGATAGGAGAGTGCCACTTCTATGGCGTTGAGACCTTCGCGGTGTGTGTTCTCTATCAATGCCATCTCTAGCATCTGTTCGTCGTTGGCGACGCGGATATAGACAGGTATGGTTTTCAGTCCGGCCAGTTTCGATGCGCGGAGTCGGCGTTCGCCTGATATGAGCTGGTATTTGTCACGGCCCATCTTTCTCACAGTGACAGGCTGTATGACGCCTTGTACTTTTATCGACTCTGCAAGTTCGTTGAGAGCGTTGTCGTCGAAGTCAGTTCTTGGCTGGAAAGGGTTGGCTTCAATAAATTCTATGTTAAGTTCTGCCACGGCACCTGCTACGTAGTTGCCAGAGATGTCAGAAGAAGTGATGTCTGTCTCTGGGCTTTGTAAGATGGCATCCAATCCGCGGCCTAATCCTCTTTTTTTATTCGGTAATGACATGTCCGTTGTTTTTTAATATTTCTCTTGCAAGGTTAAGATAATTTATCGCGCCTATGCTGGTGGCGTCGTGCATGATGGCTGTCTGTCCGAAGCTAGGAGCTTCGCTGAGACGAGTGTTGACATTGATGATAGTGTCGAATACCATGCTTTGGAAGTGAGTCTTCACTTCACTGACTACCTGCTTGGCTATTCTTGTTCTTGAGTCGAACATTGTCAACAAGATGCCTTCTATGTCGAGTTCAGGGTTGAATCTGCTTTGTACGATTTTTATTGTGTTAAGCAGTTTGCCCAGACCTTCGAGTGCGAAGTATTGGCATTGAACAGGTATGATGACAGAGTCGGCTGCGGTGAGGGCGTTGACGGTGATAAGGCCGAGGGAAGGAGAGCAGTCGATAATGATATAGTCGTATTCTTCTTTCACTTCAGCTAATGTGTCGCTCATCATACGTTCGCGCTGAGGCTGGTTGATGAGTTCTATCTCGGCGCCGACGAGGTCGATGTGAGCTGGTAGCAGAAACAGGTTGGGAGTATCGGTCTCCTTGATGATGTCTTTCGGATTGACGCCGTCGATGATACATTCATAGATGCTGTTGTCGATTTCCTTAGGGTCGAAGCCTACACCTGAAGTGGAGTTGGCCTGAGGATCCGCGTCGATGAGAAGTGTCTTATGTTCAAGTACAGCAAGGCTTGCCGCTAAATTTATAGCTGTTGTTGTCTTGCCTACTCCGCCTTTTTGATTTGCTATCGCTATTATCTTACCCATGTCTTGTTGATTTATTATTCAAACTACAAAGGTACGATTTTTATTGTAAGAATTGAAGCCGTTTTGGTATAAGTTATCAACAATTTTTATAAAAAATAAGAAGTTCAAAACCTCGGAAATTAAAAACCTCAGAGCTTCAGATTTTTTTTGAGATTCTGAAGCTCTGAGGTTTTTAGATTTAAAAAAATGATTATTTGTTTTCTATCTTCAATGTTCTGGAAATGTTAAAAGTCAAATAGCAAAGACTGAGTGTGAAAACCCAATAAATTAATGATTGGTAATCATGATTGATAGTTAAAGTTAATGCTATCAATGCCAAAGTGTAAATAATATTTGGTATGAGAAATATCTTGGCCAACATATTTTTCTTCACATTATAATAGTTTGTGATAAAACACCTCGGTGCTTGGGAAAAGTCGTCTTTTGACTTGATGCCTTTTGATTTTAATATTGTGAATGTTGTCAGCTCTTCGATAATTAAAAATATACTTCCTGAAATGGCACGAGACATTAAGTTGGGGTATGCTCCAATTTCAGGTACATGAAGTAAAAAGTATCCCAATAATACGATGAAGATTAAAATGAAGAAAATGTAAATAAGATTGTACCTAATCTTTAAATGATTGTTTGAAATTAAATCTGACATGATTTTGTTATTTTTAAATTTTCAGGTTCGTCCTGAAACCGCCAAATCAATTGGAGATTTGTATGGCAAAAGTATGTAGATTCAATTATTTGCGATTATGTTCTGTTATGTTGTCGTTATGTTTTTTAGAAGTGATAATAAATCTTTATTGATATTATTCATTTTTGTTTTTTCAATGACTCTTTTTTTTCTACTTACGCAACCTTGGTATGACAATCCTAAAAGAGCAGCTTTGTGAATTTCAGACGTATTTAAAAGAGATAACATACAGTACTCGATTTCACCTTTGTTGAGTTCTGGAAATTCTTGTTTGAATTTATATGCAAAATTGTCAAAACAAATATTGATTTCTTTTTCAAGGTTTATTTTCTCGTCTTCTGTAAGGTAAATCATGCTTGTACTTGCGTTGTTGGCATTTAGATCGGATTCACTTTCGCATTTATTTTTTATTAAAGCAAAAATGTCTGATGACTCGAATATGCTCCATTTTTCTGCAAATTTATTCTTTGAAAATAGTTTTATTTTTTTAATTATAATGAATATGGAAGTGATTGATATGGTAAATAATAACGCCAGTAAGATTATGTGATTATTTCTTTTATTATTGAATGTTTTTTGATGCACTTCTTCATAATCATGATAAAACTTCTCGGCTCCAAATGCTTTTCGTTTATGCTCTGAAAAAATATCGTTCAATGAGTCATGTTTTATGTTGTGGGCAAAAGATGATACTGTGTCTCCTTTGATTAAATAAAGATAGGAAAGTTGTTTGTGAGCTGGAATTTGTTTCCTTATGTCGTTTGAGTTAAGAGCTATATTAGAGTATTTTATGGCTTCATCAATGTTACCTTCCATTTGATACAATGTTGAAAGATAATTGTACATTGAATATTTCATGCCTTCTTTGTTGTCGGGAAGTAAAGGAAATCCTTTGGTCCTATATGGAAAATAAGAACTTAATTCTTCTTGTTGATGAAATGCACTTGTCAATGCCATATATAATGCAGATATAAGCGGCTCTTCGTCTTGTGTGTAGTTCATGCTTTTTTGCATGTAGTATAGTAAAGTGTCAGGATTTTCATATTCTGAAAGATAATAACATAAATTTCCTATTTTTCGATAAATATATACAATGTTTGTGGAATCTGAAGCCTCGATACAGTATTCTAAAGATTTGAAATAAGTGTCTTTGGCTAATATGTGATTTTCACAATCGTAGAAAATGTCTGCAAGATCCTTGTAAATTTCTCCTCTATGATTGATGGATTTATGACTGCTTTTAATCTTATCAAGATAATTCAAAGCGTTTACATACTCTTTGATGGCATTATGATAATTGCATTGAGAGTAATAGCACAATCCTAATGTATTATGAGACTTTGAGAGGTTGTAGTATTTACAGTCGTTATTTTTACTTTTGTTTAACGAATCGATGAAATTGTTAACTGAATTTATAATGTTTTCATCTGCAAATTCATTGTTCTTAAGGTGTTTTTCAAAATCTTTGAGAACATCATAAGATTCGGTGTTTTTGCAGCTGCATGAAGTTAATATAAACAAGCTTATTATTATAGCTAATTTCATGTTTTCTTTTTTAATTTTTGTTTAATGCAAAAGTAATAAAAAGGTTATGATTATGGTTAAAAAAAGAGCTGCCATTTTTTTATAGCAGCTCCCTTCAATCTTTAGTTATTAGCCTTCAGTCTTATTTGTCTAATTCGTCAAACCATGCTTCCAATGACTTGTCGTCTTCATCGATATCTTCATGTTTTGGCTGGTCGAAATAATCTTCTGGATATTCTCCTGTTTCAATGAAATTCAAGGTGTCTCTTAAAGCATTGCTGAATTTTTCAAAATCTTCTTTATAAAGGAAAAGCTTATGTTTCTCATAGAAGAAGCGGTTTTGTTCATTGCTGAAACGACGCTTGCTTTCTGTTATTGTCATGTACTTCTCGTCACCTTTTGTTGTCTTCACGTCGAAAAAATATGTACGCTTGCCTGCACGTATCGCCTTCGAATACAATTCCTCGCGATTGTTCATTTTTTCATTTTCCATACTGTCAAAAAATTTGTGTTCTACGAATGAATTTTGATTTAGCAAAAATAAATAAAAATATTATAATCTGAACTTTTTTTTGAAAAAAAATAGATGGTAGCTAGTATTCAGCAATAAGTTGTCAGCGTTGACAATTGTGACTTCTTTTGATACATAAAACATGATCTTGACATAAACTTTGACCTTAAAATATGGTTCGATACTGCCACTCTCCATTCTCTTTTTCATTTCTAATTTTCTGTGCCATGAATAATATTTTTATTTGTTTCTTTTGAAAATAGTCCTTAATTTAGCGACTTCAAAAAATTATGCAACTTATGAAAGAAATATCGCTTAAAGTCATGGTCGTATTTATAATCTTATTGTCGTTTGTTTTAGGTCAGCCTGACAGTATGGCACAGAATCATAATCTTATGATTGCAAAAAATGTGGATTCTGACATGTATATGATTAGATCTGGAGGATTCCTTAAATCGCATTGGACACAAGATTGTCCTTACAATCAGCTGTGTCCTCTAGATCCTATAAGCAACTCATATAGTTATGCAGGATGTCCGGCTGTGGCGATGGGCCAGATTATAAATTATTTACGTACAACACAAGGCACTCGCTTTTCCGATAGTGACGACTATGCGCATCAATATGCGGGACGTAATTATAATATTGATGACGATTATGAAGCTTTGGGTTTTCCTTCATTTTTGCAGTTGAACAAAATGTTGGATTCCGTTGATTCCACTTTTATGCGAGCAGAGCCGCTTTCTGACTTACAGGCTGCTGCGCTTATTTTTGCCTGCGGCACTGCATGCAAGCAGGTTTATACATCAGAAGGTTCTGGAACTTTTTATGTGGATCAGGCTTTTGAAGCATACCGTAGATTCGGTTTTGACGACTGTGTGCTGTTTCGCGAACCTGATTCGGCGATGTACGCGACTTTGATAGCTAATTTGCAAGACGGTTATCCTGCACACTTGGCCGTTGAAAATCCAGAAGGTACAGTAGGACACAATGTCGTGGTGGATGGCTATCGCGAAGAAGACGGAAAGTTTCATATCAATTTCGGCTACGGAGGTGCGCTGGACGGATGGTATGATATTCCGGATCCTGATTTTTATTATGGTATGACAAAGATGGAAGGAATCATTCTGAATATAATTCCTTCTACAATAGCTGTTAATGAGTTCTCCTTAGAACAATCATTAGAGATATATCCTAATCCTGTGACCGATGTGCTCAATATAAAAAATATCTTATGCGAAGAGGCTGGATATTCCATTTTCAATGTCATGGGACAGGAAGTGTGCAGAGGATTAACTCGCGGAACGATTTCTGTTGTGGAATTAGAGTCAGGGATGTATTTTCTTAAAATCAATGAAGAAGGTTTATATAAAACAACGAAATTTATAGTGGAATGATAATGTCTGCTTGATTGTATTTTTTTTGAAATATTAGATTTTATAGAATATATAATAGTAATCCGTCTGAAAAGAAATTCAGGCGGATTTTGTTTTCTTCATCTGGTTTGTAGCTCTAAGATTGCTGCAAAAAAAATCTGTTGTCTGTTGTCCGTTGTCTATTGACTTTTTCATATCTTTGGCAATAAATATATTTTTGAAAATATGAAGTTAAATCTTAGAAAACCAATAGCATTTTTCGACCTTGAGACGACAGGTCTGAATCCAGTGCATGATCGTATTATTGAAATAAGTGTGTTGAAAGTCAATACTAATGGAGAGGAAGAACAGAAGACATGGCTTATCAATCCAGGATGTCCTATACCTCCGTCAACTACAGCGGTGCATCATATCACCGATGCTGATGTCAAGGATTGCAAGTCATTCAAGGAACTCGCTCCTGAGATAGCGAAGTTCTTCAGCTCTTGCGACATCGCGGGATATAACATACTTAAGTTCGACGTGCCTTTCCTTATGGAGGAGTTCCTTCGTGCAGGTATCGACTTCGATATCAAAAATCGTCATCTCATCGACGTAATGAATATCTTCATGAAGATGGAGCCGCGTACTCTCAAGGGTGCATATCGTTTCTTCATGAATAAGGAACTTGAGGATGCTCACTCCGCAGCTGCCGACACCTCTGCAACATACGAGGTACTTATGGCAATGTTGGATAAATATCAGGATGCTGAATATACAGACAATCGAGGTGTTACATCTGTCCCGGTACAGAACGACATGCAGGCTCTCTCTCAGTTTTCTTCTCATAATAAAAACGCAGACCTCGCAGGACAGATAGTATTCGATGAAGAAGGCAAGGAAGTGTTTAAATTTGGAAAACATAAAGACAGAAGGGTAGAGGACGTGTTCAAGATTGAGCCTCAATACTACGATTGGATCATGAAAAGCGATTTTCCTGAATATACAAAAAAGGTGATAACAGGAATAAAACTTAGAATGAGTGGTAAGAACATTAAATTTTAACGATATGGAAAAGACAAGAAGACAACAAAGTAACAAGACAACAAGGTTATTGGCATTTTTGTTAATGATCTTATTCTGTAGTTCATCATTGATTGCCAGCAGTCAACAGACAATGGCCAACATTCAAAATCCGTTATGGATGCGTTATAATGCGATTTCTCCTCAGGGTGACAAGATAGCATTCGCTTATAAAGGTGATATTTATGTCGTCGATTCAGAAGGCGGACTCGCTCGTCAGATTACAACAAATTCTTCTTATGATTCAAATCCTATATGGTCTAACGATGGTAAATATATCGCATTCTCAACAGATAGAAATGCCAACTTCGACATATATGTAGTTTCTGTAGATGGTGGTGTCGCCAAGCGCGTCACAACGAACTCGACTTCTGAGATACCTTTAGCTTTCTCTGCAGACGACTCTATGATTTATTATAGAGCCAATATCCAAAGAGATGCCGACAATGTTCATTTCCCTGCAGGATGGGTTCGTGAATTATATAAGGTGTCGGTTAATGGTGGCCGTCCTCAGCAAGTGGTTGCTACTAATGTGTGTAGCGTTTCATTCGATGCCGACGGCGAGTCATTCCTTTATTATGATGAAAAAGGCGGTGAAGACGAATGGCGTAAACATCAGATTTCTTCAATGGCTCGTGACATAGTTTATTACGATGCTAAAGAAAAGACTCATACTATCTTGACGACAAACATAGGTGAAGATCGCGACCCTCGCTTCCTTCCAGGAAAAAAAGAAATTGTATTCCTCAGTGAAGGTGAAGGTGGCAACTTCAACGTTTATAAAGCAAATGTCAGTGATGTCAATAACGCTGAACAAATCACAAACTTCCCAACTTATCCTGTCAGATTCCTGACAGTAGCTAACGACGGTGTGTTATGTTACGGTTTCCAAGGTGAGATTTATACTCAGATTCTCGGCGGAGAACCTGTGAAAGTTGAAATACAAATTGTCAATGACCAGGAAGAGACACCTGAAATTGGTAAGTTCGGAAGTGCGCACGATATCACAATCACTCCTGATGGTGACCAGATAGCTTTCGTGGCTAGAGGCGAGATCTTCGTTACATCAGAAGAATATCAGACAACGAAACAGATTACTCATACTCCAGAAGCAGAAGATTATCCGACATTCTCTCCTGACGGAAAGACTCTCGTTTATGTGTCGGAACGCGACGGTTATTTCAATCTTTATAAAGCTGAAGTAGCTCGTAAGGAAGAGATAAATTTCACTTACGCTACATTGATTAATGAAGAACCTATGTTTGAAAACGACGGAATTGAGCGCGGTGTGCCTAAGTTTTCTCCTGATGGAAAAGAACTCGCTTATCTCGAAAATAGAAATATCTTGAAGGTTATTAACCTTGAGACAAAAAAAGTTCGTCAAATCACTGACGGCACTCAGCATTATCGTAATGATGACTATTGTTTCGATTATGAATGGTCACCAGATGGCAAATGGTTTGCTCTTAGCTTGATAACAAATATGCGTGACCCTTATTCTGATGTCGGCATCGTTTCTTCAAATGGCGACATGAAGATATATAATATCACTAATGACGGATATATAACATCTAATGTGAAATGGGCTATGGACGGTAATGCGGTCACTTTCATCTCTAATCGTTATGGTATGCGTTCTCATGCTTCATGGGGAAGTCAGGACGATGCTTTCATCGCATTCCTGAATCAGGAAGCATACGACAAGTTCCGTCTCTCAAAAGAAGAATACGACCTTTTGAAGAAAGAAGAGAAGATGGCAAAAGACTTGGCTGAAAAGTCTGATGACAAGAAAGATAAAAAAGATAAGAAGGACGATAAGAAAGCTGAAGAGAAAAAAGATATTGTCGTTGAACTCGATGGACTTGACGAACGTATCATACGACTCACTCCAATGTCGTCGCGTCTCTCTGGAATATCATTGTCAAAGGATGGCGACAAATTGTTCTTCTTGAGTTCTTTTGAAAAAGGCTATGACCTTTGGGAACTTGATGTCCGTGAGAAATCTACCAAGATATTGAAGAAACTCGGCATGGGCGGAGCTGAGATAAAACTTAATAAAAAAGGTGATAAGCTTTTTGTATTGTCGGGCGGCAATCTCCAGACTATAGAAACAAAAGGTGGTAAGTCAACACCTATTAAATATGACGCAACAATGACACTTGACCGTGCGGCAGAACGTGAATATATGTATAACCATATCTTCTTGCAAGAAAACAAACGTCTCTTCAGAAGAGACAGCAACGGAGCTGACTTCGCTCAAATCAAGAAAGACTTCTATCCGTTCTTGGATCATATCAACAACAACTACGATTTCACAGAGTTGATGAGTGAAATACTTGGCGAACTCAACGTCTCACACTCAGGTGCTGGTATGCGTAGCAATGGAAAGAGCGGTGACGTGACAGCTTATTTCGGACTTCTTTTTGATGTCAATTATGATGGTGACGGATTGTTGATTGACGAAGTGCTTGAAAAAGGTCCTTTCGATAAGAATCATTCTAAAGTTGAAGCTGGTAATGTCATTGAGAAAATTGACGGTGTAGAAATTACAAAAGACATGGATTATTTCCCACTTCTCAATAAGAAAGTCGGAAAACAGGTGCTGGTGACAGTCTATAATCCAGATACAAAGAAACGTTGGGAGGAGATAGTAAAACCTATTTCAAAAGGAACACAAAACGAATTGTTATATCAACGTTGGATTAAACGTAATGCAGCAATCGTTGACAGTCTTTCTAATGGAACCTTAGGCTATGTGCATATCCGCAGTATGGGTGACGCAAGTTACCGTGATGTATATGCCGATATCTTAGGAAAATACAACAGAAGAAAAGGTATTGTCATCGACACTCGTTTCAATGGAGGTGGTCGTTTACATGAAGATATCGAGATTTTGTTCAGCGGAGAGAAATATCTCGAACAAGTCATTCGCGACAGCGTGGCTTGCGTGATGCCATCGCGTCGTTATGTCAAGCCTTCAATCATGTTGATGTGTGAAGCTAACTATAGCAACGCTCACGGAACACCATGGGTATATAAACATAAGAAGATGGGTAAGTTGGTCGGTATGCCAGTCCCAGGAACGATGAGTAGCGTTACTTGGGAGACATTGCAAGACACTGACTTGTATTTCGGATTGCCAGTGGTTGGTTACAGAACACAAGATGGGTATTATCTTGAAAACTATCAATTGGAACCAGACGTAAAAGTAAGAAACACTCCAGAGAAACTCGCTGAAGGCATCGATGAACAACTCGAAGCAGCTGTAAGAGAGCTGATGAAAGATGTAGAGAATTATAATTACTGGGGGAAATAAAGTCAACAAGACTACAAGACTACAAGCAATTAGTATCTATAAACTTGTGGTCTTGTAGTCTTAAAACCAAAACGATATCCGAAATTGACTCCCATTACGGTTAGGTAAAAATGGCAGTTGTTATTTCTTAATCCGATTTTCGGAAGGACATAATATAAATTAGTTCCAGGTAATATCATAGGTTCGATGCTATAACAAAG
This sequence comes from Bacteroidales bacterium, assembly GCA_045613105.1. GTDB lineage: Bacteria > Bacteroidota > Bacteroidia > Bacteroidales > F082 > Limimorpha. The sequence goes on along the minus strand of JAZLAI010000014.1, from coordinate 2,241 downwards.
AGCAGCATTTCCTATGATATTCTTTTTTGTGATGTCGCCGCTTATCTCAATGCTGAGCGGGAAACATATATCGTAAAAGGCAGGTGACAGTACACCAACTCCAACACCGACAGCGAAATGTTTGTTGAAACCGTAACCTACAGAGCCTATGAATGTAGGGCAGGGGTAAGCTATAGATGCAGAAGCCTTTGCATACATTCCTTTTTCTTGAGAATATGAAATCTTTGTTAAAAGAAGTATAAATAATGATAATGTTAATATTTTTGTTTTCATGAATGATACTATTGTTCTACAAAAATAACATATGAATTGATATGTATAAAGTGTTTTATGATATTTAATTCATGAAGTGTTGAGATTCATTTTGTTGTATTGGTAAAAAAAGAGCTTCTATTTTTTGATAGAAGCTCAAGTTGTTCACAGCTGTGTTAAAATACCCTTTTCTTATCATTCACAGATTTGCAAATATAAAAAAAATATTTTTTTTAATTGAACAAAACATTGCTGTATTTTGTATTATGTTCGGTTTTGGTTATACATTTCAATTTTCTCAAATGATGAAAAGCACTCTAGTTCCCAGCTGGGTGCTTTTTTTATATTGTAATATATCGTTTATCAATGAGTAAGCTTGTTGTAGATAAAATTTCACCCCCCCCGAAAAATGTAAAATTAATGCAAATAATTGCTATCTTTGTGCCATTGAAAAATTTAAAAATTATTTGTTATGAGAAAATTAATAATGTTATTCGTTTTAGCAGCTATGCTTGTAGGCGTTTCAAGTTGTTCTCTTCATGATCCTTTGACAAGAAACCTTAATCAAAATTCAACCAATGTTGTTTTGCAAGATAACAATTACAAAATTGTTGCAAAAGTAAGAGGTGAAGCACAAGCAGATTATTTCTTTGCTTTTGGTGGTTTTAGAAAGAAAGGTTTAATTGAAGAAGCAAGAGCTAATATGCTTGAAAATGCGAACTTGGTTGGTTCATCAAGAGCTGTTATTAATGAAACAGTAGAAACAAGTGCAACAACATTTGCTGGTATATACAGCAATGTAAAAGTCACAGTTTCAGGATATGTAGTAGAATTTACAGAATAAATTTTATTTTCGTTTTAAATGAAAAAGTCGCTTCGTTAAAAGGCGACTTTTTTGTTTTTAGATTTATATAAAAAAGATAAGGTTTAAAATTCAAGAGGTCTTGAACTTTAAACCTTAAACTTTAATCTTTAAACCAGATTATTATTGTTCTTTCACATTGTTCATACCAACTTCAACAGCTTGCATGTTCAATGGGATAAGTTTATGAGCACGTTCTGGGAGAGAGTGTTCGAGACCTTCTTTAACTTTATCCATTGAAATGATAGGTTTCAATTTAAGATAAGCACCGAGGATGATCATGTTGAACACTTTAGCGTTACCCATATCAGATGCTAATTGAGCGCCTTCGATGGTGTAAATCTTAATGTCAGTACGTGTTGGTTTGTGAGTAATACCGTTTGGATCGTAAAGGAGAACTCCGCCTGGTTTTACTTTATCTTCGAATTTATCGAGTGATTGTTGGTTAAGAATCACAGCTGTATCGAAAGCGTTGAGGATAGGTGAGCAAACGCGTTCATCGCTGATGATGACAGTCACGTTAGCAGTACCACCACGCATTTCAGGACCGTAAGATGGCATCCAGCTAACTTCTTTGCCTTCCATGATACCACTATAAGCAAGGATCTTACCCATTGACAAGACACCTTGTCCGCCGAAACCGGCAATAATAATTTCTTCTGTCATTGCTTTAAATTTTTTATTTTTCAACAAGCTTTCCGTCAACTTTAATGTCACCGAGTGGATAGAATGGGAGCATGTTTTCTACTAACCATTGGTTAGCTGCAACAGGTTCCATTTTCCAGTTAGAGTTACAGTTAGAAACGATTTCAACGAAGTTGACACCGCTCTTACCATTGATTTGGTTTTCAAAAGCCTTCTTGATAGCAGCTTTAGCTTTACGTACGCATGCTGGGTTGTAAACAGCTTGACGTGTTACATATTTTGTACCAGGAAGTTGAGCGATGAGTTCTGTTATTCTTAAAGGATAGCCATTGCAAGGAATGCCGTCGAAACCTGCGCCTGCTGGTAAAGTAGCTTTACGGCCGTAAGGTGTTGTAGCTGTCTTCATGCCTTCCAATGTTGTTGGAGCCATTTGACCACCTGTCATACCGTAGATACCGTTGTTAACGAAAATCATTGTGATG
>JAZLAI010000013.1:0-3267 GCA_045613105.1 Bacteroidales bacterium | reverse complement strand
TGACATAAAACGCTGCGAAAGCGATAGTCAGGCCCACGATATTCAGAAACGATGCCGCCTTATAACGTTTCAATGTCATCAAGAAGTTTTTTAATGCTATCTTCATTTTTTAGTTTAAAGTTTAAGGTTTAAAGTTTAAAGCAATTGGAAAGTTTTAAGTTAATAGTTTTTAAGTTTATTTGATTCTATATCCTTAAACCTTAAGCATTAAACCTTAAACCAATTATTTAATTTTCAAATTTCCGTTTTCAATTTTCAATTCGCATCACAGTCTATTCTTCACATCAGTCACGATCTTGCCGTCGAAGAGGCAGATGGTTCTTGTGGCGAAAGAAGCGTCGTGTTGTGAGTGTGTCACCATGATGATGGTGGTTCCTTCTCTGTTAAGTTCCTGCAAGAGATTCATCACCTCCTGTCCGTTGGTGGAGTCGAGATTACCTGTAGGTTCGTCGGCAAGGATGAGTTTAGGGTTTGACACGAGCGCTCTAGCAATAGCCACACGCTGCTGCTGTCCACCCGACAACTGCTGTGGGAAATGTTCGCTTCTGTGTGAGATGTTCATCCTGTCCAACATCTTGGCGACACGCTCCTTACGCTCTGATGACTTCACCCCCATATAGATGAGAGGCAACTCAACATTCTCCGATACTGTCAACTCGTCGATGAGGTTGAACGACTGAAACACGAATCCTATGTTGCCCTTGCGGAACATGGTTCTGTCTTTTTCCTTGAGGTTGCCCACTTCTTGTTCCAATAAGGAATATGATCCTGATGTAGGATTATCCAACAATCCCAAGATGTTCAACAATGTTGACTTGCCACATCCCGAAGGACCCATGACTGCTACAAATTCACCTTCTTTAACTTCAAAAGAAACGCCGTTCAAGGCAATGGTTTCTATCTCTTCTGTGAAGAAACTCTTTTGTAAATTTTCTACTTTTAACATAACTATTTTAGTTTTAATTGTTTATATAATTCTTGTTATTTCATAATTGACTCCGTTGGATTTTCATTTGCCGCTGACCAGGAACGGAGCGATACGGTGATAATCGTGATTAGCAGAATTACACCCACCGCGAGCGCATATACCCACCACGACATCTCGCTTCTATAGGCGAACTGCTGCATCCATCTGTCGATTATGAAATAACTTATAGGGATTGCTATTGCTGAACATATCGCAACAATGTAAAGATATTTCTTGTTGAACATCTTGACGATACCAACAGACGATGCCCCGTGAACGCGACGTATTCCTATCTCCTGACGTTTGTACTGTGTCTCGAACAACACCAAACCGAAGACTCCGATGATAGAGATTACGATTGACAAAACAGAAAACATGGTGACAAGCGTTGATAACTTATCTTCTTTCTGATATTGTATCGCAAGTTCATCATCAAAGAATTTTAATTCGTTTTGCTCGATAGATACATGTGGAGCAAATTCAGAAATAACGTCTTTGACATATTTGCCAAGTTCTTTACAATCTGTACCTGCCGTAACACGTATGAATGCATGATTAGGATGACGCCATCCATATTGTCCGAAGACAACAAACGCAAAAGGATCTATAGCAGATTGCAAAGGCTGGTAATTAAAGTTTTCACAAATTCCGATTATAGGAGTAAGTTCGTTGGTATGTGCCTTAATTTGCGATTCCAAGTCAATGCCGAATCTGTCAGCAGCTTCTCTGTTAAAGATAAAAGCACCTGTAAGTAAATTTTCATCCGACGGCATAAAATCACGTCCTTCTTCAATCTTGATTCCCATCATCTGCAAGAAATTCCATGAGACAGGATATGAATTGAAATTTATTATCTGATCTTTATATTCTCTTCCCCATCCCATGTGTGTAAAATTAACAAAAGTACCATCACCGTAAGCAACATCAATGATATTTGGATTTTGTTTAAGTTTGTCTGTCAAAGCATCACGTCTTGTATAGTCCATTTCTATTGATGTTCCTAGAGCAGACATTGGCACTTCTATGGTATATAACATTTCCTTATCAAATCCCATCTCATACTTAAGCATATACTTATGCTGTCTCTGAATAAATAAAGTACATATTATCAATGATATTGAAATGATATACTGTATCCCCACCAAAGAATAACGCAACATCTTACCTGACTTAGTGGCATGGAAGGAACCCTTCATTACCAAGGCAGGATTGAATTTTGTGATATAAAAAGCCGGATATAAACTTACAACCGCTGCAAAAATCATCAGAAAGATAATCATCGCAAGTGCCAAATCCCAGTTTTCTCTTAATGAAACGGAACATGAGATATATTCACTTAAAGGAGTTTGTGCAAAAGCAAATACGATTATAATCGCACCAAATATTGACAATAATATCAAGCCCAATGTTTCAAATACTATCGTAAGACGCAGTTTTGATGTCGGAGCACCGAAGACTTTGTAAGTGTTGATTGCTTTAATACGAGTCGGTATCAAGGCGAAGAAGAAATTGACGAAGTTGATGAAAGAGATAACAAGGATAAGTATTGCTATCGCTATCAAAGTGCGAGTCGTTGAGCGGCTTCCATTAAAACCTGACGAAGTAATATCTTCGGCAAAATAAAGTTCTGACAAGGGATTAAGACGAGGTTTTATACGCTTCATATTCTGTTGTATCTCTTCTTCAGATCCGCCATCTTTTCGCCATGATTCAACAAACTGGTTTATCATTTTCTCTGTCACTTCAATCGGACACGCACCGTCTTTTAATCTTACATAGTAAGGATATCCCCAGTTACTACTTGCTTCTTCATCCTGCGGTTTCATCCCAACCCAACCTTCACACACTGCTATATTACTTGGTTTCGGCAAATTCTTAAAGATACCGACAATATTATAAGTCACATCTGTAGAAAGACCCCGACCCAAATTCAAGACATCTCCTACTTTTAAATTGAATTTCTTTGCCACCTCTTCTGAAATGATAAAGTCTTCTTCTGAAACGAAATTTTCCAAGCCTCCTTCAACAAATTCAAAAGGAAACACTTCAAGTCCTTCACGCTCTGCCATCGACAGCTTTATTCTTATATTATCGATGGTCTGATTACGTTTGATGGAATAATCATAAGGCAAAAATTTTTCAGGAGCTGGCCAAGTCGCTATGTTTCCAGCCGCTTCTATCTCAGGAACTGAACTACATAATTCATCAGGTGTCTGTCTATTCCAATATTCTGACCATTTGCCTTCTTCGTACCAATCTGGCAATTCCATTCTATAAATGTTTTCCGAATTTGGTATCAC
>JAZLAI010000012.1:0-12569 GCA_045613105.1 Bacteroidales bacterium | reverse complement strand
ACAGCGACATCTCCAATCAATTCATCATATACATCATTGAAAGCTAAATATTTTTTCCGACTGCTCTCATTTTCCAACTCATGCAGTTTCTCTTGATACTTAGGATATAAGGCACGTATTTCAGATTCCAATTCTTTAATTCGTTTACAGTCCTCATAACCTTGTATCATAAACGCTTCGGCATCGCGTATCAGTTCCAGTTTACATAAAAACGCATCAGGATAAGGAGATTCCATTACAATGCTAGTGCTGGCACGCGACTGATTCGTGAGTACACCTTTAAGGAGCGTTCCATCAGGAGCAACGGTTTCAATTTCCTTATGTATCACCAGTTCTTCATTAACAGCCTTAACTATGCCCCAGCACAACAATTCGTTTGTAAGTTCATCGTATTCACCACTTCGTATCATTTCCACACATCCTTCCATTAGTTCTTCTTCATTCATAGCAGCGATGTCGTAATCGTCATACTTCTCTGGATCATAATCACTTGTGATATAAGGCATCACTGTCACCAGAGCCTCTTTTCTCGCCATTTCTGAAAGCGGCAAGTCAAGCCAAGCGAGTCGTTCGAGCCATTGTTCCGCAGCACAATATATCACAGTCCTATAACCCAGACTGACGCCACACTGATCGATGTAAGCTTTTGTAAGTAATGTAAGAGCAGACATGACGTCGTGGCTTTCACCCTTCTTTGCGTAAGATTCTATTAATTCGTAATTCATATTAAAATCCTATTCTATTTAGATTAAACACACTTCTGATATCCGTTGAGCAATTTCTTCTTAAAATCTTCATTCATCTTCAAAGTATTTGCTGGAAAACATTGTACTATCTCTGGATGGCTATGGCATTCTATATATCCCTCATCGCCATTGAGAGTGACATAACTGTCATCGCTATAGTCTAACCCAATACCAAACTTTTGCGTATTCGCTAGAATTCGTTGTTTTACAGCATCTCTGTCAGGCGGAAGCGAACAGACAATCTCAAGTGAGACACTATCGCCACAAAACACTTCCACCAAATCGCCGAGACGAAACTGCAACTCGTCTTCATCTCTGCCGTAGAAAGGTTCATAATCATCGTTTTTATCTGCAATACCAGAAGCTGCGCTCTCCGCAAACAATTTACCGTCACGGGTATAAGAACGTGTTCGCTGCGACCATGAATAATAGCAATCAACTCCGACTGGCACCTCGCGAATAAAGAAACAGTATCTGTCTTCTGAATTTTCAGCAGCCAGTTCCGCAATCTTTGCTTCCGCTTCCTCTAAAGTATGAAACAGAAACTCCTCTTGATGATACACATAAAACTCCGGATATGACGCTTCTTCAAGATCTGAAACCACATATCCATCCATGCGATAGATGACATCTTCGTATGGAATATACCATTTATCTTGACTGATTTCTTTTGTAATCTTTCTTTCCATATTCATTTAGTTTTTTTAAGTCAACGGACTTTGTCCACATTTTTTTGCTGTAAGCCGTGAGATTTGGGTGTTTTGCTCACAGTTTATAGCTCAATGCTCGCTGCTAACTTTCCGTTTTCAAATTTCAATTTTCAACTTTTCTTGGGCGTTCCGGCTATCGCCGTCGGGCTTTCCGCTATATCTTTGCTCGTTCCGCTATCGCTTCACTCGCAAAGGATGCCGCTCCAATCCCTAACGCTTTGGGGCTGCCGGATTTTCTATATACGCATTCTCGTGATCGTATCGATTCAGCAGTTCAATATAGTGATCTAAGACCATGCATAAGTCATAATCTAAATCATCATAACGCTCTGCCAACTCTACGACCTCTGCTACACTCATGCGCTCAGCAGGATTGTTTGGCTCGGTTTCTTCACTAATGTAGAAATACACATAAGAAGCTACATCAAAACTGAGTTCGCCATTCTCAAAATAGATACCATTGATAGTATATCTTAGATTTGCATTCCATCCCTCAGCCCGATACCCTGCAAAAAGGTTTTTGCCGTCATCCACTATCTCATCTTCGAAGTATTCGTCAATGGATTCATCATAATCAAACTGGTCAGGAATATAAAAATGTACTAATCCTTTTTCCTGCATTAACACCTTTATCTTCTCTAAACTTAAGGCCATCTTAGCCATCAAATTATGATTTGTTTTTTCCATATTTATATAAATCTCTTTAAAACAATTTATAAAAGTGACCTAAACACTATAACCACACCGTGGCAACCTTTATATCTCCACATCGCCATCAGTGCAATGGACGACTTTGGCTGGAACCTCGTCATTCCAGTCATCACTCAACTCTATTTCTTCCCATTGCGCTATATTACCTTGGTATGTGATGGAGATTAGCGAGTCGCAATCTAAGAAAGCACACTTTCCAATACTCGTGATGCTAGCAGGGAGAGTAATAGAGGTCAGCGAGTCGCAACTATTGAAAGCACTATCTCCAATACACGTGACGCTTTCAGGGAGAGCAATAACTTTCAGCGATTTACACGCAAAGAAAGCATAACTTCCAATATTCGTAACGCCTTTAGGGATAGTGATAGAGGTTAGCTCAGTGCATAGTTCAAAAGCCCAATCGCCAATACTCGTCACGCAATAGGGAAGTTTTTCAGATTCAACCTTTTCTGGGATAACGATATCACCATCGTAATCGTTAAACATCATTTTCATTAATTTATCTGCAGTCAGTTTGGTCTCATCGTGTTCCAAAGCATCTTTGAGTTCAATAACCTCTGCTGTCAATGCGTCCTCATCGAGACGGTATTTGATACCATCAATTATTTCTTCTTTCATAATTGTTAAGGCGGTTTCTATTTATTAACTTTTTCTCTTTAATCATGAGCAGAACCGCATTACTCCCACAATTAAAGACTTTGCCATAAGCTACGAGTCATGAACAGCGAGCAAATAAATGCTCATTGCTCACTACTCATTACTTTATACTTAATGAAAGAAAATATGTTACAGGATTTTGGTTCAAAGTTATTAGTTCAATAGTCTTTGTTATTTTCATTTACAATCTTACTGATAATCTTGACAGTTGACGATGTGATGCGATGAACACCTTTGGGGTCTATATATACGTTATAACCACTTTCAGAAAGAAGATGCTGGGCAATACGAGCCGCTTCATTGCCAAGCAATTCATCGTTTGCAGAAAAGATGGCATAGTTTTTCTTAGCAAGCAAGGGCTTATGACTAGCGATATAACTCTCCCACTCAACACACATTTCTTCATTGAGTTCGAATGTACGCTTACCATCCTGACGCTCACAGAAGTATTCATGTTGTCCCAATCCGATAGTGTTACGCACACAATCTACAATTGACAAGGCTGGATTGCAGACTATCTTTACAGCATCGTGAGCATCAACATAGAGAACGGTCAAACCTCCCATTGAAGTTCCGACAATCAAGGAAGGATTATTCGAGCGAATCATACCGTCAAGTATTGCCACATTTTCTTCAATGCATTCTCCAAAATCCGTCGTGATCCACCTGTATTCTTTCAGTTTGCGCGAGAGGACATTAAACGTTGTACCCGAAGCACCCGAAGCGAGACCATGAACATAAATCGCCACAGGACGAAGCTCATCCATTGAATCCAGTTGATAGTTGCTATTGTTTTGTTTCATAGCAGATGTATTCATACTTTATGATTTAATATTGTTTATAGTATATACCATACATCTTTATTTTTGTTACAAGAAGTTCAAAGTTCATTGTAGAGAAGCGTCAATGATGTATTTTGTATATAAATATTTATTATTTGAATTAAATGACATCATTGACACTTCTGTACTGTTCAGATTTCACTCTTCCAAAGTATCCTGCAATTCAAAACACAAAGTCTTCCATTCCGTACCTTCTATAATACCGTCTGACTTTTCATCAACCAGACTACATCCGCAAATACGCAACGCCTTTTCCACCAGTTCGTAATTGTTTTCAACATTAGGGAATCTTACAATTATCTGTTCGTCTCCATCAAGATAAACCTTCCGGACATTATCTCCAAGACGGAAATAATCCCTGACATATCCAACTATCTTATCAATAGGATAACTACGCATGCATACTATTTTTGACTTAGGATTTTCTATAAACAACGATATAGGATTATCATAAGTGAGATATCCATGATTAAACCTGAAATCGAATTCGTTTATTTGCCTATATGCCTTCCCACGATGAATCGCTTCTGATTTAGGAGTTCTTACTGAGTGCATATGCATGACATTCAAAGTTTTGAACTCCGAGTACTTTTTATATTTAGCCGCAATTCCAACCAGTTCCTCCATCAACATCCTTTTCAACGATTCCGGCGATCTCACTTCAACAGCTGATCCATAATAAAGCAACTGGGAAATCAGTTTCTTAGTCGGTCTCAGGTCGAGGCTGATACGACATAGTTTCTTATTGACAATCTTCTGACTATGATGAATCGGGGTATTATATACTGTCTTAAACCAACTCTCATCGAATTGCAGTATGATATGTTCCTTTTTGACATCCCTTCTAGGAAGACGCACTCCCAAAACATCATCAAATCTATGAGAGTAATCGATGTCGGTATTTGGAACAAACTCCACATCATCCACATGGTTCAGTTTAGTAATCCTATCCATATCAAACACTCCGACCTTAGCTTTGGATTTATTTTTACCGTAATAATAACCAAAGACAAACAATCTTCCGCTCGATTGCTTCACGTAATAAGGATGCATCGTGATAGCAGAACGCTTATAACCATATTCTATCCTCATTTCCAAAACCTTATGGTTCAATATAGCATCCAGTATGGCTGGCAATTTGGTCACGCCTTTACCTTTTGTCTCAAAAGATATGATTTCCTCACCATATCCATTCAAGCCTAACCTGCACTCCAAATTGACGATGATATCACTAACCCATTCATATCCCGGCATCGCACGAAAACGATCCAGAGTATTTATAGCGTTCTTCAACTGCATCGTCTCCATCTCCGTCAGCGAACTGTTTCTTCTTGAGCCACCTTTTTCGTAACGGTAATAGATTCTCTTTCCATCCTTCAGACGATTCAGCTTGATGCCCCATCCCTCTTCACTCTCCATGAAACGGATGTCATCAAATATCTGCCTGCGGCTCACTTTAGCGGCGATGCCCGACGACTTAAACTCCTTCTCGCACTCATTGATCAGATCCTCAATGAAATAACGATGGATATTATCGCGGAAACATCTGTCCAGCACCTTATAACGTATGAATGAATTATTGTTTTTTGACATGGTTTTAACTTTTTGTTATGAGCAATGAGCTGTTAGCTATAGGCAAAATACCCGTCACTCTCTAAATCAATAAATATTTCATCCCTACAAATATACTCAGAGACTTTGCAAAACGCAACACTTTTCTTTCACTTTTTTTAAATATTTTACAATTCACTGTAACATTTTTTATCATCATAAGTATTTTATTACAAGACAAATATGCAAATGATAAAATAAGTTCACTTGATTTGTTCAACCGTATCAATGAAAATGCCGAAGTTTCGTATGTGAATGAGGGGTCAGAAAGGCACCATCCATAATTTTGTGTAAATGAAAATTATGGATGGTGCCTTTATTAATCTTAAAATTCTCAAATCTTTTTCTCCAACATGCATATATACTCTGCTATATAGATATAAAATTTAAGACAAAGATCTATATTTTTCAAAACATCATTGAATCCACTATTTTTTTCATTATTATCATGCGAATAACTGTTTCTACTTGAGATAATACAACCTATCAATTTATTTATTTTATGATCTGAATACCTATCTGGAAGTAAACTGCTTACTTGAGCATTTACTATCTTATTATGAAGACCAACTTCACCTGGTTCAATTCTATTCATCTCAAGTAAGTTAGACAAATAGTTCTCAACACCTAAAATAAGTTTTGTACTTAAAAGTTCTCTGTCATAACAACTTGTTGGATACAGATATAAGCGATTCAACAAATCAAGAATTTTCCAGAATTGTCTTTCAGAAGTCAATTCCTGCAATTTACCCTTCATTATTTCATACACCTTATCCAAAACAATATTTTTTTCAATAGAAGTTAAATTTGGTGAAAACGCCTTGTTTTGATTCGATATGATAGCATTTTTTAAACAATTCCATTCAAAACCATAACTAATTTCTAAATCTTTCGAAACCTTGCTATCGTTATCAGAAACAAACAATGATTTATCAGCATCAGCATACAATTTCTTGTACACTTCCAAATTCAAAGTTATATATTTCGGCTCTGTATTTGACTTTATAAAGATATCTTCTTGGTTAAATATCCTATATATGATATTATTATAAATGTCGTCTGGGACTTCTTTTTCAACAATGTTCTTCAAGTCTCTAAGAAGCATTGTATAATCTTTACATCTCAACAGTTCATCTATAGCTGTCTGATATACCGCTTTACGATATTCTGGAGAACCCTTTTCCGGTTCATAAATAGAGAAATCTATATTTTCAATAGTATCAGGAAGCAAACTGACAAGTTCTCCTCTTCTACCATTTTTGCTTACACTAAACAATTCCGGAGCCTTTTTAATTGCATTACACCAAGTACCATCGTTTACATTTTTTCCTTTGAGTTTTTTAAGTTTCGCCTTCAGATCCGTCTTTGACATTGTTCTATCTTTGGCATCAGATGCCAAAATAGTAGCCATTGATTCTATAAGTTCAACTATTGTCCATTTATCTTTTGAAGAACTATCTTTCAAAATATAAATACCCTTACCTTTTTCTTTCGTTATATATCCTAAGCCATTAATTGTTGTACGCAAAGATCTATCCGGACATTCTCTATTAACATCTTTTAGATATTTTTTCAAAGCATCAATATGGAATTCTTGCACTGAAGCCAATGTAGCAAGAAAGTCTCTTACAAGATCTGTTGCACCTTTTCTAGCATTGTCAGTTGTCACGCTCATGTCTTTAAGCTTCCAAAATCCACTTTTACCCTCAGACTCTATGAAATCACACCTTGTAATGCTAAAATCCCTATCATTATAATCAACCAAACCATAGGCCCTAGCTATTTCATTATATTTTGCCAGAACATCATCTTTATGCATACGATGAGGTTTTGGATTATCCAACAATATCCTAGCAAAACGAACTCCTGTAGGGTAAAGATACTTAAATTTCACTTGTTTCAAACCATCATTTACATCTTCAAACATTCCTGAATTTTGCACAATATATGTCACCAAAGGAAGGTTTTTCAATAGTGACTTTTTCCTCACGAACAATCTTTCAAGATCCGATTCTGGATTAAATGAAAATGGATACATCCTTAAGACTTCTACCATATCTGAATATAGACCTCTGACACATCCAATATCACTATTTTTTAATAAAACAACATCATTGGTATAATCTATTTCTTTTTCATAAACACCAATCAATTCATAAAGAAAGTTTTTTGAGTAGTTGTCCAAGTCTTTTATTTCAGGGATTTCTTTTATAAAAAGTATCTTATCAGTATCAATACGACATCTTACAGATTTAATGAATTCTGCTAAAGCGGAATAAGGTCCTTCTATTATTTTTTGATATTCAAGCAGGATTTCACATTGTTTTAAAACTCCAACAAATTTTTCTCCAATATGATCAATATCAAAATTCTCAGCTAACATTGATTTCTCACTTGGTTCTATACCATGGCTATATTCATACCTGCATTTAAAAGCGCTCAATATCTTACCTGTCTCGCTTGAACTTCTACCTAAAGAAGATGTAATACGATCATACTCACTTTTATAGTTCACAAAATTATTTACGAATGATCTTATCATAGCATTCACATCAACACCATCAGGTTGATGAAAGCATTCTTTTTGTATCTTATACAAATCTTTGACATAAGACCACTGCGTTGCAAGACGAGCCAAAAGACTACAATTTCTTTCATCAGATAAAGTATAACGACAAGTTACAAGTTGCTGTGCTAACGGAGAACGATTATCTCTCTGTACAACCAACAAATCATTTTCATTGATATTACCATCTGCTAGATTATCTTCATTTGTTCTAAATATTCGACTAATCCATTCATCTTTTTTGTGTGTAAAAATCCAATCCTTGGCTATTTTTTCAAAGAAAGCACATTCCATCTCATTCTCGTAAAAAATTTCATAAAGATTGCAAATCCTCTCCTCTTCTTTACGGATTCTTTCAGCCATAGAATTGGTAAAAACACCCATATTTTCAGCAATACTACCAACTCTATGTTCCTTATATTTACGTCCACTACCTGTAAATTTAAACACATGCTGTTTATCGCTATTAATAGAATGGGAAAGAACAAAATAATTATCCCAAATGAAATCATACGGTATTGTTGATAATGTTGCCATATATTTTATTTTTATTTGCAATTAATTTTTAAGCAAATGTAAAAATTTTGTTTCAAAATCTCTGAATAAAATTCTCCAAAAAGCATTTCAAGAAAATCCCCACCAACAAAAAAGGAAGAAAATCAACTTCTCCTCCTCTTCCAACTATAGATATTTACTTTATAAAAGAAAAATTGTTACAGGAAATCAAAAGTCAACAGAAAACTGTGTTTTGAAATTGAAAATCCAATAGCCTACTTTCTTCTTCATATTTCAAAATCATTATATTCCAACCTTCCTTTTTCACGCAATTCCATAAGCAGACGTCCCATTATGTTTTTGCCGTAGTATTCGTTAGTTGCAGCATCATAGACCGCGCCCCACGAATCTGGTTTCTTGGGACGATTGCTCTCGTCCTCCACTATATCTTTTCCCTTACTGCGTTCCAGCTCATTACGGAACGCTTCTGAATTCTGATATTTATGATTAAGGCAGAAACGCATCACATCCACAGCAATATCACGCCAATCGGCACGCTCAACACCTCGTTTCTTAAAAGCCTTCGCTTTAATTTTCAATCCCATATTAGGTATAAGCTTAAGGTACGCCTCTCGTTCTGCCGCATCATTGAGACGGATATAATGAAACAAACGCTCCACGCAGTCGAACTCAATGCCGTTGACCGTCATCGGCGTTTTGGCGAAATTGGAGAAGATGCCCCACTCTGCCGCCGTAGAAGTAAAGGCAACAGTCTGCTCAGCAGGATATCGTTCGATTTTGTCGTATTCTGGATAGTGCATAATTATATCTTTTTGTCAGGTTCAACTTGTTCAATCTTTATAATCCGAATATCGTTCTCGTTCAGCACAGCGCGATTCGTATCGCCATTAGGTTTGGTCTGCGAGTGCGGCCATACGAGATAAACAACGCCTACGCTTTTCAAGAATTCAGACACTTTATTTTCTGCTTCAGCATCAGCTTTGATCATCATCTTTTTGACGGTTCCACGCTGTCCAGTGAGCAAGTTAGCAAGATATTTACGAAAATATTTCCCTGCTGACTTCACCTCATCAGGAAAGGTCTCGCCAATTTTCTGCTCAACACGAGATACGACATTCTCATTAACAGCCTTACAAGAGAATATGTGGTTATCCGCTGTAAGCATCGGCACTTCAACAGTATAGACATAACAGCAATCCTTGCCATTAGCTTTTGCCGCTTTAGAAGCATAGAGTGCAGCGGTCTTATAACCCGAAGTGATATAGATACCATGACCGAACTTAGACTTGCCCTCGCCAGAACCTAAAAAGGTTAACGAAAACTTATTAAAGAGATAGCATGTTCCATGATAAAAGGTTTCGATCGTCTTCATAATCAGTCAATGTTATTTACGTTTACACCAAGTCTTTTAATCATTGTAATCGTATCCAAACCACAAGATGATTTACGATTTAAGTTGATTCCACAAAGTTAAAATTTCCTACGAATTGGCAGCATGATTTACAGAAAATATTTCAGGTTTGCTCGTTGTTCACAACCTTTCATCAAGCCGCATTGAGATACAATTCTGTTCTCATCTTCACAGCATCAATGAGTTCCTTCAAGCGCTTGCGAGCACGTGAAATTCTGACTCTCACTGCGCTTTCGGTGATACGCAGTTCCTCTTGAATCTCATCGTTGCTGTAACCTTTCATCTTGAGTTCAATTATGAGCGCGTCTTCTTTGCTGAGCAGTCTCATTGCCCTCTTGACAACATCAATAGTCTCATTGTAATGAAGTTGGTAGTCAGCATTATTCTCAACGGAACAACGGCGATCAGAATAATCAATACCACAATAGTCACCGTCACTGTCCTTAAAGCTCATTCCAATATGAAATCTATTCCAGAGATACTCCTTCATAATATAGTCATACGCACAATTTCTTGCAATTGTAGAGAACCAAGCACCCTGTGACTTTGTAGCATCGTACTTATATAATGACTTCGCTAATTTTTCGCCGAATCTGCAAATTACTTCTTCGACAGAATATTTGTCAGTACAGAACCCTCTATGTTTAAAATAACTTAAAATAGCTGGACGTGCGTACTTTTCTGTAATGAAGTTAAGTTCTTTTGCAGTTAATGTGATGTTTGTTCTCATGATGCTATTTTTTAAAATTCAACAACTAATTATTTAATTTTCAACAACTTATTTTAAAACACTTCAATTTTTCAAGAGCATAAGAATGACTTAAGCCATTTTTCAATGCTTTTAAACCTAGTATTTAAAACTTGAACTTGTTATATTTTTTCGGTTCTCCGATGTTGCAAAAATACTAATCGTCACAAATTAGTTCCGAGACTCTTATACACTTTTTTTATTTTTTCAGGTAATTTATTAACAATCAAACTATTATTTTAAAATATTTTTAAAAAATATTTTAAATACACAAATACCTATGCAGTATATTTGCATAACAAAACCATATATTTCACAAATACAATCCCTGATTTTCAATCTATTATACCTTAACTAACACTCACTTAACTATAATAAACGTAATATAAATATCGTAGTTTTATAACAATCAAACAAAAAAAAAGAACGATAGGAATCAAATCCCTACCGTTCTTCTTTTTTTTTGCAGACAAAGACCGTTGTCTGTTGTCCGTTGTCTGTTGTCTTTATCAATCAACCATTGACTTCAAATTTGGAGAAATGATCAAAGTTGCTTCTGTTGCAGCTTGAACGTCTTCCACTGTGAACTCTGGATGTATCTCTGTGAGAACGATGCCTTCTGGAGTGATTTCCATAACGCCCATCTCAGTGATGATCATATTGACTTGTCCTGATGCTGTGAGAGGAAGTGTGCATTTCTTCAAGATCTTAGGTGCGCCTTTCTGTGTGTGTTCCATAGTGAGGATAACTTTCTTTGCGCCAACTACTAAGTCCATCGCACCGCCCATGCCTGGAGCCATCTTTCCTGGGATAATCCAGTTAGCCAAGTCGCCGTTTTCATCAACCTGCAATGCGCCGAGGAATGAAACGTTGACGTGACCGCCTCTGATGATTGCGAATGATGTAGCTGAGTCGAAGGTGCTGCCGCCTGGCATCAATGTGATGTAACCGCCACCTGCGTTGATGAAGTTCTTGTCTTCCTCGCCTGCTGCTGGAGTTGGTCCCATGCCCATAGCGCCGTTTTCACTTTGAAGTGTAACAGTGACGCCTTCTGGCAAATAGTTAGGAATCATAGTTGGGATACCAATACCGAGATTAACAACGTCGCCGTCGTGCAATTCTTTAGCTGCTCTCTTGGCGATGACTTCTCTTACTTGATCTTTATCCATATTTTTATATTTTATGTTATTATACCTTATTTATTATTTCTCTTTACCATTTCAGCAACGACGAATGATGCTACATCGTCAGCGTATGTGTTCATGCCGAAGCCAGCGTCGTAACCTAATTCCTTAGCGAGTTCGTGTGTGATACGAGCGCCGCCGCAAACGAGAATCATCTTGTCGCGCAATCCTTCTGCTTCCATCAACTCAACCAAGTTGGTGAGGTTTTGGATGTGAACGTCTTTTTGTGTAACAGTCTGTGAAACTATCAAAGCGTCAGCACCGAGTTCGATACCTTTAGCGATGAGTTCTTCGTTAGGAACCTGGCTGCCGAGGTTGTAAGCTTCAATCATTTCATAACGTTCGAGACCATAGTGACCGGCGTAACCTTTCATGTTCATGATAGCGTCGATACCTACAGTGTGAGCGTCGGTACCTGTACTTGCACCAACGATAACTACTTTACGTCCGATGTTTTCTTTGATGAATTCGTCTGTTTCATACATATCCATCACGTTGCTTTCAACTTTAGGAACGTAGATGTTTGTATAGTCTACTGTATGTTGTGTGCTTCCGTAGCAGTTGAAGAATGTGAAGCCTGGTGTAAGTTCTTTATAATAAACGACGCTTGGGTTTTCGAAGCCCATTTTTTTCATAAGAAGCTTAGCTGCTTCAACAGCTTCTGCTCCGCATGGAACTGGCAAAGTGAAACTCATCTGTACCTTGCCGTCATTCATTGTGTCGCCGTATGGTTTTATTTTAGTCAAATCTAAGGTCTTGTCGAAATCCTTAGCTTCCATTGAATATAATCCTTCACTCATGGTTATATGTTTTTCTGTTTTTTACTTAATTAATTTTTACCTTTCATCAATTCAACGAATGGGTTGA
>JAZLAI010000011.1:0-20006 GCA_045613105.1 Bacteroidales bacterium | reverse complement strand
TCTTAGTGGAAATCCCTGCCGCCTTGGAGAAATCGCGTTAAGAAATTAAAGACACAGAGTCGCAGAGACTCAGAGACACAAAGAAACTTTAAGGCTCTGAGTCTTTGTGACTTTGCGTCATTACATATGCGGCGAGCTTTTTCTGTTTCTCTTTTTTGCGGTAAAAAAGAGAAAGAATCAATTCAAAAGTGAAATCCATTGTGCAAAATAGGAGAGAACCTTCTCCATACCTCCTCCGTACCAGGTCCGTACCAACTCCACTAATTCAGTTGAAAATTGAAAACTGAAAGTTGAAAATTGAAAATTGATGTCAGACCGTAACATTGTCGTTAACTCGCACAAAAATGATTGAGAAGTTATTTGGACTAAAGACTAAAGATAGTAGAGCTGTCATGAAAAGTGGCGGCTCTATTTTTATTAAAAATTATGCTTTTTTGTAATCTATAAATGTATTATTGTCTATTTTTTTAATGGATTTCATATAGTCATAATGACTTAATAATTCTCTTTGGTCTTTAGCTGTTTCGGAAAGAATTAGGAAGCGGTCTTTTTTGCTTATGCCTCTTTTGATAAGAGTCGCATTTAATGATTCTAAATTAGATAGAATATTCAAATCGTTGATGCTAGCCATATCCCTTATATTTTCTCCGGAAAGTGATCGTTCTTTATTTAAATCTCTCCACTCTTTTGCTGTACAATTGAACATTATTAGATTAAGCATATCTGCCTCGTCTGCATAGATCCATTCATCTTTTTGTAAATTATTTTTTTGAGGTAATACATGATTTTTAATGGCAGATGTTTGTATATGATAATTTGCTTTCGATAAAATGCGTTTTACATTCCATTCTAAATTATATTGATTATTTTCAATTTCTTTAAGTCTTTGGAATTCTTTTATCAAATACAATTTAAAAACTGGACTTATAGCGCTACCAAATTCAAAAGCAATATCTTTGTGTGCGTAAGTGCCGCCATAACGACCCTGTTTAGAGAATATTCCTATGGCATTAGTTTTTTCAACCCAATTGTTAACACTCATTGTAAATGTTGGTAAACCAGATTCTTTTCTAAAGTGGTCAAATTCGACCACTTTAAAATTTGGATTGTAAAATGATTCCCAAGTCCCTAAAAATTCTATAGTGCCTCTATTTCTGATCCAATTTTTAATGATGTCGGCAGCTCTGCTTTCACCATCTTTTGCTTTTATCATATCAGTGAGACAAATATAATCATCTTGATTGTGTTTTGCTATGGCAATATCTACGCCTTGAACTTTAATAATAGAAGTTTTATTCATTGTACATAAATTTCGGTCCCAAAAAACTACAACCTCCATTTCCTTTTGTCAAGCGTTTCCAAAGGAAATGTTTGGGTTTTAACAATTATCCTTATTTATCAAATTGACTACAACCTTAACCATTACATCTTTCTCTTCAGGACGACTTTCCGCAATCATCAAAGTGAGAGCGACTAAAGTGCCATTGCTGATTCGTTTGGAACAATCGGGATTATACAGGATACCATTATTTTGCATAAACCAGAGAAACAAAGTAGCAGCGATACGCTTGTTGCCATCGCTGAAAGAATGGTTCTTAGTGACAAGATATAGCAACATCGCAGCTTTTTCTTCGATAGAAGGGTATAGGTCGACACCATCGAACGTCTGGTAAATCTGTCCTATGGAACTCTTGAAAGAATCGTCTTTTTCCTTTCCAAACAGCCAATGACTACCGAACTTTTCTTTGAGATTTTGAATAATTAAAATGGCATTGTCGTAAGTGGCGATGAATTTATTCTCAAAAGTTGTTTTCTCGATTTTCAGTTTTTGCTTATCATATCTGTCGAGAGTATCAAGAGCATATGTGTAATCAGTTACTACATTTATCAGATCCAGATTTTCCTGATTTGACAATTCAGGTTTTGAATTGATTGTGCGACCAAGAATATGAACCAATTGAGAAATTTCCTCGTACTTTCTTTGTGTTATTTTATCGTTTATAGCAAATCCTTTGATAAGATAATCCTTCAGGATTTTATTAGCCCAAATTCTGAATTCCACACCTCTTGTGGATTTGACTCTATATCCAACGGATATAATTACATCTAAATTGTAGATATTAATATTGTGGATTTGTTTTTTGTTTTTTATTGCACCATGTTTACTGGTTGTCGCAAATTTTGCGACAACCACTGCATCTTTTAACTCTTCTTTAATAGCATTATTAATATGCTTTCTAATAGTCTTCTCGTCTCTACCAAACAAAACCGCCATCTGGCTTGCAGTCAGCCAAACCGTTTCGCCATCCAATCTGACGTCAATAGAAGTGACACCATCTTTGGTCTGAAAAATTACGACCTTTTCATACGCTTTTTCCATGTAACATAAATTTTGGTTCCACAAAACTACAACCATCTCATCCTTTTGTCAAGCGTTTCCAAAGGAAATGTTTCTGCTTTAACAATTTTTAACATAAATACATTAAAAAATTAAGAAATGGTGTTAAAGTTTGTTAAGGATTTGCTGTGAATGTCGAACCAACTTGGTGCGATTTTGCAAGGAGTATTCGATTTATTTGTATTTTTGTTGTGCTTCCGATGGCTATTGTTCTTACATAAATCTGGAGCAGACATATTAAAAAATCTCCGTATGATTAAAAAACTCTTGGCAATTTTTCTTGTTATTTTAAGTTGCTTTTTATGTGTTTCGTGTGGACCAGACGATACCGAGCATTATGAAATGCCAGAATATGATTTTTCCAAAAAAGAAAATATAGTTGATGATAGGCAATATTATTCCGGCATTGACGAGGTTCAATTCCCGAATCAGCTTTGGGACACCCCTGCTTTTGAAAGAGCGTCTCAATACGATAGAGAAGGAGTGGAGGCTTATTTTTTGCAAAGTGTATCTTACAACGACGCGCAAACCTATGTCTTTGCTTATGTGGGTATTCCCACCACGGCAACAAAGGACAATCCTGTTCCTGGTGTCGTGCTTATCCATGGCGGAGGCGGTACGGCTTTTTGCGACTGGGTTAAAATGTGGAACGATTTGGGCTATGCCGCTATTGCAATTGATACGGAGGGTAAAATTCCTACTGAAAACGCAAGTTTAAGTTCAGATTCTGATGCTAGTTTTGAAAGCATAATGCATCATGGTCCCAGCAACACAGGATATCAAGATTATGCAAAGCCTGCCAATGAACAATTCATTTACCACGCTATAGCAGGAACTATTGTAGCGAACTCGTTTTTGTCATCATTTGAACAGGTTGATAGCAGTAAAATAGGACTTACTGGCATTTCTTGGGGTGGTGTGATAGCAACGAATGCAGTCGCTTATGACGACCGCTATGCCTTTGCAGTTCCTGTATACGGAGCTGTTGCAATGACAGGTACATCTGGAATTTTCGGTACGCTCTATGACACTTATCCAAGATGTTCTTTTTTGTGGGACAATGTTGAAATGCTGCGTAATTGTCGTACGCCAATACTCTTTATTAACTGGGATGGCGACCCGTATTTTGCCGCTGATGCTACTGAAAAATGTGCAGATACTGCTATGAAAGGTGGAATGATATTGATTCCTGAACTGGGACACGGTCATTTGCAAGGAGCGAATATTCAAGAGATATTTATTTTTGCAAGCAATGCCACTTCTGCTTGGTAAAAGTTCCTAGAGGTACATATCCTGGAGAGGCTGGGTGAGGTCCCCAAAAAACACGCGCCACTGTAAAACTACAACAACCATCATCCCTTTGTCAAGCGTTTGCAAAGGAAATCTTTCGTTTTTAACAATTTTAAACGTGATGTTAATGAAAGTAGGGAAGAGGAGTTAAAATTTGTTAAGGATAACAATCGATTGGTAATAGTTATAGTTGCAAAGAAATTTTATGACTCTGCGTCTTTGTGACTCCATGTTTCTAATACCTTTTTCACTATCTTTGCATTATGATAAATTATAAATTACAAGATAAAGTCGCTATTGTTACGGGCGCCAATAACCCTCAAGGTATTGGTGCTGCTACTGCATTGGCTTTTGCTCGTGAGGGCGCAAAGGTGGTCCTGATTTATAAGAAAATCAACAGACTTTATGATGTTAATAAGACTGATGTCGATGGTGCGGATAGATATTATGCCGCTAATGCTGGAGACGCTGCCATTGTAGAATGCTGCCTTAAGAAAATGAAAAATGATTGTCTCATTTTAGAAAGTGATATCACTGATGAGGAATCCGTAAAGGAAATTTATTCTGCTGTCATAGAACGTTATGGAAGAGTTGATATTCTTGTCAATAACGCTGCCGATTGTGATGTGGATGGCTTTGATACGATAGAAAAGATTACTCGAAATGTGATTGATGACACTTTTGCTGTCAATGTGCGCGGAAGCATCTTGATGACAAGGGAATTCGTTAATCATCGTGGCGATTATGGCAGGATTGTCAATCTATCTACCGATGCAGCCCAGGTTTTTGAAGGTCAGATAACATACGGAGCTAGCAAGGCGACTATGGAGGCTCTCACTCGCAGCATCGCTCTCGAAGTGGCAAAGTATGGCATCACTGTGAATTGTGTTGCGCCAGGTCCGACACAGACAGGATGGATTGACGCTAATTTGGAAAAAGCTGTCATTCCATTGATACCAATGGGCAAGTTGATACAGCCAGAAGATATTGCAGAAACGATTTTATTCTTGGCAAGCGAACAAGCAAAAATGCTGACAGGACAAGTGATTAAGGTATCAGGTGGACATGCACTTTGATATTTGAATTTATAGCATAAAAAAGACGCATCAATGTTTGTCAATTTTAAACCAACATTGATACGTCTTTTTGTAATATGACTGCCGACTTTTAACGTCTGTTGTCTGTTGAGTGTTGTCCGTTGTCTTCGAAGAAATAGAATGACTTCGGAATATCTGTCTCGAATTTCATGTCTTCGCCTGTGACAGGGTGCTTGAAGCATAACTTATAAGCGTGGAGTCCTAATCTGTTGATTGGGTCGCTGCCATCACCATATTTCAAGTCACCGACGACAGGGCAGCCCAAATCCTGGAGATGAACTCTGATTTGGTTCTTACGGCCTGTCTCAAGCTGCAACTCAACGAGTGAGTAGCCGTTTCCTGATTTCAATTTCTTATAATGTGTAACAGCGTATTTGCCTCCATTGTCTTCCTGACTTGAATGTGTCACATAATGGCTGTCGTCTTTCAACCAAGAAGCCACTGTGCCTTGTGATTTTGGAAGTTCGCCATGAACCAAAGCGACATATCTTCTGTCATAGACTCTTTCTTTCCAGTCTTCTTCAAATTTAAGAGCCACTTTCTTGCTCTTTGCGAAGATAATCAAGCCAGAAGTGAATTTATCAAGACGGTGGACAGTATGTGCATTGGCATGCTGATGACTATTGTCTAAATAATAATTAAGGATACTTTTAACGCTTTCGTCCTTAGGACTTGTGCTGCTCGACAAGATACCAGGTTTCTTATCTACGATGATGATGTCATTATCTTCAAAGACAATCTTAATCCAGAAGTTCTTGAATCTGCTTCCTTCTGTAGATCTCTTGATGCTTACGCGCATATTTGGTTTCAGTTCGTAGTTATGCTGAGAGACGACTCTGTCGTTGACATGAACCACATCGTTACTGAGCATTCTCTTTACCTTGCTGCGGCTGATGCCATCCATCGCCTTCATCAGAAATTCCATCAAATAAGCGTCTTCTCTGACAGTAAAAACAGTCTCTTGAGACTTCTTTTTGTATTTATTATTATAGTGTCTTGCCATCGTAAAAACTTTTATGCAAAATTATTAAAAAAAAGTAAAACTATTACAAAATTCATTACATTTGCAGAAAAGCTGTGAGTTATGAGCCGTGAGTTATGAGTGTTGCTCTAAATTAAAGAAAATCAATTCATAATCATAATTCATAACTCATGGTAAAAAGAAAAGGTAATGAGCAATTGACATTAGACTTAAAAAAATAAGCTCATAACTCATAGCTCAAAGCCCTTGGCGAGAAAAATAATTAACTTAAAAATACAATATATGGAAATCAATCAGTTAAAAGATGTAGCATCACAAGTTAGACGTGATATCATCAGAATGGTTCATGCTTGTCAGTCAGGACACCCAGGCGGTTCATTGGGAGCAACCGACATTGTAACAGCTCTTTATTTCGACCAAATGCAAATAAATCCTGAGAACTTCAGAATGGATGCAGCAGGCGAAGACGCATTTTTCCTTTCAAACGGTCACATCAGCCCAATGCTTTATAGTATCTTGGCACGTCGCGGATATTTCCCTGTAGCAGAATTGGCAACATTCCGTCGTCTTGGCACACGTCTTCAAGGACACCCAACAACAGCTGAAGGTCTTCCTGGCATCAGAGTAGCCAGCGGTTCATTAGGACAAGGTCTCTCAGTAGCAGTAGGTCTCGCTGAAGCAAAGAAACTCATGAAAGACGATCATATCGTTTACGTTTTGATGGGTGATGGCGAACAAGAAGAAGGTCAAATCTGGGAAGCAGCTATGTACGCTCCTGCAAAGAAGGTTGACAATCTCATCGCTATCGTCGACTACAATAAGAAACAAATCGACGGTCCAACAGACGATGTTATGAACCTCGGCGACCTCAGAGCTAAATACGAATCTTTTGGCTGGAAAGTCTGGGAATGCAACGGCAACAATATGGAAGAAGTCGTTGACACATTGACAAAAATGCGTGAAAACGCACACAAAGGTCAAGCACAAATACTACTCGCACACACAGAAATGGGTATGGGCGTTGACTTCATGATGGGCACACACAAATGGCACGGCGTTGCTCCAAACGACGAGCAAGCTGCTAATGCTTTGTCACAACTCAAAGAGACTCTCGGCGATTATTGATTTATTAAACCTTAAAAACACATTATCATGGATTTCACAGTACAAAATTATAAAGATACAAGATCAGGTTTTGGCGAAGGTCTCTTAGAAGCAGCCAAACGTAATCCAAAAGTCGTTGGTCTCTGTGCTGACTTAATCGGCTCTCTCAAGATGGACGCATTCCAAAAGGAATTCCCAGAGAGATTCTTCCAAATCGGTATCGCAGAAGCTAATATGATTGGTATCGCAGCAGGTTTGAGCATCGGCGGTTATGTTCCTTTCACAGGTACTTTCGCTAACTTCTCAACAGCACGCGTTTACGACCAAATCCGTCAAGTCGTTTCTTATTCAAACAAGAACGTCAAGATTTGCGCTTCACACGCTGGTATCACATTAGGTGAAGACGGTGCAACACACCAAACTCTTGAAGACATCGGTATGATGAAGATGTTGCCTAACATGACAGTCATCGTTCCTTGCGACTTCAACCAAACAAAAGCAGCTACATTGGCAGTAGCAGAACACGAAGGTCCAGTTTACCTCCGTTTCGGTCGTCCAAAAGTAGCTAACTTCACACCAGCTGACGAGCCATTCGTAATCGGCAAGGCACAAATGATGCAAGAAGGCACAGACGTAACAATCTTCGCTTGCGGTCACTTGGTATGGAAAGCAGTTCAAGCACTTCCAATCTTGAAAGAAATGGGTATCAATGCTGAACTCATCAACATCCACACAATTAAACCATTAGACGTAGAAGCAGTTTTAGCATCAGCTAAGAAGACAGGTTGCGTTGTCACAGCAGAAGAACACCAACTCAACGGCGGTCTCTTCGACAGCATCTCACAAGTTCTCTCAATGAACTGCCCAACACCTATCGAGCCAGTAGCTATCTTCGACGTTTACGGTCAAAGCGGTACACCAGATGAATTGATGAAGCACTACCACTTAGATACAGAAGATATCGTTGAAGCAGCAAAGAAAGCTGTTGCAAGAAAGAAATAAATAATTATGAGTTTGTTTGGTCGCTGAGCTTGTCGAAGCGACTAAACTAATTTCGTAGAGACGTCACTTCAGTGGCGTCTCTTTTGTTTTTAATGAAGAAAACAATTCAAATCTCCTTATCAATCAAATTCACAACTACTTTAACCATGACGTCTTTTTCTTCAGGACGACTTTCAGCAATCATCAGAGTGATAGCGACTAAAGTACCATTACTAATTCGTTTGGAACCATCAGAATTGTATAAAATGCCATTATTCTGCATAAACCAAAGAAACAAAGTCGCTGCAATACGTTTGTTGCCATCGCTAAAAGAATGGTTCTTAGTCACTAAATAAAGTAACATCGCTGCTTTCTCTTCAACGGAAGGATAGAGGTCGATGCCGTCGAAAGTCTGATAAATCTGTCCGATAGAACTTTTGAAAGAATCGTCTTTTTCATTTCCGAGCAGCCAGCTACCGCCGAACTTTTCTTTAAGATTCTGAATAGTTAAAATAGCATTGTCGTAAGTAGCGATGAATTTGTTTTCAGAAGTCGTTTTCTCAATCTTCAGTTTCTGATAATCATATCTGTCGAGAGTGTCTAAAGCATAAGTGTAATCTGTCACTACATTTATCAAATCCAGATTTTCTTTGTTTGACAATTCTGGTTGCGAACTAATTGTGCGACCAAGGATATGAACCAATTGCGAAAGTTCCTCATATTTCCTTTGAGTTATTTTATCATTGATAGCAAAACCTTTGATTAGATACTCTTTAAGAATTTTATTAGCCCAGATTCTGAATTGTGTGCCGCGTTTGCTTTTAACACGATAACCCACTGAAATTATTACATCTAATGTGTAAAAAGCTACTGCTTGCTTTACATCATCAACACGCAAAAAATGCGTGTTGTTTTTTTTAGGTAATTCCCCTTCTGAGAAAACATTATTAATATGCTTCCTTATAGTTTTCTCATCTCTGTCAAACAATATTGCCATTTGGTTTGCTGACAACCAAACAGTTTCCCCTTGAAGATTTACGTTAATTCTGGTGTTGCCATCTTCCGATTGATAGATGACAATATCACCACTGTGATTTGTAATGTTTTTCATAATATCTTGGTATTTTAAAATTTTGGATTCTCATCTGCAAAACTACAACCGTCTCATCCTTTTGTCAAGCAATTGCAAAGGAAATATTTCGCTTTTAACAATTTTTAACATAAAAGCAGTGAAAAATTAAGAAATGATGTTAAGGATTGTTAACCATTGAACTAAGGCTGTTGGCTGTTGAACTTTTTTAAATAGCCGTGAGCCTTCGGCTGTCAACAGTCAACAGACTTTATCCATGGTGCCTGAGCCTGTCGAAGGCAATTCCTCTGCGTTCTCTGCGTCTTTGCGAGAGGATTTTTTAAAGACCACAAGACCACAAGTCAACAAGTTTTAGTTAGGAGTTGTTTTAACCATTGAACTAAAGCTAAAAGTTCAACAGCCAACAGCCAATAGCCAATAGTCAAAAGCCTCTCAAAAAAATCTTCTCCCTTTTGTCTTTTGTCTTTACCCTTTTCTTATCTTTGCCATTCAAGAATTATCAACACAAAAAATCATTAACACTAAAAAACAGAAATATCTTAAACTGACATATTATTATAAATCATAGCGTTTGCTATTTGTTCGGTGATGCCCTGAAACCTGAGAAATTTTAGAAAGTAAAAACCGTGAACAAGTTGCGAATGTCTGCGCTTATAGCGTGGGCATAACTTGTCTGGTTTTTACGGGTTTTCTCAGGACCTAGGGCATGGACAAGATTATCGCCCATGCTTTTTTTGTGTCCTGAAGGAAAGCCCGTTTTGCCAAATAAGTAGCCGCTCACAAAACGAAAGCGCATGAGTACCAAGTTCTTCAACAACGAACTTGGCAATACACTTTTCGATAAATTGAAAGGTATTGCCAGCGGTATGTCGTCCTTCCATAGTTTCTTGGCAGTGGTGGGTTTCTTCCGCTCGTCGGGTTACTTCAAGCTACGCAGAGAATTAGGCGACATCTCCGAGATAAAAATCCTCGTGGGTATCAATATTGACGACATCTTCCGCAAACACAACAAAGCCTTGGTGATGCTGTCAAACTCCGAGAAAGCCAAGGAAATATATAACAGCGGTTTCAAAGACGACATCGTCAACGCTCATTATTCCCCAGAAGTAGAGCAGGGGATACTGCAGATGTGCGACGACCTCATGGCAGGACGACTGCAGATGCGCATACATGCCACGAAAAACCTACACGCCAAATTCTACCTCTGTCTCCCCAAAGAACATAACGAACACAGCGACGGCTGGGTCATCATGGGTTCTTCAAACATTTCCGACTCTGGATTAGGAACGA
The DNA here is from genome assembly GCA_045613105.1 of Bacteroidales bacterium. Taxonomy (GTDB): domain Bacteria; phylum Bacteroidota; class Bacteroidia; order Bacteroidales; family F082; genus Limimorpha. The sequence continues at coordinate 9,774 of JAZLAI010000011.1, read as the reverse complement.
GACAAACACCTCGCTACGAACTCAACGTGGCGATGAAAGACTACGACGACGTGAAATATTGCTCCGACGAATTCTGGAAGCTCTGGAACGAAAGCGTACAGATAACTATCGACGACATTGAGAAATACAAAAAGAACACCTATCTCGACTATCAGCCAACGCCTTACGAAATCTATATCAAAGTGCTCATCGACACATTCGGTGACCAGGTGGAAGACGACTTCTCCATGACGCTGCCAGATGGAGTGATGGATTTGAAATACCAGAAAGACGCCGTCATACAAGGCTATCAGATGCTTATGCAACACAACGGGCTGTTCCTCGCCGATGTCGTAGGTCTCGGAAAGACCATGATAGCCACTATGATTGCAAAACGATTCATAGAAGAAAACGGCAGAAACACCAACATACTCGTCGTCTATCCTCCTGCGCTAAACGAGACATGGAAAAATGAATTCAAACGATTTGGTATCAAGAAATACGCTCAATTCGTCTCAAACGGAAGTCTCTACAAAATACTCGAAGGAAGAGACCAATACAAAAGCAAGGAAGAATTCGACCTCATCATCGTCGATGAAGCTCATGGCTTCAGAAGCGACAGCTCTGGCAAATACGACGAACTGCAAAAAATATGTAAATCACAATGCCGTAGAGACGCAAAATCTTGCGTCTCCACAAAGAAGGTTATGCTCCTTTCAGCAACGCCTCTCAACAACAAACCAGACGACCTTCAGAATCTGCTGCTGCTCTTTCAAAACAGTCAAAACTGTACCATCGACGGAATACCTAATCTCAAAGCATTCTTTTCTCCTCTAATCCAGCAATATAAGAAACTCATGCAAGAGCGTGACAAAAGAGATGTCACCAATGATGTCGATAAGATTTACGCGCAGGTAAGAAATAAAATCATCGATAAGGTCACAATCAGAAGAACACGTCATAATATCATGAATGACGAAGATTATAAGAAAGACATTAAAAAACAAGGTCTTAAATTTCCACACATACTGCCGCCTAATCAGCTGATTTATCAGATGGATGCCGATACGAGCCAACGTTTCTACGAGACATTGAAACAACTCACCGACGGAAAGTCAGAAAGCAACCCCGATGGCAAAGGCCTCGACTACGCCCGTTATCGCGCCATAGAATTTCTGAAACCAGAATATCAAGGCAAATATAAAAACGCCGAACATATTGCTCAGACACTCGCCGGAATCTATCGCGTTCACATGGTGAAACGCCTGGAAAGCAGTTTCTACGCATTCAAGAAATCACTCGCCACACTTCTCCGCATCACCAACGATATGATTAAGATGTTTGAAGAAGACAAGGTCATCATAGCTCCCGACTTGAATGTCAAAGAACTTCAATCCAAAGGAATGGAACTCGACCAGATTATAGAATACGCTGTAAACAAAGGCTATTCAGAACAAGACATAGTATTTAAAGCCGATGCCTTCAAGCCGAATTTCGTCGAGATGCTCTATCACGATAAAAACATATTAGAACATCTCAATCTCGAATGGCAAAAAGAAAACGACGACCCTAAATTCGATAAGTTCCATGAAAACCTGAAAAACAATTTCTTTGATAAAGACATAAACCCCACAGGAAAACTCGTCGTCTTCTCAGAAAGCGTCGACACCTTGAACTATCTCTACGACAGACTCACAAACGATGTGAAACGCGCCGACGTACTTATGGTGACATCGAATAATCGGCAAAAGTCAGCCCTGATGATTAAGGAAAACTTCGATGCCAACTACGACGGAGAACATAAAAACGACTATAACATCATCATCACATCCGATGTTCTTGCTGAAGGCGTCAACCTTCACCGTTCCAATGTCATTGTCAACTACGACTCACCATGGAACGCCACACGTCTCATGCAACGTATAGGCCGTGTCAACCGTATCGGCTCCGTCGCAGAAAACATCTACAATTACATGTTCTATCCATCGCAACAAGGCGACAAGGAAATTCAACTCTACAAAAACGCACTTGTCAAGATACAAGGCTTCCATTCAGCATTCGGAGAAGACGCACAGATATATTCCATTGAAGAAATTGTCAAGGAATTCAATCTTTTCGACCCCAACATCACCGACTATATTGACAAAAAACTCGCACTCCTAAGAGAACTACGCGAACTATACAACACCAACAGAAAACTATACAACAAAATCAAAAACCTCCCAATGAAATCCCGCGTCTGTAGAGACGCGTCAATCACACCTATGAAAATAAACAATAATGTGATTGACACGTCTTGTAATTCTGGCGCTTCGACAAGCTCAGCGACCGCTGTTGACCGTTGTCCGTTGACTGTTGTCTTTGTCTCTTCAAACGTAAAGACAGAATTCTATCTCGCCACCGACACTACGACTGAAGCCATTGATTTCCTCGAAGCCGTCGAATACCTCAAGGCAGAACCCGAAGAGCAAGCACTCCCATTCACCAAAGACGAAAGTCATTACAAGCAAGTCAACAACGCACTCAATCTCTACACCAAAGAATATGTAGAAGCAAGCGACACCTCAACGGTAAACCGCAGCGACTTAGACAAAAGTTCGCTCGAAGCAAGGAAATTCCTCGGTTATGTCAAGCAAGTCAGCGACGACAACGAACTCAACGCACAATGCGACACACTCAACGCATACATCAACGAAGGAATCTATTCCAAGATGCCACGCATGATAAAAGACCTTGCACGCAATTACAAAAACGACAAACGAAAAATCAGAGAAGACATAAACCAAATCAAAGACAAGATAAACAAACTCCACGAAGAATATCAAACACTCAACAAACAACAACAACACGAAGCAAAAGACATATCAAACCCACAGATAATAATTTCAGAAACATTTATATGAAAGAATCCCTCCGCACCATATTTCAATCGCCATTCGACATAAAGCAATGGAACAAGCTCTTGCAGAATCTTTTCAAGGCCACAGAGTTAAGACTCGTGCCGGAAAATTTTGAATACAACCCTACAGAAGAAGGATATTATTTAGGTAATATACAGACCTCCGATTCATATCGTATCGGACTGTTTCACTATAATATAAAACAAGGCTCTGTCGCTAACAAACGCGTCGGACTTCGTAAACTCGTCAAGACATTCATCAACCCGCAATGGGGAGAATTCGATGCAGCCCTCGTCGTCTTCAACGAAATCCAATCACAGTCACCAAATCCCGTTCCCGAAAAATATTGGCGACTCTCATTCATCTGCGATATCAAAGACGAAGCCACCGCGCCAAAACGCTACACATACGTCTTTGGCAACAAAGAACTGCTTTATAAAACACCGATAGACCGTTTCATCTTTCTTAAAGACAAAGGAATATCATTCGAGAACCTCAAGAAAGCCTTCTCCGTAGAAGCACTCTCTGACGAGTTTTTCGACAAATACCGCGAGCAATACGCCAACTTCATACAATACATCACAGGCAAACGCTTCGTGAAAAACGGCAGTAAATGGGAAGAGAAAAACGTCGCTACGCCGAACTATAAATTCATGCAAGCCTTTGGCAACGACGAGAAAAAGATACGCGACTACATTAAGAAGATGATGGGACGAATCACATTCCTCCATTTCCTCCAGCGCAAAGGATGGATGTGCGGCGACCTCAACTACATGCAGAACCTATTCCAACGCTCATCACATCAAGACGACTACCTCGATGCCGTCCTCGAGCCCCTTTTCTTCGGAATCCTCAACACAAAGCCAGAACAACGTGAGGCTTTGTTCGAGAAATATTCATGGGACAAATCACTGCTCGCTGAATGGAGCGACATACCATATCTCAACGGCGGACTCTTCGAGCGTGACGAAAACGACGAACCCGAGAGCAAGTTCCCAGCAGAATACTTCGAACGCTTGTTCAACTTCTTCAGCGAGTATAACTTCACCATCGACGAGAACGACCCCAACGACGCCGAAGTGGGAGTGGACCCCGAGATGCTCGGCAAGATTTTCGAGAACCTCCTCGAAGACAACAAAGACAAAGGAGCCTTCTACACACCTAAGGAGATTGTGCGCTACATGTGCCAGGAATCGCTTATCGCATACCTCGAGACCAACACAAGTATTGCCAAAGAGAAAATTCGCAACTTCGTTCTTTCACCAGAAGAAGGCATTGCAGGCATATCAGAGAAATGGAGATGTAGTCTTATAAAAGCCCTGGAAAACGTCAAAATCTGCGACCCAGCCATCGGCTCCGGCGCATTCCCAATGGGACTCTTAAATGAACTGTTACGATGCCGCGAAGCACTGGTAGAGACGTCACCCCTGTGGCGTCTCAATGAATCAGAAAAACCAAAATATAATCGTGCAGAGATAAAGAAAAGCATCATCCAAAACAACATCTACGGTGTCGATATCGAGAAAGGAGCCGTCGATATAGCCCGTTTGCGATTCTGGCTCAGCATCGTCGTCGATGAAGAAGAAGCCTCGCCATTGCCCAACTTAGACTACAAAATCATGCAAGGCAACTCCTTGATAGAAAGTTATAAAGGCCTCGACCTCAGCAAGCTCACCTACGCCAAGAAAAGCGACGGACACATCAGTCAGTATTCCATCTTCGAAGACGACACCAAGCAGCTGCAGAGAGAAGTCACGCAGCTACTCACGCAGTACTATTCCTGTAGCGACCACGACAAGAAGACCGACTTGCGCAACAAGATAAGCAACACCATAGCCAAGCAGCTCAGCGTCCAGAACTTCGATGCCTACATACTCCGCGAACTCAGCACCCTCGACCTCGCCGGCAACGACCAATTCTTCCTCTGGCACACCTGGTTCAGCGACGTCTTCAATAAAGGAGGCTTCGATATAGTTATTGGAAATCCGCCGTATGTGAATTTTGCTAATATAAAATCTGCTGAATATAGAGCGTTGCTCAAAGAAAAATTCTATTCAACAAAAAATAAATGTGACTTATATGCATTTTTTATTGAATTTGGTTTTGGAATATTAAATAATAATGGTGTAATAAGTTACATTGTTCCTCATACATGGAAAGCAACCGATAGCTTTTCAAAATTAAGAGAATACATTTTTACCAAACATCAATTAAAAACCATTGTAAATCTTGAACAAGGTGTATTTGAAGCAACTGTTCAACCATTGATAATTTTAGGAAGTAAAAATTATCTAAATAATTCTACTATAAATGTTTTAGACAAAAGTTTTACACATATAATGAATATAAGTATTGATGAAATATTATCATCAGCAGAATATATTGTTGATACAACGTCATCATCAGAAGATAAAATTATATTCAAAAAAATAGAAAAAGGCTCAAAACCTTTATCTGATTTTATAACATTTTCAAGAGGTATCAAAACAAGCGATGATAAGAGATTTATTTCTACAACGCAAAATAATTCTGAGTATAAAAAAGTTTTTAGAGGTCGTAATATTCGAGCATATCAGTTGAATTGGAATGGAGAATATATCTGGTATAGACCTGATTTAATGCGAGAAAAAGTTGGATGTGTTCCACATACAAAAGAATACTTTGAAGTTCCTGAGAAATTAATTACACAGAGAATTTCAAGACAACTGCTAGTAGCGTACGATAATCAACAAAACTATTTTTTAGACACAACTAATGTTTCAAACTACCATACATGGGATAAAAAAACACCAATAAAATATTTATGTGGATTGTTAAATTCTAAATTGATAAATTATTGGTATTGCAAAAAATACTTATTGCCAACAATAGGAGGTTATGAATTACATTCCATTCCTATAAAAACAATGGATGATTACATTGCTTTTATTACACTGGTAGATGAAGCAATATTGTCGTCAGAAAAAAGTGATTATACGACTTTGTATTTAAAAATGAAAGAAATTGATAGAATCGTATATCATATATATGGACTAACCGAAGATGAGATAAAGATTATTGAGGGGAGTGTGTGATAAGTTCTCAATTCTTTATTTTTACAGATTTATGTAGTCCCTAATGATTTTGAAAATTAACTTACACATAAACTGTCACGAAAAAAATATGCAATTAACCATATTTTTTGATAAATTTGTCAAAAAATAGATATAAATATAGAAATAAATGAATATTGAAGAAATAATCAAGGAAGGAGAATCATTTAAAATTGATGCTGAGTTAGATTATTCTGGAGAAGCTACATGGATAAATGATTCTAAATTAAATGAATATCACCAATGGGTACATAAAACATTATTGTATTTGAGGGATAATTTTTCAGATAATGCAACTTGTATAGATTTTTCGAATCTTAGTAAAAAATATGCTAATACTAACAATATTGAAGTGCTTGATAAACAGTTGAATCTTCTAAAAGCTTTATTGTCATACTTAAATGAAAAACAATATCAAAAGTTAGACGATAATTTTATCATTGAAAGTATCTTTAATAATTTCAATGATTTTATCAGACATTCATCTAAAAGATACAATAATAGAGATGCTTTTTTTATAATAAATGATGAATATGATATACAGGATATTTTACATTCTATATTCAAATTATTTTATAAGGATATAGAAAAGGAATTTGTTATACCTAAATTTGCAGGAAGCAGTACTAGAATTGATTTTATTTTAAAAAATGAACAAATTGGAATAGAAGTAAAAATGACTAGGGAAGGACTAAAAGACAAGCAATTGTGTGAGCAATTACTTCTGGATATTGATAGATATTTTACACTACAAACGTTAAAAGTATTATATTGTTTTATATATGATCCTGATAAAAGAATAGGAGAACCTTATCTGGTTAAAAGAGATTTAGAAAAAAAATCCAATAAAGAAAATGTTGTAAAGGTATTTATATGTCAATAAATTGTTTCTTTCACATCAATACAAATCCCAGCAATTTCTAAAATAAGATTTGCTGGGATTCTACATATAAATCAGTAAATGAAAGATAAAATTAACCTTAGCACATTGGGTTTAAGCTACTTGTATTATATATTCTTTATTAATCTATGAATTATAAGTCTGATATTAGAAACGGTTTTTCTATATTCCGTCTCATGAGCTTTTAGAAAAGATTGTGAAATTTTAAAATTAGCATCTTGCATATCACCATCTGTAAGCCATTTCCAATACGTTGTTGGTAAATTTTGTATTTCATTATTATCTTTAAGAAAATTAGGAAATGATTCTTGTATTTCTTTAGTTATCATTTCTATGATAACATCGCCTCTATGAAATGTCATTCTAATATCAGTTTTAGCATCCTCAAGAGATATTTCTTGTTTATTCAACTTTTCTATGATTAAGATGTTTTTGCTATAAACTTCACATAATTCCATCAAATCTTTTACTATTATATCGCAAGCAGTGTTTTTTTTATTTAGAGAATTGCCAAGATATACAACAGAAACTGTTAATGCTGTTGTTATAACAAGCATTAAAGCATCTATTATGTTTATATTATAATCAAGACATCCATCATAAATGGCAAATCCACCCAATGTGAGGGATATTCCCAAAATAACAAACAATGTATTTTTTATTTTTTGGTTCATTTGTCACTTTCTTTTTTTGTTGGATTTTCTATTTCTGCCAAAATACGATTTTTTCTTATTTCACTTTCATTAGATACAAATATAATTGTAGAAATTACAATGTCTTTCCCTTTTTCTAGTGAAAGTTTTCCAAAAGAGCCGGAAACAAATGATGAAGGATATCCCCAAACACCATCTAGATTAATAATTAGTTTGACATTGTTTTTGACAGCTTCTTCAAATTTTGGTTTTAAATGATCTTCAAAAAATTCCTCTCCAGAATGTGGTCCATCTTTGCGATATCTAGCGCCAGGGGAATCCGAAAAGTCTGTTTTTATATTAATGATTATATTTTCCATATAATTCCTATTGATAATTATTTATAAAACCCGTCAATTAGTTTTTTGTTGCAAAAGTACAAAGATTTCTTATCATAAATCCGTTATTTTATTACTTTCACAGAAAATATTATAAACTATTTTGATGTCATTCTATGTTTATGTGTAATTGTTTATATTTTCTCATCGAGTTAGCATTCTTTGATTTAACAAAAATCAAGCTATATTCAATTCTCTATATCACAATTGTTTGTTAATTCCCAAAACAACATAGTACCAGAAAAATTCCAATTTAGAGCTTCTGCCGTTTTTTCTTTTAGGTTAATTTTTACATCATTACTTATTATATAAGCACGGGCAAAGTTAGAACTACTGCTATTATTAGCAATTTGCGGAATGCCTTTTCCCCTAATTTTATTATCTATTTTTTCTCTAGATTTAATTTTCCCGTCAAGAAGGTCATTTACTAGATCCTTGTTGTGTGATAATCCAAAAAGTTTTTTGATATTTTTGAATATCTGCATAGGTATACTATCGAAAATTCCTACACCTAAATCTATAAAAGTGTACATCGTATGACCATTAGGTGCGTTGTAGGTATAAAGCCACCATTTGAATTGATTTTTTACAGTATTATTACTTGCATGATTGTTAGTGTTTGACATTGACTCTATTAACATTTCGTACAAGTCAGGAAATGGTTCCTTATTGCCAAATACATGTTCTGTTCCCAATATACAAGCCTTTTTTGCAATGTCAGATTGTACTTGATAATTGCTTTCTTGATGAAACAAATTTAAATCACTATTATGTGCCGATTTTATTTTTCTTGTTGATTTAACATGATTGTAAAAACCAGATTCAATAAATAGTTTTAGAAGTTCTGGATTGGATGGTGCATTGCCTCTAATCCTTCCTTTTTTTCCTAAAAAAGACTCGTCATTTGCGCAAGCAGCAAGTAAAGCTATAGCATCGGATGAGAGATCGGTTATATTGGATAAATCGCATTGTACTTTTTCATTTTCGTGTAATAATGATTTACATTTTATAAAAAAATCCAAAACTTCATTTGTATTATCTATAAATGAGAATTTTTTAGGAACTTCTAATTTAACATATTTTTTACTTTCCCAAGCTCTTTGTGCTATTAGTGCTTTTCTTTTGTTTTCAATACGAAATCTACGATTAGATTTATATTTTTTGCTTTGGCGTTCCATTTCGCGCCTCATTCGTTTTAGTTGAAAACGAAGTCTTTTGATTAATCTTTTCTTTTTATATTTCATAAATTTTAAGTGTATAATCCTATTTATTCTATATGTTATGTCATCGGTAGTAAATCTTGTTCCCAATGTAGAAAAAGGAATCATGTTATTACTATGCAATGCAGTACAAAAATACTCAAAATGTATGTTTTAATCAATATATAAAACGCAGAACTTGTTGAAAAATCAGTGTTTTTTTCTGTTCCACTTTTTTGCGGTAAAAAAGAGAATGAAGAAATCACTCTTCTTTAGGTGTAATTTTTACCACACCTTCCTCGTACCTGCTCCGTACCAAGTCCACTGTTCAATTAAAGAATAGGAGTGAGGTCTCAGAAAAGTTTTTAAGTCAATAAGTTTTTCGTGAGATAGTCACAACACATGGAGCCCAAGCATATTCTCCTTTGCGTCTTTGCGAGATGCCTCTAATTGTTCATTGTAAATTGTCCATTGTCATTTACAACAAGCCTCAGTACCTTAATTCAAGTACCGAGGCTTTGTCATTTCAAAGAAGACCCTACGCCGTCTTTTTCTCTATCTTCTTCCCATACTCATTATGAATCTCAAACATCGTGTAATTATCCGCAAGCATATTCTGTATGTCCTGTCGTCGGTAGTAAATCTTGCGCCCAATCTTCGAGAACCGCACCTT
>JAZLAI010000010.1:0-63466 GCA_045613105.1 Bacteroidales bacterium | reverse complement strand
TCCTCATACCCTCAGTTCCTCAATTCCTACCTCCTAATTCCTAACTTCTAACTAAAAAATCTGTTGTCCGTTGTCCGTTGTCTGTTGACTATTTATTATCTTTGCAAACAAAAATTAAGAAATGGCAAGAATAATGGCAATCGATTACGGAAGGAAACGCTGCGGCATCGCAGTGACCGACCCTTTGCAAATCATCGCAAATTCATTAACTACAGTCGATACAAAAGATTTGCTGACGTTTATTTTAGATTATGTCAAAAAAGAAAATGTTGAGACTATTGTAATTGGAGAACCAAAAGATATGCATAATAATCCTTCTGAATCAAGTCGTTATATAGAACCTTTTATCGGTCAGTTGAGAAAGGCTCTCCCAGAGATGGACATTAAACGACACGACGAACGCTTTACTTCCAAGATGGCGTTCCAAACCATGATTGATGCGGGTCTCGGTAAGAAACAACGTCAAAACAAGGCGCTAGTCGATACCATCAGCGCAACCATCATCTTGCAGTCTTATATGGAATCTGAAGCAATTAAGAAAAATAGATTTTAAATTTTAAGTTATGATATTACCTGTAGTGGCTTACGGCCATCCTGTTTTAAAGAAAGTAGCAGAAGAGATAGATCAAGATTATCCTGAATTACAAAAACTTATCGATGATATGTTCGAGACTATGTACCATTCAGAAGGCGTTGGTCTCGCTGCTCCTCAAATCAATAAGTCGATAAGACTTTTCGTCATCGATGCAGATCCTTTTCAAGAGACATATCCTGAAGCAAAAGGCTTCAAAAAAGTTTTCATCAACCCAGAAATAGTAGAGGTTTCAGAAGAGACATGGACATTCCGCGAAGGTTGCCTCAGTCTTCCTGATATGAATGAAGACGTGGTTCGTCCATCAAAAATCACAGTCAATTATTTGGATGAGAATTTCGTTGAACACGAAGAAGAGTTCGATGGAATATGCGCTCGTGTAATACAGCATGAATACGACCATCTTGAAGGAAAAGTCTATGTTGACAGAGTCGCTCCTATGCGTAAGATGATGCTTAAAAACAAATTGCGCAATATCTCAGAAGGCAATGTCCCTGTTGATTATAAGATGATATTTCCTGCAAGGAGAAGAAGATAAAAAGTCGAGACGTGTCAATTCTATAATCTTAACGAGCTTTGATGCGTCTTTTATTAATAATCTACTAAAACATTTTTCTATGAAAAGAATATTATTACCATTGATTGTTGTCGCAATGATTCTGATGTCATGCGAAAGGACTATTACGTACGAAAGAATAAATGAATTGGAAACTCAGATGTTTGGCCCAGGCGCATCACCTGACGAGAGTGTCGCCGTTAAGCTCGCAGATTCTTATATGCTTTATGCAAAACAAAATCCTAACGATGATGCAGCTCCCGATATGTTGTTCAAAGCCCTTGATGTATATGTGGGGATGAATATTAGTCCAAAGAAGGCTGTTGAAGCAGCTGATATCTTGATTGAGAAATATCCAAGCTTCGACATGACTCCAATGGCGATGTATATAAAAGGATTCGTATATGAAAGTATGTTCAAGGATTTGGATAAAGCGGAAAAAGCTTATCGTCATTTTTTAGAGACATATCCGGATAACCCTATGGCTGAAGAAGTGAAAATGACCATTTTAAACCTTGGCATTCCTCTCGAAAAACTGGTGGAACAGTTTGAAGATTGAATTAAGGTCTAATAGACATGAATAGTTGTAAATCATTTATAACTAACTGATACAAAAAAATAACTTTGATGATTCATCAAAGTTATTTTTTTATGTTAAAATGAAGGGAATAATGTAAACTAAAATAGCGACATTAGTTTATTTTCCTCTTCCTTGTACAACGATAAGTACAGTGTATATCAATATCTTGATGTCGAGAGCGATATTCATGTTTTCTATATATAGTATGTCATATCTCAATCTCTCTATCATCTCATCCACGTTGGATGCATATCCGAACTTCACTTCACCCCAGCTTGTGATGCCTGGTTTTATCTTGAGAAGCATGATATAATGAGGAGCTCTTTGTACTATCTGATCGATATAGAACTGACGTTCTGGGCGGTATCCTACTATTGACATCTTGCCGCCAAGGACGGTGAAGAACTGAGGTATCTCATCGAGGCGTGTCTTACGCATGAAACGTCCCCATGGAGTGATGCGAGGGTCGTTGTCTTTGGAGAGCTGTGGTCCCATGCTTTCAGCATCTACATACATGCTTCTGAACTTTAGCATGTTGAAAGGCTCGCCATGTTTGCCGATACGTTCTTGTTTGTAGAATATAGGTCCAGGTGATGACAGTCTTACCATCAAAGCGGTGAATAAATATAAAGGAGAAAAGATGATGATGACCATCAGAGATGCTACTATGTCAAAGACACGTTTCGCCACTTGCTGCCATACAGGCATCAATTCTGGTGTCACTCTGATGAGAGGAGCGTGCCAGATGGCTTCCTGCTTGACAGTTCCGAAGAGAATGTCTTGCATGATAGGTATTATCTTGACGACAACATCTAGGCTCTCCAAGATTACCAGTATCTTGTCGATGGTCTCTATCTCAGAACGTTCAATAGCGATGATGACTTCTTCGATGTCGTAGTCTTTGATGACTTGTGCGGCATCTTTGTAAAATCCCAAGTGAGGGATATATTTCTCCACCTTATATTCTTTCTTGTCAAAGACATTTACGAAGCCTACTATGATGTTGCCAGATGAATACATCTGGTTCTCCATCTCTTCGTATATGGCGCAAGCGTTGCCGTTACTTCCTACGATGAGGGTGTTGAATCCTATTTCCTTTTTATGGATTTTTCTGGCTGTTCTTGTGGTGATGATCAATCTACATATATAAGTCAGCACATATTGCAAGCTGAATAATATCAGGAAAGAGATGTAATATGATTTGTACGATACTATGGCATCGTCGATTATCGTGACGAAAAATAATATCACGACACCTATAAGTACCACGAAGAACGTTTGTATCATTTCTTTGAGTCGTGACTTGCTGAATACGTTATTGTAGTATCCAGAGATGGTATAAAGCGTAAGCCAGAAGATTGGCACGCCTATGATACCGATAATGAAGTTTGTGTCATGGAAGACATCCTGATAATGGTCTAATATGTTTGGATCTTCGTTGTATTTTCTGAAGAAGAAAAACAAAGTCCATGCTATCAGTGCGCATAACCAGTCCGCAACGACATATTTTAATGTCTGTTTTGTCTTATTGTTTTTTTTATTCACGATAAACAAGTTTTATGTTGTCAAAATAATATTCAGCTTCTTTATCTTCATCAACTTGGCCGGCGATATAGAACTTGAAGTATTCCGCCTCTTGAGTGTCGGTGATGTTAGGTCCGAGATTTACATATATCTTGTTCCAAGTAGGAGAAGGGTTGACGAAGATAAGAGGGATGCTTTCCACTCCGCTGACTTTGGCGAAGAGGCCAACTTCAAAGATGTCGTCGCATTTATAGTCTATTTCGAGGAATATGCTGTTGCCCATATTAGGAAGGTCGTGAAACTCTTCTGATGCCAGACAGAAATAGTTTAGGGTGTCGCCGATCCATACGTGTCCTGAATAATGAGAGTTATTGAATGCGTCATTCCAGTTTCCTGGGTCGTCTCTTTCTGTTCTTACTATCACGGTGTCGCTTTGGCTTGTTGGTTCCAGCGATACTTGTCTTTCAAAGTCTTCGTTATATGCAAACACGATGTCGCTTTCGTCAATAGGAATATATGTCGTTGACGGTGAGATGGTGTCTATGACTTTTTCTGTGAGGACGAATTTCTCTATGGTATAAGGCTGGTAGAATGGGTAAATGACTCTAGTGCTGCTGATACCGTTAAGTTTTATTCCCGGATAGAGTGTTATTTTATGTTCGCCTCTTTCCAATACAGGGATGTTGGCTGGCAGCTCATAACAGCCTTGGATGTTGTCGTCTATATAGAGCCATACGTCTGTGATTTTATGTGAAGCTGCGCCTTCTATGGCGTAGTTGGTCGTCAATAAAAATGTATCTACATGTATGTATGCTGGTATTTCCTGACTTCCGTGAAATTTATTGCAAGATGAGAGAGACATCGTTACGTAAAGAGCAACGACCAATGATGACAATATGCGTATAATTTTCATAAACTTCTATTTAAAAAATGAACGTAATAAAAAATCATTTATTGTTTATTTTAGATTATTTTGAACTATCTGATTGTTCTTTTCGATTTCGTCGAGAATCATATAACATACTTTCAGAGCCTGGACGCCATCATGGATTGTGACTGGCGGCTCAGTATTGTTGATGATGGCATTATGGAAACTTTCCAGTTCTGTCATTATGGCATTTATGGCAGTGACATCCGGTTGTTCTATTGTTATCTGTTTTCTGCTGCCGTCGGCTAGGTCTATCGTCATGGCGAAAGGATTGTTGTCGTCGGCTTCTTTTATTCTCACTATGTCTGTTTTCTTGTCAAGGAAATCGATGGTGATATAAGCGTCTTTCTGGAAGATGCGATGACGGCGCATGTTTTTCAGAGATATGCGACTTGCAGTGAGGTTTGCTACCGAGCCGTTTTCAAACTCTATGCGAGCATTGGTGATGTCGGGTGTAGGACTTACTATTGAGACGCCGCTGACGCTGATGTTTCTGATAGGTGATTTTATCACATCAAGTATGATGTCGATATCGTGTACCATGAGGTCGAGCACTACAGGTACGTCGGTGCCGCGTGGGTTGAACAGTGCGAGACGATGTGCTTCTATGAATAATGGAGTGTCGATATATGGGCGTGCTGTCATGTATGCCGGATTGAATCGTTCTACGTGTCCCACCTGGACCTTGACACCTGCTTCGGATGCTAGAACAATCAGTTTGTTGGCTTCATCGACTGTGGCTACTATAGGCTTCTCGATGAAGACATGCTTGCCTTTTTTCAATGCCAATGAGGCGCATTCAAAATGACATACTGTTGGAGTGACGATATCGACTACATCAACAAGATCGATAAGTTCGTCGATGGATGAAAAACATCTTACCTGTAAGTCTTCTGATACTTTCCTGGCAGTGTTCTCGTCTTGGTCGTAAAAGCCGACAAGTTCATAAACCGCCAATTGTTTTATACAGTTGATATGTATTTTTCCAAGGTGTCCAGCACCTAAAACTCCTATCTTCAACATTAGATTATTTTTCCGCAAATATAAGGTTTTTTCGTAACTTTGCGAATAAAAAAAAGACGATGCAGGAAGATAATTACAGACATAAGGGAATGAGAAGAATGTTGGTTGAAGAGCTTAGACGTAAAGGCATTAGCGACGATAATGTTCTTAATGCCATTAACAATGTTCCGCGTCATGTCTTTTTGGATTCGTCCTTTCTCGACTTCGCATATCAAGACAAGGCTTTTCCTATAGGTTCGGGGCAGACCATATCTCAGCCTTTCACCGTGGCTTTCCAGACCAGTCTTCTGGAGATAAGGAAAAATATGAAAGTATTGGAGATAGGTACGGGCTCTGGCTATCAGGCCTGTGTGCTCGCAGAGATGGGTGCTAAGGTGTTTTCCATAGAACGTCAGAGGAATCTCTATATGAGGACCAAGGCTTTCCTGTCAAAGTTTCCATATAATATAAGGACATTCTTGGGTGACGGATACAAAGGCCTTCCTACTTATGGACCTTTCGACCGTGTCCTGATAACGGCGGCTGCTCCTGAGATACCGCAGGAACTCGTCAATCAGCTTGAGGTGGGCGGTATGATGGTGATACCTTTAAGTGAGAATGACGACCATCAGACTATGCTTCGTCTGACGAAACAGGAGGACGGCAGCCTGACAAGAGAGACTTATGGCGATTTTAAGTTCGTCCCCATGTTGAAGAATATAGGTAATGATTAAAAAAAAACTGTCTGACATTTTTTTCGTCAGACAGTTTTTTGTTTGTATTATTCTCCGCAACCGCCGCCGCAGCTGTCGCAGCAGCTTTGATTGTGGCAGTGACCGCCGCCGCAACCGCCGCCGAAATCTGATTCGTTGAGTTCACGTACGTCCAAGATTTCTCCTGTGAAATATAATGGCACACCTGCTAACTCTGGGTTGAAGTCAACTTTGACTGTTGTCTCACCGATTTCCATGATCTTGCCTGGGAATGGTTGATTGTTGTTGTCAGTGAACCATACTGTAGCTCCTATTTGGCATATTGTTTCATTGAAAACGCCGTCTTGCATGAAGATGTCTTTGTTGACATCGATGATGTTAGCGTCGTTACGTTCGCCATAACCTTCTTTTGGTGTCAATGCAAAGCCAAATGTTGCTCCTGGTTCTAAACCTTCTAAGTTTTCTTCAAACTTTGGTAATAACATGCCTTGTCCAAATATAGCTTGGAATGGATTTTCTTTTGTTGTTTCTTGAATGACTTCTCCTTCTGCTGTTTCGCGATGCAAAACGTATGTCATTGTTACAACTGTGTTTTTTGTTACTTTCATTTCTTTATCTTTTATTAGTTATTTGATGATATTTATTTGTCTTGTTGTCATTCCTGATACTGTCTCAATCTGTATCAGATACATTCCTGATTCGATGCCGCTCAAATCTAATGCCATCATGTCTGAGTTGGTGTCTTGTTTCTTGACAACTTGTCCCATCATGTTGACGATGGTCACAGCATTGATATGTTCTGCCTTGATATAGAGCTTGTCTTTGACAGGATTAGGATATAATTCTATATTGTTATTGGCATTTTCATCTAAAGAAGTAACAACTACAGATACATAGTCGTTTGACGAATCAGCTGCCATGCCAAATTCTGATTCGCAGTCGATGTCTGCATAATAAGCGGATACTTTATAGTAATATGTTCCTGCTTTATTCGTCATGTCAGAGAACTGATAATGGTTCATTCCAGGAACGTTGACCAGAGTCTGAATGAGCTTGTATTCGTTATTGTCGGTACTTCTATATATTCTGTATTCTGTGAGGTCTGATAAAGATTCCATTCTATCCCAATCGACCAGAGCTCCGAACTCGCCGTCATATTCATAATATTCTGCTGTGATATTCATAGGAGGTTCGCAGCCGCCGATCTCTACGCAAGCTTCGTTAGAGTCGAATGATACGTAAGCGGCGTAGACAGATTTTACGGTATAGCAATGGCTGCCTGATTCTACGTCTTCATCGATTAATGTAGTTTCAGGGACGTATGAATTTAATGTAACACCGTCACGTAATACCATATAATATTCTGCTTCTGGAACTTCGTCCCACTCAAGTGTCACATCATTGCCATCGGCTTCTGCAGTGAGATTCTCAGGATGTACGAGAACTTTCACGAACAACTCTGCTGATGCAGTCTGTGAACCGCATGTGACAACGACGGTATATGTTGTGGTTTCGGTAGGAGTTGCTGTTGTTGAACTTGCTGTAGGATCTTCCAATGTCTCTGCTGGTGTCCAGCTGTATGACACTTCGCCGCTGGCTCCGTTGGCGGTAGCGAAGATAGTGGTAGATTCGCCCTCGACGATGAATCCAGGATTTGCGAATGTGGAAACTGTCAGCGCGTAGATTACGGCTTCTATACTTTCGCACTTGGCAGATTCTATTCCTTCATATACTGATGACACTTGATATGTGTAGCAGCCTTCAGGCAAATTGCTGTCGATATATGTTGTAGCGTCTATGTTGGATGCAATGCGGTTGTTGTCGCGATATATGTTGTAAAGCGAGTTCGGTGTTGTCTCTGTCCATGACAATTCGACACTGTTGCCTTCAACTTTGGCATCGAGAGCTGTAGGTGCTGTCACAACAGTGATGGTGATGGAGCCTTCTCCTGTTACGTTACCGTCGCTGACGGTGCATGTATATGTTGTGGTTTCCTGTGGTGTCACGATAGGATTTGGCAAGTTGACTCCGTTGACACCTGTTGTAGGTGTCCATGAATAATTGTAATTGCCGTTGCCGCCGTATGCTGCTGTTGACATCATGACTGATGAACCTTGTGCTACAACGTCCTTGTTTGCTGTGACGTTGACGATGATCATTTCTTCTGCACTTTCAACAATTTCTATTGTGGATTGGTAAGTTATTCTGTTGTGGGCGAAGACTGTCAAAGTGGCTTGGCCATTTTCCAATGGAGGGATGTAGTTGAGTGTAGCCATTCCGTTGTCAGCTATGGTTGTTCCCATTATCTCTCCGTCTTTTGTCAAAGTGACGCATGCACCGTCTGCATTAGACAAGCTGACTGTGAATGTTGTTGAATATTCCGACATCTGAGAGTTGTGTGATACATTAATGCTTTCAGGAATGTCGCTTCTTAACATTAATGTTGGGTCACCGAAGAGATGCCATGTGTTGTAAGTGGCATAGAATGATACGTTGTTATGGTTGATATCTAATATCTTCATGTTGCCGTGGAGTGAGACACCTCCCATAGTACGTTTGATATTGTTTGTATAAGTCTCTACATAAACGTCAATCATCTCGTCTTGTCCGTACATTGGAGGAACCCATGGTTGTGAGATATAAGAAAACATTCCGCCTATGGCTCCTGTCGGATTTCCTGTTGAGGCATTAGTGGCACGAAGCCATGTCTCTGCGAAACAAGGTGTGTAATATGTATATTCACCGTTGTTACATGCGGTAGAGATGATGTATGGAAGTTTGTTATCGTTTGTCAAAGAATTGACGTGATTGTTGCCATAGCTGAAGACGCCCCATCCTGTAGGATATCCGTGGTTGCAATAATTGATAATGCCTACGCCTTCGTTGATGTGTTGACTTACTATTGCTGCTGATGAAGAAACACCGGATACGTTTGAATAGTCGCGGTGCACTTGTGTGTAGTTGTAATCCAGCAAGTCATCTCTGATCTTGTCAATGTGTTGATAGTCGTCTTCTCCATTATGGCCTGTAGCACCTTCTTTTTTAGAGATGCCTTGTCCTATGGTGAGCCATGTGTCGTTGGCGTTGATGTCTCTTTCATAGTGGATGACTTTGTTGACCTGTACGGTGACATCGTCTGTTGTTTCGGCTGAGAAACGTCCTATGATGAGCTCGTTGTAATGGTCGTTGCCTGTAAGTTGTCCGAACCACCAGTCAGAACGGCCTGAGCAGTCGCTCATGTCAAGGTATTTGCCTTGTAAATGGTTGTAGTCGCCTACTAACAGGACATAAGTGAGGTCAGGGTTACTGTTGTATTGTCCTGTGATATATGCCTTGATGTTGTCTGGCTGTTTGCCAGTAATGCTTGTTCCTACCATTGTGGTCTTACGTCCTGTAGCTCTTTTCCAATTTACGAAAGGCTGCATTGCATCCATGAAATCATCGTGGCAGATGATGAGGAGGTCTCCTTCTTCTTCGACGATGTCGTATTTGGCTGATGACTCTTGGTAGTTGATGTAACGGCTTTTATACATGTGGCTGTAGTCGCGGTTCATGGAGATGTTGTTAGAACGTCTTTCCATGATGTTTTCACCTTCGCCTTTTACAGCAAAGACTTCTATTGTCATTTCATGGAATACTCTCAATGTTTTGTTGACTGCGTTATATGCAAAAGGTGTCACAATGATGTTCTGTGCACGGAAGTCACGCAAGATGTAAGGAGAGTCGAGTTTTGACTGTGACAATGGAAGAAATGCGTCTTGTTGATAAACATCAGCGTATGTGTAAGGGACATCTTCTGGGTTGATTTTACGTGAGAAGTTGCCTTTGGATGGTGCTATCTCTATGTTGCTGTATTCTACATATTTCACGTTTTTGACTCTGATGTCCATCTTTGAATGGTCGTTGATGATGACAGGTATAGACAGTGACGGGATGTTTGGATAGCCTGCTTCAGCGATAGGTGCCATGTCTTCGTTGCTGATGATGACAGCAGTTTCCGACATTGGGGTAGGTGCTGGTGTAGTGTAGAATCCGTTGATTGAGAGTTCGAGGACTATAGCTTCATCTGTCGATTTGATGAGGTTGACAGAATAGCTGTCGTCAGATTTAGAACTGATGGGATGCCATTTCTGAGCATAGAATGTTTGTATGAAAAACAAACAGATGATTGATAATAATAGTTTCTTCATTTTTTATAAAATTTTTGCAAAGATAAAAAAAGAGCGGCATTTTTTCAATGTCGCTCTGTAATAAATTAAAATATTATTTCGTAACTTTTCCGAAAGTGAAGACCAGACCTAATCTTGCATTAACCGCGTCGTATGTTGTGACAAGTTCTGCCGTTGACGCATTGAGCCTCGTCAATATCATGATGTTGTCGGTGACTGC
Source organism: Bacteroidales bacterium (assembly GCA_045613105.1). Taxonomy (GTDB): domain Bacteria; phylum Bacteroidota; class Bacteroidia; order Bacteroidales; family F082; genus Limimorpha. The sequence goes on along the minus strand of JAZLAI010000010.1, from coordinate 53,182 downwards.
ATATATATTAAGAGGTCCTAAGTTGAGGCTAATGCCCGCTCCTACGGAATTGCCTGAATATTTTGAGAAGGTATAGTTGGCTGTGATATTAAGGAATTTAAAGAATGAACCGCTATAAGCCAATGTCAGTGCTGGATGAAATTCCTTTTTTACATAATACATCTGGGCTATCGCGCTGAATCGTGCCATAGGTAATAACTCATAATATCCTTGAAGCATGATTCTTGTCTTTAATGTGGTCTGGTAATCTTCTCCAACATAGATGGAGTCGTTATCCCATACGTTTTCCAGGAAATCTTGATATAAGTCATTGAAGTTTAGTTCCATGTTCAAGACGTCTTCATAATTGTCAATGAGTGCGTCATTGACAACGACATTGTCTTTGTTTATCTGTTTTTCTTTTGAATTGCTCCAGTTGATGTATCCGAGGTCATATACGCCAGCAGCTATACCGAACGATTCACCTATATATGAAGCTCCGAAGTCGATGCCGAATCCATAGTTTTCTTCAAGGTTTATAAGCTCGTTGATGTTCAATGAGTCGAGGTTTATGAGTCCTGTCAGTTCCGATAGTCTCTGGGCATTACTGTTCAAGATGGTGGCTGCTTTCATGTTGATGTTGACATCAGCGGTCATGGAATATGTGTTTTTATCGGTGTATATCTTTGAGTTGTCACCGTTTATAGAGATATTGGCTGTGCCGCATAAAAGCTTAGGTCTGACACCTATGGTGAATTTTTTTGCAATGGTGTATTGTAATCCGAGCGACACTTCTGTGAAGATGTTGAGGTCGGTACCTATGCTGAAATTGGCAGGATTGTCGTAGCCCATGTAATTGCCGTTGCCGTTGATGAAGAATCCTAAAAAGTCTCTTGAATAATGTAACTCGCTGTTGGATCTGACACGCATGTTGGCATCAACGAACAGATTGCCGAATCTTAATCCTAAACGAAACATGTCTAAGGAGAAGTCGGTGCTTATAAAATTGTCGTATTCATTAAGACTGTTGATGAGTTTGTTGGCATTAAACGCGACAGGGACATTGTTTTCAAAGTTGTACATGTTGTTGTATTTAATGCTTGAGTTATATACCGACATTCCGATATTGGAGATGCCAACACCGAAGACAACATTCGATTCAATAGGAATGCCTGGGTTGTAATAGTTGTTGTATGACAAATGTGGCAATAATGTCAATGCTATTCCGTCGTTTTGAGATTTCGCTGTTGTAGATATTGACAGCAAGATCATTATAGCAAATACTCTATATATCTTTTTCATATCTTGATTACATTAAAAGTTAATATCCTCCAAATTGATTTCTGTTGTCTTTGTCTTAAGACCTATCCTTAGATTGAAGTAATCGTTTTTATTTACAGCAACATCTTCTCCGCAGGATGACAGTCCTATCTTAAGCATCAGTTTGTCGGCTTGTTGTATGTTATGTAATTTACTGTCAACGACACTTACCTTTATGATGTCTTCTACAGCGTTGTTTTCAAATCCGGCATGTACGATAGCACCTTCTGCCAGCAAGGTGTCTATTACAACACCATTTTCCATCATATATGCCTGTGGCTTGATTTCAAATGGAAGTCTATTTCTGAATACGAACTTGAATTCCAATTCATCGAAGAGGCTTTCTACGATGTTACCTTCTTCGTTTTCAGAATTAAGATTGAGGTTGAAGTCGATGGTGTCGATGAACATCAGGCTGTCGATATTCAGTTCTAATGGGAACAGAAGGTCTGCAATCATGTCGATGTGAGAGTCTTCGCTGATCATGTTGCTGCTTACTTCGTCGCATCCCATGATGATATTACCGTTGAAGGTGATGCTTGAGTAGTCTTCCAGAAGGTCGATGGCATCGATGAGCTGGTCGTCGAGGTCTGTTATGGAATCGTATGAATTGCCTGTCGAGTTAAGTAAAATGTTGATGTTGTTCCAGTCTTTTATCAGCCCTATCATGCTTCCATCTGTAGTGGTGAGATATAAAGAATCTATGAAACCTTGTGCTTCAAATCCGAAAGTGTTGACGTATTTGATGCTGAAATTAGGTGTGGCAATTTTGAAGTCACCGTAAAGGTTAGGGAAGTTTACGGTAAATTCTTCTTTTCCTTCAAAGTCGAAGAATATGTCTTCAATGGAACCATCGATGGATTTGAAGACCATATCGTCAATCTTACCCGATAGGTTGAAATGGTACAATCCTCCTTCAAGACCGTCTGATGTGATTGTCAGTCGTGCTGTTATAGTGAAGTCGAGGGAACTTTCTTCTGGTGTGATGGAACAGTCGGTAAGGTCTATTTCTATATTCTGGCTGCCATCTTCAATATTGAGAGAGATGCATAAGTCATCGCCGTTAGAAAGTTTTATGTCATCTGTCGATAGTAAGATTTCGTTTATTATAGGCAGGTTGCATGAAATGTCAAAGGAGATCTTTCCTTTTTTGATGACTGCTTGTTCCAATTCATAACCTTCATATTCAAAAGGGACTTTGATGCCTTCCAAAGAGAAGGTGGTGTCATATTCAAAATCTGGTATTGGAATCTCAGGGATATACGGTATCTCGAACTCTTCATTTACATCGAAGTTTATGTCATCGAGATCAGAAAGTATGTCGTCTGTTACAATGATATTGTTGATTGAATCGGCGAAGTAAATGCTGATGTTGCCGTTTTCCTTGACTCTGAAATATTGCAGTACCGTTGAGTCCATGATGTTTAGCAGGTCGCCGACTTTGATGGTGTCTTCAAATAAAGATAGTGCGATCTGGTTGTTGATCTCTACTTTCTTCACGTCATTTTTCTTGCATGAGGCTATGCATGTAACAATGAGTGCGAAGATCGACACCTTGAAAAGTATTGATGAATTTCTCTTCATATTGTATGAGTTAAATTATTTATTGTTGAAACTATATGCAAATGTAATTAATTTTCAAATGTAAATTCAACATGATGTAAAAATTTATCAATATTATAAAAAGAAAACCCAAAGCCACGATGTTGCGACTTTGGGTTTTACTTGTTGTCTTATCGACGTGTTATTTCATCACGACTTTTTCGATCATGATGCTGTTGTCTGTTTTTATCTGTACGAAATAAACGCCTGATGCGAGGCCTGACATGTCGATTTGTCCATTGTTGTTGTGGCTTCTCATCACGACTTGACCTTGGTAGTTATAAACGACTGCGTCGAAGTCGGTGTCTATTTCAACATTCAAGATACCTGTTGTTGGGTTAGGATAGACGTTGACGTCGCTGATTTCGATTTCATACACATCGACATCACCGATCATAACAGCAGCGAAAGCTGGAATAGAATAGATATCGCCGTTTCTTGCTATGACGCTGTATGTGTAGATGCCAGCTCCTAATGTTTCGCTGAATGTTGTTTCTGTCTGTGATGCTATTTGTTCGCCGTCACGACGGATGATATATTCGTCAGCGCCTGACAATGCATCCCATGTTAATGTAATTGTTGAATTTTCAGCTACTGCGTTAAGGTTTTCTACAGGGTTGATAGCTTTCACAACGCTTACAGGAGGGAATGTTATCATGTCGATCCATGCACAGTCTTGACCACCGCCTATAGCATAGTCTTTCAAATATCTCCATTCTAGATTATGAGTGCCTTTGCTGATAGGGAATGATACTAATTTCCAGTCTTCTTCGCCTGACCATTCAGCTTTTTGTACATTGTCGATGATGAAATACAAATTGTCGTATGTAGCTTCTGAAGAGACTTTTACGTAGAAAGAGATTTCACCATCTGTGAGAACTTCTATTTGTAACTTTAATTTTGAATATCCGTTGTCGCTAATAACTCCTGATTTAGCACAATATGAGCCTTCGTAAGCGTTTTGTGTGTTGATGACCCAGTCAGTGCCGCCGAATGTATATGGATATTTAGAGAAGTCGCCTGTTTCAAAGTCGTCTGTGATTTTACCGATATTAACGTTTAATGATGATGTATAGTAGGTGAATCCTGCAGTTGCTGAATAGACGATTTCATAAACAGAACCATTTTCTATTGTTGAATCGAAGCTTAATTCTGCTGTTAAATTGTATGTTTCGCCAACTGCTAATTCAGCTGTTTCGATTATTGTATTATCGATGGTGATATCTGGAGATACACTCAACAATTCTGTTATGATGTCGTAAGCAGTGCTGTTACCTTCGTTGACGAAAGTGATGTTTAACGTTGCGTTGCCGCCTGCTACAAAGTCGCCTTCTACCTCAACGTTTGTGCTTGATAAGATAGGAGCATTGGCTGTAATCTTGAATGTTGATTCCCATGTTTCTTCATCGTTGCTGCAAACCAGTTTGAAGCTGATCTTTTCATTGTTAGGTACATTTGGCAATACGTTGAAGGTAAATTCTTTGTCGAGAGTAAATATTTCATTACCTTCTAAGCTAGCTATTGTTGCTGTGTTGTCTGAAATGACTACATATTCTGAATCGGAAGAGAGTGTCACTTCGACGTTTGAAGTCTGTTCTGAACCGACGTTTTTAACGTCAACGCTAAGATTGATGACTTCGTTGTAGTCCATTTGTCCGTCTTCTTGGTTAAGTTCATAGCTGTCTATAATTAAGAATGCGCCTTCAGAAGGAATGACGTCGATGTCCATTATTTCAGTTACTTTGTTGAATCCTATTACTACGATTTGTGCTGTACCTACTGTTGTGAGAGCTGGGTATGTGAGTTCTGCTTCGCCGTTTTCTATGTATGCTGAAGCCAAGACAACACCGTCTTGTGATAATGTAGCGATGCCGAATTCTGTGTCAGCATTTATTTTCAATGTTGTATTGCCGATGAGGAGTGTAGATGGGTTGGCAGTTACATCCATTTTTTTAGGACCTTCTGTTCTAACTATCATTGAAGGGTCACCGAAGAGTATCCATGAGTTGTGTGTCTCACCCATATCTTCAGGACACATGTCGAGAACATACATATTTCCGTTCAATGAAGATCCGCCGAGAGTGTGTTTGTAACCTTCACGGTATTCTGCCAAGATAGTGACCATCTCATCTTGTCCGTACATTGGTGGTTGCCATGGTTGTGAGATCCATGAGAACATGCCGCCGATAGCACCTGTAGGAGCTTCTGTTGATGGGTTTGTAGCGCGCATCCATGCTTCTGCAAAACATTCTTGATATGAAAATTCACCATTGTTACAAGCTACTGACCAGATGAATGGAAGTTTGTAGTCGTTGGTCAACTGATGTACGTGTGCGTTGCTGAAGCTGGCTACTGCCCAACCGTCAGGCTGTCCGTGGTTACAGTAGTTGGCGATACTTGCACCTACGTTGAAGTCAGCTATCATATTGGCTGCTGTAGGGTTGTTGATGTATGCGTAATGTTGTGACATTTCTGTGTATGTGTAGTTCAAAAGTGTGTCACGGATTAAATCCATGTGTTCATAGTCGATTTCACCATAGTGACCTTGGCCTTCCTTGGCTGCGATACCTACAGCTCTTGATAACCATGTCGCTGTTTCATCGATGTCACGTTCATAGTGGATGATCTTGTTTACTTGGTTTGTAGCATCTTGTATTGAATTGACAGACAATCTTCCTACAAAAGCTTCTTCATAGTAGTCGTTACCTTCTAACATGGCGTAAGCGTTGTCGGAACGTGCAGCACCGTCTGTATAAATGTAACCTGTCATACCAGGAAGGTTGTTATGTTCACCTACTAACAAGATATATTTGAGGTTAGGATGTTGTTCGTAATAATCTTCGATGTAATTTTTGAGAGCTGTTGTTGTTCCTGTCTCAGAAACTGGAACCATAGTTGTTGGACGGCCTGAAATGTTCTTCCAATCAACGAGTTTTTGAAGAGCATCCATATATTCATCGACGCAAACGATGAGCATCTCGCCTTCTTCAATCAAGAAGTCGTATTTTGACTGATTGCTGAAATTGATGAATCTGCGTTCGTATGACATCTTTGTCTCAGAGTCAAGAGTGATGACGTTGCTTCTGCGAGCTGATTTCTTGTTTTCGCCATTGTCGCTTATTTTCTTGACAGCGATACGGAGTTCGGTATAAACACGTAATGTTTTTGTTACAGGATTGTAAGCGTATGGATATACCATAAGGTTCTGAGCACGGAAGTCTCTCAAGATGTATGGTTTTTCCAATGAGGCTTGTGATGCAGGATAGAATGCGTCTTGTTGGTACATTTCACCATAAACATATTCTACATCATCTGGATTTATCTTGCGGCTGAAGTTACCTTTAGAAGGTGCTACTTCGATGTTTTTGAAATCGACGTAGTTTGACTTGACCACAACAGCTTCCATTTCTGCATTATCGCCAATGATCATGGAAATAGGATACATTGGAAGATTTGGCGCTCCTTTTGTAAGCATTGCTGCCATGTCTTCACCGCTGACGATGATTTGTTTTCCGTTTGGAGTCTTTACTGTCTCTGAATAGAAACCTCCTACTTTGACATCGACAACGATTTCTTCTTCTGATGAAGAAACCAGTGTCTCTTGGATTCTTACAGGTGTGTTCTTACTTACACCTACCCATTCTTGTGCATAACCTAATGTTGATGCTAACAAGAACATTGCTACGAATAAGAATAATTTTTTCATTTAGTTTGTTTATTAGATTTATTGATTTTTAAAGCCAAAAGGGTGAAGTACAAACTCCACCCTTTGAGTGTCCTTATTATTATTGAATTATTAATTTATTGATCTTAGCTTGCCCGTCAGCTACTACTTTCAAGAAGTATATGCCTTTGTTGACATTTGATATATTGATTTGATGTTCTCCATTTGATTCACCGCTGATGATGACCTGACCTACGCTGTTGATCAATTGATATTCGTATCTTACAGCGTTTGTGTTGATGTTGATGACATCTTTTGCAGGATTTGGATATACTGAGAGCATTACGTCGCCGTTTTCTTCAACGCCAACGCCTACTTCTGCTATCACAGTTGCTGGCATTGCTTGACCTTCATCATATACTGCTGTTACAGCGTATGTATAAACGCCACTTGTCAATTCTGAATCAACGTATGTTGTTTCATTTGTCTCAGCGATTTGGATACCGTTACGTTCAACGATGTAGTGTGACAAAGCGCGTGGTGCGTTCCATGTCAATGTGACTTGATTCATGTTTACTTCAGCTGTCAGGTTCTGAGCTGGATTGAATGTTCCGTTGCCCCCGCCACCGCTGCAGTTGACGATGAATTCTGTGTTGTAACCGTCGTTAGGAGCGCTTGTTGTTTCGTATATTATATCACCGTCTTTGTATTGAATAGTGTATCTACATTCATCATCGAACCAGCTTTGAGCGTTGAATGATACAGTGACTTTGGTGTTAGCGCCTATTTCAAGTTCATAGGATTTTATTGAACCGCCATCCATAATTAAGCTTACTGGAGGTGTTCCATCGTCAAATTCAAGATCTAATGTTGAGTTGTCCCAGCCATCGCCGTATGTGTCTTTCAGGATAAATTCAACCAGACAAGAGTTTCTGAGGTAACCTGTACCTGTTGCTGTGATACCATTGTCAGCTGTAAATTCAAAGTTGATCTCAATAGATTCTGCTACAGAGCAAGCTTCATCGATTGCTATATTGAACAGAGCCATACCTGTGCCATTAGGATCGATAGAGCCGATTTCAAATGTGTCGTTTTCTATTGTGATATATTCGTTTGTTGAAGTAGCTTTTACTACAGCATTTGTGGCAATATAAGCACCTTTGTTGCTGAACTTAGCAGCTACGGTCTGTGATTCGCCTGGTATGTATCCTCCGCTGAAAACGAAATCTTCAAAGTTGATTTTTGGAGCAATTACTGAGAAATTGACTTTGTTTTCCCATGTTTCACCATTACATGTAATTGTGAACTGTATAGTGAACTTGGTGTTGTTTGCAACACCTTCATCAACCTTGATGGCGAAAGCGTTTTCCAATGTTGTTGTTGTATCAACGTTGATGATACCTATTGTTGCTTCTGCATCTGTTATAGTGACGAAATCTTGGTCACAGCTTAATGTTATGGTTGCATCTGATGTTGTTGCTTCAACACCTACGTTGCTGATTTCTACTGTAAGATTTGTTTCTTGGTTGATAGGAATCTCAGTTGTTTCACAGTTTGTGATAGAGAGGTATGGGCCATCGATTGCTACAGCAGGGACTGTTTCGATATAAGGAATGCGTGCAGGATGTGTTATTACGATTGTTACGTCACCGTTTGATACGATAGGTTCAATATTGATGTCTGTAGTGCCAGATTCACCTATCATGCCAGCTCCGTGTAATACGCCGTTTTTAGAAATACCTACGTAAGAACCAGGTGCTGCTGTTATTGTATAGTAATCTGTTCCGATAGGGATTGTTGATAAGTGTGATACGTTGTTTGATTCTGGCACTGCGCGGTATGGCATGACAGAACCGTCACCTAATGTGTGGTATGCTTCAAAGTAGTATTGGTTGTTGACAGCTGCTGGATAGTTGGCAGCGTGTCCGTAGCATACTGCGAGGTTGCCTACGAATGGAACGGCTGACAATACGTTGTATGAATTTTCAAGCCATAAAGCGTCGTAATTACCCATTGTTGTCTCTTCGTATGTTGGCATTCTGTTGTACACTGTTGTAGCTCCTACACCGAAGTAATAGTCTTCCCACCAGTATGTGATAGGACATGAACCGATGTAACCCCATGCACCTTTTTTATCGGCACGTATCATAGCTTCACCGAAACTTGTTGAGCCGTATCCCCAGTCAGCTGCGAGACAGCAGTTACCCATAGCCCAGAAATATTTGTTTGTGTTCTTGAGGTTATATACGTCAGAAACATAGAATGCAGGGTCTGACCATGATGTCTCACCACCGTGTGCAGTGTAGTTTGCGAAAGCAACACCTTCATCAAGATGGCTGTAACATCCAGAGTAGTTAGGTCCTAAATATTCGTGTACGTTGCTATAGCCATGTTCTGCATTGTAATAGTAGTTTGTTGCATATTGGATTGTAGGACGTCCTACTTTTGTTGTCCAACCTGAATCGTCGTGACCAGCGATCATCAAGACGCTGTTCAAATATGAAGGGTCTGGCATTGTGTATTGTTCATATTGAAGTGTCTTTTCTACGAGAGCTTCCATTTCTGCTACTGTTTCACAAGCCATTCTGCTGTGATACATATCAGGGAAATAGTCACCGTCGATACTTGAATAATAAAGGTCAGTGACGCGGCTTGTCTCTTCGCCTAAGCTTAAACTTGGTGCTACCTGATTTTTGTCACCAGCGATAATAACAAAAGTGTATTTGTTGATTTCATACTGTTCCTTGATATATTCTTTCAATTCGTTTGATGTAGTACCTATTTCATCGGTATATCTAGCATCTACGTAGAAACCTTTCTGTGTCTTCCATTCGAGCCATGGCTTGAGGGCATCCTCAAACATGCGGTTTGTGATGACAAGCATCTTGACAGGTACTGAATAGAGGTCTGGATGTTCGTCATAAACGTCTTCAATGGCTCTTGAGTTGAATAATTGTTTGTAAACTACGTCGAAGTAAGGGCTGTAGCTTTCAACAAGTCTCTGTTCTGTCAAAGCGTAGTCTGCGTTTTCAAAAATCACTTCCAATTGGATGTCATTGTAAACGCGTATTGTGTTGTTTGCAGGGTTGTAGCTTACAGGTTCTACTTGCAATGCACCGATCTGTATGCCACGCATTGTTCCGAGCACTTCGAATACAACCTCAGGTGCTGTTCCCAATGATCTTGTCTGATATGCTTTTTCGTTATAGTGGAAAATCATATCTTCAGTCTTGGCACTCTTGCTGTATGATGGCTGTTGTGGATAAACTCTTTCAATGCCGTAATCGCTGAGTTCATAGTCTGTTGTTGTGAAACTTACGACTTTTACGACAGGGGTCGCGCCGAAAGGCACAGCTACGAGTTCACGTGCTATCGGTAAGGATGGAGCTCCTATTTCGCCGGCATTGATGGTCTTGGAAATAGATAGGGCAGAAAAATCTCCAGCTTCGGTTTTCATCTTCATGGTCTCTATCTTATTGAAAGAGAATGTTGATTGGAAACCTTTGAATGAAGATTCTGAAATGTTGGTACTTTTAGTGCTTGGATTGAGTTCTATGTTTTGTGCAAACATAGAGTTCCCAGTAAATAATAGCAAAGTGGCAAGTGCCAATCTGCGGATAATTGTGTTGAATTTTTTCATTTTAACTAAATTTAGTTATACAAATAGTTAATTTCGAATCAAATATGCTTTGATAAAATTAAAGCCTACAAATATATGATTTTTAGTTGAATAATCAGCATGATTTTTTAGGTGAAAATATTTTTTTTTACAATAAAAAAAAGAGAAGACACGCAAGCATCTTCTCTTATGAAATCATGTTTTTTTTCTGTTAAGAATTATCTTTTCAGAATATTTCTGTACATATTGTTATCGTTGAGTATTTCTACTGCTTTGTTGATGGCTTTGTCTTCTTTAAGGACTATCTGATAATATTTCTCCATGTCCCATTCGTTGCGTGCTATCAATGCTTTAAGCTGTAGTTTTATCATCGGTTCGGAACGTTGGTATTGTTCTTCGTTCCATTCTACGCCTTCATCTTCGGCTAATTTCCTGAAATCTGATATTATGGAGTCTGTTATCTCGAACTTGTTGTAGAAGTTGTTGAAGTCGTTGTATTCTTTGGAAATAAGTTCTCTGTTTTTCATGACATAATCTACGGTGAAACGGTTGAATATACCTTTTCTTATCAAGTCGGTATAAAGTTTTGTGGAGAATGTGGTATCGACAGGCATGAATATGTCTGGCATTATGCCGCCTCCGCCATAGACTGTCCTTCCGCTAATCAGCGTGGAATATTTGAGGGAGTCTGGCATCTGTATGCTGTCGGCATGATAGAACTCGCCGTGTTTCATACGTTTGGTCATCTCGTTGTAATAGTCTTCCGAGCCTTTTTCGTAAGAACGTTGGATGCATCTTCCTGTCGGAGTGTAATATCTTGCGGTGGTGAGTCTTACCTGCGAGCCGTCAGGCAGGTTGAAAGGACGTTGCACCAAGCCTTTACCGAAAGAACGTCGTCCTATGAGAATGCCTCTGTCCCAGTCTTGTACCGCGCCTGAAACGATTTCGCTGGCAGATGCAGAGCCTTCGTCTATCAATATGATGAGCTTGCCGTCGGTGAACTTTCCGTTCTTGTCGGTTTTGAACATTTGCTTCGGACTCTTGTCGCCTTCGGTATATACTATCGTCATGTCGTTTTTCAGAAACTGGTTACTGAGCTCGGCAGCTACGTTGAGATAACCTCCTGTATTGCCTCTCAGGTCGAGGATGAGAGACTTCATTTTCTGTGACTTGAGTTTCGCTAACGACTCTTCGAATTCTGTGTTTGAAGTCTGCGCGAAACGGTCAAGTTTTATGTAACCTACGTTCTTGTCAATCATAAAGGCAGCGTCGATGCTGTTCAATGGTATCTTGTCTCTGATGACTTCAAAGTCGATCAGCTCATCGCTTTTGCCTCTTTTTATGCCTAGCGTCACTTTTGTTCCTTTCTTTCCTCTCAGATGCTGTGCCACATATTCGTTGTTGACTTTCTTGCCGAAAGCATCTTCACCGTCGATGGTGACTATCTTGTCGCCTGCCATGATGCCTACCTTGTCGGATGGTCCTCCCGATACTGGTGAGATGACCAGTATGGTATCTTGGAATATCTGGAAGGTCACGCCTATGCCTTCAAAACTTCCTACCAGAGGCTCGTTGGCTTTTTCCACGTCTTTCTTCGTGATGTAAGCTGAATGAGGGTCAAGCTCCTTGAGCATCGCTACTATGGCTTCTTCGGTGAGCGTCTCAAGGTTGGCTGTATCTACATAGAAATTGTTGATAAGATAATACATCGTTGATAGCTTCTGCAATGACTGCTGCATCTGTTTGTTGTCGCGAGGCTGTGTCTGCGCGTTGAGCGTTATTTGTAACGCTATGAAAATAAGTACGGTGAATAACTTGAAGTATCTCATGTTTTTTTTCTTTTTTTAACAAATGAAAACACTGATGGTTCAGTTTTTATTGACGGATGATGTCGAAATGGTTGTCTTCATACAGCCTTATGATAGTCGATGCTTTTGGCTTGGTGAGAACGTCGTGGTATAGCTGTACTACATAATCTACAGATGACTTTATCTGTTCCGTTATCTCCGCATATATCGATGGTGCTGTGTCGCCTGCCAGGTTTGCTGATGTCGATGTTATAGGACGGCCTAGCTTGGCAATCAGGGCTTTGCAGAACTCATTATCTACAACCCTTATGCATATCGTGGTGTCGGCGGAGACGTTCTTAGCAAGACCTTTCGACTCCGAATAGATGATGCTCAATGGATTCTTTGCGGCTTTGATAATATCTGGAGCGATAGGAGGGAAGTTCTTGACATATTCCTTCAGCATCTCGATGCTGTCAACAAGGACTATAAGTCCTTTGCCCTTTGAACGTTCCTTCACTTCAAAGATCTTATCTACTGCTTTAGCATTTGTGGCGTCACAGCCGATGCCCCAGATCGTATCTGTCGGATATATAATGACTTTACCCTGCTTCAATAACTCACAGCATTTATTTACTTCTTTTTCAAAATCACTCATGTCTGAATATTTTTTTTATTCTACAAAAATAATTTTTTTTTGACAATTGACAAATGTCAAAAGACTAAAGTTTTCTTGGTTTTTTTCTTAAATTTGCAGCTACTTAAAATTGAGGGATTCTTTTATGTTGATATATCTAATTGCAATATTATCAGGATTTTGTTATGCTTCGCTGCTTTATCTCTTCAATAGAAAACAGCATTATGGCAAGACGCTGACTGCTATACTTTTTTTTATGAGGCTCGTCGCAGTGGGCTCGCTTGTCATGCTTCTTTTCAATCCTTGTTTTAAAAGCAGGACAGACGTCGTGGAACCTGCTACCATAATAGTGGCACAGGATAACTCGGCTTCTCTTATACTTGCCAAGGACTCTCTGTTCTATAAGAATGAATATCCTCTCGTGTTGGATACATTAATTAATAAACTTGAAGATAAATTCATCATCGATAAATATCTCTTCGGCAATGAGGTGAAAGAGTTTTCTTCCATCGACTATAAGGATTATTACACCGATTTTCATCAGATATTGGATAATATAAAAAAGGATTATTACAGGAAAAATGTCGGGGCTGTGGTGCTTTTGTCGGATGGAATATGTAATAAGTCGTATCGTCCCGAACAAAACATAGAGTCGTATCCTTTCACTATACATACCGTGACTCTAGGTGACACGGCGAATTATCCTGATTTATATGTCAAGGATGTCTTTTATAACAAGACTTCGCCTTCAAATACGACCATGCCTTTGAGGATTGTAGCTAATGCCAATAATTGCCGCGACAGGATAATGAAAGTGAAACTGATTGTTGATGATGAGATCGTTGAAGAGAAAGACTTCGTGGTGAACTCAAACCGTTTTTCCCAGACCATAGATTTTAATATAGATTCGGAAGATGAAGGAGTGAAGCAGATTGACATTAAAATAGATGCTTATAAAGACGAAACGATAACAGCCAATAACGACAGGCGTCTTTTCATTGAAGTGGTCGATAAGAAATATAAGGCTTTGTTCTATGCCAAAGCACCGCATCCCGATCTGGGAAGCCTGAAGAACGTCATGGGCGAACACTTTGAGACAGAGATGTTCTTTGGCGATGACGACATACCTGACCTTAATGGTTATGACTTGATAGTACTGCATCAGATACCATACTTTGGGATGGGTAACTTGGAGGATCTAAAAGCTGGTCTTGATAAAAACAAAGATATACCGGTTTTTTATGTAATAGGTGAAGGTACGGATTTCTATTCTTTTAACGATATGCAGAAGTCGATGAAGATTACTAAGGGTGCTGTCAATGCCATCTTGGACATAAAGCCGCATTATAATCCTAACTTCGGACTTTTCAGCGTTGATAAAGAGGTGATGGAAGTGGCGTCATCGTTCCCTCCGTTGTCGTTACCTCATCTGGAGTTCTCCTTGAACAGTAACCACGACATGATGCTGCAGATGAACATAAGTGATGTCTTGATGCAGGCTCCGTTGCTGAGTTTCACTGTGGCCGACGGAAGAAAATGCGCCTACCTCTTGGGAACGGGCATCTGGCGATGGAAACTGAACGACTTTTACAGACATAAGAATAATGACATCTTTGAAGAGATGTTTGCAAAATCGGTAAAATATCTCCTGACGGAGAAAGATAAGGAGCTGGTTGTGATACATGAGGATAGCTATTTGAATAACGAGCCTATAAGATTCACTGCCGATATGAAGAATCCAAGTCAGGAGATGACTAATGAAGCAGACCTCAGGATACGTATCGTCAACAAACATTCCAAAGACTATTACGACTATGACTTCGCAAAGAGAGAAAAGTCTTATTATCTTGATATCAACAGTTTGCCTGAAGGTGTGTATGAATTTGCGGCTAATGCGGTGCTTGGTGGCAAAACTTATTCTGAATCTGGCAGCTTCTCTGTCGTCAGCGTTGGCGCTGAGGCACAGGATCTGGTCGCTGATTCACAGAGGATGCAGCTGCTTGCGTCGCTCACTGGAGGAAACAATTTCAACGTCGATGAGATGGACAAACTTGTCGAAGCTATTGAGAATGACGAACGCATCACCTCGATAATGAGGGAAGAGACAAGTTATAAAGACCTTATAAATATGAAGTCTCTTTTCATTCTGATACTGACGCTTGTCTCGGTGGAATGGCTGTTGAGAAAAATGTTCGGCATATATTGATAAAGAAAACGGGCAAAGATGATTGATGTCATTTCTGCCCGTCTTTTGTCTAGAATGTTACGCCTTTTAACTGTTCGTTGAGATTGTCTATGTAGTTCAATACGTCGTCTTTTCCTATCTCTTTCTCTGATGATGTGATGAAGATAGGGGGTAGTTCTTCCCATTCTTCTGCCAGCTTATCCTTATATACTTGCACATTCTTTTCCAGTGTGAGGCTGTTTATCTTATCTACTTTTGTGAAGATGATAGAGAAAGGCATCTGTAGCTCGCCGAGATGGCTTATGAATTCTAGGTCTATCTTCTGCGGCTCGATGCGGCTGTCAACGAGGACGAACATACAGACTAGGTTCTTCCTGTTCTTGAGATAGTCGTCAAGCATCACCTTCCATGAGGCGCGGTCTTTCTTGGAACGCTGGGCGAAACCATAGCCTGGCAAGTCAACGAGATACCACTCTTCGTTGATGATGAAATGGTTAATCGTGATCGTCTTTCCCGGAGTGGAAGATGTCTTGGCAAGCTGTTTCTTGTTTGTCAGCATGTTTATCAATGACGACTTGCCTACATTGGAACGACCGATGAAGGCGTATTCTGGTTTGTTGGCAGCAGGCAGTTTGTCAATTTTGGTGTTGCTCTGCAAGAAAGATGCTTTTCTGATTATCATTATTTTATGTTTTTTGTAAGAGACATGAGTTTGTCATTTCCCTTAGATTCCTTGATTATCTATCTTCTTTCAAATGTTCAGGCTTTTCATCTTTGTCATAGATGAGATGTCGTTCTATCTTTTCAGGATAGATGTCTTCTATGGTTATCAGGATGGCTGTTTCTTCAACATTGCCGAAAGGCTCGTTGAGGGCTGTTCCGAACATCTTCATCGTTGCTGAGAGACTCATGTATGCGTTGAAAAGAGGCGGTATGGTAGAGCCGTTTTCTCTGACATACTGGCTGAGAGTGCGGTAGCTGTTCTGATAGTTTTGTCCGTCAAGTCTCAGTCTCATGATGGCTTTCCTTGGCTTGATGTTGATAGCCTTGTCAGGATAAGGGTAGATGAGGTTGTCGTTGTCAGGGAAGAATTTCTTCATGAAGAATAGTATCATGTCGCGTAGAGCTTCGTCATAATGTGAATACATTGTCACTTTTCCGAAGAAATATTTCGCGGAAGGTATGTAGTCGAGCAAGGCTCCTAGTCCGTCCCATAGGTTGTCTAAGGTGAAGATGCTTTTTCTTACGTTGCCAGTGGATTGGTATTTAGGCTGTATGAAAGAGCGTCCAAGTTCTATGGTATAAGGGAGGTGATCCTTGATGAACGCGTCTGAATAATAGAAGAGTTCCGATGTAGGGGTATCTACTTGTCCGTTGTTTTTGATAGGCAGTTTCTTGCAGTCGATGAAACGGTATCCTCCAAGAATCTCTTTTTCTCTAGGATCCCATACGATGAGCTGCTCGAAATAGGCTTCGTCTCTTGTGTCGAACTCGTCGATGTCGATGCTTTTGCCTGTGCCGCCGCCCGACTCTCTGAATGCCCATTCGCGCAGACGTCCAATCTCGCGCATGGTGTTAGGGGCATTGTGTGCGTTGACGATGTAGATCTCGTTCTTGCCGAAATTGGTTTTCCTGATGAAACGTTCTTCTGTAAGTTCTTTTATGATGTCTTCCGTTGGGACGGCATCGATGATATTTTCCATAATCTTATATGTTTTTTTATATTGTATAATCTTTGTCCGGATCAAAGGTCTGCTCACAGTCGCATGGAAGGTTGTATGAGAAGTTCCTGAGTTTCATCGCCCATTCGCTGTCAGAGTATCTGTTGTCGAAGGTCTGCCATGGAATAGGTTTTCCGAAAGTGATGGTGAGCGTCTTGTTTTTTTGCTTGTAGAACTCGTTGACGAGGAAAAGCATCTCGATATTGGCTTTGATGCCAAGCTTCTTGCGTATGTTGGAGAAGTTGTAGAAGAAATCGCTGTTTCTTCCAGATATATGTGTCGGGATGATGTCGCGATGATATGTTCTGGCCTTTGTTATGAAGGTCTTCTTCCATTCTAGGTCGATGATCTTGCCGTTTTGTTTTCTTGAACATAATCCGAAAGGATAATAGCAGATCGTTCTGTCGCCAGCGAATGTCTCGTTGAATATCTTGATATTGTCGGAATTGCTGCCTAATTTGTTGACCGGGATGAAAAGAGGTCGTAGGTTGGGTATGAAAAGAAGGAAGTCGTTGACGGGAGTGATGACGTCGGGTCTTATCTTGCCTACTGTGTCGATGAGCGCTATGCCGTCGAGTCCTCCTATTGGATGGTTGGCAGCTACTATGTAGCGTCCTTCCTTCTCGATGTGGTCTAAGCCTTCTGTCACGATGCCTGTGTTGAATTCCTTCATGGCTTCTGCTACGAAAGGCAGCCCTTCAATGCCGTCAGCCCTGACGAGCAGACTGTTGATGTCGTCTTGATGAAGTATCTTCTTGATATAGTTGATGACGAAACGAGGAAGTTTTTTTGAAAGCTTAGGGAGCTTCTGCTCGAAAATCTTCTCGATGTCGATCTGTAAAGTCTCTCTGTTGTTCATTACTATCAATATTATGAATTGCAAAGATAATAAATTATGTAAGATGGCAAGGAAAAAAGTTGCGCCATGGGATGCGGAGTGTGCTCTTGTGTAGATTTTATTGGATGTTGGAATATTGTTGAAAACTTTTTTGATAAAAAGTGAAAAATTTTAGAAAAAAGTGGTTGAAAGTGGGAAAAAATGCACTAATTTTACAACTTGAAAAATCGAATCTAAAATGAATTATCCGATAGGCGAATATTATTGTAAATTAGACAGTAAGGGACGACTCCTTCTTCCGAGCAGTTTCAAGGAACAGCTGGGTGAGGCTCTCGAGGAGGGTTTTGTGTTACGTCCTAGTCTCTTCGGAGATTGTCTAGAGCTTTTTGGAATGAGCGATTGGAGATCCATGCAGGAGAAGCTTGGCAGGTTGAATCCTTTCAAGGCTGAGAATGTGATGCTGGTGCGTCGTTTCAATGCTGGTGCTCGTATGGTGAAAGTCGATGCCAATGGTCGTCTTCAGATTCCTAAAGATCTGATGGAGAAGACAGCTCTTGTGAAAGAGGTCGTGATGACATCTTTAATCGACAGGATGCAGATATGGGATCGCTCGTTGAAGGAGATTGAAGATTCTAAGATTTCAGAAAAAGAATTTGCAGAGATGCTGACTGCAAAATTAGGCGACTGTGATTTTATTGGTTAATAACAAAAAAACTTAAAAAGATGTATCATATTCCAGTCTTGTTGAACGAGAGCGTTGAAGCTTTGAATATTAAACCTAATGGTGTTTATGTTGACGTTACCTTTGGCGGCGGAGGTCACTCTCGTCGTATCATGGAATGTCTGGGCGAAAACGGTCGTCTCCTTGCCTTCGATCAGGACGAGGATGCAGCTAAGAATGTTATTGACGACAGCCGTTTCACTTTCATACAGCAGAACTTCCGTTATATGAAGAACTTCGTGCAGCTACACTGCGGTGGCAAGGTGGATGGCATATTGGCCGACTTGGGGGTTTCTTCATATCAGTTTGATACTCCTGAAAAAGGCTTCTCGATACGTTATAACGGACGTCTAGATATGAGGATGAACCAGAACGCTCCTGTCGATGCCGCTAGCGTGGTGAATACATACGACGTTCAGTCGCTGGCTTCGGTGTTCTCTCGTTATGGAGAGCTTAGAAATGCCATGGCTATAGCCGATACTATCAGTATGGTTCGTGAGGTGAAGCCTATCGAGACAACGGATGAATTGAAAGAGGTGGTGGCTAAGTTCTTGCCTAAAGGCTCTGAGAACAAGGTGCTGGCACAGATATTCCAGGCTCTTAGAATAGAAGTCAATGAAGAGATGAAGGTGCTTGAAATGTTCCTTTCTCAATGTGCCGATGTCTTGAACCCTGGTGGACGCCTCGTGGTGCTTTCATATCATTCTCTTGAAGACAGACTGGTCAAGAATTTCATGAAGACAGGTAATGCTGATGGTAATCTGGAAAAGGATTTCTTCGGCAATCAGCTTACACCTTATAAATTAATATCTAGTAAGCCTATACTTCCTTCCGATGAGGAAATACAGCATAACAACAGAGCTAGAAGTGCCAAGCTACGCGTGGCTGAAAGGAGAGCAAAATGAAGAGACTCGTTGCCGACATAATGAGAGGCAAGATGTTCTCTAATGATAAGTTTGTCTCCTTGTTTCCTTTTGTCTTGTATGTCGTGTTCCTGTCGATGTTATATATAACTAATGTGTATGTGGCAGAAGACGTAAGCCGCGATATTGACAGACTGAATCGTAAGGCGGAAGACTTGCATGTGGAGCATGTGTATCTTAAGTCGGAGATAACGAAGATTACAAAACAATCTACTTTGGCTAAGATGTTGAAAAATAAAGGTATCAAAGAGTCGGTGGATCCTTTGAAGAGGATTGTGGTGCAGAAGGAAGGAGGTGTACAATGATGGATCCTAAAACAGATGTGCTTTGGAGGGTGTATCTTCTGTATGCTCTTTTTGTCATATTCGGAATAGCGATTGTCGCTAAGATAGCATATATTCAGGTAAAGGAGAAGGATGAATTACTCCTGATGGCTAAGGAAAGGGAGATTAAATATAGGGTAGAGAAGGCTCATAGAGGTAATGTGTTCTCTAAAAATGAAACGTTGCTCGCTACATCGGTTCCTGTCTATAGCATATACTTCGATCCTGTTTCTGTGAAGGAGGATCTTTTCAATGCGGAAGTTGACAGACTCGCTGACAGTCTGAGCCGTGTCCTTAAAGACAAGTCTAAGTCACAATATTCCAGCTATCTTAAAAAGGCTCGTTCGCAAAAGAGACGTTATGTGAGAATAGCAAATAAGGTTACGATGGACAAGTATAAGAGGATGTGTACATTCCCTATCTTCAAAGAAGGAAAGAACAAGGGTGGCTTCATCGTGGAGAGGAGTTATGTGAGGACTTTGCCTTACGGAGAACTGGCTGCTAGAACCATCGGATATACGAGAGAAAACGAGAAGGACAGCGTCTTTGTATATGTTGGACTAGAAGGTGCATATAACGACTACCTTAAAGGCAAAGACGGTAAGCAGTTGGTGAGAAGAATCAACAATAACTTCTGGATGCCTATGCCTGATGATCCGGAAAACAGAGAACCTATCAATGGTGACGACATCTATACTTCTATAGATATTGAGATACAAGACGTAGCTGAAAACGCCCTTAAGAATTGTCTTATTGAAAACGATGCCAAACAGGGCTGTGTCGTCCTCATGGATGTGAAGTCGGGCTTCGTGGAGGTGATGGCTTCTCTGTGCTATAACGAGAAGACTTCCAGATATGAAGAGTCATATAACTTCGCGCTTCGTCATAATGTGGAGCCGGGTTCTACTTTCAAGGCTGTCTCCATGCTCACTCTTCTCGAAAATAATCCTGACATGAGCATTGATGACAAACTTTATCTTGGAACGACAGATTATAAGGTCTTCTATAGAAGAACTATGAGAGACTCACATCGCGTCACCGATGAGAAAGGATACAGCACCATACGTAATGCCTTTGAACAGTCGTCGAACATAGCTTTCGCTACAATGGTGGATGAGACTTTTAAAGATAATCCTAGTCGTTATATCGACCTTATATATAGCACGAAAATAAATGAGCCTCTGAACCTTGATATCAAAGGTGCTGCCAACCCTGATATCAAGAATGTCAACGACAAGAGATGGTCTAAGCTTTCTTTGCCATGGATGTCTATTGGTTATGAGGTCATGCTGACACCTATTCAGATACTCACTTTCTATAATGCTATCGCCAACGATGGCGTGATGGTAAAGCCTCAGTTCGTGAAAGAGATTCGTCACGGCAACGAAGTTAAACATACCTTCGACACTATTGTCATCAATGACAGGATAGCTTCGCCAGAGACGGTAGCTACTTTGCAGGAACTGTTGAAGGGTGTGGTGGAAAACGGTACTGCCAAAAATC
This sequence comes from Bacteroidales bacterium, assembly GCA_045613105.1. Taxonomy (GTDB): domain Bacteria; phylum Bacteroidota; class Bacteroidia; order Bacteroidales; family F082; genus Limimorpha. The sequence continues at coordinate 32,360 of JAZLAI010000010.1, read as the reverse complement.
TAAAGAAGCTTGGATTCTCAGTAGCAGGCAAGACTGGCACTGCTCAGATTTCTCAAGGTGCTGCCGGTTATAACAAGAAAAATTATACGGCCACTTTCGTGGGATATTTCCCTGCCGACGATCCTAAATATTCTTGTATCATCGTCGTGAGTGACCCACGCAGCGGCAAATATTATGGAAGCTCGGTATCGGCACCTGTGTTTAAGGAAGTGGCTGAGAAGATATATGCTACACGTATGGGATTTACCGACGAAGAAGGAGAGTATCAGGCAGACTGTGAAGCTTTCTCTAAGTCTAATGTGGTGAATTATGACGATTTCTTGAACTATTGTAGTGAAGAGGATATTCCTTTCGTGGATAATGCTGATAACGAGAAATGGGTGACGGTGGATGTTGCTGATGATGTCGTTTGTGTCAGTCCGGTCTCTTTTGAAGATGGTGTGGTGCCTGATGTGAAAGGCATGAATGCCACCGATGCCGTATGTCTCCTTGAGTCAATGGGATGGAAAGTGTCGTTCTCTGGTTACGGCAAAGTGAAATCACAGTCGGTGAAGGCTGGGTCGGAATTGAAAAAAGGTAAGGTCATTAACTTAGTCTTAAGTGCAAGATGAAAAAGATAAAAGACATATTAAAACAATGTAAGGTCATCGAAGTGATCGGTGATGACGCGCGACTTGTGTCAGGATTGACATTTGATTCTAGAAAATGTTCCGACGGCATGGCATTCTTCGCCATCAGAGGTACTCAAGTCGATGGTCATGAGTACATCGCCAAAGCCATTGAGCTTGGTGCTTCTATCATAGTATGTGAGAGAAGACCTGACGTGATTCATGACGGAATCTCATATTATGTCGTTGAAAATAGTGCAGAGGCTTTAGGCTATGCTGCTTCTGAGTTTTACGACAGACCGTCGGAGAGACTGCATCTCGTCGGTGTGACTGGTACTAACGGCAAGACGACCATCGCTACATTATTATATCGTCTTTTCTTTAACGCAGGCTATCCTTGCGGTTTGTTGTCAACGATAGAGAATAGGGTAAACAACATTGTTGTTCCTTCTACACATACCACTGGCGACCAGATTCAGATTAACGAGATGTTGAGCCGTATGGTTGAAGCCGGATGTGAATATGCTTTCATGGAGGTGAGCTCTCATGCCATCGACCAAGACAGAATAGCGGGACTACGTTTCGAGGGTGGTATCTTCACTAATCTTACTCATGACCATCTAGACTATCACAAGACGGTGGCTGCATATCGCGATGCCAAGAAGAAATTCTTCGACAATCTGCCTGCCACGGCTTTCGCTTTGACTAACCTCGACGATAGGAATGGTATGGTGATGCTTCAGAATACAAAAGCTACAAAGAAGACTTATTCTCTCAGGACTGACGCTGACTTCAAAGGTGTCGTGATGGAGAGTTATTTCGACGGCATGGAGATGAAAGTCAATGGAAGAAACATATCGACTTTGTTGGTAGGAAGATTCAATGCAAGCAATCTCCTCGCTATCTATGGAGCTGCGTCACTGCTCGGCATGAGCGATGATGACTTGTTGAAAGAAGTCAGTAAGCTTCAGAGTGCGTCGGGACGTTTTCAGATGGTACATTCTAACTCCGGTATCGTCGGTATCGTGGATTATGCGCACACACCGGATGCCTTGAAAAATGTGCTTGATACCATCAACGATATAAGAACTCATAACGAGGCGCTCATCACCGTGGCTGGAGCAGGAGGCAATAGAGATGCTGCCAAACGTCCGGAGATGGCAGATGCTGCCGTGACAAGAAGCGACAGGCTTATAATAACAAGCGACAACCCTCGCTTTGAAGATCCTGATGATATAATAAGACAGATGCGCTCGGGTGTCGGTGGCGAGTATTATAATAAGGTGCTCTGCATCACTGATAGAAGAGAGGCGATAAGGACGGCAGCGGCACTTGCCAAGAAAGGCGATATCATACTCGTCGCTGGTAAAGGTCATGAAGACTATCAGGAAATAAAAGGTGTGAAATATCATTTCGATGATGTGGAAGAACTGTCAAAAGCTTTAAACGAAAAATAAAAATTATTTGAGATGTTATACTATTTGTTCGAATACTTAGATAGATGTTGCGACTTCCCGGGAGCAGGGATGTTCACTTACGTCACCTTCCGCGCCATCTTCGCGATAATAGCATCATTGATAATATCGGTGTGGTTCGGTAAGTATTTTATAAGACTGCTGAAAAGACATCAGATATCAGAGACACAGAGAGATGAGAGCATTGATCCATTCAACACTCAAAAGAAAGGTGTGCCTACAATGGGTGGACTCATCATCATAACAGCGATATTAATACCATGTCTGCTGATAGGCAAGCTGAAGAACGTCTATATGATACTGATGATAGTGACGACGATAATACTCGGAATAGTAGGTTTTGCCGACGATTATATCAAGACTTTCAAGAAAAACAAGGAAGGACTGAACGGATGGTGTAAGATATTTGCACAGGTGCTCCTCGGTCTTATCGTAGGACTGACGTTGCGTTTCAGCCCTGCTGTAGTGATGAACGAGAAAGTGGATATCAAGATAGAAAACAACAAAGAGATTGTGGTGAAGACACCCGACGTGAAATCGACACGTACCACAATACCTTTCATCAAAGACAATAACTTGAACTATGCCGATATCTTCAGTTTCCTTGGTGAACCTTATAAATATTGGGCAGGATGGATATTCTTCGTGATGGTGACGATATTTGTAGTTACAGCTGTGTCTAACGGATCTAACCTGAACGACGGTATGGACGGCATGGCGGCAGGCAACTCGGCTATAATGGGCGTGGCACTGGCAGTGCTGGCATACGTGTCGAGTCATGTGATGATGGCGGATTATCTCAATATCATGTTTATCCCTGGAAGCGAAGAGGTGGTGGTCTTCCTATGCGCCTTCGTCGGTGCCTTGATAGGATTCCTATGGTATAACTCATATCCGGCTCAGATATTTATGGGCGACACCGGCAGTCTTACAATAGGTGGCATCATAGCGGTGTCGGCTGTCATCATACACAAAGAACTGCTCCTCCCTATAATATGTGGAGTGTTCCTTTGGGAAAGCATTACCGTCATACTTCAGAGATTCTATTATAAACTAGGCAAGAGAAAAGGTGTGCGTCAACGTCTGTGGAAAAGGACACCTGTACATGATCATTACAGAACATCATTGGCTTTGGTGGAGAAGAATGACCCTGGATGTAAAGTGGTGTTCAAAGGCTCGTCACAGCTCTATCATGAGTCTAAGATAACATTCCGTTTCTGGATCGTATGTATCATGCTTGCAGCATTCGCAATTTTGACATTGAAGATAAGATAAATTTTTAACATATTTAACACATTATTATCATGACATTAGAACAACTGGCACGACAGGGAAGAAGAACAGCATCGATGACGACAGCTGCTACGATATCGTCAAAGATGAGTCAGATCAGAAAAGACAGCATCAAGCAGGCTTTCTGCGATTTCGAGAATATAAGATACAGATATGAATATACAGATACCGTAGAAGGAGTAAGTTACTACGATGACTCTGCTGCATGTTCCAACGAGGCTGCATGGTTCTCTTTCGACAACCTTCATCAGGAAGTGATATGGATAACCTATGCCGATAATATCGACTGTGATGAACTTATCCCACAAGTGAAGAAATATGTCAAGGCTATCATCTGCATCGGTGAAAAGACAGACAGATTCCATCGTGTTTTCGACAGTATCATGAATGGTAACATCTTCGACAGTGCTTCTATAGAAGAAGCAGTGAAGATGTCGTATAAGATGTCTGTTGCAGACGATAATGTCATGTTCAGCCCGGCTGCTAAGGTCAATGACGGATTCGCTTCATACGCAGAGAGAGGCGATCATTTCAAACAATGTGTTAAATCTTTAAAATAAGATACGATGAAACTGTTTAATAAGTTGTTTCAAGGAGACAGGGTGATATGGATGGTGGTGGCGTTGCTGGCACTCATTTCGTTGATGGCGGTATATAGCGCGACAAGTGCATACGCCAATAAACAATATGGTGGCGACAACGTATTTGCCTTGCTGCGACATGCCTCAACATTGATGTTGGGATTATGCGCAGTGTATGTGACACATCTCCTTAAATATACTTATTATTCACGTATCTTCCAGATAGCTTTCCTTATAGCTATACCTCTGCTGGCTTATACCACGTTTTGGGGAGCTGACATCAACGAGGCTCAACGTGTTATAAAAGTGTTTGGAAAAATTTCTTTCCAGACCAGTGACTTTGCCAAGATAGCCTTGGTCGGTTATCTCGCCAGAGAACTAACAGTCAGACAGAACGATATCAAAGACTTTAAAAACGCTTTCATTCCTCTCATGCTTCCAGTGTTGGTGATAGTAGGACTGATATTTCCAGAGAACTTCTCCACTGCGGCTATATTGTTCGCCACATGTTTGGTCATACTCTTCGTTGGAAGAATCAATATGAAATACCTGATTATATTCTTGTCTGTGGCTTTGTTCGCGATGAGTATCTACATTCTGGTGAAGATAAACAGCTCTACCGATGACGGTCGTGCAAATCTGTGGCTGCAGCGTGTAGAGAGTTTCATAGGCTCTGATGACAGAAGCGAAGAAGAGAAACTGAGAGCCATGGATGAAGAAGATTTTCAAAAGATACAATCCAAGATAGCTATTGCCGGAGGCGGCCTCTTCGGTAAACTGCCGGGCAAAAGTACACAACGTAACTTCCTCCCTCACCCTTATTCTGATTTTATCTTTGCCATTATCATTGAAGAATATGGACTGGTAGGAGGTGCTTTTGTGGTCTTGCTATATCTAGTTTTGCTCTTTAGGGCAATAGCTATAATGGTTGCTATACCGCAGTCGTTCGGCGGCTTCGTCTCGTTCGGCCTCGCCTTCATGCTTGTTATGCAGGCGATGGTGAACATGGGCGTCGCTGTGGGATTGCTGCCTGTGACAGGACAGCCTCTTCCTTTCATCAGCATGGGCGGTACCTCATTGCTGTTCACAGGAAGTGCCTTCGGAATAATATTAAGTGTGTCAAAAGAAATTGATAAAAATAAAGAAAGAAAACATGAACTCGAGACAGCCCAAGATAATAATTAGCGGCGGCGGTACGGGAGGACATATCTTCCCAGCCATAGCCATAGCGGACGCCTTGAAGAAAAGATTTCCTCAGGCTGACATACTTTTCATAGGTGCTAAAGACCGTATGGAGATGGATAGGGTGCCTAAGGCTGGATATCCTATCGAAGGACTGTGGATAAGCGGGTTCAAGAGAGAGCTTTCTATCGACAATCTCAGCTTCCCTTTCAAGCTCGTCAGCAGCATGATAAAGGCTAAGAGAATCATCAGAAGATTCCGTCCAGATGTGGTGATAGGCGTAGGTGGTTTCGCCAGCGGCCCTACCATGAAGACGGCAGCCTCAATGGGGATACCTGTGGTGATACAGGAACAGAACTCCTTCCCAGGAATAACGAATAAGATTGTGGCTCCTAAAGCTGCCAAGATATGCGTGGCTTACGATAATATGGACAAATGGTTTCCTAAAGACAAGATAGTGCTGACAGGAAATCCTCTTAGAAATAACATTAAACCTCTCGACGACAGAAGAGAGGAAGGTGTGAGATTCTTCGGCCTTGACCCTGAGAAGAAGACGATATTGCTGGTGGGTGGAAGTCAGGGCGCTCTTGGAATAAACAAGGGAATCTCCGCACAGATAGCTTCTTTCAAAGATAACGACTGTCAGATGATATGGCAGACTGGCAAGTTTTATTACGATCAGGCAGTGGAGGAGGTGAGGAGCAACGGCCTTCAGGATAGGATAAAATGTGTGGTCTTCATTGACAGGATGGATATGGCATATGCCGCTGCCGATGTGGTCATCTCTCGCGCCGGTGCAATGTCGATATCGGAACTGTCGCTGCTTCATAAAGCAGTCATCTTCGTGCCGTTGCCTACGGCTGCAGAAGATCATCAGACCAAAAACGCTATGCGTCTCGTAGAAGCTGACGCTGCGATGCTGGTGAGAAATGACGCTGCGGAAAAAGAACTGCTGCCTGCCTTGTTTGCCCTCCTGCATGACGAGGATAGACAGAATACATTGAGAAACAATATCGTCAGATTCGCCAGACCTAATGCGGCAGACGATATCGTCAAACAGATAGAAATAGTACTTAATAATAAATAAATCTTTGTCGATGATGGATAAGAATGAAAGACAGAACATATACTTCCTTGGAATAGGCGGCATAGGCATGAGCGCACTGGCTCGTTATTTTTATCATAAAGGTAATATGGTGTCGGGTTATGACAAGACACCGTCGCCTCTGACCTTGAAGCTGGAAGAAGAAGGTATTCTTGTTCATTATGAAGACAGACCGGAACTGTTGCCGGATGATATAGACTTCGTAGTACTGACACCTGCAATACCTGCCGACTCTCTTGAGCTTAACTGTCTTAAAGAAAGAGGTGTCAGGATAATAAAACGAGCTGAAGTGCTGGGCGAGATATCGCGTAGATGCAGAAGCATAGCTGTGGCAGGCACACATGGTAAAACGACTACGACAGCATTGATAACACATATCCTCAACTATGCAGGCAAGAAGATGTCTGCTTTTGTGGGCGGTATTGCCAAGAACATGGACAGCAACGTCATCATTGGCGACGAGAACGATGAGATAGTGGTGATGGAAGCCGATGAGTTCGACAGATCGTTTCTTCAGCTGACACCTTATATCAGTATTGTTACCTCGATTGATGCAGACCATTTGGATATATATGGTGACGAACAACAGCTACGTCAAGGCTTTGAAGATTTCGTCAACAAGACAATGACCGATGGTGTGGTAATCTGTAACGAAAGTCTTTCATTACATACTGACAGAAAGAAACTGTCCTACGGTTTTGATGATGCAGATGTGATGGCAAGAGACCTGAGGATAGAGGACGGCATGACACGTTTCTCCATCGTCACCAAGGAAGGATTCCACTTCGGTGAATATGAGATGAAACTCTTCGGAAGACATAACGTCATGAATGCTCTCGCTGCTATAACGGCATGTTTCCAGCTTAATGTAGATATGAAAGTAGTAAGAGAAGGTCTCGCTTCTTTTCAAGGCGTGCAACGTCGTTTCGACATAAGGTATGATGACGGCAAGGTTTGTTATATCGACGACTATGCACATCATCCGGAAGAGATAAAAGCTTCTCTTAAGGCTGCACGTGACATATATCCGGAAAGAAAGATTACTCTGGTGTTCCAGCCGCATCTCTTCTCAAGGACACGCGACTTCATGGATGAATTTGCAGAGGCTCTGTCGCTCGCCGATCAGCTACTGCTGATGGAGATATATCCGGCTCGCGAGAAAGCTATTCCGGGAATAACATCGTCGGCATTGCTGGATAAAATATCGTCAGAGAAAAAACAGCTGTGTCAGAAAGAAGACCTGCTGAATGTCGTTGACGCAATGAAACCGGAACTGCTTATTACCATGGGAGCCGGCGATATCGACAGATTCGTACCTCAAATTGAAATGCTTTTGAAATCATGAAAAAAGTCCTGAACATATTACTATTGATATTGACACTGGCATCATCGCTGGCGCTGTGTTCCTATTTCGCTTACGAATATTTTCATGATGAGCTTAACGATGTCAATCTAGATATCGTGAGAAAGTCAGAAAAGGGTTTCATCGATTATGAAGAGACATACAGCCTTATCATGAATATATGCGATACTGCTGTCAATACACAAGTCAATAAGATACCTGTAGATTCTGTTGTGAAGACATTGCAATCAAATCCTTGGGTGACAGATGTCAAGGCTTCTATAAACCTAAAGTCATTTCTTGATGTGAAGATAGAGGAATGTGATCCTGTGGTACGTGTATATAACACAAAAGGCAAGTCGGTGTATATAGACAATGAAGGTAATGTCTTTCCGACAGATAACAGACATGTGCCTCATCTGCTTGTAGGAAGCGGCAATGTGAATTTCTCGGTCAACAGCCTCGGTAATGTCAACGACTCTATCTATGCCGCGACAGAACTGCCTGATATGTTCGTTCTTATGAAAGAGATACTCGCCGATGAATACGCAAGAAGCTGCGTTAAACACGTGTATGTAGATAAAAAGAAAAATTATATTTTTTCCTTGAATAGCACCGATATTATTGTTATCTTTGGCGATGTTAATAATATTGGGGAAAAGTTATCTAAGATGAAGCATTTCTTCAATAGAATGCAGGGTAATCCTGAGATGGATAACTACAAGGAAATTAACCTGAATTATTCTAACCAAGTTGTTTGTACAAAAAAATAAAATAATATGAGTGAACCTGTTTATATAGTCGGTCTTGATATTGGAACCACAAAGATAGCATGTATTGTCGGTGAAAAAATGCCTAACGGCAAGATAGAAATACGCGGTTATGGCAAGACAGATTCAACCGGTGTCAAAAGAGGCATGGTTGTCAATATTGAAGAAACTGTCGATGCTATAAGAACCGCTGTGGCTCAGGCATCGGAACAGTCTAAAGTTGAAATTAAGAGTGTCAATGTCGGTATTGCCGGACATCATATCAAGAGCCTTCAGCACAGAGGTGTCCTTATCCGTGAAAATGCCGATGTGGAGATCTCTGATCAGGAACTCGACAAACTGAGAATGGATATGTACAAGATCGGAACTTCACCAGGTGAAGAGATCGTCAATGTCATCCCTCAGGAATATTTCGTCGATGGTGAATACGTCGGAAACCATCGTCCTAAAGGTATGCTCGGCAACAAGCTGGAAGCTAACTTCCATATCATCATAGGTCAGACATCTGCTGTCAAGAACATATGCAAATGTATCGAACATGCAGGTCTCGTCATGGAGAATATGATACTCGAACCTATAGCATCGGCAGCAGCTGTTCTCGGTGAAGATGAGAAAGAAGCAGGTGTAGCTATAGTGGATATCGGCGGCGGTACCACCGACATCGCCATCTTCTATGACTCTATAATATATCATACAGCAGTGATACCTCTCGGCGGTAATATCATCACTGAAGACATACGTCAGGGCTGCTCCATCATCAAGAAGCACGCTGAAGAGATAAAGGTGAAGTTCGGCTCAGCGGTGGCTAGCGAAAACAGCGACGACGAAGTGGTGTCGATACCTGGAATAAGAGGTCGCGAACCTAAAGAGATATCGTTCAGAAACCTCGCCGGAATAATACAGGCACGCCTCGAAGAGATATTCGAGTTCGTCAATTCTGAAATACAGAAAGTCAATTCCGAACATAAACTCATAGCTGGTATAGTGCTGACAGGTGGCGGCGCGATGATGAAGCATATTCGTCTCCTCGCTGAGTTCAAGACAGGAATGGAGGTGCGTCTCGGATATCCTAACGAATATCTTTCTAATGAGACTTCAGAAGACCTCGCAAGTCCTATGTATTCTACAGGTATAGGCCTTGTGATAGAAGGCATCGCCAAGTATGAGAACGATAAGATGAGAGGACTGGCTACCAATAATGTCAACGCTCCTATCAATGCTCCAGAGCCTAGACGTGTGGAAGAGCATGTTGTATCAGACGTGTCGGATGATATTCAGGATGTGTCTGATAATAGAGATAAAGGAAACAAGTTCATGGAGAAGATCATAACAGGATTCACGAAACTTTTCAAACCGGAAAATTTAGATAAAGACATAATAGAATAAATCATATACAGATGACAGATTTGATTAAATTCGACCCGATGGAGGAAATGCCTAACATTATCAAGGTTATCGGCGTGGGCGGCGGCGGCAGCAACGCCGTGACTCACATGTTTACCGAAGGTATCCAGGGCGTCGATTTTATACTATGTAATACCGACTATCAGGCTCTCGAAAAAAGCCCGGTGGCAATGAAGATACATCTCGGAAAAAGAGCACTCGGTGCAGGTAACATCCCTGCCGTGGGACGTGAAGCTGCTATGGAGACAACAGATGAGCTGCGTGAGATTCTCAGCAAAGATACCAAGATGTTGTTCATAACAGCAGGTATGGGCGGCGGCACCGGAACAGGTGCAGCTCCTGTGGTGGCTGAGATCGCCAGAGAGCTTGGAATACTCACCGTCGGTATCGTTACAATGCCTTTCACATGCGAAGGCAAGAGACGTCAGCAACAGGCTTTTGACGGTATCGCCGAGATGAAGAAACATGTCGATACCCTTCTCGTCATAAGCAACGATAAATTGCGCGACGAATATGGTAATATGAAACTGACACAGGCTTTCAAGAAAGCTGACGACGTGCTCAAGACTGCTGCTAAAGGCATAGCTGAGATAATCACGGTGACAGGATATGTCAACGTTGACTTCCAAGATGTCAATACCGTGATGCGTAATAGCGGTAAGGCTATCATGGGATCAGGATTCGCTGAAGGTAAAGACAGAGCCATGAGAGCCGTTGAAGAAGCTGTGAACTCACCGCTACTCGACGATTCCGACATCAGCGGAGCAAAGAACATCCTTATATATATCACTTCCGGTACCGAAGAGGTGTCGCTCGATGAGGTGATGGATATAACACAATATGTGCAGGATGCTACAGGTAATTGCTCAGAAGTTATCTGGGGTAATGGAGAAGACCCTGCACTCGGTGAAGGTATTAACGTAACTCTCATAGCAACAGGCTTCGATAACGATAAGTCTTATACTACTAGAGAAGACGATAATCAGAAAAAGATACACGATATGTATGATCAGGCAGCCTGTGGCAGAGTAGAAAAGGTAGAACCTGTCGCAGAGCCTAAACCTATGCCTCAGCCTCAAGAGAATGAGATACGTGTCATAAACAAAAAGAAAGAAGAGGAAGAAGTACAGATTCATATAGAAAAGGAAAATGACAAAAAGAAGATAGTCCATCCTCTGGGATCGGAAGACAATGGGGACTGTGATGATGATGACGTGCGTCCTGATGTTGAGACATCACGCCCTGTAAGTCATGAAGTGAATACAGCTCCTGCTGCCCCTGTCGTCACAACACAGACTTTACGTCCTGCTTATATCAATCCGTTCAATAATGATGACGAAGAAGATCTTGGAATAAAGCATTACGTCAGAGACGCTGCCGAAACACAGACTGTGACGATGGTGAGACATGAAGTGAAAAGCATACAGCAGAATGAAGATATCTCACAACAGGAGATGCTTCGCCGCAAACGCCTCTCCTCGCTCAACAACTTCAGCACTGTGGAGAATATAGAAGCCTTGGAAAACATGCCTGCATATATGCGCCGAGGGGTCAATATCTCCTTCGATAAAGAAGAACAGGAACTGTCAAAATATTCCTATAGTAAAGGATATCAGATAAAGGAAAATAATTCATACCTCCACGACAATGTGGATTGATTAAAAAAAATCACCGAAGTCTCGGTGATTTTTTTTTAATTGTCATCAACACTCTCTGAAATGTATTAATATTAATAAGGTATCAGAAAGATGGATTGATGGATGAAATTTATTTGGTTTAAGGTCCAAAGTTCAACGGCTCAATGGCTCTAAGTTCAATGGCTTAACGGTTCAAAACTCCCCCCCCCCCCCCCCGAAGTGTCCATTTTGTCTTTAATTTTTTTTAAAAAAACTATTAATTTTTATTAACTATCTTAAAAAAAGATGTAATTTTGTAGCTTGTAAGTAGAAGTATATATTAGTAATAAATAAGTTAAATAAATAATAATAAATCATTAAAAATCAATTAAATTAATTCATTTACATGAAAAACAAATTTCTATTAAGAATGATGGTTCTTGTGCTATTTGGTGCAATGAACTTTGGGCATTTATGTGCTCAACGAAATGGAGGTGCTCTTCCAAACGCTGAAGTGAAGAACTTGGGCGCAATTAATGTTAATGTAGATTCATATTATAAATATGATCTCATTGGTGGAAGTGGTCTCACTACTGCAACAAATCCATTCGATTTACAAATTGCAATGGAATTCATCGCTAAGGATTCTGCTGAAGAAGCTGCAAGCAATGCGTATGCTAATTATACTACAGACTTCTTTATTACATTAGCAGGATTTAATGGTCAAACATTGACAGCAGAAGGATGTTATTTGGCAGGTTATTATCCATCATTTAATGAATGGGTTGTTATTCCTCTTGATGATTTTACAATTGAAAAAGGAGTAACATATCCAGTTATAACAGCTGCAGGTTTTGATTTTAAATATACAGATATATGTACTTCAGTTGGTGATTTCATCTGTGGTATTTATATTCCAGAATCAATCCAAAATGCAAATCCTGGTTTAACTGTTGAATTACAACTTGGCTTAAGTGAAAATATAGATAAAGCTTTAGCATCAGAATTCACTGAAGTTGATGGATACAATTATGATGTTGACGATTTAGATGATGCTGTTGTAACAACTTATGTTGACGCTACAACAATCCAAAATGCTATCAATAATGCTACAGACGGTCAAACTATCACTTTTAATGATGACATTACAGCTAACTTAACAGTTACACAAAAAGCTAACACTAAAATTACTATTGATGGTAATGGCAAAAAATTAAACGGTCACATTATCGTTGATGGTAAAAGTGCTACATTGTTGAGTGCTGGTCTTACAATCAAAAATGTTGATTTCAATGCTAATGGAATTTCTACTGATGCATGTATCAACCTTGGTGACGGCAGTAATAACACTCGCTATACATGTAATGTAACAGTTGACAATTGTACATTCACAGGTAGCGCTCAAGCTAAAGTTGCTGTTAAGTCATATACAGGTGGTGACAAGAACCTTGCTGTAACAAATTGTAAAGTTGATAATACAATGCACAGCTTGCTTCAAGCAAAAGGTATTGAGAATATCACAATATCTAACACTGAAGTAAAATCAAAGAATGGTATCAATATCAACAATTCAACTGGTAATATTGTAGTATCAGAATGTGATATCGATGTTAAAGGTTATGCTTTAAGAACTGGTGAAAACGGAAGTGCTTCTGTAAGCCCAGTTATTAGCATTACTGATTGTACTTTAAAATCAGCTGAAGAAATGGCAGTAGAAATTCGTGCAAATGCAGCTGAAGGTATTGAATTAACAATGACAGATAACATTGTAATTGTACCAGAAGGTCAAAATCACATTACAGGTACAGTGGCTGGCTCAACAGTTAATGCTGACGCTAACTATTGGGGAGAAGGCTTGACAGCTCCTAAAGTAGATGGTGCTGCTGTTGAAGTTGAATCATATTATACAGAACTTAATAGTGATGGTTCTATTAACAAAGATTCTTTAGTAGATGGTGCTGTCGCTATGATTGGTACAACAAGATATAGCACTCTTAAAGAAGCTATCGCTGCTGCTGATAACCAAACTGTAACAATATTAAATGATATTGCAATATCAGAAATGCTTACAATCCCAGCAGGTAAAACTGTTACATTGGATCTTAACGGCAAGACAATAGCAGGTACTGATAATACATCTAAGAATTTCAGTATTATAGACAATCGTGGTACATTGACAATCAAAGATAGTTCAGCAGAGAAAACTGGTAAGATGACTTTGCTTGCAACTATAGATAGCGATTGGAATAGATATTCAGCAGTTGTCGCTAATAACCCTGGTGGCAAACTTATAATAGAAAATGGTACTATAGAGCATCTTGGAGGTACAGACATGGCATACGCTATCGACAACCTTACAAATGGTAAAGGTACATACGCTGAAACAATCGTTAATGGCGGTACAATAAAATCTCCTTACCGTGCAATCCGTCAATTCCTCAATGGCATTGAAGCTCAAAATATCTTGACAGTTAATGGCGGTACAATTGAAGGTGTAAACAAATCTATCTGGATGCAAGATCCAAGCAAAAACGCTAATACTGGTACTTTGACAGTAACGGGAAACGCTAACATTAAAGGAAACGTATATCTTACTGTAACAGCAGGTTCAACAGAATGGCCAGTTGAAGTTAGCATCGCAGCAGCAGCATTGAAAGACGGCTCAGAAGTCTTGACAAGCAATGTTCCTGCAGGTTATGTTTTACAATTAGTAAATGGTACATATAGTGTTGAAGAACAATCTCTCGCTGGTGAAGGTACAGAAGCTAGTCCATACTTAATCTCAAGTTTAGAAGATCTCGTATTCTTCCGCGATCAAGTTAATAGTGGTGAAAACTATTATGCTGGTAAATACATTAAATTGGCAGCTAACATTGATATGGCAGGTGTAAATTGGGTTGGTATTGGTTCAGCAACAGCAGACCACGGATTCATGGGTAATTTTGACGGTAATAATAATAATTATAAGATCCAAAATCTTACTATCACTAACCCAGCTCTCGATAGCGACGGTTATGCTTATGCAGGTCTCTTCGCTGTAACAGAAGGAACAGATAAAGATAATCAAAATATTATCAAGAACCTTACAATTGAAAATGTTACAATTACAACAACAGGTCACATCGTATCTGCAGCTATCGCTTATCCTTACTACACTATTGTAGATAATGTTAAGGTTTGCGGAAATATCAATATTACTGGTGGTGACTATACATCTGGCGTACTTGCATATACAAGACGTTGTGTGAATGCAAGCAATCTTAAAGTTGAAGGTACAGAAGGTTCTTATATTAAAGGTAATAAAACTGTCGGTGGTGTAATTTCTGACATTCAAACTAATGGTGGTCTCATCGCAGATTATAAAAACTTCAGCGCTGAAGGTGTAACTGTTAGCGGTACAATGCATGTTGGTGGTATCAGCGGTATCATTTGTAAACAGACTCTCAATGGTGCTTTAGTAAATAATGTTACATTGACCTGCAGTGATGTTCGTGTTGGTATCGTATCTGGTTCTTGGGGAGATGTATCTACTATTTCTAATGTAACATTTGCTGACGTAACTGGTGCAACAGCTATCATTGGTGCTACTTACAAAGATGGTGATGCAGTTGAAGCTCGCATCGTTGACACATATTATAAAACTTTCGAAGACGCTGTTGCCGCAGCAACAAACGACCAAACAATCACAATGATTGCTGATGCTGAGTTGACAGAAACCCTTACAATTCCTGCTGGTAAAGAAGTTGTTTTAGATTTGAATGGCAAGACAGTTAGCCAAGAAAAAGAATGTACAGTTTCTTATTCAATGTTTGATAATAACGGTAAACTTACTATCAAAGGTGAAGGTATAATTAAATTCAAAGATTTAAGCAATGGTGGTGGTGATGTTTGGGGTTCATACATCATTAATAATAAAGGTGAGCTTATTGTTGAAAATGGTACATTGGAACATTTAGGTACAGCTGACAATGACTTTGATACAAATATTCCAATCCAAAACTATGCTGGTAAAGTTACTATTAATGGTGGTACAATCAAATCTACTCAGTTCCGTTCATTACGTGACTTCACAGCAGGTGGAGAAATCGTGATCAATGGAGGTAAATTCATTGGTCAAGTATGGATGCAAGGTCTCGGCAGTGGTTCATCGTCATTAACAATTAAAGGTGGTGAATTTGAACCACAAGCTAATGATGGTTCATCAGTATATATTACAAATGGAACTAATGTTGTAAATGTATCAATTACAGGCGGTAAATTCGCAACAAAAATTGGTGCAGCAAATGTTAATAAAGAAGGTGTTAAGGGTTGTATCACTGGCGGTACATTTACACAAGCAGCGGTAAATGGAACTAGCGCATCTCTTTTAGCTGAAGGTTATGAATTCGTAGAAAACGCTGATGGCACATACGGTGTTGAAGAAAAAGAAGGTCTCTCAGGTGCAGGTACAGAAGAAAATCCATATTTGATTTCAAGTTTGGAAGATCTCGTATTCTTCCGTGATCAAGTTAATAGTGGTGAAAACTATTTTGATGGTCAATACATTGAATTGGCAGCTGACATTGATATGGCAGGTGTAAATTGGGTTGGTATCGGTTCAGCTACAGCAGACCATGGTTTCATGGGTAATTTTGACGGTAAGACTTATAAGATTCAAAATCTTACTATCACTAACCCAACTATCGATAGCGACGGTTATGCTTATGCAGGTCTCTTCAGTATAACAGAAGGAACAGATAAAGATAATCAAAATATTATCAAGAACCTTACAATCGAAAATGTAACAATTTCAACAACAGGTCATATTGTATCAGCAGCTATAGCTTATCCATATTACACTAATGTGTCAAATGTTACTGTTTGTGGTAATATTAAAATTGAAGGTGGTCACTACACATCTGGTGTCCTTGCTTATACAAGACGTTGTGTTGATGCAAGCAATCTTAAAGTTGAAGGTACAGAAGGTTCTTATATTAAAGGTCAAATGACTGTTGGTGGTGTCATTTCTGACATTCAAATGAATGGCGGACTCACAGCAAACTACTCAAACTTTAGTGTTTCAAATTTGAATGTTTCATTGGAAGTTGGCGGTGAAAAGAGTGTCGGTGGTATTGCTGGTATTATTTCAGGTCAAACTCTTAATGGTTGTTCTGTTAAGAACGTTACATTGAACTGTAACGATAGCCGTGTTGGTATAGTTGCAGGTTCATTAGGCTCAGCATCTACAATTACTAATGTAGAATTTGAAAATGTAGAAGGCGCAACATCTATCATCGGTGCAAGCTTTGATACAGGTAAACCAGTTCAAGCACGTATTGAAAATACTTACTACGCAACTCTTGAAGGAGCTCTTGCAGCAGAAGGTAATGAAGTAACACTCTTAGTTCCTTACGTTGTTGAAGCCGGCAAAGTCGTTACATTAGATTTAAACGGTAAAGTTGTTTCTTACACTTCAAATGTTCCAGGTGAAGATATGATTACTGTTAAAGGTGGTACATTGATCATTAACGATTCTAAGACTGGTGGCAAGTTAACTTACGCTAATACTGACCAAACAGCAAGCAACGTAACAGTATCTACAATTTCTGTTGAACCATCATCAACTCTTACAGTTAATGGAGGTATTGTTGAAAACAAGACTGTCAAAGCTGATGGTAGTGGAATTTACCCATTTGCTATCGACATCCTCACAAACGGTAATCTCGGTGATATTACAGTAACTATCAATGGTGGTACAGTTTATTCAGATTATATGGCAATCCGTCAATTCAATAACGGAACAGCTTGCAAGAATACTTTGGTAGTAAACGGCGGTTATATCTATGGAGCAAAGAGAGCTATCCAAATTCACATGGATAACAATGCAGCTTATACAACTATTTCAGGTGGTAAGATTGAAGCTGGAGATGGTGGCTATTCATTATGCTTCTTCCCTAAAACATCAGAAAACATCAGTGTAGAAGGCGGTGAGTTTATTGGTACAGTTTATTCTGGATCAACTGGTTTCATCACAGGCGGTACATTCTCTGAAAATGTTTCATACTACTGCGCTGAAGGTTTTGTTTGTGTAGCTAATGGTGACGGCACATACGGTGTTGTAGCTGACCCATCATACGGCAAAGTAGCTAAAATAGGTGATGAATATTATGAAACATTAGCAGACGCTATCGCAGCAGCAAACAATAACACAATCGTTATGATTGCTGATGTAGAATTAGCAAACAAAGTTACTATAGCTGGTAAGACAATCACCCTCGATCTCAACGGCAAGACAATAAGCGGTGTATGTAACGCAAGTCAATCAACTCTTGTATATGTAGAAAACAATGCAAACCTTACAATAAAAGATTCAAGCGAAAGTGCTACAGGTAAATTGACATACGCTCAAGGTTCTTCAAATGTTGGTTGGACTATTGATCTTAAAGGTAAATTAACTCTTGAATCTGGTACAATTGAACTTACTGGAGATTCATGGAACATCGGTTATGCAGTTGATGCTCGTCCTAACTCATGGGGCACAGAATACCAAAATGCAACTGAGTTCGTTATGAATGGCGGTAAAATCGTTTCAAGCGACGGTGCTGTACGTGTAGCATCTTCAAGTGCAGATGGTCACAAAAAAGTTGCTTCTTCATTCGTAATGAATGGTGGTATCATCGATGCAGTATGGGACGGTGTATTCATTCAACAATCAAATGCTGTTTACGATGTATTAAGCTTTACAATTAATGGCGGTACAATCAACAGTGATCTTAACCCAGTACGCGTGTATGGTCCTGTACCAACAAGCTATGTAAACGGTGAAAAATGCATGAACATCACATTCAATGGTGGTAAAATGGAATACACTGGTACAGAAACACAAACTTGGGTTATCGATGGCATTCTCCGCGTTGGTGGTGGCAGTACACTTGAAACTATCCTCGCAAGCGGTAGCATCACAGCTACAGAAGCATTTGCAAACGCAAATGAACTTCCAGAAGGTTACATTTGGAGTAAAAACGAAAACGGCACATACGGTGTTGTAAAAGCAACAGGTGTTGCTGTAATAGGTGGCACACAATACGCAACTCTTACAGAAGCTATCTCAGAAGTTCAAAACGGTGAAACAATTACAATGATTGCTAATGCTGAGTTGACAGAAACCCTTACAATTCCTGCTGGTAAAGAAGTTGTTTTAGATTTGAATGGTAAGACAATCTCTTATACAAGCACAACTCAAAATGAAGCAATGATCACCAATAAAGGTACTCTTACAATCAATGATGGTGTTAGCAGATGTGAAGAAGAAAATGGTGTTATAAACTATAATTACACAGGTGCTGCTGATAATTCATATGGTAAAGGTAACTACACAATATCTAATGCTGGTACACTTACAGTAAACGGTGGTTATATTACAATTGCTAACCTTAGTGGTCATGCTAAATATCCAATTGATAACAATAGTACAACAGGTAATGCAATCTTAGTAATCAATGGAGGTCATTTATATAACTATAATACAAGCGCTATTCGTCAGTTCTGTAACAGTACACAATATGAAAATAGTGTAACAATCAATGGTGGTAAAATTGAAGGTTACTGCGCAATCTGGGTACAAAATCCAGGTAAAAATACTGTTAACGGTCAATTGACAATTACAGGTGGTGAAATCAAGTCAACTGCTAAAGCATACGTTGAAGGTACATCTGCACTTGATCAAGTTTCTTCAGCAATTTATTTCACAATTGCAGGTGCAGGCGGTTCATGGGATGAAAATTCATCTATTGCTATTACTGGCGGTACAATCAATGAAAACGTTTATCTTGATGAGCAAGCTCCTGCTTCTGTAACACTTATGAAAGAAGCTACTTTCAATGGTTATGTATCATTCAAATTATCAGAAGGTGGTCAACTCTTCCATAACGGTTTAACAAATGTAACTCTTATGAAAGATATTAAAGGTGCAGCACAAGATGGTTGGTACACAATTGCAATGCCATTCAGCAATATTGACGAACACAATCTCGCAACTGGATCATATGAATTATATCGTTACGATGAAGCTACTACATATTGGATGAACCATAAAGCAACTGATGGTCAATTTGGTGATATTACATTAGGCAGAGGTTATATCTATGCTAATACAGCAGATACAGAATTGTCATTTACAGGTGATCTTAATGCAGCAGCTAAAGAAATTACACTTTCATATACATCAACACAAGGAAGTTTTGCTGGCTTTAACCTTATCGGTAACCCATTCACACATGACATTACATTAGCTAACTTCACTAATCAAGAAGCCCTCGCAAGTGGTTTCTATGTCCTTAACCAAGATGGTGGCTTTACTTCAAATACTGCATCAGCAACTATTTCAGCTTGTCAAGGTGCTTTGGTGAAAGTTGCATCTGAAACAACTTTAACAATCAATCCTAAAGCAACAAGAGAAGCTAAGTCAAATAACGGTCAGTTAGCAATCAACGTTTCTAACGAAAAATATAGCGACATAGCTTACGTTTCATTCAACGAAGGTTTAGGTCTCGATAAGATCAACCATCGTAACAATGAAATCCCAATGGTATATGTACCAGTAGAAGGTGTTAACTACGCTATCGCTATGATGAGCCAAGACGTAACAGAAATCCCTGTTTCATTCAAAGCTGCTACAATGGGTACATACACAATCGGTGTTGAAGCTCAAGACTGTGAATTTAGCACAATGACACTCGTTGACCGTCTCACAGGTGTTGAAACAAACTTGTTGATGGAAGACTATACATTCATGGCTACAACAAACGACAACGCAGCTCGTTTCATCATCAGATTGTCAGAAAACGCTAATACAAACAGCAGCGACAGCTTCGTATTCATCAACAACGATGAGTTGGTATTCAATAATGTTGATGGCAACGCAATCGTTAAGATCTACGATATGTTAGGTCGCCCAGTAGCTGAATACAACGTATATGAATCAGCAAGAATCTCAACATCAGCATTCCAAGGTGGTGCTTACATCATCCAAATGTTAGATGAAAACAATGTTAAAGTACAAAAAATTATAATTGATTAATCTAGCGATGAGCATTGAGTTATGAGTGGTGAGCCTAGGCTCATGACTCATGACTCAAGGCTTGAAGCAAAAAATAAGGAAAAATAGAAAAATGAAGAAATTCTTAGTAACAGTATCAATCATTGCAGCATTTGCATTCAACGCAAACGCTCAGTCTGATTCATTCTTCTCATACAGCAACGTGGAAAATCAGGATCGTCAGCAAAGCCTTCTCGCAATGCCAGCTTATGGTCAAACTGATCACCAGTCAGCTCCAATAGGCAGTGGTTTATTATTGCTCGCAGGTATGGGAGTTGCATACGCTATGAGAAAGAGAGACTAATAAGAAGTGACTCTAGTTAAAAAAAATCACCGAGAAATCGGTGATTTTTTTGTTTATAAGGAACATGAAATGGAGAATGGAGGCGGATGATGGAGGCGGATGATGGAGGCGGAGAATGGAGGCGGATGATGGAGGCGGAGGATGGAGACGGAGAATGGAGGCGGATGATGGAGACTGAGAATGGAGGCGGAGGATGGGGATGAGGGCGAGGTGTATGTGTTGTTTAATTGCTAATTGTTAATTTCAAAACTTTTTTTATCTTTGTGAAAAATCTTTATAAATAAAAAATCATGAAAAGATTATCTATATTTGTATCTGGTGGAGGTACCAACTTGCAAAGAATTGCTGAATATTTTGCGGAAAATCCAGAGGTGGAAATAGCTAATGTGATATGTAATAATCCTAATGCCTACGCTATTGAGAGAGCTAAAAATTTAGGCATCCCTTGTAGAATCATAAGTAGGGCTGAGTTTAAAAGTGATGACTTCAGCAAAGAACTTTTAGACCAAAACATAGACCTGATTGTTTTGGCAGGTTTTCTTTGGCTCGTTCCTCAACATCTAGTAGATGCCTTCCCTAATAAGATCATCAACATTCATCCTGCATTGTTGCCTAAATACGGCGGAAAAGGATTTTATGGAGAACATGTACATGAGGCTGTCGTAGCAGCAAAGGAAGAATATTCGGGCATCACTATACATTATGTAAATGAACATTACGATAGCGGTGATATAATATTTCAAGCTAAGGTTGCTTTGGAAGAAGGTGAAACCCCAGATAGTCTTGCAGCCAAGATCCATACATTGGAATATAAGTACTATCCTGAGGTGATAGAGAATCTTATTGAAGATTGATACAAATCATATAAAGACGCGTTTTAGTGCCGTGTAAATTGAATTTATAGAATGTTATGAAGAAATGCCTTATATTAATATCAATGCTTTTCGTATCGGTTTTAGCCCATGCACAGGTTGAGAAAATCTTAGGTGAATGGCGTACTGTCGATGACGTTACTGGCGAGACTAAAGGTATAGTTGAGTTCTATCGTGGCGATAATGGCCTTTATTACGGAAAGATAATAAAGGTATTCTGGAAAGGGCAGGAGTTGAAAGACACTGGCTTTGAAAATATGGTCGTCATTAAAGATATGGAGGCCGTTGACGGAATGTTGAAGAACGGTATCATATATGAACCTGAAGGAATGAAAGATTATTACGGAAAGATTTATTATAACAAAGAAGATAACACTATCACATTGCGAGGATCTTTAGATAAGCGTGGCTGGATCGGAAGGTCGCAGACGTGGGTGAAGTGAGGAATTAAAATTTATTGTATAACTTAAAATTTAAGCATTATGAAAAAGTGTTTTTTATTATTCGCATTAGTTTTTAGCTCGATGTTTGTATCGGCTCAGATTGACAAAATCGTCGGTGAATGGTACACTGTAGATGACGAGACAGGCGCAGTCAAAGCACTTGTGAATATTTATCAAGGTGACAATGGTCTTTATTACGGACAGATCATCAAGGCTTTTAAGAATGGTGTTGAAAATCCAGACAGTCCAAATAAAGGATTGGTTATCGTAAAGGATATGGAAGGCAAAGATGGTATGTTGATGAATGGCACTATTTATGAGCCAGAGTCAAAGAAGACTTATTATGCTAAGATTTCCTATAACAAGGAAGACAACACCATCACATTACGAGGCTCTCTCGACAAACGAGGCTGGGTCGGAAGATCGCAGACTTGGATAAAAGAAAAGAAATAAAAAATGGGACTTTAAAGTCCCATTTTTTTTCTTAATGTTTCAATCATATCGACGCTCATCTTATCGAGGTCGTATTTAGGATTCCAGCCCCATTCGTTACGGGCGCAGCTGTCGTCAAGGCTGTTAGGCCAGGAGTTGGCTATGGCTTGTTTGATTGGTTCTGGCTTATATTCCATTTCAAAGGTAGGGATATATTTCTTTATTGTGTTGTATAGAATTTCAGGGTCGAAACTCATTGCTGTAACGTTGAATGAGTTGCGGTGTATAAGCTTGCTTGGGTCTGCTTCCATGATGTCAACCATAGCGTCTAAAGCGTCAGGCATATACATCATGTCCATAAATGTACCTTTCTCGAGAGGGCAGATGAATTTCTCGCCTTTGACAGCTGAGTAATAGATTTCCACTGCGTAGTCTGTCGTGCCGCCGCCTGGCAATGTGAGGTTGGATATCAAACCTGGGAAACGTACAGAACGTGTATCGACACCGAAACGTGTGAAGTAGTAGTCGCTCAATAACTCGCCAGTGACTTTGGTGACACCGTATATTGTGTTAGGGCGTTGTATGGTGTCTTGAGGTGTCATGTCTTTTGGCGTGTTAGGACCGAAGGCACCTATTGAAGATGGTGTGAAGACTGCACAACCGAATACGCGTGCTACTTCGAGACAGTTGACCAAGCTGCCTATACCGACATTCCAACCTAACATAGGATTAAGTTCTGCAGTAGCCGATAAGATTGCTGCGAGGTTGTATATGGTGTCGATGTTATATTTCTTGACGACCTCAATGATCTGCATCATATTGGTGGAGTCTATTCTTTCAAAAGGACCGTTTTCGGCTATCTCGCCAGTGAGTTGTCGTAAGTCGCTTGCTACTACGTTTTCATTGCCGTATATGCCGCGAAGTTTCTTTACTAACTCTGTTCCGATTTGTCCGCCGGAACCTACTATTAATATCTTTTTCATAACAAGGAAATTAAAATGGCAGAGATAAATATATATCCCTGCCAGGATTGATTATTTTATAACTCCTAATTCTTGACCGATCTTGACGAAAGCGTTGATACATTTGTCGAGATGTTCTTTTTCGTGTGCTGCGGAGATTTGTACTCTGATACGTGCTTGACCTTTTGGAACTACAGGATAGTAGAAACCTGTCACGAAGATGCCTTCGTCTTGCATACGTGCTGCGAATTTCTGTGAGAGAGGAGCATCGTATAACATCACTGCACAGATAGCTGATTCTGATGGCTTGCAGTCGAATCCTTTAGCTACCATTTCTCTGATGAAATATTCTGTGTTGGCGTGTAACTTGTCTTGAAGTTCATTTGTCTCGCTCATCATCTCGAACATACGGATGCCGGCTGCTACTAAGCCTGGTGCCATTGAGTTGGAGAATAAGTAAGGACGTGAGCGTTGACGTAACATATCGATGATTTCTTTTTTGCCTGTTGTGAAACCGCCCATCGCGCCACCGAATGCCTTGCCGAGTGTGCCTGTGATGATTTCAATCTGGCCTTTGAGGTTGAAGCGTTCTGTCACGCCACGACCTGTCACACCGACAACACCTGCTGAGTGACTTTCGTCAACCATGACCATAGCGTCATATTTCTGTGCAAGTTCGTAGATCTTGTCCAAAGGACAAACGTTGCCGTCCATTGAGAATACACCGTCGGTGACGATCAATTTGAAACGACAGTCTTTAGCAGCTTGTAGCTGTGCTTCAAGGTCAGCCATGTCAGCGTTGGCATAGCGGAAACGTTGAGCCTTGCAGAGACGAACGCCATCTATGATAGAAGCATGGTTTAATGCATCAGAAATGATAGCATCTTCTGGTCCTAATAATGGTTCAAATACACCTCCGTTAGCGTCGAAACATGCAGCATATAAAATAGTGTCTTCTGTGCCGAAGAACTCAGAAATCTTAGCTTCTAATTCTTTGTGTAAGTCTTGACATCCGCAGATGAAACGAACTGATGACATGCCGAAGCCGCGAGCGTCCATGCCTTTCTTAGCTGCTTCGATAAGTTGTGGATTATCGGCTAAGCCGAGGTAGTTGTTAGCGCAGAAGTTTAAGCATTTCTTGCCTTTGACAATTATTTCTGCACCTTGTGCGCTTTCAATAATACGTTCATTTTTATACAAACCATCAGCTTCAATCTGAGCTAATTCTTTTTGTAGATATTCTTGAAATTTATTATACATAATAATATGTGTTAATTAATTCTTAATTCTGTTTATTCGATTCGCAAATGTAAACAAATATATTTAAAAAATGAATAATTTTTAGAGAAAAAATAACATCAATTTTATACTTAATTTATATCTTTCTAAATGAAATAAATTGTACCTTTGCATAATATTGAAATTCTAAAAACAATGGAAAATAATCTTTTTATATACAACAGCTTGACTCGTTCTAAAGAGTTATTCAAGCCTCTCAATGCTCCTCATGTCGGAATGTATGTGTGTGGCCCTACTGTATATGGTGACGCTCATTTAGGCCATGCCCGTCCAGCAATCACATTTGACCTTGTGTTCCGTTATCTCAAACATCTCGGTTATAAGGTTCGTTATGTACGTAACATCACCGACGTAGGTCATCTCGAACATGATGCCGATGAAGGAGAAGACAAGATCGCAAAGAAAGCACGTCTGGAAAACCTCGAACCAATGGAAGTGGCTCAATATTATAAAGACAGATACCATGTAAGTATGGACAAACTCAATGTGTTGCGTCCATCAATCGAGCCACACGCTTCAGGTCATATCATCGAACAAATCGAGATGATTCAGAAAATCCTCGACGCTGGTTATGCTTACGAATCAAATGGTTCTGTTTATTTCGATATTGAAAAATATAACAAAGACTTCCGTTACGGCATTCTTTCAGGACGTAATGTGGAAGAACTTCTCAACAACACTCGCGAACTCGCCGGTCAGCTCGAGAAGAGAAACGGCGCCGATTTCGCATTGTGGAAGAAAGCCGAGCCAAAACACATCATGCGCTGGAACTCACCATGGGGCGAAGGCTTCCCAGGATGGCACGCTGAATGTTCAGCAATGAGCTGCAAATACCTCGGCGAACAATTCGACATCCACGGCGGCGGCATGGACTTGCTCTTCCCTCACCACGAATCAGAAATAGCTCAGTCAATGGCATTCAACGGCGGCAAACAACCTGTCAAATATTGGATGCACAACAATATGATTACACTCAACGGTCAGAAGATGGGTAAGTCTCTCGGCAATGCAATGTCACTCGAAGACTTCTTCGCTGGCAACCACCCACTTTTGGAACGTCCTTATCCACCAATGACGATACGTTTCTTTGTGCTTCAAGCTCAATATCGCAGCACGGTCGATTTCTCTAACGAAGCATTACAGGCTGCTGAAAAAGGCTACAAACGATTGATGGAAGCTGCTAAAATCGTTAAGAGCCTCTCCGCTACAGAAGGCGCTGAAGAGTTAGGCGTACAAAAAATCATGGACGCTTGCTACGAAGCAATGAACGATGACTTCAACAGCCCTGTCGTAATTGCTAACTTGTTCGAAGCCGTCAGAGTCGTTAACACAGTTAAAGACGGCAATGCAAAAATTAACGCTCAGGAGTTGGAATTGTTAAAACAATTGTTCCAATCATTCGTATTCGACATCTTGGGTTTATTGGATACTGAAGCAGGCGGCGACGACGGTTTGGTTGACGGCTTGATGGAGACAATCATCGACATCAGAAAAGAAGCTCGCGCTAAGAAAGACTGGGCAACCAGCGATATCATCCGCGACAAACTCGCTTCTTTAGACATTGTCTTGAAAGACGGAAAAGAAGGAACAACTTGGAGCAAGAAATAATTTAAAGTCAACAGACAACAGACTTTTCAAATATAAAAAACTCAAAACCTCAGAATCTCATATAGAAGTTCTGAGGTTTTTTATTTATGAATTATGAATTGATTAAGATTATTTGTTATTTTGTAAAAAGTTTAAAGTATATTTAAAACTTTTATTATATTTGCGTTGTGTTTAAAGTATATTTAAAATTATGAAAATCCCAAGTGTGATATATAATAGAGATAGTTATATCAATCGAATCAAACCTTTTATGCGTACAAACACCATCAAGGTTATGGTTGGTCATCGTCGGGTTGGTAAGAGTTATATTCTTTATCAATTGATAAATTTGATCAATTCGGAAGAGTCTAATGCTAACATTATATATATCAATAAGGAAGATCTGGATTTTGATTTTATTCGCACTTGTAGTGATTTATATTCATATATAAAAGATAGATTGTTGGAAGAGCGGAGAAACTATATTTTTATAGATGAAATTCAGGAAATTGAGGATTTTCATCTGGCAATACGATCTTTGGCTTTGAACGATAATAATGATATTTACATAACAGGAAGTAATTCAAAAATGTTATCGAGTGAATTGGCGAATGAGTTAGGAGGACGATATGTTGAGTTTAAGATATATAGTCTTTCTTATATGGAATTTTTGCAGTTTCACAAACTTGATAACGATGATGAGTCATTGGAGAAATATATTCATTTTGGCGGTCTGCCGTATCTTATAAATATTCCTATGGAAGAGCAGATTGTGATGGAGTATGTTAAGAGTGTATATTCGACTATAGTGTTAAGAGATGTCATTCAAAGGAAAAACATTCGTAATACGATTTTTTTGGAGCAGCTGATACGTTTTCTTGCTGATAATATAGGAAGTTTGTTTTCATCAAAAAGTATAAGCGATTTTTTAAAGAGTCAGAATGTGAGATTAGCTTCCAATCAAGTTTCTGAATATGCTGATTATCTCGCAGAAGCATTTGTCGTGCATCGTATTGGCAGGTATGATGTTGTAGGGAAAAAATTTTTTGAAATAGGAGAGAAGTATTTCTTTGAAAATATGGGAATACGCAATGCAGTAGCTGGTTATAAGATTCAAGATAGATCGAAACGTATCGAAAACGTAGTTTGTAACCACCTTTTATATTGTGGTTATGAAGTTAAAGTAGGTACAATGGTGTCAGAAGAGATAGATTTTGTCTGTACTCGAAATGGTGAGACTATGTATGTACAAGTGTCAGCTGAATTATCTCGTCAAGAAACCATTGAGCGAGAGTTTGGTAATCTTTTAAAAATAAAGGATAATTATCCTAAGATTGTCGTTTCAGGTGAACGCTCGTTTGAGAACACATATCAAGGAATTAAACATGTTTATATAAGAGATTTTTTGTCTGAAGAAATATAAAGAAACTCAGAATATTAAAAAACTCAAAACCTCAGAATCTCATATAGAAGTTCTGAGGTTTTTTATTTATGAATTATGAATTGATTAAAATCTAAACATAAATCCATATCTATGATTTAATTTGTAGATATTGCTATAATTACATTCGTAGAAGATGCCGAAAAATTTGTTGAAATTGAATCCTATGCCACCGCCGGCATTGACACAAAACTGTGTGTTATTATCAATATTCATTCCCATTCTGTTGCGGTAAAAAACAGAGTGACCGCCAACTTCTAAATTGCCATAAATATCAATCATATAGAATGATGGTTTTATGATAAGTGGAAGTATGTGTGCTCTGCCTTTTAATCCATAATCCAATACGTTTACTCTTCCTGGTTCGCAATAATATGTGATGACAAAAGATTCTGTCAGATATGAAAAATATGCACCTGCTTCTAACCAATTATTAAAACCGTACAAACCTTCAAAAGACATGACGATTCTATCATATTCATAATAACTTGGTCTTGAGTTATATCCTCCGCCAATGTTAAAACTTATTCTGTCTTTGATAAAGGAATTTTCATTTTTCTTAATGTTGTTTTGTGCATCGATATTAGTGAAAATCGCACCAATGAACAATAATGTTAAAAATAACTTTTTCATACTGATTAAGATTTAATGGAATTTTTTTTGTTATCAACGCAAATATATATAATTTTTTTATAGTTAGCATATATATAAATTTCAATGTTAATATATTTTATCTTATACCTTTCTTTATTATATTTCCTTTATCAATGAAATAATTAGACTTTCGTTCATTTCAATATTCATAATCTTACAAACCTTGTCCAATCTTCTCCAGATGCTGCTTTGATTTTTGCCTAATAAATATTGTAAGAATGACTTGTCTATATTAAGAAGAAGGAGGCAGATGCAGTAGAAGTCATCTTTTTTCAGATCTGGATATTTGTTTGATAGTCTGCCGATGAAATTGTTGAGATTGGTGTCAGCAGAGTGGAGAAGGAGCACGAGTTCGTTGCCGTTAAGAGTGCTTAATTCCGATGATTTCAGGTTGTGGGTGTCTAATTCTTTTATTCTTTTGAATATCTCGATGCAGATGTCTGAATTATAATATGCTTCCAGGCTGGCCTTGTTAAGATTGTCTATTTTGCTTTTTATATTGGCTATTTCTGACTTTTGGTTTTTAATGATTTCTTCTTTTTGACGCAGTTCTTCGTTGGAGCTTTTGATTTTGCCTTCAATTAAAGACAGTTTCCATTCGTTGTCTTTAATTATTTCATTTTTCTTGTCTAAAGTCTTCTGGTGATTTTTCTTTGTTTTGCTCATGGCGCTTATGAAGATTATCGTTATTATGACAAGAATTATTACAATGGAGAATATAGCTGTTATATATTTTTTAGTTTTTGTAGCTTCTGACTTATATTCGTTATATAATGATGCTATTTGAATCTTAATTTCGGTGTTGTCTCTTCCTTTAGGTTGTACTTTGTTATCCATAAAATAGGATTCGTCGAAGCTTGATTCTGCCATTGTTTTATAAATCTCATAAATCATTTTGGCTGATATAAGTTTTGTTGATTTGTTGCCGTGTAAGAATGATTGTTTTGCATAATGCAAGGCTGAATCAAGTTGGTTAAGTTCGAGGTACATTCCCGCCATTGTATGCTCGTAAGCGTATTTTTCATTTTCGTCAGATACATTGATAAGGTTTTTCACGATATTGATGGAAGTATCGATGTCGCCATCGTCAAAATAAATCTGAGCGAGACCTCTTTTGGCGTAATCGGAATAAACATAGTTTTTTTCAGAAGCCTCGGAGATGGTGTTTTTATACCAGAACTTAGCGTTTTCCATTTCATTTATAGACTGGTAAGATTTACCGATTCGTGCCGAAGAATAAAGGTATGATGTAGTGTCGCCGATATATTTAAAGAAGAAGTAAGAGTTGTGGTAGTAGTCCAATGCGATGTCGAAATAATATTCGTTAGAGTATAGAGTTCCTAAACGAGTGTATATAAGCGCTATGAATCTGTTTTTTTCGTAGTTGAGGTCTTTTGCATTGAAGCGGTTTTTCATTATTTTAAGAGATGTAAGATAATCTTCACAGCTTTCTACGATGTGGTCTTTTTCTGATTCGCCTACGGCTTTGTAATAGTGAGCTCTTGCTGTTTGGAATGATAGGTTCTTGTCTTTTTTATAAATGTTAAATAGGCTGTCGTAGAATTTTGTTGCTTGTGCTACTTCGTAATTGTTTTCTTGTTTTATTTGGTTTTTGAATTGAGCTTCTGCATATAGGATATGGTATTCGTTTATTAAGTAAGGGTCTTTGTAATATGTATTGATAGAATCTTTTATATTAAGTAATAGATATAAAGCGCTGTCAACTTTATTTGTAAGGAAATGTCTTGTCTTTTCGAATTTAGTAGAGAAGACATTTGTCTTATGTGTTTTTGTACATGATGTTAAAATAATGAGAAGTAATATAAATATTGTAAAAGTTTTTTTCATAAATAAATATTGCAATCCATATTGTTTATAACAATTCGGTTGCAAATATATCAAATATAAGACGAAAAATATAATAAAAAATTTATGCATTTTTATGCATAAAAAAACCTAACATTTTGGTTAGTAATATGCTTCAAGACGCAAAAATCCCGACTCATTTATGAATCGGGATCTTTTATATAACTGGCAGCTGATTGCTGACAGCAAAAAGCTAAATGCTTATCCTAATTTTACGCGGTTGAAAGCTGTAACTGTAGCTTCTTTATCTGCTGATTGGATATATTCGCGAACTGTTTTAGGGTCAGCGATGAGTGATACTTGGTCGAGTAAGCAGTTTTCTTTGAAGAATTTTGCGAGACGGCCTTTAGCAATGTTTTCAATCATTGTCATATTGAGGCTGCCAGCTTTTTCTGCTGCGACTTGTTCTTTAATTTCGCGAGCTTTAGCAGCGTCTTCTTCTGTGATCCAACCTTTAGCCATGTTTGAGTTGATGTGGTCATCAGTGTCAACGTGAGCTGGGTTGATACCTGCTTTTTTCAAAGCGACTTCGATAGCTTTTTGAATTTGTTCTTGTTTTGTTTTTTCGATAGCGACATTGTATTCGTTATCTTTTGTTGCTTGAGGAACGTCGTTTTCATCGATAGCGACTGGATCCATAGCAGCGATTTGGAGAGCTACTTCGTGAGCGATTTCTTCGATACCGTCGAATGATTTGTTGAAACCAACGATAGTAGCGAGTCTGTTGCCTTGGTGATTGTAGTTTGTTACGAATTCACCTTCGATAGCGAAGTATTTACCAACTTGAACTTTTTCACCTGTTTTAGCTGTGAGGTCTGTAACGATAGCTTCAAGTGTCATGCCGTTGATTGTAGCAGCATTGAGAGCTTCGATATCTTTAATTCTGTTTTCGATTGCGAAGTCGAGGAGTTGTTTTGTTGTACCAACGAAGTCAGCGTTAGCACCAACGAAGTCTGTTTCGCAGTTTAACATAATGACAGCAGCGAATTTGTGATCTTCAGTTGCTTTTGAAATTACGCAACCTTCAGTAGCTTCGCGGTCAGCTCTTTTCATAGCTATTTTTTGACCTTTTTTACGGAGGTAGTCAATAGCAGCTTGTTGATCGCCATTGCATTCTACGAGAGCTTTTTTGCAATCCATCATGCCGGCGCCTGTCATTTGTCTAAGTTCGTTAACTTGAGCAGCTGTAATGTTCATAATAAATTGTTTTAAAGATTTATTTATTTTTTGTTAACGGCTTTACGAGGTCTTCTAGGACGTCTTTCTTCTTTTTCTTCTTCCTCGCCTTTGTTTTCCATTACGTTTTCATCGTCCATCATTTCGTCTTCGATGATGTCTTCTTTATCACGTGAATTTTTACGTTCTGTCAAACCTTCTTCGATAGCTTCAACCATCTTACCGATGATGAGTTCGATTGATTTTGAAGCGTCGTCGTTAGCTGGGATTGGGAAATCGATGAGGTTAGGGTTTGAGTTTGTATCAACGATAGCGAAAGTAGGGATGTTAAGTTTTCTAGCTTCTGCTATAGCGATATGTTCTTTGATAACGTCAACAACGAATACTGCGCTTGGGAGACGGCTGAGGTCAGCGATACTTCCTAAGTTCTTGTTCAATTTTTCACGTTCGCGTTCGATTTGTAATCTTTCGCGTTTTGAAAGGTTGTTGTAAGCGCTGCTTGCCATCATCTTATCGATGCTAACCATTTTACGGACAGCTTTACGGATTGTAGAGAAGTTGGTGAGCATACCACCTGGCCAACGTTCTGTTACGTAAGGCATGTTAACCTTCTTTACGAGTTCAGCAACGATGTCTTTAGCTTGTTTTTTTGTTGCAACGAAGAGGATTTTTTTACCTGATCTTGCTAATTGACGTACTGCGTTAGCTGCTTCGTCAATCTTGGCTT
Source organism: Bacteroidales bacterium (assembly GCA_045613105.1). Lineage (GTDB taxonomy): Bacteria > Bacteroidota > Bacteroidia > Bacteroidales > F082 > Limimorpha. Next base: position 145 of record JAZLAI010000010.1, on the reverse strand, counting down.
GTGTTTTATACAAGTCTATAATATGGATACCATTACGTTCCATGAAGATGTAAGGAGCCATGTTTGGATTCCACTTTCTTCTTAAGTGTCCAAAGTGACAACCTGCATCTAATAATTGTTCGAATGTTACTTGTGTCATGTGTTA
>JAZLAI010000009.1:0-17096 GCA_045613105.1 Bacteroidales bacterium | reverse complement strand
GAAGAAATTGAAGCAAGCTCCAATGAAATTGAGATAAACACATCAGCCTACAACACAGGAATATATTTCATCAACATCGAAACATCAAACGGCAACGTGACAAAGAAAGTCGTTGTTGAATAAATTTTGGGATTAAGGCTTGAAGTCAAGATACGTCTTTACTTTAAGCCTTAAACTAAAAATCCGTCTTCCGTCTCCAAAATCCAAAATCCGTCTCCAAAATTCGTCTCCAAAATTCGTCTCCAAAAAAAACTTTTATCTTTCGCCTTTTTTCATACCTTTGTAAAACAAAATGTCTGAAAAATGAAGATACTTCCGGTTGAAAAGATTAGAGAAGCTGATGCTTTTACTATTGCGAACGAACCTGTTGATTCTGTCGATCTGATGGAACGTGCAGCGTCGAAGGTTTATGAATGGTTTATGAAACGTTGTAAGACGAAGGAAGTCAATGTCAAAATTTTTTGTGGCACCGGAAACAATGGAGGCGATGGCCTTGTCCTCGCAAGGATGCTTTTCTTTACTGGCATAATTCCGCAGGTTTTTATGGTGCGTTTTTCAGACAAGATGAGCCGCGACTGTGAGGTTAATTACAACAGACTTAAAGATGAGACGGATGTCCCTATGTATGATGTCTTCTCGGAAGATGATATACCTGCGGTTTATGACAAGGATATTGTCATCGACGCTATATTCGGCTCAGGCTTGAATAAGGCTGTCGAAGGCTTTCCCGCGGAGCTGATACGATCCATAAATAAGACAAATGCCATAAAAATAGCAATAGATATACCCTCTGGACTGTTCGCCGACAAGCAATATTGTGCACAGATCACATCATACGGTTCGCTGCCTATAGTTAAAGCTGATTATACTTTGTCGTTCCAATTTCCGAAACTAGCGTTCATGTTTCCTGAGAATGATATGTTTGTTGGGAAGTGGGAGGTCCTTGACATAAATCTGCATAAGGATTTTGTCGATAATGTGGACTCTATGAACTTTTATACGACAGAGGATATGGCTATGCCGATATTACGCAGACGTCCAAAATTTTCTCATAAAGGCACTTATGGACATGCTCTGTTAGTAGCAGGATCTGCTGGCAAAACCGGCGCTGCTCTTCTTTCAGCGGAAGCTTGTCTTAGAACAGGAGTCGGACTCATTACTGCTCATCTCCCTAAAGATGCCTTGCTTCCTATGCAGATATATCTTCCTGAAGCTATGACGGATGTCGATAAATCAGAGTCGCATTGTACAGAGATAAATGATATTTTGCCATATACTGCTATTGGAATAGGTCCTGGCTTGGGAAAAGAAGAAGATACGGTGGTGCTTCTGAAAAAGTTGATACAAGAAGCGACAGTGCCTTTGGTGCTTGATGCAGATGCGTTGAATATCATAGCTGACAATCCTACATGGCTCTCGTTCTTGCCCGACAACACAATTCTAACTCCTCATCCTAAAGAGTTTGAACGTATGTTTGGAAAGACTTACGATTCTTATGAACGTCTTGAACTTCAGAGGAAGATGTCTGTTATTCATAAGATAATAATAGTGCAGAAAGGTGCACATACCGCTATCACGTTTCCTAATGGAACCTGTTTCTTCAACTCGACAGGCAACCCAGGAATGGCGACGGCTGGCAGCGGCGATGTGTTGACAGGGATGATATTGTCGTTGCTTGCACAACGTTATTCTCCTGAAGAAGCAGCTCTGCTGGCAGTGTATCTTCACGGAAAAGCAGGCGATAAGGCTGCACACGATATGGGAGAAAACTCTATGATGGCAAGAGACATTATAAAGGCAATTAGCAATTAACAATCAATAATAAAATTTAAAAAAATGTTACCAAAAGCTTTATCACAAAGATTGGTCAAGAGTGAAGACCTTAATCACCACAGGACGTTTTTTGCAGGCAGATGCGCAGAATGGTTTGTCGAGACTTCTTTTATCGCAGTGGCAGAATATCTGCATCCTCAGCATATCGTATGTCTGAAGGTCCACGGTCTGGAGTTCTTGCATCCTATATACGCAGGTGACGCTCTTTCTTTCGAAAGTACAGTTATCGCCAATGGAAAAAGCACCTTGACGGTCTATACAAAAGTCACATGCAACAAGACTCCTGAGAGAATCTTCTGCGATGGATTCGCTACTTTCGTACATGTCAACGATGATACGGTACCGCAGCCTCACGGTATTGTCATAACAGCAACGACAGAAGAAGAACTCAGATTACAGGAAGAGGCAAAATTGCTTGTTCTCAAATCAAAAGAAAAGAAATGATACTGTTTTAATGATATGCATAAAACACCATAAAATACATGATTTATGGTGTTTTTTTATAATCTGATGTATGTAAATAATGTCGTTGGATGATGTGATGTTTATGTCTTTTTTTTATGACAATATCGTAAAAAGCCCCGATTTGTAAGATGCCATATTCTGTGTTTTATTCGTTAAAAACTGAAAATATTTTTTTTCTTTGTGATAACATTTTGGCAGATGTTTTCGTTACTCTAGAAAAGCGAAGTCGAATTTTAATAAAAACAATACAAAACAGATAATCTTTACTTTTTTATAGAAAAAATATTGTATTTTTGTTAATTAGAAAAAATGACTATGGTTAAGACAAGCATTCTTTGGGCTGATGATGAGATAGAACTTCTCAGACCGCATATATTATTCTTGGAAAAGAAAGGTTATGAAGTGGTTACGACTAACAACGGGGCGGAAGCCATCGAATTGGTTAGAGAGCGACATTTCGATATTGTTTTCTTGGATGAGCAGATGCCTGGTATTTCAGGAGTGGAGACGTTGGAAAGGATAAAGGTGGAATATCCGAATCTTCCTATTGTGATGATTACAAAAAGCGAGGAGGAGAGTATTATGGAAGATGCTATCGGAAGCAAGATAGCTGATTATCTCATCAAGCCTGTCAATCCTAATCAGATTCTGCTTTCGTTGAAAAGAAATCTAGAACAGAAACAGCTCGTCGATGAGAAATCGACATCTAAATATCAGCAGGAATTTCGTAAGATAGGAATGGAGATAAACAACAATCTTAATCACAATGAATGGATAGATGTTTATAAAAACCTGACACGTTGGGAACTCGAGCTGCAGAAGTCAAATGACGAAGGTATCAAGGAGATACTCTCGATGCAGAAACTGGAAGCCGACAATCTTTTCTCACGTTATGTGGAACGTAATTATGTCAGCTGGGTTCAGCCTGACGGTGTAAACAAGCCGACGCTTTCTCATACACTTATAAGAGATAAGGTCATACCTCGTCTTAATGATAACGACAAGCCTTTGTTTTTTATCCTTATAGATAACCTTCGCTATGATCAGTGGAAGTCGATACAGACTTTGCTGGAGCCTTATTTCAGAACGGAGTGCGATGATGTTTATTATAGTATTCTGCCTACCACGACGCAATATGCACGAAACTCTATTTTCGCAGGCTTGATGCCTCTCGAGATTCGCCGTCGTTTCCCGAAATATTGGGTGGATGAAGAAGATGAAGGAACAAAGAACCAATATGAAGAAGAGTTGCTTGGCGAACAGCTCCGTCGTTTCGGCAAGAATATAAAGTATTCATATAACAAGGTGCTGAATCTTGCAGCTGGAAAGAAACTGGCAGAACAGATGTCTAATCTGATGCAGAATAAACTCAATGTCATTGTGTATAATTTCGTGGATATGCTGTCTCATGCACGTACCGAAATGGAGATAATAAGAGAGCTTGCCGCAGATGAAGAGGCATATCGTTCTCTGATGCTTTCCTGGTTCGAGCATTCGTCATTGTTCGACATCATGAAATATATTTCTCAGAAATCATGCGATGTGATTGTGACTACCGACCACGGTTCCGTTTGGGTCAAAGATCCTGTTAAGATTCTGGGCGATAAGGCTGTTAATACCAACCTTCGTTATAAATATGGCAAGAGCTTGAAATATAATGCTAAAGAAGTCTTTGAAGTGCGTGATCCAGAAAAGATTTTCTTGCCTAAAGTCAATGTAAGTACAAGTTACGTATTCTGTCGTACCAATGACTTCTTCGCTTATCCGAATAACTATAACTATTACGTTAATTATTATAAAAACACATTCCAACATGGCGGTATCTCTATGAACGAGATGCTTGTGCCGGTGGCTTTTCTAACAAGTAAATAATATAAAAACGATGCAAGATATAACATTTGAAATCAATAGTATTGAAGAGCTGTCGAAAGTCTCTGACTTGTTGATCTCATGGAGAGACAAATCTAATATCATAGCTTTCTATGGAAATATGGGGGCAGGAAAGACAACTCTTGTCAAAAACCTTTGTGCAAAGATGGGCGTCGGCGATGAGGTCAACAGCCCGACTTTCGCCCTTGTGAACGAATATCAGACCGCAACACTCGACTCTGTGTTCCATTTCGATTTTTATAGGATAAAAAGCCTGGAAGAGGTTTTTGATATCGGCTATGAGGATTATTTTTATGGTGGAAGCCTATGCCTTTTGGAATGGCCAGAACTTATTGATCCGCTGATGCCAGAACATTATATTAAGGTCGAGATAACATTGGGTGAGACTGACACTGATAGAAAAATAAAATGTTCCTTGTTATAATTGCATAATTTATGGAATTAAACTAAATAATTCTTGATAAATAATTATAAAAGACTTATCTTTGTCGATTAAATATTACAACGATGAAGAAAGTCTTTTTTATTTGTGTGATGATTCTTATGAGCATCAGTCTGTTTTCTCAAAATGTTGAGGTTCAGACAGCCAAGTCGTTAGGAACTTTGTTTTTGAAACAGAATACAGATTTGAAATACATTGATTTGGAACTGGCTTATACATCAATGACTCAAAAGGGGAAGGCTGTTTTTTATGTGTTTGCAAACAAAGGAAAAGGTTTCGTGATAGTCTCTGCCGATGACAGAATGCGTCCTATACTTGGATATTCCGGCGAAAACACTTTTAATGGTGAAGATATAAATCCTAATCTGAATACGTTTTTCTGCAATTATGTTTCAACGATGGAATATGTCGCTGACAATGATTTTGAAAGAAGTGATTATGCTAAAAATGATTGGGATTGCCTGAAAAGAACAGGAAGACTTTCTCATAACAGAACCAATAATTCGGTGAAGCCTTTAGTGACAACGACATGGAATCAGTCTGACATCTATAACTCCATGTGTCCGGAAGATCCTGCTGGTTTCGGAGGTCATGTGAAATCAGGATGCGTCGCTAATGCGATGGCTCAGATCATGAATTATTGGGAATGGCCTCAGATAGGTGATGGCTCTTATTCTTACCAAAGTGAATACGGCCTGTTGGAAGCAGACTTTGGTAATACTAATTATCTTTATGAGCTCATGCCTGAGTTTCTGGATTATACAAGTCCTCAAGAAGAAATTGATGCTGTGGCATTGTTGCAATATCATGCAGGAATAAGCGTAGATATGATGTATGGAGCGACAGCAAGTGGAGCTTACTCACACAACGTTCCTATTGCAATGAAATATTGTTTCCGCTATGAATGTGATTTGTATTCAACATATCTGGATTATGTTGAAGGTGGCATCACTGAATGGGAAAACAAGTTGCGTGAAAGTTTGGATAATGGCGAGCCTATTTATTATTCTTCCTTTGGCCCTGATGGAGGTCATGCCTATGTATGTTCTGGTTATGATGAAAATAATCTTTTCCATTTCAATTGGGGATGGCAAGGTTTCGATAATGGATATTATGCAATAGATAACTTCTATCTTACCTATCATGATTTTCCATACGGACATGAGGCGATTTTTAACATGCGTCCTAAAGCCCAATATTACAAACAGCCTAAGACAGTCGATAATGTGAAATATGAAACCGATGATGTAAAATTCGTTAATACAATCACATTCGATGCTCCTGTTTCTTGTATCAATGAGGCTGCTCTCTCTAAAATAGATTCTATAGTCGTTTTGCGTAACAATTCGGTTGTCTATACTTATTATGATCCTACTCCAGGTGAGTCTCTGTCTTTTGATGACCTGCTGGATAAAAATGGTGTTAATTATTATAAGATCTATTCCGTTGCAAACGGACTTAAAAGTAAAGCCGTGATAGATACTGTTATGACAGGTCCGACCTATGATTTGAAGTTCGCTTTGTATGACTCCGATGAAGATGGTTGGCTTTCACCTTCAATATCAATTTTGGACACTCGTGGTATGGTGGTGAAAAGATTGGGCCTTGAAAACGGTGGCTATGAAACAATAACAGTTTCTGTTCCTGATGATGATACTCTTACCTTTTTCTGGAATTATGTCAATGCGGCATATTCAGATGAAGACGAAGAGTGTTCTTTTGAGATATTCTATAGTGATTCTTTGATATATAAATCTGGAGGTAAACCTGCGGTAGGACCGTTCGCTGATTTCTATATCAATTATAATCATATCAGTGTCGATGAAAATCAGATGTGTGATGATGTCGATGTTTATCCTAATCCTGTTGGTTCCTATTTGCAAATAGCAGGTGCAGATGTAGATGAAATAGTCATTTATAATAGTTGCGGACAGGAAATGATGAATGTTAGAAATCATTCAAATGTTGTAAATGTCAGCGACCTGCCGTATGGTTTGTATTTTATAAACATAAAAGATGGCGAAGGTCGTACTGCGATTAGGAAATTTGTAAAGAAATAGTTAAAAAAATATAATTATGAAAAAAATAGTTTTTGTAGGTGGTGGATCAATAGCAACGGCAATTGGTAATGTGTTGGCTAGAAAAGGAATGTATGACGTTACTTTGCTTTCTATTGAACAAGAAGTGGTGGAGTCTATTAATGAACAAAGACTTAATATAAAATATTTCCCTAATGTTAAGTTGTCTAGAAACCTTAAGGCTACGATGGATATAGAGATATTGGGTGATGCCGATGTTATCTTTATGGCGATACCATCTACTGCTGTGGTAGGTTATCTGTTTGATAACAAGAAATATCTTAATCCAAGAGCTATAATCGTAAATCTTGCTAAAGGTTTCGGTAAGGATGACAAGCTTATCCACGATTGTGTGAAGACATTCCTCGTAAATCCTTTGCTTACCATGAAAGGACCTTCTTTCGCCAGAGAGATAATAAATCGTCAGGAGACGGGCTTTACGCTAGCATCATATACAAACGAACATTTCAACGATATTGCAGACATATTTGAAAATACCAATATTTATTTTGACTACTCCAATGACATCAACGGAGTGGAATATGCAAGTATCCTGAAAAATATATATGCCATTATAATAGGAATGCTTGATGCCAACTATGACTCGGCTAATATGAGGTCACTTATTATAACAAAGGCTATCAACGAGATGCGTAGCCTGCTGATAAACTTTGGCGGTAAAGAGATAACGATGTTTAATTATTGTGGATTCGGCGATTTCTCACTCACCGCTCTCAATGATATGAGTCGCAATAGAACACTTGGCCTTCTTATAGGTAAGGGTTTCTTCAACAGCGGCATATCGGAAAAGGTCGTACTCGAAGGCCGTATCGCAGTAGATGTGTTCTATCAGAAAGTTCAAGATAGTCATATAGACATCAACGCTTATCCTTTGATGTCGGAGCTCTATCATGTGTTCAACGACAATAACTACCCGACAATGAAGTTCGTCAAGAATATCTTGAATAAAATTAAATAATGAACTTTAAACTCTAAACTATAAATGGGTATCGTTGTCCGTCAGAGTATTAAAGGTACTGTAATGAATTATTTGGGGGTGTTGGTGGGTTTCATCACCACCTTCTTTGTCGTTACCAAATATTTAACGACAGAGGAGGTAGGACTGACACGAGTCCTTGTTGATGCCTCCATCTTGTTGTCAGGACTGGCTCAACTAGGAACGGGCACGTCGGCGATGCGATATTATCCGTATTTTAAAGATGAAAAAGAACGCGACCATGGCTTCTTCGGCTGGTCGGTTATAATACCTTTGATAGGTTTCGTGATATTCACAGTTCTCTTCATTGTCTTTAGACATCCTATAGAGAATTACTTCTCCCAAAACTCGGAGCTGTTCGTGAATTATATTTACTTCGTCATACCTATGGCGTTCTTTATGACATATCTGCTTGTCTTTGAGACTAATTCTAATCTCTTGATGCGAATCGTAGTCCCTAAATTCATCCGTGAAGTGGGAATACGTCTCATGACATTGCTGGTATATCTTCTCTTTGCTTTCGATGTGATAGACCTCGATGGAATGGTGATATGTCTGTGCCTTACCTATGGTGTAGCTACAATTCTTAATATAATCTATCTTTTCTCTCTTAAAAAAATATCTTTTAAGATACAGCCATCGTATGTGTCGAAATGGTTGCGTAGAGACTTCGTATTCTACACCTTGTTTTTGATAGCTACATCGTTGGCGAGCAACCTGGTGCCGGTTCTTAATACGTTCTTCGTTTCTGGAAGACTAGGTCTTGCAGTGGCTGGTGTCAATACAATAGCAGTGTATATAGCTAGTATGGTGGAGATACCTTATCGTTCGTTGGCAGCAATATCTCGACCTCAGATATCACAGAATCTTAAAGATGAGAATCTTAGGGAAGTTAATGCACTGGTGAAAAACGTCTCATTGCATCAGTTTATGGCTTCAGCATTCATATTCTTCATAATATGGATGAATATAGATCTGCTTTATGCATTGATTCCTAACGGCAACGTATATGACGAGGCTAAATTCGTGGTGTTCATACTGGCAATAGTGAAAATCGTCAACACCTCGCTTAATGTAGGTGCGACAGTGTTGAGTTACTCTAAGTATTATTACAGCTCATTATTCTTTACAATAATATTGACATTCACAGCTATTGTCATGAATATCAAACTTATTCCGATATGGGGAATGGAAGGAGCTGCTTTGGCATCATTGGTTTCTTATATCGTATATTACATATTGTTATTAGCATTTGTAAATTGGAAGATAAAGGTTTGTCCGTTTTCTCATAATGAATTTTATACATTGTTGATAATAACAGCATTATTCGTGTTGGATTATATCATGCAAAAAAACATATCAGAATATATCGTATCATTATTTGAGGCGGAATTGCTGGGACAAATATTGGATTCCTTTGTCAGGACGTCAGTGTTGTCGGTTATAGGAATCGTGACTATATATAAATTAAAGATTTCAAAACAAGTTAATGATATAATCGAAAAGGTTTTATCATCGTTAAAATTGACATAAACATAATATGAAAATAGTAATAGTAGGACCTGCGCATCCATATAGAGGAGGAATTGCGGCTTTCACCGATAGATTGGCGACAGAGTTTGTCGCTGAAGATATTGATGTTGAGTTGTTTACTTTTACATTGCAATATCCTTCATTCCTTTTCCCTGGGAAGACACAGTATTCAGATGCACCTGCTCCGGAAAATATCAAGATATCAAGAAAGATAAATTCCATAAATCCCTTTACATGGATTAAGGCAGCTAAAGAGATAAGGGCTAAGAATCCTGATATCGTCATATTCGCATATTGGATGTCGTTTTTCGCTCCATGTTATGCCAAGATGGCCAAGATATTGTCAAAGAACAAGAAGATAAGATGCATTGGCTTGGTACATAATATGATGCCTCATGAGAAATCGGTGCTTGACAGATTGTTCTCTCCACTTTTCGTGAAGAAGATGGATGCTTTTGTGGCTCTTTCCAAATCTGTTCTGGAAGATATTTCAAAGTTGGATAGGAAGTCGAAGCCGAAGCTTTTCTCGCCGCATCCTCTTTATGATCATTATGGCGATAGAGAAGATAAGGTGACTGCAATAAACAGTCTGTATTTTGATCAGAATTATAGCTATCTGCTTTTCTTCGGTTTGATACGTGAATATAAAGGTCTCGATTTGCTCTTGAAAGCAATGTCGGACGAACGTCTGGATGAATATCCTGTGAAACTAGTGATAGCAGGAGAATTTTATGATAAGAAGGAGCCTTATCTTCAAATGATAGATAATTATAATATAAATGATAAAGTCATTATTTGTGACAAATACATCCCTGATGAAGAAGTTAAGAATTTCTTTAATCTGGCAGATATGGTAGTGCAGCCATACAGGTCTGCGACGCAGAGTGGTGTTACTCAGGTTGCTTATCATTTTGAGAAACCTATGCTTGTTACAGATGTAGGCGGATTGAGAGAGATAGTTCCTGACGGTAAAGTAGGGTATGTGGTTGAGCCTGATCCTGTGAAAATTGCAGATGCAATATGTGACTTCTATGATAACGACAGATGTGAATTTTTTGAAAACAACATCGTGGAAGAAAAGAAAAAATATGAGTGGTCGAAGATGACAGAGACCATAATGAGATTGTATAATGAAGTTTCTAAATAAATGGCCGATGAAGAAGTTGATATCACTGCTTACGAAAATATTTCCTCGACAGGTTTTGATAAGATTCAGCTATTTGTTTAGCATTCTTATAAGACCATTTTATTGGGGAAATAATGTCGAATGTCCTGTGTGCGGAAAGCATTTCCGTAAGTTCTTGCCGTATGGTTATGGTGAAGCTATGGATAACCGTATGTGTCCTAGCTGCTTGTCGTTGGAGCGTCATCGTCTCCTTTGGCTGTATCTGAAAGAGAAGACAGGCTTCTTCACTGATGAGTTAAATGTGTTGCACTTTGCTCCTGAGCAGCCTTTCTTAAAGAAATTTAAGAGTTTGAAAAATCTGGATTATACCACTGCCGACCTCGATTCGCCAATTGCGGATTTACACCTCGACGTAACAAAAATAGATTTGCCTGATAACACATACGATGTCGTTATCTGTAATCATGTCTTGGAACATGTTGATAATGTTGATAATGCTTTTTCGGAAATAAAGAGAATCTTGAAACCTAATGGTTGGGCGATATTGATGGTTCCATTAAATCCTAATGTAGATACTTTTGAAGATCCAACAATAACAGACCCTAAAGAAAGACAGCGACTTTTCGGTCAATACGACCATGTACGTCAGTTTGGCAGAGATTATGCTAAAGTCTTGGCTAAAGCAGGATTCAAAGTTGATGCTGATAGATTGTATTACGAAATATCAGAAAATCAACGAGAAAGAATGCGACTTGCTCGTCCTGGGGAAGAACTGGTTTATAGAACTATAAAAATATGAGACGCATCAATGTGTGTTTATATGCACGAAACATTGGTACGTCTCTACTATTTAATTCCTAATTAATAAAATTCAGGGTGCATTTCTTTGAATTTATGTTCGAAGTCCCAAAAGCGTTTGATGCTTTTTTTGCTCCAATCCAACCTTAACTCGTCCTTTTCATCTTCAGTCAGATGCCAGTCGATATTGCTGTTATGCAGACGTTGTGTCAATGTGTACATCATCAAAGCTGCCGATACGCTGATGTTGTAACTCTCTGTGAAACCGAACATTGGTATTTTGACATACATGTCGGCATGTTCCAATGCATATTGACTTAAACCTGTTTTTTCTGTACCGAATACGATGGCGACTGGTTCGTCTAAAGGCAATTCTTCAGGTGTGAAGTCGTTTTGATGAGGACATGTCGCTACGATTTTGTAACCTTTTTTATGCAGATTGTCGAAAGCTTCTGGAGTGTTGAAATCTTGGTCGTTATACTTTTTCAAATCTAGCCATTTGATACTGCCAACCACGATATCTGGATTTACGTTATAAACCCAGCGGTTCTCAATGACGTGAATGTCTTGGATACCGTTGATGTCGCAGCTTCTCAATACTGCGCTAGCATTGTGTGATTGATAAATATCTTCCAAGACCACTGTGACGTGACGAGTTCTGTAGTTCAGTACTTCTTCGAAACGTTTCTGTCTTTCTTCTGTTGTATATTGCTTTAAGAAATTGTATAACTCTCTATCTTTCGGTGACATATATGTTTATATTTTGAAGTTAAATCTTTTTTTTAAAATGAAAAAAATATCATTATGACCTTAATGATATTCTTTACAAAAATAATACTTTTTGCCAAGTTATAATGATTTAATTTTTACGATATAAATTATTTAGAAAAAATTTTCTTTATAACTAAAAAAATAGTTGTATAATTAAAAAATATATTATACATTTGTATCGTTAATTCTAAAAAATAATTCTATGGAAAATATAAAAGAACTCACAAAGGCAGAAGAACAAGTGATGCAAGTGCTTTGGAAGATTGAAAGCGGATTTGCGAATGAGATAATGGCAAACTTCCCAGAACCGAAACCAGCTTACAACACAGTGCTTACGATAGTTAGAATATTAGAGAAAAAAGGATTCGTATCACACGAAACATTCTGCAAGGCAAACAGATATTATCCTCTGATTTCAAAATCGGATTATTCACATAACACGCTCAGCGGATTAGTGAAAAATTATTTTAACAATTCTTATAGCGAATTGGTGTCCGCTTTCACACAAAAGGAAAGCTTCACGATAGAGCAATTGGAAGAACTTAAAAACATGATTGATAAAGCTTTAAAGAAATAACTATGATAACTAATTTGATATTGACATTTGTAGCGACAATGATTTTATATTTCGCTTACAAACTATTATTCCGCAACAGCAACAGATTCCAGCTCAACAGAATCGTCTTGCTTACGATTTCCATTTTCGCTTTCGCGCTTCCTTTCATCAGAATAAGCATTGAAGGACAGCTGTTTCAGGAAATGCCTTCATTTAAACAGGAAATGGATGTGATATTTTACAGCGACGCGATGATAAAAGCTCCGGTTGAGACAAAAACATTATCCTTCACAGATATAATTTCATACATATATATATTAGGTGTGGTTTTCTTCCTGATGAAATTTGTTTATAATATCTTTAAAATTTATAAGATTAAAGCAGGGAAGAAGATTGAGACAATTGATAATGTTAATTTCATATATACAAATGAAAGTCACGTTCCTTTCTCATTCTTAAAAAACATTTACATTCCGAAAGACAATCTCGATGAAATGATTATAAAACACGAGATGAGTCATGTGAAGAACCATCATTCCGTTGATGTCATTCTTATGGAAATAATGATTGCCTTCCAATGGTTCAATCCTTTCATTAGAATGATTAAGAACGAGTTGAAGAGCAATCATGAATTCATTGCCGACAGCGAAGCGATTAAGAATGAAGACGAAAAATCGAACTATATGATGCTATTGTTACAGCAGTGCACGGCTTACGACTTTAGCACGATAGCTAATAATTTCAGTTTTTTATTAACCAAAAAAAGAATTAGTATGATTACGAAAAATCAGAAAGTAAAGGGTTCGGTAATCAAGGTGTTACTGACTCTTCCGGTATTTGCATTGTTGATTTTGCTTAACACACAATGTGATAACACAAAACCTAATGAGGAGAAACAACAGCCTGCTGTTACTGAAACAGAGACTATCCTTGAACAACCTGTTTATGATAAAGAAGCATTGAATCTCCAAGACTCTATTTACAGAGTCGCTGAAGTGATGCCACAATATCCAGGCGGACCAAATGAGATTATGAGATACATTCAAGAAAACATCAAGTATCCTCAATCAGCGAAAGCCAACAAGATTGAAGGAAGAGTGTTTGTTTCGTTTGTCGTTGAAAAAGACGGCAGTATCACCAATGCGGCAGTCATGAGAGGCATTGACAAAGAATGCGATGCCGAAGCATTAAGAGTCGTTTCTTCAATGCCAAAGTGGACACCAGGACAACAAGATGGTAAGAATGTAAGAACACAATTTACAATACCTATTTATTATAAGTTAAATAATTAAGAAGAAGGCTACCTTAGGGTAGCCTTTTTTACGTCTAAAGGCGAATGGCAAATGACTAAAGTTGTGATTTTTAGCCATGTAAAATACCCCAAGGTCTGTTGACTGCTGTCAGTTGTCTGTTGACCTTAAAAAATAACCCACTATGAAAAAATCATTGATATTATTAGCTTTTATGTCAATCATAGCAAATGTTAACGCTCAATGGTGGAAGCCTCAGCATCATTATTATGACACAGTGGAATATGTTGTGATGTATGAATTGACTTTTAGAGAAGATACAGCGCATCTCGATCGTTATCGCACAGAAAACCACATGCTTTCAATTGGCAAAAAACGAGATGTGAGTTCGTTTAGAGGATATGGCACATATAGACATAATATGGAGTTAAAGAAAGCAGGAGATTCTGGGCTCACAGAAGAATTGATAAAAACAGGCAGAATAGGTAAGGTGTTCTCGGATGTTCCATCTTCTGCAATCAAGTGCTCCATATTTAAGAATATGACAAGCAAAAACATCACCACGATAGATCATATATATATGCAAGGAATGTATGAATACGAGGAATTTTTCAATGCTTTCAATTGGCAGATAACCGCCGAAACAGATACGATTCATAATTATGTCTGTCAGAAAGCGATATGCGATTTCGGAGGCCGTACTTGGGAAGCATGGTTCACATCGGAATTTCCTTTCAGCGACGGACCGTATAAATTCTGCGGTCTGCCAGGTCTCATCTTAAATATTGCAGATACAGAAAATCATTATTCATGGAAATTCCTTTCAATAGAAAGACCTTCAGAACTAATGATGGTTTATGAAGTCATCAATGACAGAATACAGACCACGAAGGAAGGATTCTTCAAATTACAGAAAAGATACAAAGTGTCGCACACTATAGGAGACGCCACAACAAACAACGACTTCGTGAAAAAAGCTGTTGAATACGAAAGGGCTAAGAATAATCCTATAGAACGGTTTTAATCAGGAGTTGGGGATAAATTATAAAGATGTATTAGTTTATATATCAATCATTTACCCCCCCCGAAAATTTTAAAAACACTTGCTTTTTTTAAATAAAATTATAAACTTTGCGGAGAGAATTAGGAGTGAGGAGTTAGGAGGAATGTAGAGACGTATCAATTACACCATAAAAAATAAACAATATGTAATTGCTGCGTCTCAAGAATGAAGAATGAACTCTGCGTTCCTCTCGTCTATGCGAGAGGATTTTTGGGAGTTAAGGGTATAAGGAATTTTCTAATTTAGGAATTATTGTTTTGGCTCGCGACTAAGAATTAGTAGCTCCAAATGCGTTAGGGATTGAAGCGGCATCCTTTTAGAGACGGAAGATAGAGACGGAGGCGGAAGCGAAGGCGAGAAAAGATATAGCGGAAAGCCCGACGGCGGAGCCGGAACGCCCATATAAAGAAAAGTGTAGAGTTGAGAGAGTAAAGTTTATAGTTGTTGAAATCTGAAAGATGAAAATATGACAATAAAATTGATGGAAAAATATGGAAAAATTATATCCAAAATAATTATAAATTGCTATTTGTCAATGTTATATACTTTGTGGAATTGCAAAGTCATATATGCATAAAAATGCATAACTTTTTGTCTTGACTAATTTTGGTCTTTTCGATAATTTTGAGTGAAAATTTAATCTTTAAAAATTTAAAAATATGAAAAAAGTAATTCTATTTCTTGGTTTGTTCCTAATGATGGCAGTAACATCGAATGCGCAAGCCGATTTTTCATTTGGACCAAAGTTGGGATATAAAGCAAACAGTCTCTCTATCAATAGAGGTGATTTGATGCTTTACCCCAAAGGATATGTCACATTAGGAGTTTTCGGCAGGATAATGATAAAAGACTTTATCATCCAGCCAGAACTGATGTATAATTATTCTGAACTTTATGAGGGCAGCGTTACGTTCGATCCAGTTAACATTATTAATTTAAATGGTGTAGTATCAATAAACCATTCTATAGCATTGCCTATATATTTAGGTTATCAATTTGTCGGACGTAACAATTTCAACATGAGAGCTAATGTAGGTCCTATAGTGCATTTCAATATCGACGATTTTATAGAAAGCATGTATCAAGAATGGAATTACAGATTCATGAACTTGGGAGCGGCGTTAAATATTGGAGTTGATATCTACAGATTCACATTCGACATCTGTTATAGTATGGGGCTCACAAATGCTATCAAAGGCGGAGTTGTACTTAATAGCAACATACATCCAGGAGAAAGACACAATGCTGATACTGACAGGTTAAATACGTTTTCAATTACATTAGGATATAGATTCGGAAAATAAATATTATTAACAAATAAAAATATCATTATGAAACAGACTGCATTATTCCTTTCGCTTTTGATGATTGTATTCTCATCATGCAAGAAAGAAGACGTCGACGGTGTTTATGATCCTAAGAAAAAGATTGACAGGATATACAAAGAAAACCTCAATGGCGAGAAATATCTAGTTGAACTTTGGAACTGGGACAAGAAACAGCTGAAAAGCATATACCAATACGACTCTGACGGAAAAGTTTATAACACAGAGACATATTCTTATAATGACAACGGTCAGATAGAATCGGTTAGCGGTGACAAACATGATTGGACTGCATATTATCATTATAAAGATGATGTACTTGATTATGTTGAGACATATTTTACTGATTTTGTTATACAGAATGAGATTGGTGATGTGGTTGATACATTGAAAAACATCCTTGCTTTTAGAGTTGACTGTTTCTATGACGGAGAATGTCTTTCTAAAGTTGAATTTACTGAATTTTCTTTGTTTGACAATCGTGGGATTATAACTGATGCTTCCTTTAATCCTTTGCGTTTCGTTTTGCCAGAGCGTACACTTGAAGCTGTAAAGACTGTCATGAAAAAAACATCCGAACGTTCATCATCCAAAGAAGACAGGGTTACGGTTTTAGAATTTGAATGGGAAGGCGAAAATATCAAGACGCAGAAATCATATACAAAAGGCAGCGAGACTGTAGAATATACTGAGACATATAAGTATGACGACAAAATAAATCCTTATTATAATTTATATGACAGTTGGTCTGCAAGCATTTATAAAAAATTCTCTAATAAAAATAACCTGACATATTCTTCATATAAATGGGAGAATGATTCGTCATCAGGTGAAACCCATCATCAATATGAATATAAGGGCGATTATCCTATAAAGAGAACTACCGGAGGTGACGTGCATCCTCCTATCGGAGTAGAGGTCGTTTTCAGTGGAACATATCATTATGAGTATAAATGATTAAACGGGAAC
>JAZLAI010000008.1:0-10000 GCA_045613105.1 Bacteroidales bacterium | reverse complement strand
ACAGCGGTAAACCCTAAATTAACTTACAGTTATCAATTGACAATTAACAATTAACAGTTGAATTGACAGAAGGCTAATGTCAGAGTAATAGAGGGCATGAGGAGTGTTTTTGTATGGACGTCACTCCTGTGACGTCTGAAAAGTCGTAAAAAGCTTTGCGTTTCTTTGCACCTTTGCGAGAGAATAAAATATGTGGATAAATGAAAAAAGATGCCACATAGTGACATCCCTTTTTGTATATGTGGACAAAGTCTGTTGACCGTTGTCCGTTGACTATAGTCTCTTTTAAAGAACTTTCTTGTATAATGCGATAATGTCTTCTAATGTGACTTCTCTTGGGTTGCCTGGTGTGCAGACGTCGCTGATGGCTTGTTCTGCGAGTGCAGGAATGTCTTCTTCCTTGATGCCTATTTCTGTGAGATGTTGTGGAATGCCGACTTCAATAGCAAGTTCTTTTACTGCGTTGCACGCTGCAGCAGCAGCTTCTTCTTTACTCATCCCTTCTTTATATGCATTCATCGCCTTTGCAATTTCAACATATTTGTCGAGGCATACTGGTGCGTTGAATTCCATGATAGTTGGCAATAACATTGCGTTTGCAACTCCGTGAGGAATGTCGAATAATGAACCCATTGGGTGTGCCATGCCGTGTACAACGCCTAAACCAACGTTTGAGAATGCCATACCAGCAATGTATTGTGCTACAGCCATACCATTACGTCCGACAGGATTTGTTGGTTCAAATACAGCAGTGCGCAAATATTTGTTGATCATTCTAATTGCTTCAAGTTCGAACATGTCTGACATTTCCCATGCGGCTTTTGTGATGTAACCTTCAATAGCATGTGTCAAAGCATCGAGGCCTGTTGCAGCTGTTGTTTCTTTTGGTAAAGAATACATCAACTCAGCATCGACGATTGAACAGCATGGAATGTCGTTAGGATCGACGCAAACCATTTTCTTTTTCTTTTCCTCATCAATGATAACGTAGTTGATGGTTGTCTCAGCAGCTGTGCCGGCAGTAGTTGGTAATGCGATTATTGGCACGCTCTTGTGCTTTGTCGGAGCAACGCCTTCGAGAGAAACGACGTCAGCGAATTCAGGATTGTTAATGATGATGCCGATGCCTTTTGCAGTATCCATTGCAGAACCGCCGCCTATAGCTACCAAACAATCTGCACCTGAATTTTTGAAAGCTTCAACGCCCATCTGAACGTTTGTTACAGTAGGATTAGGTTTTACTTCACTATAGACTTCGTAAGGAATATTAGCTTCGTCGAGAACGTCGCTGACCATTTTTGCTACGCCAAATTTAATAAGACCTTTGTCGGTTACAATCATAGCTTTTTTGAAACCTAAACGAGCGATGACGTTAGGTAATTCTTTGCGAGCTCCTGGACCGAAGTATGATAATTCATTGAGAATAAATCTATTTACCATTGTTGATGATTTTTAATGTTAATAATAATTTTAATAAGCAAATATAAGATATCTTATTAAAGATTCAAAGTTCATTAAGATAAAATGTCGTAAAAACTTTTAGGTAAATAAATGTTTTCAATTTCGATTGCATCTTTGAAAAGAGGTGCCATTTCTTCATCGCTGAAACATGCAATTCCGCAACCTATTCTTGTTACTAAAAACTTTAATTCTTGGTGTGATTTTGCAAAATCTATGAATTCGTCAACGTATGGCTTTATGACATCAACACCACCATGCATTGTTGGTATGCCGTAACTTTGGCCTTGTAAACCGACACCTTGTCCCCAGATGGCACCGAATTTATCATAAGCAATGCGAGCAGCACCTCCGCCATGTCTACCTTCAAGATTACTTCCGAAGACGAAGATTTCGTTGTTTTCTAGTTCGTTGATAAACTTTGGTGATATTCTTTTTTCCATATTATTTCCTTCAAATTTTTCAATAACTTCTATAAATTCATTAGGTATAAATTTTTTGCCATCTTTTATTATTGAATTAGGGACACCATAAAAAGCGGCAGCTATACTTCCTGTAATAGCTCCAATTGTATCGCTGTCACCTCCAATTGATATACCTAACTTTATTGCAGATTCATAATCATGACTTTCTAAAAATGCAATGATTGCTTCAGGACAGGTTTCTTGACATGTTTCATTGAATTTATAAACTTTCCTGATTTCATCGCATGTTCTACTTAAATTGTAATTAAATTTTTGTTCTATATATTCTTTGATAAATGCTTTTGTGTTGCCTGTTTTTGCAAGATATATTGCAGCAGCAACGCTTTGAGCTCCTTTTATTCCTTCCAGATGATTGTGTGTAACTTCTGCACTCTGTTCTGCTAATAACAATGCATTCTCAATGGAATCTGCATAGAAACCGCATGGACTGACACGCATTGCAGAACCGTTGCCGAAACTATTATATGCTGGCATTAATTCTTTAGAAAATAACCATTTAAAAAACATACCACCATAACCTCTATTAGGGTGTTTGTGCCCCCATTCTCTCATATATGTGGATAACTCTTTTTGTGTATGGTCTTTATTTGTAATCCAATCAGCAACAGCTATAGTCATAACACTGTCATCTGTGAAAAAGCAGTTGTCATTAAAAAGTTGAAAATCTGTTGAACGATAATTGTTAAATTCAAAACGAGAGCCTACAATATCGCCAATGATAGCGCCGATAATTCCTTTATTATTCATATTATTAATTTTTTAAAATTCTAATCTAAAACCTTTACTTTTTAATTCTGCATATTTTTCAGAATTGAAATGATACATTATCGGAGTTCGTCGTGATGCGTCTTTTGCACGTTCTTCAACTTTAGTTAGAATTCCTAATTTGTTCATTTTGTTATAGAAATTACGTCTGTCGAATTTAATTCCTAAAATTGCTTCGTATAAGTTTTGCAGTTCTGACATCTTGAATGTTTTAGGTAATAATTCAAAACCTACAGGTTCGAAGCAAATACGTTCTTTTAATTTGTTCATAGCCTTGCGAAGAATGAGGTCGTGGTCGAAGGCGAGACTCGGAACCTCATCTAATGTGAACCATTGAGCATCATCAGCATCATCGTTGCCTTTTACTTCAGATAATCTTACCAATGCATAATGTGCTATTGTAATGACGCGTTCGCGAGGGTCTCTGTTAACATTTGTAAAAGTGTAAAATTGTTCAACAGCAATATCTTTCAATCCTGTTTCTTCTTCCAATTCACGACGAGCGCATTGTTCTGCTGTTTCATTCATATTCATAAAACCACCAGGAAATGCCCAAGAACCTTTATATGGATCTATGCCACGTTGAATCAATAAAACTTTAATGTTGATACCGTCATAACCAAATATAACACAGTCAGAAGTGACGGCTGGATGAGGATATTTGTAACAAAATTTTAATTCTTCCATATTTTGCGTGATTTTTGCACAAAGATAATAAAGAATTTTTAATTGTCAATATATAATGTGTAAAAATTACGCAAAAAACAAAGTCTCTTTAGTACATGAACCAAAGAGACTTTTCTGTTTTTTATTACAAAAATGTGTGAAGAATCCACTACTAATCTTCCAAATAATAATCTATTGTGGTTACTACTCTTACTTTTTTAATATAAGGAGTAAATTCATCTCTATCAGTGATGCTGAACTGACCTTGTGATGCACGTTTAATCTTTCCTAATTTGCTGTCGCTGTCGGAAGCGAATTTCTCACCGGCAGCGCGAGCGTTCTTTGTAGCTTCTTCAATCATCTGAGGCTTGATGCTGTTTAAATCGGTGTATTCGTAACGTACGTTGTACATATAATCACCTCCACTAATTGCGATGCCTTGTTTCAGCAGTTCGCTTTGTTCGTTGATAAGTCGTCTTACCAAATCAACATTATTGGTAGTGACAGTAATGACTTGTGTTGCGATATATCTAAAATCGCTTTTGTTAGAGGAATATCTGTCAGCGTCGAGGTCTATAAGTTCGGTTGCATTGATGCTTATTTCGTTATTGTCTAATCCTTTGCTTTGAAGGAAATTAATGATAGCCTCGTTGTTTGAATTTATCTCGTTATAAAGATGATTCAAATCATTACCTATCTGTTTGTACATAAGAGGCCATGTGACTTTATTAGCCATGACTTCCATTTCGGCGAGTCCTTTGACATTAACGACACGGTCTTTGTTTGAAAATCCGTCTAAACCGTTTTTAAGAAACAATCCCATTAGGAACAATCCTATAGCGATGATGATAGATTCAATGATATGGTTTTTCATGATAATGGTATTTTTATTATTAACGAGATAAATGTAAAATTGTTGTAATGATACAGATTAATTTAAAAATGAAATAAAGAATGACAATATCATAAAAAAATAGTAAATTGATGATTATAATCATTCTATATCTTGATTTTATATAAAAAACATAATGTATTTTCATATAAAAACACATCGTTTTTGGGACTATATTTCGGATAAATACATTATCTTTGCAAATTCAAATATAGGTCTGTTATGGGCCTATATTTTGTTTTTGATAGTAATTTTTTAAACTTATTAGATTTATAAATTCAAATCATTATGAGAAAGTTTTTAACTAGTCTTATGTTGTTGGTGTTGTTGTCACCAAACATGATTAAAGCGGAAGGATTTAATGCAATCCGCACCAAATCTGGTGAAGAAAGTCATCGTAATCAAAAAACAAACGATACTTATTTGCCAGTGTATGAGGTCAAGGCAGAAGCTATTGACGACAATAATGCTAAAATTCGTTGGAGTTGGGATGAAATCATACCTGACAAGTATATGATTAATTTCGAGTCTGGTGATATTAGCCAAGGCGATTTTGATAATAGTGTTTCTAATTTTCCATGGGTCATTACAGAAAATGCTTTTGATGGATCATACGCTATCAAGTCAACAAATGAAGGTATTGGAGGCAGTACATCAGCGATTGAAATTACAGTGGAAGTTCCTTACAATGGTGTGATGGGATTTAACAACAGAATATCAAGTGAGGCTGAATATGATGTCGCTAATTTCTATATCGATGGAGTTAAGATGTTAGAGACTTCTGGCTTGAAATCATGGGGTTATAGAGAATTTGAAATCACAGAAGGAACTCATACCTACAGATGGGAATATGTAAAAGATAATAATTTGGATAAAGGCGATGACGCTTTCTTCCTTGATAATATTATGCTTTTTGGAGAGGTTGAACCATTTGAAGGCGGTTGGATTCATTATGATGACGGTGAATTTGTTGAATCTGTAGGTCCTGGTTTTGAAGTTCCGATGCATTGGGCAATTAAATTCCCTAAAACAGAATCATATGCAGGACTGACTCTGACAAAAGTGTCTCTTTATGATGCTGATCCAAGATTTGTCGGTGCATGTACTGCAAATATTTATGTAGGTGGTGCTGACTGTCCTGGCACTTTGGTGTCAACACAAAACACTCAGTTGAAAGGTATCAAAGAATATATTGAAGTTGAACTTTCAACTCCAGTTACATTAGATGGAACAGAGCCATTGTGGATATCTTTCTCTACAACTAATATTACAGCTCCTGCAGCAGCTTGTGCTTATGCTGATGATATTAACAGTGACTGGGTTTCTATGGATGGTACTAATTGGGAACATTTGGTGTCTGATTATGATTTCCAATATTCATGGATGGTGAGAGGTTATCTTGAAAACTCAAGAGGCGAGGTCCTTACCCTCGGCAATGTAAATGATAAATATCAAGATAGAGGCACAGAGTTTAAGTCTTATAAACTGTATCGTCATAATAATTTTGCAGGTGAGATATCAGCACAGACAGTTGACGTTGTAGCAGAAAACATAACTGACACTGTATTTTTTGACAATGGCTGGGCTTCTATTGAAGACGGTTCTTATATCTGGGGTGTCGCAGCTGTTTATAATGATAACAAAGCTGAATCAGGAAATTATTCTTTCCAAAATGATAATGAATCTGTGATAGTTTGGTCTAATGTTGTAGATAAAAATATGTTGGCTAAAGTTGATGTTGAAATTACAACAAATAACGACGAAACAGCAGAAGGCACTTTGGTGAAATTTATTAATCTTTCAGAACCTGAAATGGGTTATGACTATGAGATTGTGTTGGATGAAACAGGTATTTATTCATGGAATAAATTCCGTAAAGGTACCTATGAATTAACAATTTATAAATCAGCCTATACTTCATGTGCAGATGGTGAGATAATTGAAGTCTGGGATGATTCAACAATAGAATGTCAGCTTGAAGAGATTATTTCATCAGTGGGTGACCTCTATGTTTCTCCTACAGCATGGGCTATGTGGTCTGTCAATGAAGATGATGCAGCAACAAGCTATGATGTTTATTTGGATGGTGATCTGGAGGATAATGTCACTACAACATATTATCAACATTCCGATTTAGTGGTAGGACAGTCATATACAACTTCAGTTGTAGCAAACTATGCAACAGATTCAAGTGATCCTATGTCTTATACATGGACATACAAAGGTAGTGACAGCTATGAAGGTGTCACTGATTTTACAGCTAAGTTCGCAAACGGCAAAGCTGTTCTTAATTGGGTTGTTCCTGGAATGGATGTCAATAATGAATTGATTACATTGTCATACAGTTTTGAAGATGGTATGGAAAACTGGACTACAATAGATGGCAATGAAGATGAACATATTTGGTATCATAATTCAGAATGCGCAGAACATATAATAGAAAATTGTGATTCACATACAGGTGAAGGTCACATCTGTTCCGAGTCTTTCTGTAATGCAATAGGAGAAGCTCTTGTTCCAGACGATTATGTTGTATCTCCAGAGAAAGTTGTGGCTACAGAAAGCTCAAAAATCAAATTCTGGGTTTCTGCCCGCGATGCTGCATGGGCAGCCGATCACTTCGGAGTGGCTGTATCTGTTGATGGCAATAGCTCAGCATCAGACTTTAATACAATTGCAGAATGGACTATGATATCCAAAGGAAATTCTGTCAAGTCTGAACGTGACAGTAAAGACCAAGGTGCTTGGCATCAGTTTGAAGCTGATTTAAGCTCTTATTCAGGTCAAGAAATTTGGGTGGCATTGCGCCATTTCAATTGTACTGATATGTATATGTTGTTAGTTGATGACATAGAGTTGGTTGATGTGATAGCTATCAATGAGAAACTTGACGATGCAGTATGTATTGGTGCGATGGTTTATCGCGATGGAGAACTTCTTACTCCTCAGCCAATAACAAGTGGTAGATTTTCAGAATCTATGCAGGTCGGAACAGAACGTGAATATTGCGTAAGAGCTGTTCATGGTGGTGAGATGGATGAGTCATATTATGCCATGTCAAATCCAGAATGTATCACTCTCTTCGCTGAAATCACATGCGACGCTCCTGAAGACCTCTATGGTGTTCAAAGTGCTGACGATAATGACAACCCAGGTGTGTTGTTAGTTTGGCCTTACGCAAAACCAACTTCAGACTGGTTGTATTATGATAGCGGTATTTCTGTTGACGGTATAGGTGGCCCTGAGTCATTCTCATGGGCAGTAATGTTCCCATCATCATCGCTTATTGGATATGAAAGCCCTTCTTTGACAAAAGTCGCTATGTATATGAATGTTGATGTGTCATCTTCTGGTTTTATATATATCTATAGCGGTGGATCTACTTCTCCAAATAAAATGCTCCATTCACAACAATATTCTGTTGCTGGCGCTGGTGAATTTGTTGAAATAGAATTGACAAAACCTGTTGACATAGATATTACTAAAAATTTATGGATAGTTGTAAGTACTTTCCAAGGATCTAATTTCCCTGCTGCTGTAAGTGCCGATTGCGGTAATCCTAACTCACGCTGGATTTCTATGGATGGAACAACTTGGGAAGATATGAAAGACTATGGCTTGAACTATTCATGGATTTTACGTGGTTTCGTTTCTCAAGGTGGCAAAGGCCAAAGTGAACTTAGATCTTTGGATCACTATAATGTTTATCGTAGCACAACAACAGATGATTTTGAATTTATAGCTGAAACTAATGATGGCAGTTATTTTGATGCCGTTGATTATGGTACATATTATTATCAAGTGACAGCTGTATATACAGAATATGGTGAAGAATGTGAATCAGAACCAGCAACAGCTTATGAAAATGCGGAACAAAATTATGTTGAAGTTAAGGTTATACCAATTTCTGTAGATAAGAATAATGTTGTAGGAATGATGATTTATCCTAATCCAACAAGCAATATTTTGAATGTTAAAGTTGATGCTATGACTCGTATCAGTGTCATGAATGCTTTGGGACAAATCGTCTATTCACAGGATGTCTCTACTGATAATGTTGTAATAGATATGTCACAGTATGAATCTGGTATTTATTTATTACATATCACTACTGATAACGGAGTTGCCGTACAACGTATAAGTGTTGTGAAATAACAGTTTAAAACAAATTAAGAAGGGATGTCGTGATGGCATCCCTTTTTTATGTATATCGTTAAATTTATTTTAGTTTTATGATTATGAATTGCAGTGACACATCAGTGGCATTGATTAAAAAATATGTTGTAGATGTTTTTTTTATTACATAGAACTGTTATCTTTATGTGATCGTTTTTATATTTCACTCTCTTGTTCTACAGATCTCAGCCATGATAATTGCTGCTGCCACTGAAGCATTAAGTGATTCTGTTTGGCTTCCTTTTCTTCTTGGGATGTGAATAGGTGAGGTTACAAGAGGAAGTACGTCTTTTCTTATTCCATGAGACTCGCTGCCGATGATGATAATACCGTTTTTATTTTCAATTTTTTTAGTGAAAATATTTTCGCCTTCCATCAAAGCACCATAAACAGGTGCATTTACTTTATACAGAAATTCTTTTAAATCCGTTTCAACAATTTGTATCCTAAATATTGATCCCATCGTAGATTGTATCGTCTTGGCTTGCCAAACGTCAGCGCAGTCGATGCTACAGACGATTTTGTTGATTCCAAACCAGTCGGCAGTACGTATCATAGTGCCAAGGTTGCCGGGATCGTTGATGCCGTCTAAGGCAAGGATAAATTCATTTTCTGCGTCTTTTGGATTTATTTTATAGGAAGGAGTTTGAGCTGTTGCAATGATACCTGGAGGTGTCACCATACTGCTCATTTGTTCCATTTGCTTGGAATTGACAATTTCGTATGACTTAAGACTTGCTGCCATTTCAGGATATTTCTCCAGCCATGTCTCTGTCACTAAAATGTTATCTACATTAAAATTTGAGGCAAGGAGTTCGCTTACGAGCTTGTTACCTTCTACGACAAACATTTTGTTTTCCTTACGGAATTTTGTTTGTTTGAGAGATTGGATGAATTTTATGTCGTTTTTTGTCATAATTATTAATTAATGTAGAGACGTTACAATGATGTGTATTTTCAAAAAAAGCCGAAGAAATAAATTCTTCGGCCCAAATACAAAAAACCTTAATATGAAAAATCTTCTAATTTAGATTATTCAGCGAAAACTTCAAATGAAATTTCTACAGAAACTTCTTTGTGTAATCTTACAACAGCTTTGTAAGTACCAACTTCTTTAATGCTGTCGTCGCTAATGATGATTTGTTTGCGATCAATTGTCAAGTCTTTAGCTTCTTTGATTGCATTAGCGATTTGTACGTTATTCACTGAACCATAGATTTTACCGCTTTCAGCAGCTTTAGCAGGGATACGTAATGATAAACCTTCTAAAACTTGTGCTAATTCAGCAGCTTCTTTTCTGATCTTTTCTTGTTTGAAAGCTTGTTGGCGGATTTCTTCAGCCAAAACTTTACGTGCTGATGGAGTGGCTAAGATAGCCATACCTTGTGGAATTAAGAAATTACGAGCGTAACCTGGCTTTACTGTTACGATATCGTTTTTATATCCCAAATTTTTTACATCTTGTTTAAGAATAATTTCCATGTCTTGTCCTCCTATTATTTCAATAAGTCAGCTACGTAAGGCATCAATGCAAGATGACGTGCTCTCTTGATAGCTT
>JAZLAI010000007.1:0-1783 GCA_045613105.1 Bacteroidales bacterium | reverse complement strand
AACCCATCGGAATTTAAGAGTTTTTTGAAAGGTGTTTTATGCCTCTTTTCGAATGAACTTTCACACCTTTTCTTATTGAGATTTTAACATGAATTCACCCATAAGTCAACTAAAAAACCAACCACCTAATTCGCAGCTTTAGGTGTAAAAAAGATTTATGCCAAACAAAGAAAAGGAGCAGAAATCTGCTCCTGAAATTTTGAAGTGTTATTTTATAAAGAACTCGACAAATTGGTTTTTGTACTCTATTTTTCAAAGATTAAATCGATAGCTAATGTTTTTCCACTTGCTCCGAATTTAACGGGGGGATAAAACTAACGTATTTATATCCCTTTGATACAACTCTTATTTATCGTAATTTTCGCTGAGTTTCTTTACTTTCTTGTTATCAAAATGTATATGAATACCTTCCCAATGAAAAACACGCCTTTTGAACCAAATGGAAGAAAAATGTTTATAAATAAATGATGGATTCGCCTTATTCAAAGGTGCGTATCTCACTTCGTAAGCATCCAACAGTTTGCAATAATCTTTTACCTTATCCATAAAATTCGATGAATTCTTTGGTGACCAGGCATTTTCAGCGATTGCTCCAAGTCTTGGGAAGGTCATAAATTCAAGTTTCTTCATATCAGGCACATATTCTGTCCACATACAAGCTTCAACGCCGTAGGTGTCTTCATCTTTTTCGGTCAATGCACCATCACTGTTGCAAACATCCGAGAGGGATGTCCATCCGTAAGGGAAATCAAGATAAAAAGTTTTATTTTTTGAGTTTATGAGCTTTCTGCCTCGTTCAAGCTCCTTTTTTATCATTTCATCGTTACAATGGGGTTTATATACGGTCCACGCAATTTTGGAAGAAAGGTTATCCGTTCCACCTTCTGTATCGTTGCCCCACATAAGAGAAGAATAACCTTTGGATGCAAGATAATCGTTAACTTTTGACATAAAGAACATCTGGAGGTCGTTTTCATCGTGCAGATTGTTTTCTTTTATGGCCTTCTGGCAATGAGGACATATTTTCCAACGTTCTTTGAATGCTTCATCGCCACCAATATGAATTATTTTATCGGGGAAAAGTTCCATTATTTCGTCAAGAACATCATAAACAAAACCGTAAGTTGACTCTTTACCTGCGCAGAGAATATCTCTTTTGACACCCCAATGGGTTGCTACTTCAAGACTTCGCTCAAAACAAGAAAGATACGGATAACAGGCGATTGCAGCAACATTGTGACCCGGAACATCAAATTCGGGAATAACCTTGATTTTATGTTTGTGGCAGTATTCAACAACTTCTTTTATTTCTTCCTGAGTATAAAAACCGCCGTGAGATTTTCTGTTGAAATTTGTGTGACTGCGCACCGAGCCTTTTTCTGTCAGTAAAGGATATTTTTTGATTTCTATTCTCCAACCCTGATCCTCAGTCAGATGCCAATGCAGTATGTTTATTTTATGTAATGCAATAAGCTCTATGATTCGTTTTATATCATTGACAGAATAAAAATATCTTCCACAGTCAAGCATATATCCTCTGTAAGCGAAGCGAGGGAAGTCAAAAATTTCAGTGTATGGAATATTCCCTCCTGATTGCAGAAGCATTTGTTTGAGAGTCTGTATTCCGTAAAAAAGTCCGTTTTCTGTTTTTGATACAATATTAACTTTATTGTTTTCGCACTTCAGGGAATAACCTTCATCATATTTGAAGTTGTCATCAATGATTAAAGAAATTAAACAGTCACCATTTGATGCTTTGATTTCTTTGTGCAATACTTTTTTT
>JAZLAI010000006.1:0-145801 GCA_045613105.1 Bacteroidales bacterium | reverse complement strand
TATATGAAGATCGTATCTCTTGCACCTGAGGTACTTTAATTAAAGAAAGGGACAAGTTATGAGTAAATTACATGTTAAGAAAGGTGATAACGTAGTAGTTATCGCTGGAACCCAAAAAGGAAAAAAAGGCACAGTTCTTAGCGTTAATGTTGAAAAACAAAGAGCTATTGTTGATGGTGTCAATTTAGTCTCTAAGCATGCTCGTCCAAGCACAGAGAATCCTAAAGGTGGTATCGTTAAGAAAGAGGCTGGCGTTCATATCTCAAATCTTATGGTTTGTGACAAAAACGGAAAGCCAGGCCGTATAGGTCGTAAACAAGACGAAAATGGTAAATCAATCCGTTATTCTAAAAAAACAGGTGAGGAGATAAAATAATGAATTATCAACCTAAACTCAGAGAACAGTATAAGAGTGAAATCGTGCCTGCATTAATGAAGGAATTTGAATATAAAACTGTGATGCAGGTTCCACGGCTTTTGAAAATTTCACTCAATCAGGGTATCGGCGCAGCGTTGACCGACAAAAAACTGATTGACTATGGTGTAGAAGAAATGTCTGCTATCACCGGACAGAAAGCCGTTCCGACTATTTCTAAATGTGACGTATCTAACTTTAAGTTACGTCGCGGAAACCCAATCGGTGTACGTGTAACATTACGTGGTGACAGAATGTATGAATTTCTTGAACGCCTTGTAGCTGTTGCTTTACCACGTGTACGCGACTTCAGAGGTATCAATGACAAAGGTTTTGATGGACGCGGAAACTATAGTTTCGGTATCACAGAACAAATTATTTTCCCAGAAATCGATATGGACAAAGTTGCCCGTATCAATGGTATGGATATAACCTTTGTAACTTCAGCAAAAACAGACAAGGAAGCTATGGCCTTGTTGAAACAATTTGGTCTTCCATTTAAAAATCAGAAAAAACAGTAAGGTATGGCAAAAGAGTCAATGAAAGCTCGTGAGCGTAAAAGAGCACAAATGGTTGAAAAATATGCAGCAAAACGTGCTGCATTAAAGGAAGCTGGTGACTATATCGGTCTTCAAAAACTTCCTAAGAACTCTTCTCCTATTCGTCTACATAATCGCTGTCAGCTTACCGGACGTCCAAAAGGTTATATGCGTCAGTTCGGCATTTCACGTATCAACTTCCGTGAAATGGCACTGAAAGGTTTAATTCCAGGTGTTAAAAAAGCAAGTTGGTAATTTAAAAATATTTGACAATGATTACAGATCCTATAGCAGATTTCTTGACACGCGTTCGTAATGCTGTCAATGCTAAACATAGAATAGTAGAAGTCCCAGCTTCAAATGTTAAGAAAGCTATAACTCAAATTCTTTTTGAAAAAGGTTATATCCTTAACTATAAATTTGAAGAAGAAGGACCTCAAGGCACAATAAAAATTGCTTTGAAATATCACCCTGTCACAAAACAACCAGCTATTACAACAATCACAAGAGTATCTACTCCAGGTTTGCGTAAATATGCTGATTCTGAAAACTTACCAAGAGTGATGAATGGCTTAGGAATAGCAATCATCTCTACATCTCAAGGTATTATGACTGATAAAGAAGCTCGTAAACTTCATATCGGCGGAGAAGTTTTATGTTATGTAAGTTAATGAAAGGAGAATAGCAATGTCATTATCAAGAATAGGTAAGATGCCAATCGCTATCCCAGCAGGTGTCGAAGTATCAGTAAAAGATAACGTTTTTACAGCTAAAGGAAAATTAGGACAATTGTCACAAGATTTCCATGGTGACGTAAATGTAAAAATTGAAGACGGTTTTGTTATTGTTGAACCAGCTAACATTCCAAAAGCAGGTGCTAAACATGGTCTTTACCGCGCATTGTTCTTCAACATGGTTAAAGGCGTATCAGAAGGCTTTGAAATCGTACAAGAACTTGTAGGTGTTGGTTATAAAGCAGAAGCTAAAGGTCAACAATTAGATTTATCACTCGGTTTCTCACACACAATTCTTATGGTTTTCCCTGAAGAAATTAAGGTAGAAACTGTAAACGAAAGAGGTAAGAACCCTATCATCAAGTTGCGTTCTTACGATAAACAGTTGCTTGGTCAAGTTGCAGCTAAGATTCGTTCATTCCGCAAGCCAGAACCTTATAAAGGTAAGGGTATCAAGTTTGCTGGTGAAGTCTTAAGACGTAAACAAGGTAAAGCAGCAGGTAAATAATGTTTGAATCGATAATTGAAAAACGCAATTAAGATGGTTAAAGTAAAAAAGATAAGAAGAAGATTGAATATCAAGAGACGCGTCAGAAAAATCGTCAACGGTACTGCTGAACGTCCAAGAATGTCTGTCTTCAGAAGCAACAAACAGATTTACGTTCAATTAATAGATGACCTTGCTGGCAAGACATTACTTGCCGCAAGTTCACGTGAGAACGGAATCGAAGATGAAAAAATTACAAAGATTGAAAAAGCAGCTAAAGTTGGTGCTTTAATCGCTGAAAAAGCTAAAGCAGCTGGTATTGAAGAAGTTGTTTTCGATCGTAATGGTTATTTGTATCATGGTAGAGTTAAGTCTTTAGCAGACGGAGCTCGTAATAGTGGATTAAAATTCTAAAGCTATGTCAGAAGTCAACGTAAAAAGAGTAAAAACTTCGGAAATCGAGTTTAAAGAACGTTTAGTTAGCGTTCAACGCGTCACAAAAGTTACCAAAGGTGGACGTACATTTAGCTTCTCAGCTATCGTAGTCGTCGGCAACGAAAATGGCGTAGTAGGTTACGGACTTGGTAAAGCCAAGGAAGTTCAAGCCGCTGTAGCAAAAGGTATCGATGATGCAAAGAAAAATTTAATTAAAGTTCCAATTATCAACGGAACCCTTCCACACGAACAATATGGTAAATACTGCGGAGCATACGTTTACGTACAACCAGCTACACCAGGTACTGGAGTTATTGCAGGCGGTGCTATGCGTGCTGTATTAGAAAGTGTTGGCGTTAAAAACGTCTTGGCTAAGTCAAAAGGTTCTTCAAACCCTCACTCAGTAGTTAAAGCTACATTTGCAGCATTGAGCCAAATGCGTGATGCTCGTATGGTAGCTGAAATGAGAGGTGTTGATATGGATGTGGTGTTTAACGGATAATCTTATAGCAATGAAAAAAGTTAGAATTACTCAGGTTAGAAGTGGCATCGGCAGACCACAAGATCAAAAAGATACTTTGGTAGCTTTACGTCTTAAAAAGATGAATCAATCTGTTGAGGTCGATATGGAAAATCCATGTATCGCCGGTATGGTTGAAAAGGTAAAACACCTTCTCAAAATAGAAGAAATTTAATTGTTGAACTAAGAAAATAAATAATAAGTATGGATCTTAGTAATCTTAAACCAGCCAAAGGCTCAGTAAAGGCTCGCAAAAGAATCGGTCGTGGACAAGGTTCTGGTAGAGGTGGTACATCGACACGCGGTCATAAAGGCGCAGGTTCACGCTCAGGTACCTCACACAAAATCGGTTATGAAGGCGGTCAAATGCCATTGGCACGTCTTGTCCCTAAATTCGGTTTCAAGAATATCAATCGTAAATTCTTCCGTCCAGTTAATGTTGAAATCCTTCAAGATTTTGCAGACTGTGGTATTAATGAAATTACTCCTCAAGTATTGATGGAAAATGGTTTCATTGGCAAGAATGAACTCGTAAAGATTCTTGGTAATGGAGAATTAAAGGCACAAATGACTGTCAAAGCTCATGCTTTCTCAAAAAGCGCTGAGGCAGCTATTACAAATGCTGGTGGAACAATAGAGAAAATATAATAAATAAAACTGAAGAGATATGAAGGAGTTATTAATAGTTATTTTGGTATGTGTAGTTATAGCCGCTATTCTTTGGATGAATAAACGACTCAGAGAAAACATACGAAATATCTTTAAAATTGAGGAACTCCGTAAGCGTATCACCTACACGATATTAATTATCTTAATTTATCGTTTCGGTTCTTACGTGGTTCTCCCAGGAATCGATCCTAATCAACTCGCCGAATTGCAAAACCAAAGCAGTAGCGGTCTTCTCGGTTTGTTGAATATGTTCTCAGGTGGTGCTTTCGCTAACGCTTCAGTATTCGCATTAGGTATTATGCCATATATCACAGCTTCTATTATAGTACAGCTGTTGGGTATGGCAATACCTTATTTCCAACGTTTACAAAAAGAAGGTGAAAGCGGTCGTCGTAAAATTAATCAAATTACACGCTACTTTACAGTTGCTATAGTTGGTGTTCAAGCTCCAGGTTATATTGCTAACTTACGTGCACAACTTCCAGCAGAAGCAATCTATCCTTTCGTAGCAGGCGGCTCTCCAACTTTGTTCTTCTGGATATCATCGATAATAATTCTTATCGCTGGTACTTTATTTGTCATGTGGCTCGGTGAGCGTATCACAGATAAAGGTATAGGTAATGGAATTTCATTGATCATCATGATCGGTATTATTGCTCGTTTACCATTCGCTTTATTTGCTGAAGTCGCTTCTCGTTTTACACAAGGTTCAGGTGGTCCTATTTTCTTCTTGATAGAAATAGTAGTACTCGTCCTTGTTATTATCATGACAATTATGTTGGTACAAGGTACTCGTAAAATACCGGTACAATATGCTAAACGTGTTGTTGGTAACAAACAATATGGTGGAGTACGTCAATATATTCCATTAAAAGTTAATGCAGCCGGTGTTATGCCAATCATTTTTGCACAAGCAATTATGTTTGTACCTATTACTATAGCAGGTTTTGCACAAAGTGAATCTATGTCAGGTTTTATGCGTGCATTTACTAATATGAATGGTTTCTGGTATAATGCAGTATTCTTCATTTTCATCATTGCCTTCACATATTTCTATACAGCTGTTACTATAAATCCAGCTCAAATGGCTGAAGATATTAAAAAGAATGGTGGTTTTATACCAGGTGTAAAACCAGGTAAGAAAACACAAGAGTTCTTTGATGATGTTATTTCAAGAATTACATTGCCAGGTTCTTTATTCTTAGGAATTGTGGCTATCATGCCAGCTATAGTTTCAATCCTCGGCGTTAATCAACAGTTCGCACAATTCTATGGTGGTACTTCATTGTTGATTCTCGTTGGTGTTGTATTAGATACTTTGCAACAAATAGAAAGTCATCTTTTAATGCGTCATTATGATGGTTTAACAAAAACTGGTCGTATAAAAGGACGCTCAGGAAGAATGTAAGATTTCTTATTATGATTCATTATAGAACTGATAAAGAAATTGAGTTGCTAAGACAAGCTGCTTTACTCGTGGGTAAAACTCTCGGGGAAGTAGGTAAGCATATACGTCCGGGTATCCGTACTATAGAGCTTGATAAAATCGCTGAAGAATTTATCAGAGATCATGGTGCTATACCTGCCTTCAAGGGCTATGAAGGATTTCCCGGAAGTTTATGCATATCTGTCAACGATGCCGTAGTTCACGGAATACCCGGAAACTACGAGCTTCGTGACGGAGATATCGTTTCTGTCGATTGTGGTACAATTTTAAATGGCTACGTCGGCGACTCAGCATATACTTTTACAGTAGGTGAAGTTTCTGAGGAAATTCAATTATTTCTTCAAAGATCTAAAGAATCTTTATATAAAAGTATTGAACAAGCAGTGTCTGGAAATCGTATAGGTGATATAGGATATGCAGTTCAAAGTTATGTAGAACAATTCGGCTATGGTGTAGTACGTGAATTGGTCGGTCATGGAGTTGGACGTAAATTACATGAAGATCCTCAAGTTCCAAACTATGGTAAACGTGGTACTGGAATTAAGCTTTCAGAAGGTATGGTCATAGCTATAGAACCGATGATTACTTTAGGAAAACGTAATATTGTTCAAGAAAAAGACGGTTGGACTATTAAAACAAAAGATGGTATGCCTGCTGCTCATTTTGAACATGACGTAGCTATTCGTAATGGTAAGGCTGAGATATTATCAAGTTTTGAATGGATAGAAGGAAATCAATAAACAAAGGAATATTATATGGCAAAACAGTTGTCGATAGAACAAGACGGAACAGTTATTGAATCATTGGGTAATGCAATGTTCAGAGTAGAGTTGGAAAACGGACTCCAAATTATAGCTCATATTTCGGGAAAAATGCGTATGCATTATATAAAAATCCTCCCTGGCGACAGAGTGAGACTCGAAATGTCCCCTTATGATCTGACAAAAGGACGTATAACATTCAGATATAAATAATTTTTTTTTCTATAAGAAAATTTTTTCTTATCTTTGCACCCGAAAAAAAAGATAGGTAAAAAACCGTGACTTTAAAGAAATTAAGATAATAGAAATAATATGAAAGTCAGAGCATCAATTAAGAAAAGATCAGACGATTGCAAAATTGTGCGTCGTAAAGGTAAATTGTATGTAATTAACAAAAAGAACCCTAAAGAAAAACAACGTCAGGGTTGATAACAAGTAAAACAGAAAAATTATGGCAAGAATCGCGGGTGTTGATATCCCTAACAACAAACAAGGTCAAATTTCTTTGACTTACATTTACGGCATTGGACGTTCACTTGCTAAGGAAATCCTTGCTAAGGCAGGTGTTGACCCAGAGAAAAAAGTTCAAGATTGGAATGACGATGAACAAAACACAATTCGTACAATCATCGGTGACCAATACAAAGTAGAAGGTGAACTTCGTAGTGAAATCCAAATCAATATCAAACGTTTAATGGATATTGGTTGTTACAGAGGAATCCGTCATCGTTCAGGATTACCTTTACGTGGTCAAAGTACCAAAAATAATGCACGTACTCGTAAGGGACGTAAGAAAACTGTTGCTAATAAAAAGAAAGCCACTAAGTAATAATTAACTTATTGGTTGGATCATAAAAAACCATTATAAAAATTAAATTAAACAATGGCAAAAAACACAAAAGTCGTTAAGAAACGTGTTGTTAAGATTGAAGCTGTTGGAAAAGCATTCATTAAAGCTTCTTTCAATAACATCATTATTTCCTTGACAAACAATGAAGGACAAGTCATTTCTTGGGCATCAGCCGGAAAAATGGGCTTCAAAGGTTCAAAGAAGAACACTCCATACGCAGCTCAAATGGCAGCCGAAGATTGCTCTAAAACAGCGTATGACTTGGGATTACGTAAAGTAAAAGTATTTGTAAAAGGACCAGGTTCAGGACGTGAATCAGCTATTCGTCAAATCAATGCATCAGGTATTGAAGTAACAGAAATCGTTGACGTTACTCCATTGCCACACAATGGTTGCCGTCCACCTAAACGTAGGAGAGTGTAATTTTTATTAATAAGTTAAAAATTAAAAGTTATGGCAAGATATACAGGTCCTAAAACAAAAATAGCACGTAAATTTGGTGAACCAATCTACGGCGCAGACAAAAATTACGAAAGAAGAAATTATCCTCCGGGACAACATGGTGCAGCAAAGAGAAGAAAGAAAGTCTCTGAATATGGTGTACAGTTGATGGAAAAACAAAAGGCAAAATACACATATGGTATTTTAGAACGCCAATTTAGAAACTTGTTTGAGAAAGCTAACAAGAAAAAGGGCATCACCGGTGAAATTTTACTTCAACTTATAGAATCACGTTTAGATAACTTAGTTTATCGTTACGGTATTGCTCCAACTCGTGCAGCAGCACGTCAATTGGTTAGCCACCGTCATATTACAGTCAATGGTAGAGTTGTCAACATCCCTTCATATCTCGTGAAAGTAGGTGACATCATCGCAGTACGTGAGAAATCCAAGAGTTTGGAAGTCATTACTAATTCAGTGGAAGGCCGTTCAAACCGCTATCCATGGTTAGAATGGGATTCAGATAAACTTTGCGGTAAATTTATGTCATATCCAAACCGTGAAGACATTCCTGAAACCATCAATGAACAACTTATCGTTGAGTTGTATTCTAAATAATCGAATATAAACTGATATTATGGCAATATTAGCATTTCAAAGACCCGATAAGGTTATAATGGTAGAATCGACAGACAAACATGGTGTCTTCGAATTTCGCCCACTCGAACCAGGTTTCGCTACAACTATCGGTAACGCTCTTAGAAGAGTTTTGTTATCTTCATTAGAAGGATACGCAATTACATCAATCCGCATTGAAGGTGTTCAGCATGAACTTGCTCCAATTCACGGTGTGATAGAAGATGTAGCCGATATGGTACAACGTTTCAAACAGGTTCGCTTTAAACAACAAATCCCGGGCGAAACATTTGAGAAGGTCACTGTTGTTGTTGGCGGTCAAGATAAATTCTTAGCTGGTGACATCAATAAATTCCTCTCTGTGTTTCAAGTGTTGAACCCAGAACTCGTCATCTGCCACATGGACCCATCAGTGAAATTGTCAATAGAGTTGACAATCAACAAAGGTAGAGGATATGTGAATGCTGACGAAAATAAAGTGTTAAATGCACCAATCGACACTATCGCCATAGATTCTATCCACACTCCAATAAGAAATGTCAGCTTTAAGCATGAAAATTATCGTGTCGAGCAAAA
Organism: Bacteroidales bacterium; assembly: GCA_045613105.1. Lineage (GTDB taxonomy): Bacteria > Bacteroidota > Bacteroidia > Bacteroidales > F082 > Limimorpha. The sequence goes on along the minus strand of JAZLAI010000006.1, from coordinate 137,291 downwards.
AACAGACTATGAAAAGCTTATTTTTGACATTGAGACAGACGGATCAATCAATCCTAAAGATGCATTGGAAGAGGCAGCTAAAATACTTATCTATCACTTCATGCTCTTCTCTGATGAGAGAATAACAATGATGGATGAAAAGAAATCTGCATCAGACGACTTGGATGAAAATTCTTTGCATACTCGTCAGTTGCTTAAGACTAAATTAGTCGAAATGGATCTTTCAGTCCGTGCATTGAACTGCTTAAAGGCAGCTGAAGTTGAAACAATTGGAGACTTAGTTTCACTTGATAAGCATGAACTCCTTAAATTCCGTAATTTCGGTAAGAAATCACTTACTGAATTGGAAGAATTGGTCAGAAGTAAAGGATTAGAATTTGGAATGAATATCAGCAAATATAAATTAGATAAGGAATAATAAAGATGAGACACAATAAGAAATTTAATCACTTAGGAAGAAAAAGCGCACATCGTAACGCTATGTTAGCTAATATGGCTTGTTCGCTTATTCTTAATAAACGAATCACTACTACAGTTGCTAAAGCTAAGGCTTTACGTATTTATGTAGAACCTATGATTACTCGTTCCAAAGATGATTCAACAGTATCACGTCGTACAGTTTTCGCTCAACTTCAAAATAAAGAAGCTGTCACAGAACTCTTCCGTGAAATCAGCCAAAAAGTTGCAGAACGTCCAGGTGGTTACACACGTATCATTAAATTAGGTACTCGTCTTGGTGACAGCGCTGAGATGTGTATGATGGAACTCGTTGACTATAACGAAATCTATACAGGTGGCGATAAAAAAGCTAAGGTTGCTAAAACAGCACGTAGAAGAGGTGGTAAGAAAAAAACTGAAACTCCTGCTGTAGAAGCTACAACAGCTGAAGAAAATAAAGCAGAATAAATATCTGTTGAAAAAGACCTGACTTTTTCTGTCGGGTCTTTTTTTTAAAACCAAAATTTTTTATTAACTAATTTTAAAGTTTTATTATGAATAGAATTTCATGCGTTTATGCACGTCAGATATTAGACTCACGCGGTAATCCAACCGTTGAAGTTGACGTATGTACTGAAGATGGTGCAATGGGTCGCGCAGCCGTTCCATCAGGTGCATCTACAGGTGTTCATGAAGCTAGAGAACTTCGTGACGGTGATAAATCAACTTATCTTGGAAAAGGCGTTTTGAAAGCAGTTGAAAATGTCAACACTATCATTGCTGGTGAATTACAAGGTATGAATGTACTCGATCAAAATGAAATCGATAAGAGATTATTGGAAATCGACGGTACACCAAATAAAGATAGACTTGGTGCTAACGCTATTCTTGGCGTTTCTTTAGCATGTGCTAAAGCAGGTGCTCAATTAACAGGTCAGCCACTTTATCGTTATGTAGGTGGTGTGAGTGCTAACACTCTTCCAATCCCTATGATGAACATTCTTAATGGTGGTTCACATGCTGATAACAGCATCGATTTCCAGGAGTTCATGATTATGCCAGTCGGAGCTACTTCATTCCGTCAAGCTATCCAATGGGGTGCAGAAATCTTCCATAACCTTAAAACTGTTCTTAAAAACGCAGGTTATTCAACAAACGTTGGTGACGAAGGCGGTTTCGCTCCTAACCTCCGTTCAAACGAAGAAGCTATTGAAGTTATTCTTCAAGCTATTGAAAAAGCAGGTCGTAAACCAGGTGAAGAAATTTTCATTGCTCTTGACCCAGCTTCATCAGAATATTACTTACCAGAAGAAAACGTTTACCACCTCCACAAATCAACAGGTGATAAATTGACTCCAGCTCAAATGGTTGATTACTGGACAAACTGGTGCAAAAAATATCCTATCATCTCTATCGAAGACGGTATGGCAGAAGACGATTGGGATGGCTGGCGTTTAATGACAGACGCTCTTGGCAACAAGATCCAACTTGTTGGTGACGATTTGTTTGTGACAAACGAAAATCGTTTAAGATTAGGTATCGAACGTAATGTTGCTAACTCAATCCTCGTTAAAGTTAACCAAATCGGTTCTTTGACAGAGACAATCAACGCTGTTAATTTGGCATACCGTAACCAATACACAGCAGTTATGAGCCACCGTTCAGGCGAAACAGAAGATACAACAATCGCTGACCTCGCTGTAGCTCTTAACACAGGTGAAATTAAAACAGGTTCTGCATCACGTACAGACCGTATCTGTAAGTATAACCAACTTCTCCGCATTGAAGAAGAACTCGGTGATGTTGCTTACTATCCTGGCAAAAACCATAGATTCTGTAAATAATCTACAGAATTAAAAATATTTTCTCATTAAAAATCTTTGCGGGCTGCTCACGAGTTGGGCGGCCTTTTTTTGTTTCTAAAATGCTTAAAATATATTTGTTTTTTAAGTTTTAATTTTAAAAAAAAGGTATAATAGACAAAAATAGTTGGTAAAATCATTATAAGTTAATGTATACCAATTGAATATAGTAACTTTGATGAAAACGTTTTCATCAAAGTTATTTTTTTATGTCAAAAAACAGAAAAGAAAGATGTCCACATTGTGGTTTCTATTACTTACTTCCAATATAAATTAAATCGTTTTAATCTATAAGATTTAGATTTTTTTTGTGCTTCGCGATATTGTATTGTTTTTAATTTCAATTTTTATAATAGCATCAATTGTGTTTATTTAACGTGAGTTCGATATAAAATAATTCATTAAAAATGAATAACATAACGATATTTTTTGTATCTTTAAAGTGCAAACAAAAGAACAAAACGTTATGTTATCCGACAACAGAGTTATTGAAATTTTCTATATGGCAGACAAGATTCTGTTAATAAAACGTGCATTGATTGAATCAACAAATGATGAACTGAAGAACATTGCGCAGATTGAACATTCCAGACACCGATCTTTCTCAAATTTCATTGTCAACACCATCGCGGCATTAGCGGCATATTGCTTCTTTCCGTAGAAACCATCAATACATGTTGAGTGTTATTGCGATAACCAATTGGTCTTGTTCTAGTTGCTTATATCGAACTCACGTTTTTTATATGTGAATTACATTGTTTTTTGAGACGTGTCAATGATGGTTTTTTGTAAAATAAGGATGTGTTTTTATATGTGAATTACATCGTTGTCGCGTCTCTACATAAACCATTCATCCTTGAAGTTAACCAGATACACCTTCTCGCTGGCGCGGGTTATGGCGGTGTATAGCCAGCGGAGGTCGCCTAGTTCTATGGTAGTTTCGTCTGGCAGATATGGTGCTTCTATGAACACATTGCTCCATTGTCCTCCTTGCGTCTTGTGACAGGTAAGCGCATATCCGAACTTAACCTGTAATGCATTGTAATAAGGGTTTTCTTTCATTGCCTTACGTCGGTCTGCAGCTCGTGGTATGTCCATATAGTCTTCTTCAACGGCTTGATATAATCGCTTCGCTTCTTCATTTGTGAGAGCAGGAGAGTCGCTGTATAATGTCTCCATTATAATCTTGACAGAAAGCGTCGGAACTTCTTCATAATCCGTCAGCTGTATATCTACATCAGCAAAATGAAAACCATACATCTCCTCAAACTTGTTGATTCTCTTTATCTCCACCATATCGCCGTTGGCAATGAAACTTATCTGGCTGTTGGCTGTTGGCTGTTGGCTATTGGTTGAAGTATGCTGATTGCAGACTGCAGACTGCAGACCGCTCCAGAAGTAATTATTCTTCACAACCATAAGTTTGTCGCCGGTTGATATTTCGCCTTCTTCTTGTAGCACTCTGCTTCTTATTGCTTGGTTGAACATATTGGCTCTCTTGTTTGAACGGCATATCACAACGGCTTCGTTGTTGTTTCTCTTGTCACCGAAACTTTGCCATAATAATTCCTCAAATGACATCGGATCGATTTTGATGATATCATCAAACCCATTTATATTTAACAACGGCAATTCATAAAAGTCTGTTATCTGTTGTCCGTTGTCTGTTGACATTAAATTACGGATTTCTGTTGCATTTTGTAATATCCCCGAATCAAATGCTTGTCGCATCACTTCTTTCATTTCGTATGTTGCGATGGTGAGGCCGAAGCTGTTACGTAAGGTGTCGAAGTCCATGGCAGGGCTGATATCGAGGCCTACTGGCGGCAGCTGTGCAGAATCTCCGATAAGCAGCAACTTACAACAGCTGCCGCTGAAGACGTATTCTATTAAATCGTCGAGAAGTGAGCGTGACCATGAATAACCATCACCTTGGTCTGAAATCATGGAGCATTCGTCAACGATAAATATTGTGTCTTTGGCTTTGTTCTCTGCTCGTGTCATACGAAATTCTCCGTTGGCATTGACTTGAAATCTGTATAATTTTCTGTGTAAAGTAGAGGCTGGCTTACCAGTGTATATGCTCATCACCTTGGCGGCTCTTCCTGTTGGGGCGAGAAGCTGATAACGCATTCCCAAGCTAGGCAATGTCTTTACCAATGTTGAAACCAAGGTCGTCTTTCCTGTACCAGCATAACCTCTCAGGAGATAAACTGGATTTTCTTTTTGCGATAACAAGAATGCAGAAAGATGATATAATACCTTGGCCTGACCTTCAGTTGGTGTGAAGCCGAAGTTGTTCAACAATATATTAAACAAGGTGTTTCTATCCATGATAATATATGTTAGAAAGGATAACCAATACCAAAGTGCAAGATGAAGTCGTTTAGTTGTAAATTGCTGATTCTCCAACGTTCACCTTCTGGATATGCTGGGTTTACTATAGGAGCAGCAGCGTCTAGTCTTAAAAGGAAGACGGAGAAATCTAAACGAATGCCAACACCAGAATCAGCGGCGAGCTGTTTGTAGAAAGTGTTGAATTTAAATTCACCGCCTACAAAAGTCTCGTTTTCTCTCATTGTCCAGATGTTTCCTATATCTGTAAAGACAGCTCCTTTTAAAAAACCATAAATAGGGAAACGATATTCTAAATTAAATTCCAGCTGGATGTCACCAATACATTCTATATTGAGGTTGTTAGGTTTACTATATGTTCCAGGACCTAGCTCTCTGAATAGCCATCCTCTCATGCCATTAGGACCTCCTGCGTAGAAACTTTTTTCAAAAGGCATGTCGTTGGAGTTGCCGAATGGTACACCTACTCCTAACATGCAACGTGTGGCTATTGATTGATTGCGTGTGATGTATTTGACGTTTCTGAGATCTAATGCCAAACGAACATATTGTGCATATCTGATGCCGAAGATCTCATGATAGTTGTCAACGGTTTTAATAATAGACGTGTTGTTGAATGCAGATATTAAGTTACCGCTCGACTGTATATTGGCTGTGAAATATATGAAATCATTATATGAATCGACACTTTGATTGCTGAACCAATAGGTATAGTCTATACCGCAAATCAAGTGACTTGTGTACTGGTCTTTGATACGTTGATTTATTTCGTTTTCAAGAGTTTGTTCAAATGCAGGAGTAGGATCAATCTTAACGATGTTTACTGTTGCAGGTGTCAGTGTGTGATGATGATATTTGTTTTGCATCCAGTTGTAACCAAACGTCAGGATACCAGTCTGTCTCAAATATATCGGTCTCGATTGTATGTTGCAACCTAATGCCAACGTGGTTTTTTGTTGAGACAGCTTGGTCAGGTCTTTTGTTGCTGCAATCAGGGAATTAGGGAAGACAACGCTAGCTTCGATGCCGACTTCTTTGGTGATGAAGATGCTGCTGCTGCCATCAGCATCTTTGATATGTTGGTTCTGAATACCGCCTCTGACCTTTATATTGAAAATCTCTGCGCTTTTTAGAAAGTTCTTGTTACGGTATGTGAAATTCATAGCACCTCCAGGCTCTCCACTTGCCAAAGTGCCTTCTAACTGAAGACTATAAAAATGCTGCTTTGCGCGAGAAAGTCTGATGTTGCAATTCATAAGATTTATACTGTCATTGTCTTTATTTTCTACAACGCTGAAATCAATATTGCTTATATCATATATCTTTAAATTGTTTAACGACTTGTATGTCTGTGCAACAGAACTCATGTTGAACGGCTTGTCAGTATAAATATGTATGACATTCTTAAAGGTCGATTCTTTAATTAGAGGATCTCCATTATATACGAAATTGAATGTCCTGTTTCCTAGTCGTTTTTCATTAAATGTATAAGGTATTGTATCGACTTGAAGATTTCCAGTTGGTAATCCTTTAGGATAGATGTATATGTTATCTATATAATACTGCTTGTGGTTTTCTGGCTTTTGTGTTGTAGGGTTGACAGCGTCATTTATTCTGACATTGATATTAGCTTTACGCATCATGTTGTTGGTGTCAACTTCCATAACGATATAATCTTTCGTAAAGAAATAATATCCATTGTCTTTCAGATATTCACTGATAATTTCGCGTTGTTCATCAAGATTGAAGACATTGTAGTTGTCTCCTTTATGAACTGGTAAGTCAGCCTCTATCTCTGCGACATATTTCTTTATAACAGTGTCATTGATGGTATATCTTATGCTATCGATGATGTATGGTTTTGAAGGGTGAATCATATAAATAGCAGTCAATTTATCATTCTTGATTTTCTTGACAGAAGAAATACCAGAGTTAAAATATCCCATATCATTGAGATACTTACTTATCTGGATAATAGAGTTGTCGTTGGATATGTCGCTATAGTAAATAGGTTTGTCGCCTAATTTATTGTTGACCCAAGAGAATATTTTTATATCGGTGAGATTCATTGTTTTATAATAGATCCACCATGTCAGAGAGTTATATGCGAAGACATTGTTATATTCTGTTTTTACAACGAAGTTTTCTATATCAGATCGTTTGAAGTCAACATCTTTTGATGTGATTTGTATTTTGTTTTTTTTCAATATCATCTGACCTTCAGGAATATACTTCCTGACAGAACATGACGCTAGAAATACTGTCATGAGAATCAGCAATATGATATTTGAGAATGACTTACGCACAATAGCAATTTATTTCACAAATATAACACTTTTTTAAAACTAAAAGATCAAAAAAACTCTAATAATCTAAATGTGATGACTTATGAATTTTTCATACAACTTCCGCTACGGTGAAATTGCTGCCTCCAACAAATACAAGATCTCCTTCTTGTGCATTGTCGCATGCTGCTGCGTATGCAAGTCTGACAGATTCATATACATTGCCTTTAAGTCCGCAGTTTCTTGCTTTTTCTGCTAGAATGCCTGAGTCTAATCCTCTAGGGATGTCAGCCTTGCAGAAATAATATTCCGCGTAATGTGGCAATAAGGCTAAGATACCTTCAATGTCTTTGTCGTTGACAACACTCAATACAAAATGTAGCTTGTCAAATTTTGTCTCTGAAAGCTGACGTGTCACTTCATTGATGCCAGCAACGTTATGTCCAGTGTCAGCTATGGCAAGAGGTTTCTTGTTTATCACCTGCCATCTGCCCATCAGACCTGTGTTGCTGACAACTTTTGCCAAACCGTTCTGGATGTGTTTTTCTTCAATATTGAATTTGTCTTTCAAAAGGTCTATGGCACAAAGTATGGTAGCCAAATTTTTCTTCTGATAATTTCCTAACAAAGGAAAGTCAAGGCCTTTAAGATATAAATCTGATGTCTTATATATGTCGAAGTTATTGTATTCAAGAACGTCGTTGTTGTTTTTTCTGCAGTCGAATATCTTGTCAGCGAAATATATAGGGCTGTTTTTTTCTTTTGCTGTATTGAAGAAGACATCATGGCTGCCTTCTTGTGTCTCTCCAATGACTACAGCTGTTTGTGGTTTTATGATGCCAGCTTTCTCTGATGCTATTTTCTCTTCACTGTCACCCAAGAATTTGACGTGGTCTAGAGAAATGTTGGTGATGATGCTAAGCTCTGGATTTATGACATTGGTTGAGTCCAGACGTCCGCCCATTCCGACTTCAATGATGGCGATATCGACTTTCTCTTTGCTGAAATAATCGAATGCCATAGCTACAGTCATCTCAAAGAAAGAGAGCTCTAACTCTTCCAATTTCTCTTTATGATTTTCAATGAATGTCACGACTTCATCTTCTGATATCATCTCGCCGTTGATACGGATACGTTCTCTGAAATCACGGAGGTGAGGTGAGGTGTAGAGTCCTGTCTTATATCCTGCTTCTTGAAATACTGATGCCAAGGAGTGAGAGGTGCTGCCTTTCCCGTTGGTACCAGCTACATGAACCGACTTGAAGTTGTTCTGAGGATTGTCTAGATGATTTAAGATATCTATCGTTGTATTTAAATCGGCTTTATATGCTGCTGCGCCTATGCGTTGGTACATTGGAAGTTTGTTGAACATCCAGTCTAAAGTTTCATTGTAATTCATAATGTTTTTGTCTTTATTGTCTCATTATAAAAGTATAAGTTATAGTTCCTCTTTGTAGATTTGCTGCTTTGTCGTCTTTGTTGAATATTGAGTTGAAGGCTGCTTTCTTTGCTGATTCGAGCATATAGGAGTCTGATACCGTCGTTCCTTTTCCTATCTCGGCTCTTTGTACTTTGCCTTCTTTGTCAACCCATATATCGACGACTACTTTGCCTTCTTCCTTGAAGTCTTTGCTTGGTGACGATATGCTTTTCGCGCCACGTCCTCCTAGGTCGAAAGCAGGTCCGCCGCCGCTGCCTCCATTGCCTTCATATCGGTCGAGGTCTTTCAAGCCATTGGGATTGCCTTGTTCTCCAATGCCATCCTTGTTGCCTTCCGATGGCTGTGTATTGTCGTTCTTGCGAACTTGAAACATAGCTCTTTGGTTTATGACAGGCTTCTCTTCTATGACTTCTTCAACGATTTCTTCAACTGCTTCTTCTGTTATTTCTTCCTCTACTTTGTGTTCTTCAATAGAAGGAACATCTTCGTCTTCACTCATTATCTCTTCTTCTATGTCTTCCTCTTCTTCCACTTCTTCAGGCTGTGTGACAGATTCTTCGGCGGTCTGACTTGTCTGCTCCTCAGCAATCTGACTCATGGCTTCGGCATACATGCCGAGATTAACCTCTACACCGGCTTCTCCTGGTAGTGGCAGAGGTGTTCTGAAACATAAAGTAAATAACAGAACAAGAGCAACGACATGAAAGATGACAGTCGCTGCAAGTCCGATGATCTTATTCTTGTCTTTTTTTATGTTCATTATTTTTTGTTTGATGTTGCTAGCAAAACTTTATGTTTATTGTCTGTCTCTTTATTGATTTCATTCACTGCATCGATGATGTTTACGATATATTGGACAGCGACAGTCTTGTCGGAACGTATCACTACAGTGCCTTCTGCTTCTCCAGCCAGGGCTGCGTGTATCTCTCTCTGCAACATGCTTTCATCAACAGCTGTCTCTCCAACGTAATAATTGTTGTTTTCATCGACATATACAGTGATGGTTTGTTTGGACATCGTCTTGCTGTTGCTTGATGGAAGTAGCAGCTTGATGGCATTAGGAGCGACCAATGTTGATGTGAGCATGAAGAAAATCAACAGTAGGAAAACCAAATCCGACATCGATGACGAATTGAAGTCTATCTTTCTTTTATTTCTTGATCTTATTGCCATAACTTCATTGGTTTCAAGCTGGTTCGTTTAATACGTCCATAAATTCTATACTCTTGCTTTCTAGCAAGTTGACGACTTTGTCTATCTTTGACACGATTACATTGTAAAATATATAGGCGAGAATACCTACGAACAGACCTCCTACTGTTGTCACCATAGCTTCATAAATGCCAGCTGACAATAGCTCGATGTCGATGTTGTTGCCTGCCATCGACATATCGTAGAATGCACGTATCATACCTGTCACTGTGCCGAGGAATCCTAGCATAGGGGCAGCACCTGAAATCATGCCTATCAAAGCGACACCTTTTTCAAGCTTGCTGACTTCGAGATTACCTACGTTTTCTATTGCGGTCTGTATGTCGTTGAGCGGCTTGCCGATACGAGAGATGCCTTTCTCTATCATTCTTGATATTGAGGTGTCTGTTTCTCTGCATAATTCTTTGGCTTCTTTTAGTTTTCCTTCAATCATGAAGTTACGTATCATCTCCATGAAATTGTCGTCTTTCTTAGAGGCTCTGTTGATGGCCATATATCTTTCGGCGAAGATATATACTGCGATGATGGAAAATATTGCTAATACAAGCATGATCCATCCGCCTTCTTTTGCCAATTGCCATAACGATAGTCTGATTTCCTCTGCTTCCGGTGTGCTGATGAGGTCGGTGGTGACCTGAAGAATAATGCTAGCTAAATTCATAATAGTTTTTTTAAATTGTCTATAAATATGTTATACTTTCAATTTTCAATATGATAAACTCTGCCGCTTGAGCTGTCTGATGATGCTCCTGTCACTGATGACAATACGTTTGTTTTTCCTTCCATCTTCAACGCGCCTAGGAACGCGAATATCAGAGCTTCCTTGTAATCTGTTATCATGGTGTCAGGAACGACGATCTCATGTTTGCTCAAAGCGCTTATCCTTTCAATGAGATAAGTGTTTTTGGCACCGCCTCCAGTGACAAGCATTTTCGATTTCTCTAACATGTCTGTCGATTTGACAATCTGATATGCTATATGCTCGGTTGCTGTCGCCAACAAGTCGTTTACTGATAGTAACGAATCATCGATGGTTTTATGTTGTACCTTTTCAAAAAATTCTCTTCCTAATGATTTAGGTGCCGGATGTTCATAATATGCGTCTTTGTTAAGTATGTCTAACATTTCTTGGTCAACCTTGCCTTGTCGCGCGAATTGTCCGTTGTTGTCGTAGTCGTATCCTAATTTGTTGGCAAGATAATTCAGCAGTTGGTTTGCCATGCAGATGTCGTATGCCAGACGCCTTCCTTCAAATTCGTATGAGACATTGGCAATGCCGCCGATGTTAAGGCATATAGGATATTCTGCAAAAAGATGTCTGTCTCCTATTGGTACCAATGGCGCGCCTTGTCCGCCTTTTTTTACGTCTTCTGTTCTGAAATCGTTGATGGTCATAATGCCTGTGGCATTGGCGATTTCTTGGCCGTCACCAATCTGTAAGGTGAAGCCTTCTTCTGGACGATGGAAAATGGTATGTCCGTGTGATGCTATCAGTTTAGGCTCCAGCTCATATTTCTTGATGAAACGTTTTGTGACTGTGCCTATATATCTTCCGTATTCTTTGTCAAGTTCTTTCAGCTCTTCTTCGTTTTTGTTGAAGGCTTCCGACAGTTGCTCTTTCCAATAGCTAGGATAGGGGATAGTACCTGCTTCTACAATCTGGAAAAACCATGTCTTGTTGTCGTGACTGAAATTGACGTATGCAATGTCGAGTCCGTCGAGCGAACTTCCTGACATCAGTCCTATTACCTTGAAGTCTCTCATGATTATAAAACGTTGATGAGTTTGTTTAAACGTATGCTGTTGGATCCTTTGATTAATATCTTCTTTTCTGAGATGGAACACTGATTTATGTGATCGATGAGTGTTTCCACATTAGAGAATGTTTTATATTGAGTTCCTTCAGCGGCTTTTTTGAATTCGTCACCGACAAGTATTACGTTGTCGAAATGTAGTTCTTTAAGGAGATTTATGATGTTGCGATGTTCACATTCCGAATCGCAGCCGAGTTCTCTCATGTCGCCTAATATCAATAAAGCGTTGTCTGATGATATTTTTCTGAAATTCCTGATGGAATGTGTCATGCTTGTAGGGTTAGCATTGTAAGCGTCCATCACAATCTCGTTCTTATCGCTCTTGATGAACTGGGATCTGTTGTTGGAAGGCATGTAGCTTTCCAGGGCTTTTATTATTAGTTCTTTTTCTATGTTAAAATGTAGCCCTGCTGTTATGGCTGCCATGACGTTTTCAAAGTTATAGTCTCCGACCAAATTGGTTTTGATGTCGATGCCTTCAAAATTTATTGTGAGATAAGGGCTGTTGACCGTTGACAGTTGGCTACTGATGCCTGTACCGTATAGGCTTCTGTCAATATCTTCGGAAAGCTTCATCAACAACTCATTGTTTTCATTTACGAATACCTTTGTCTTTTTGCTTTCGCCTTTTTTCTTGAGATATTCATATAGCTCGTTCTTTGTTTTTATCACTCCTTCAAAGCTGCCGAAGCCTTCAATATGTGCTTTTCCTATATTGGTGATGATGCCATAGTCGGGTTGAGCTATGGAACAGAGCTGTGCTATCTCTCCAGGATGGTTCGCACCCATCTCTACGACAGCCAGTTCGGTGTCGTTTTTTATTCTTAACAGTGTTAATGGTACGCCAAGGTGGTTGTTGAAATTACCTTGTGTATATATGATGTTGAATTTTTGAGAAAGGACGGCAGCTACCAGTTCTTTCGTTGTCGTTTTACCGTTGGTGCCTGTTATACCGATGATTGGTATGGCGCATCTCTCTCGATGCATCTTTGCCAGATCTTGTAGTGTTGACAGGCTGTCATCAACAATGAACAGACGCTCATGATGAGGCAGGTCTTTTCTGTCGGCTATGACGCATGCAGCGATGTTGTCAGCGGCGACTTGATATGCAAAGTCGTTGCCGTCGAAGTGCTCGCCTTTTAAAGCTACGAAAACACATCCTTCTTCAATGTTACGGCTATCTGTAGAGATAAGATGTTTCTGAGAATAGTGATGATATATCTTTTCTAATAATGATTCCATGGTAAAACTAAAAAAGCCGTCAAAAAATAAGACGGCTTATATTTTTATATGTTAATTACTTATCTTGCCATTGCGCTTCCGATCATATTCATTGCGCATCTGAAACCTACTGTTGAAGAACATTCATCTTCATTCATGAAACGACGTACAGAAGGGCTTAAGTAGAATGCTCCATCGGCCCAAGAACCGCCTTTATATACGCGTGACTTGTCTGATATCAATGTTGTTACGCCATAGTCATACATCTGTGATGTGTATTCTTCGATGTCTTGTGTCTGGTTTGTCCAGTCGGTTTGTATTGTTGATTTGTAATCACCATCGTTATGGTTAGATGTGTAGATCTTTGTTGTGTCTATGATAGCGACGTTGCCTCTGTAAGGGTTGTGGTCGTTGAAGTCTTCAAATGAAAGAGGACGATATACGTCGAGCACCCATTCAGCAACGTTACCAGCCATGTTGTACAAGCCGTAATCGTTAGGCCAATATGAAACTACAGGAGCAGGGAATGCTGCACCGTCGTTCAAACTACCAGCGATACCCATATAATCACCTTTGCCTCTTTTGAAGTTGGCAATGAAACTTCCGCTATATTCTTGGTCGTCTGATCTGAAACTGTCGGTGTTCCATGGATATACTCTACGTTCTACGATACGTTCTCCTTGAGTGTTGCCGATGAGACCCAATGCGGCATATTCCCATTCTGCTTCAGTGGGGAGTCTGTATTTAGGAAGGAGGATGCCGTCTTCCATTGAGATATTGTTATTAGTGTTTGTAGTTCCAACAGTACCTTCTGCGCCTTCGTTGGCAGCTGGATATCTTCCTGATAAATAAGCTTCTGTTGTGAAATGATTGTCTTTTGTCTGGTTGACGTTATGGCTGATGATACCAGTCTCAACCAACAGCATTTCATTAACTCTGTCTGAACGCCATAAAGCATAGTCGTTGGCTTGCAGCCATGAAACGCCGACTACTGGATAGTCTCTATAAGCAGGGTGGCGGAAATAGATTCCTACCATTGGTTCGTTATATGACAAAGTGCTGCGCCATACTGTTGTGTCTGGGAGAGCTCTTTTTACCATCTCTGGATATTCTGAGCCATATACTCTGTTTAACCAGTGTATGTATTCCAAATAGTCTAAGTTGCTAACTTCGGTCTGGTCCATGTAAAATGATGACACAGTGACTTGTCTTGGTATGTTGTTCCATTCATTAAGGACGCTTTCTACTGTAGATCCCATGGTGAAAGTACCACCTTCTATTGTGATGAGACCTGGACCGATGATGTGGTTGGTATATTCTACAACATTAAAACCGCCGTTCTCCGGATCATTATAATTCCAACCTGTAGTGCGAGATACCTGTGTGTTTGTTGTTGCTTGTGTACATGAGAATAACATGAAACTTACAGGTATGATAGCAAGTAATAATTTAATAGTGTTTTTGCGCATTATTTTAATATTTTAACTTTTTTCTAAACTGCAAAAGTGTTGTTTTATTGCATTTTGTTGCAAAAATTAAACAAAAAAATCAATTTGCAATTTTACGGATTTTTTCGCTTGGATATTAATATTAATTATTTTTTTTTTGAACTTGTTTTTCAACAATAAAAAATGCGTATCTTCGTTTTCCAATTCAGTGAAATAAAAGGTGATTTTAAATAGTGCATTATGAGTATAAAAGTATATATGACAAGATTGTTTGCGTCGTTATTCCTGATGATGAATGTTGTTTCGTTGAAGTCGCAGACGTCTGATGTCTTCTCTGTTGAATTGAAATGGAATGGTATCGAAAAAGTGGAGTTTTATGGCGATGTCGTTTCTCGTGTCTCTTTCGATGATGCATTCTATGATGACATTCACGACATTAGTCCTATATATAGAAAAATAATACCTGTCTATGATGCGAATGTAGTAGCTGACTTCGATGTGAAAATAAAGAAAGCAGAAAAGCTTACTGCGGAAGAACTGCTTCTTGTCGGTAATGACATTGATTCTATACCATATTACAATTATACTTATTTCATTTCTCGCGATAACAGCAGCCTTTGTTTTACTCTTTCCCCATTCTTTAAAAAAGATGATGACGTGATGCGTATAGTGTCATGTGATGTGTCGTATTCCTTGATGGAGAAGAGAAGACAGACTCCGATGTCGTATGTCGAAAATTCGGTGTTGGCTTCAGGTGATTGGTATATGATGTCTGTTACTTCGACAGGTATGTATAAGTTGACATATTCGCAGCTGGCAGAGATGGGTGTGCCTGTGTCTGGTTTGAATCCTAAGAATATAAGGCTTTATCATAATGGAGGTGGAGTGCTGCCTATGAGCAATAACAGCAAACGTCATCAGGATCTTGTTGAGATACCTATATATGTATATGGTGAAAATGACAATATCTTCGATGAAAACGACTATGTTGTCTTCTATGCTAGAGGTCCGCTGACATGGAAATATAATGATGGCATATATGAGAGGATACCTAACCCATATTCTGACTATGCTTATGTCTTTCTGACAACGGATTTGGGCGAAGGTAAGAGAATACAGTATGCGGAAGTTATTAATTCCGATGACGCTGAACTGGTCTCTTCTTTTCTTGATTATCAGTTGAAGGAGGTCGATGAATATAATATAAACAATATGGGAGCATCGTGGTTTTTCGATAAGTTCGATGCGGAGCTCTCAAAGTCATATACGTTTAACTTCCCTAATATCATAAAGACAGAAAACTGTATTATGGTGTCGGAAGCTGCATCTGACAATACAACAGCGGCAGCATCCTTTAAATATAAGGCAAACGGTAATTTCCTGACACAGATTAATTTCAATAAGGTCACTAGTGTATATGAATATGCCAAAGTTGTCAATACAGGAAAGATTTCATTCTATTCGGCTAAAGATGAAGTGTCAATAGGTCTGGATTATATAAGGTCTGGCTCTTCTGATGTCGCATGGCTCGATTATATAATTATCAACGCATGGCGCGAATTGAAATTCTCTGGTGATGTGATGGCCTTCAGAAATCCTAGATGTGTGCCAGAAGAGGTATATAAATATGAAATAAGAAATGCATCTAGTGCTTTGCAAGTATGGAATGTGACGGATCCTGTCAATCCAGTGAAAATGCCGTTACAATATTTATCTGATAAAGTGACTTTCAATGTCAAAGGGGAAGAAAACAGTGAGTTCATCGCCTTTGATGGAAATGAGTATAAAAGTCCGGTGTTTGTTTCAAAGGTTGCTAACCAGAATCTTCATTCGCAATATGATATAGATTATCTTATTATAACATATCCTGATTTTTATTCACAGGCTCAACGCGTCAAGGATATACATGCCAGAATTGACGATCTTGAGATAAACATAGTTACACCGCAGCAGATCTACAATGAATTTTCGTGCGGAGCTCTTGATGTTGCTGCAATACGTGATTATATAAAAATGATATATGATAAGTCTGAAAAAAGATTGAAGTATGTGCTTCTCTTCGGCGATGCTTCATACGATTTCAGAAACAAAAGCGGTAATGTCTGTTTCATACCATCATACGAGTCTCTGCATTCAACATCGTCATCAAGTAATGTGACAGACGACTTTTACGCTTTCTTGGATGACAACGAAGGAGAAATGCAAAAAGATAAAGCATCTCAGGTGGTTGATATTGCCGTAGGAAGAATGCCAGTTGGTACAATAGAAGACGCAGCTGTGGTTGTTGACAAGATAGAGGCATATTTGAGCAAGGACAAGGAAAATATGGGCGAGTGGCGTAAGCTTATCACTTTTGTTACCGATGATGAGTATTCGTTCATGTCTAATGCTGAACAGTTACAGTCTTTAGTTGAGAAGAGCGTCGGCAATGCTGTCAATTTCGATAAGATATATCTTGATGCCTTCCCACAGGTCGCTACTTCAAGCGGACAGCGTTCTCCAGAATGTAATGCTGCAATAACAAACAGGGTGGAGACAGGTTCTCTGATAATAAATTATATTGGTCATGCCGGTGAGGTCGGTTGGGCTGATGAGAGAATCCTTATGAATGAAGATATAAATTCGTGGCGCAACTCTCCAAAGCTTAATTTGATGATAGCTGCGTCATGCGAGTTCAGCCGTTTCGACGACCATACAAGAACATCGGCTGGCGAATATGTCTTCTTGAATCCTTATGGAGGAGCTATAGCGATGATTACAGCAGCACGTGTCACATACGGCTCTAACAACCAGAATATGTTCAGAGAGTTCTATAAACATCTCTTCGATATAGAAGGCGGCAATTATCTTACTATGGGTGATCTGTATGTATGTGCTAAGCAGATTGGAGACGAAAACTCGAAAGATTACTCCTTTTTCGGCGATCCGGCCTTGAGATTGAATTATCCCATAAATAATGTAGAACTTACGTCCATAAACGGTCATGACGCAAGTCGTGGCGATACTCTACGAGCCTTGCAAAGTAGCAATATAAAAGGTATGGTGAAAGATGTATATGGCAATAAGATGTCTGACTTTAACGGGACGCTGCAGCTCAGTATTTATGACAAGGAAAACAGTTATACCACTCAAGGCGACCAGCAGGATGCGTTTTCGTTCAAGCTGCGCGACAATGTGATATATACTGGCAAAGTGCCTGTCGTCAACGGTGAGTTTTCTGCTGATTTCACATTGCCAAAGGATATCAACTACAGCTACGGCAAAGGTCTGATCAGTTTCTATGCATTCGGTGAATCCGACGATGCCCAGGGATGTTATTCTGATATTATAGTGGGAGGTATGAACCCTGACGCGGAACCTGATGAGACAGCACCTGAAATAGAATTGTTTATCGATGATATCAGGTTCGTTGACGGTTCTATGACAAACGAAAATCCTCTTCTGATAGCACGCCTGAGAGATACTAATGGCATCAATACATCAAGCGCTGCCATCGGTCATGACATCACGGCTACGCTCTCTGGCGCGACAAATAAGACATATTCTCTTAATCAGTTCTATGACGCGCCGCTCTCTGAAGATGACTTTGGAACTGTATCTTATAAGTTCTATAATCTCAATGAAGGTGAACATACACTTACTTTTAGAGCTTGGGATATTTATAATAACTCAAGTACGGCAACAATAAGTTTTAAAGTGGTGAAAGGCAAGGTGATCGAAATAGAAAATGTGACTAATTATCCTAATCCGATGAGCGACAATACTAGCTTCACTTTTGAACATAACCAAAAAGATAATGAGATAGATGTCAATATCAGAATATATGATGTGATGGGACAGCTTGTCAGTACGATAACTGAGCGTCGCTACGGAACCACTGCTAGAATAGAGCCTATCAGGTGGGATGGAACTTCGGATAATGGTAGAAAACTGCCTTCAGGATTGTATGTGTATTATGTCACGATAACTAATTCACAAAAAGAAGAAAGTTCGGGATATTCTAAATTGATAATTCAATAATAATTATTATATTTGCAAAATTTTAAGAATAATAAATATAAGTATAATAATACGGCATATATGTCGTTACTCTATTAATCATTAAATTAAAGTATGAAAAGAATTAAAGTTTTTACATTGTTGTTTGTCATGGCAATATCATGTTTTAACATGAATGCGCAGTCATCAGATGCAACTATTGGAGAAGTCTTAGGACAAGGTTTGAATTACAATGTTATCTCAACAGCGGTGCCTTTCATGATGATCGCCCCTGACGCAAGATCATCAGCTATGGGTGATGTCGGTGTATCAACATCTCCTGATGTTTATTCCATGCACTGGAACCCTGCAAAATATGCCTTCATTGAAGAAGATTTCTCAGTAGGTATTGCATATAGCCCATGGCTCAGAAATCTGGTCAATGACATGAACATCGCTTATCTCGGCGTCGCAAAAAGAGTAAGCTCTAAATCAACAGTGGCAGCCACATTGCGTTATTTTACATTGGGTGACATCAATTATAGAGATAAAGATAATCTAGATTTGGGAACATATTCACCAAATGAATGGGCTGTTGATGTGGCTTATTCACGTAAGTTGGGTAAATATCTCTCAGGTTCTGTAGCAGGTCGTTTCATCTATTCAAATATTACACAAGGACAAGGCGATGACTTGAAACCAGGTATGTCAGTGGCAGCAGACATTTCTGTATATTATACAAGAGATGTTTATTGGTTCAGCAATATCGACGCTAATTTCTCATGGGGTGTCGCTATCACCAATATAGGTTCTAAGATGAATTATGATGATGCAAGTCTCGAAAAAGATTTCATCCCTACAAATCTTCGTTTCGGTCCAACATTGAAATTAGACATCGACGATTATAACTCATTCGCATTCTCAGTGGATTTCAACAAACTCCTTGTTCCAACACCTCCTATCTATATGAAGAATGCTGCTGGTACAGCTGATAGTCTCGATGCTAACAATAATAAAATCATTGCTGCCGGTATGGATGACCAAGTCGGTGCAATACAAGGTATGATCCAATCTTTCTATGACGCTCCAGGCGGATTCAGTGAAGAACTTAAGGAATTTACTTTAGGCATCGGTGCAGAATATTGGTATAACAATACTTTCACAGTACGTACTGGTTTCTTCCATGAAGCACAAATGAAAGGTAATCGTCGTTATTTGACATTCGGTGCAGGATTGAAATATAATGTGTTCTGTCTCGACGTTTCTTACTTGGTACCAGTCAACAATACAAGTACATCAGGACAAAATCCTCTTGAAAATACACTCCGTTTCAGCTTGACATTCAACCTCGACAAATGGGAAAACGGTAGCACAAGATTGGAAAAAGTTAATTGATTAAAAAATAGTCGATAGACTTTGATATAAAAAAGACTCTTTTGTCTTCGTATAACGAAAAGATGAAAGAGTCTTTTTTTGTTTATGAACGAGAACGAGGTCGTAGAGTTTTTTAGTCAACAGTCAACTTACAATAGTTAGCAGTTCTTTGGAATGCAGCCGCTGGGTTTGACGATGAATCGAATATTGTGCCTTCGACAAGCTCAGACATCACAAGGCCTTCGATGTCTATTTCAAACAAGCTTATTTACTACGCCATCAACATCTATGAAATAAAATCTGCTGTTATAGTAGTATGAAACATTGATTTCCACTTTGCAGGCATTTACTTCCATTTCATCAACCAACATTACTAAGCAGTTATGAACCTTTACATTGACATGCGTATGATGAATTTGTTTTTCCCTTGAATTTGTATGTCGTTTTTAACATTCTCCGTAATGTTATTTATTTCTATGTTTGGTTTTGCAAAGTTTAATTTCAAAAATACAAACGTTTATATATATTATAGAAAATTATGTGGGATTGGAAATTGGCTATTGGTTGTCAGTTATTAAAGGTTCTCGTCAACTCAGTGTCTTGGTGACTTCTAAAGTTAAAAAAAGAGCCCCTATTATTTTAGGAGCTCTTTGGCCTTTTGTCTTTAGCCTTCATTTCTCAAACAAGTCCTGCGAATCCCATGAATGCCAATGCAAGGATACCGGCTGTTACGAGAGCGATAGGCACGCCTTTCATTCCGTTAGGTACATCAGATAAAGCTAGTTGTTCGCGTAAGCCTGCGAAGATGACTAATGCTAAGGTGAATCCGACACCGTTTGATAAAGCGTATATTGTGCCTTCTAACAATCCGAAGTCTTTCTGTATAACTAAGATTGCCACACCAAGCACTGCGCAGTTGGTTGTGATGAGAGGTAAGAATACGCCTAATGCAGCATATAATGATGGGCTTATTTTTTTCAAAATGATCTCAACCATCTGTACCAATGCGGCAATGACAAGGATGAATGCTATTGTCTGCAAGAATCCTAAGTTAAAAGGATTTAAGAGATAATGTTGGATTAACCATGTTACTATTGTTGCTAAAGTTATGACGAAGATAACAGCAGCACCCATTCCTAAAGAGGTTGATATTTTCTTGGAGACACCGAGGAAAGGACAGATTCCAAGGAATTGTGTCAACACGATATTGTTGACGAATATTGCTGAGATAAATATTATCAAGTATTCCATATCTAATATCTTTTATTGTCAATAACTTATTTAGCTTTCTTTAATAATCTGTTCATTATGGCGATGAGATACCCCATTGCTATGAATGCTCCAGGAGCGAGGACGAATACCAAGATGGCATCACCTTCGATGAACTTCCATCCGAAGATAGAACCACTTCCTAAAATCTCACGTATGGAACCTAATATGGTGAGAGCCATAGAGTAGCCTAATCCCATGCTGATGCCGTCGATTGCTGATGCGCCGATTGTGTTTTTAGAAGCGAATGCTTCTGCACGGCCTAATACTATACAGTTTACAACGATAAGTGGGATAAAGAGACCGAGTGTCTCATAAATGCTAGGCAGATAGGCTTGCATCAAAAGTTGTACTACGGTTACGAAGGATGCGATAACGACAATATAACAAGGTATATGTACTTTGTTAGGTATGAAGTTCTTCAATAAAGAGATACACATATTGGAGAGTATCAGAACGAAAGTAGTTGCCAAGCCCATGGAGAGTCCGTTGATGGCGCTAGTGGTGGTGGCCAATGTCGGGCAGCATCCGAGAAGAAGGACGAAGACTGGATTTTCTTTGAAGAATCCTTTTGTTAAGTTGTTCCAATTAGCCATGATTAAAATCCTCCTTTATTATTTTCAAATGTTAATAATGCACGATTGACAGCGTCGCAGAAAGCTCTGGAGCTGATGGTTGCGGCTGTGATGGCATCGACGTCACCACCGTCTTTCTTTACTTTGAATTTGAAAGATGCGGCGTTCTTGTCGTTGAACTGGTCTTTGAAACTAGCATCAGACATCTTGGAGCCTAAGCCAGGTGTCTCTGCATGTTGTAAGACAGAAATGTTGTTGACAGTTCCGTCAGCTAAGATTCCGACCATGAGTGATATGTTGCCGCTGAATCCTTTGTTGGTGAAAGTCTCGACAGCAGCGCCGATGAAATTGTTGTTTGCATCATAGGCAAGATAAAATGGTATCTCAGTATCTTCCATAGCGGATTTTACCATGGTCTCTTTAAGTTCGTTGAACTCAGGAAGGACGTTTTTGATAGCCTCTGTCTTCTTGGCTGTCTCAGCTGCTGCTATAGGTGCTTTGGTAGCATTATATACCATGCTGAGCACGCCGCCTGATACTATACATATCACGAACAAGGCTACGAACATATTTAATAATGTATCTTTCTTTGCTGCCATAATCTTATTGTTTTATAGTATTGTTAACACCGAAACGTTTTGGTTTACAAGCCTTGTTGATAAGTGGAACGAAGGCATTCATGATCAAGATGGCGAATGACATTCCTTCAGGATATGCACCCCATAGACGGATGATGATTGTCAATGCACCGACACCTATGGAGAATATTATCTTGCCTTTTATTGTCATAGGCGATGTTGCCATGTCTGTTGCCATGAAGAAAGCTCCTAACATCAAACCGCCGCCAAAGATATGTATCATAGGATGTACGAATTGGACTGGGTCTATGAGCCAACAAACTGTGGCGATGAGACCTACAGTGGCGATGATGATGACTGGTGTCTGCCAGTCGATGACTTTTCTTATTATCAGGAAGATACCTCCGATGATGATGGCGATTGATCCTATCTCGCCGAGAGATCCGCTATAGATAAATTGTTGTATGTTTTCATAAATGGTGAGCTCTTGTGCGGATAAGCCTTGTGCTATACCTTCCTTGATATGTCCTAAGAGTGTTGGACCAGTGATGGCGTCTGTCAAGGCATTGCTGAAAATTGGCTGTGGTGTTGGCCATGTCGTCATAGCGACAGGGAAGGAGATGAGCATAAAGACGCGTCCTACCAAGGCTGGGTTGAATGGGTTGTTGCCCAAGCCTCCGAACGACATCTTGCCAATGCCTATAGCAACGATAGAACCAATGATTATCATCCATGCAGGGATGTTGGACGGCAGGTTGAATGCTAACAGCATACCTGTTATTATTGCAGAACCATCGGTTATGGTGCATGTTCCTTTAATTAAGAATTTCTGAATAAGCCATTCGGTCAGGACGCAGGCTGCCACTGATATTAAAGTGACGCGGACAGCGTCAAATCCGAAGTAATAAATTGAAAACAAGAAAGTTGGCATCAGGGCGATGATGACGCTGTACATTATTTTCTTTGTACTTTCACCTCCGTGAACATGAGGTGAGCCCGATATTGTGTAATTATTCATCTCTTGATTATTTCTGATTACGTGAACGAATTAATTGTCCTGTCTTGTTTTTGCCGTAACGGATGTAGTCTAACAACGGGATGTTGGCTGGACATGTGAACTCGCAAGAGCCACATTCAATACAATCCATGATACGTTCTGCTTCTGTGTCTTCAAACATATTGTTCTTCGACAGACGGCAGAGAAGGAATGGCTCCAATCCCATAGGACAAGCGTTTATACATTTGCCGCAGCGGAGACAGTTGCCTACTTGTCGTGGCTGTGCTTCATTGTCGGTCATCAACAATATTCCTGATGTTCCTTTGATGACAGGAAATTCATTGACTGAAACCGACTTGCCCATCATAGGACCGCCGTTTATGATGTTGGTGGTGTTTTCAGGAAGGCCACCGGCAGCTTCTATGAGGGCTGTTGACGATGTTCCTATTCTTACCATGATGTTTGATGGGTTCTTGACAGATTTGCCAGTGACAGTCACCACTCTTGATATGAGAGGCTTGTTCTTTTGTACGGCTTCATAAATAGCGTATGTAGATGCGACATTGACTACGACGCAGCCTGTTTCGATAGGTAGTTTTCCTGACGGCACTTCTCTTCCGGTGCAGGCTTTGATGAGCTGTTTCTCGCCACCTTGAGGATATTTGGTCTGTAGAGGTTGTACCTCAATGCCATGGAAATATTCGTCACCGTGTATGATTTTATCTAGTTGGTTGGCGGCTTCAATTTTGTTTGTTTCTATGCCGATGATGGCTTTAGGAGCATCGACGGCTTTCATCAATATCTTCACGCCTACCAGAAACTCGTTAGGTTTCTCAATGAGAAGTCTGTTGTCACAGGTGAGATATGGCTCGCATTCTGCGGCATTGATGATGACGAACTCGGCCTTCTTGTCTTTTGGTATCGAGAGCTTGACGCTTGTCGGGAATGTGGCGCCGCCCATACCTACGATGCCATGGTCTTTGACTCTATTTATAATCTCTTCACGTGATAATGTTATTTCGCCGACCAATTTGTCGCTGGTATCTATACCTTCCAACCATTCGTCGCCTTCAACATCGATGAAGATGGCTGGCTTACGATAGCCGGTATGGTCCATGATGTCATCTACTTTGGTGACCTTGCCGCTTACCGACGAGTGTACGTTGGCTGAGATAAAGCCTTTTGCAGCTCCTATGAGCTGACCGACTTTTACTTCATCGCCTTTCTTCACAATGGCTTCTGCAGGAGCGCCAAGACATTGTCCTAACGGGATGATGACTTGTTTAGGAATAGGAAGTGTTATTATGGGTTTGTCTGACGAAAGTTTGTTTTCTTCAGGATGAACGCCACCTTTAGGAAATGTTTTCTTTGGATTCATACGATTATTCTTTACTTTCGTTATTAATAGATTCTGTTGTTTCAACTTTAGGTTTACGAGGAGGGAAATTGATTGCTGCTATACTGCCTCTTGGACAAACATCGACGCATTTGCGGCATTGTTTGCACTTGTCTGGGTTGATGTAGGCTAATGTGCCTCTCATCTCGATGGCGTCGAAAGGACATTCCTTAAGACATTTCTGACATCCTATGCAGCCAACCTTGCAGTTCTTCATGGTGATGGCTCCCTTTTCTATGTTGACGCAGTTGACATAGATGCGGCGGTTGTTCTTGCCTTTAGGACGAATCTCAATTATGCCTCTAGGACATGCTTTGGTACATGTACCGCAGCCTACGCATTTGTTTTCGTCAACGACGGCGATGCCTTTTTCTTTGTCGATGTGAATGGCATCGAAGGCACATTTCTTGACGCAGTCGCCGAGACCAAGACATGCGTTTGGACAGCCGCTGCCGCCAGCAAACAATGTGTGTGCGAAGGCGCAGATGTCGGCTCCTTCATAGTGAGTCTTCTTAGGCGCGTTCTCGCATGTGCCATTGCAACGTACTACAGCTATTGTAGGTTCTGCAACTTCTACTGTCAGTCCTAAAACGGCAGCTACTTTGGCCATGTCGGAACTTGTACATACCAAACCGCTGATACTGTTCTTGTCGTGTGCCGATTTGACACAAGCTTCAGCAAAAGCACGGCAGCCTGCAAAGCCGCATCCTCCGCAGTTGGCTCCGGAAAGACTTGATTCTACTTCGTCAATTAATGGATTTTCTTCTACTTTGAACTTCTGAGCGACTATGTAGAGAATAACCGCTAAAATGCCTCCCAAGACTCCTAGTACAATGAGAGAAAAGAGTAAAATGTCGTTCACAATAATAGTTTTTTTAATGTTTAATATTTAATTTCTATAATGTTAGCTTCAGCATTAGTGGAATGACTTATTGCTGATCGCTGAATGTGCTGATTGCTTGGATACAATAGCTATCGGCAAAATTAACAATTAATTTTTTTAATCATATAAAAAAATCAATGAATTTCGTACTCGAATCTGCTCTTTATTTTGTTCCTGAATAGAAACAGAATAAAGTAATATGGCACTAACGAACCTATGGAGACTAATGCGCTTATTCCTTCGTCTATTTTTAATGCGCTGAGAATAAATATCATCGATATTAGTATTATCACAGGGATGACGTATGCGAAGATGACGGCACGGTTGGCTTGTCCAATCTTCATGCTTATTTTTACCTCTTGTCCTATAGATAAATTTTTATCTTTTGGAATCGGAATACTGATGATTTTCTCCTTCATCTCCGACATGTTGCAGGCACCTTTTATATTACATGATGCACATGCACTCTGTGATAATATCTTTGCCTGAACTTCTTCGCCCTTGATGCCTGTAATGATTCCGTCGTGTGAAACTCTGTCGTTCATTTCTTCTGTTTTTATTTGCAAATATAAGAAAAGTCAGCAAGACGACAAAACAACAAATCAATAAGTTTTTTGTTGACATTTCTATAAAATAGCCGTAAGCCAAAAACTCTAAACTTTTTTTATTATCTTCGCGAAAAATATTTTTATGTTACAGTCTTTATCTATTTTATTTTATTTCATCGTCCCTTGTCTTGTGATAATGTTATGTCGAAAATATGCTGTCATGAATAAGATAGGGGAGATACTCATTCTTTATATTGTCGGTATATTGATTTCAAATCTAATAGTTTTCCCGCTTGGCATGGGTGATGCTTTGAAAGGCGTTCAGGATACATTGACCAGCGTGATGATACTTCTGGCTTTCCCGATGATATTATTCGGATGTGATTTCAAAAACTGGAAACTTAAGAAAGCAGTCGTCGCTCTTTGTATTGGTCTCGTCTCTGTGGTAATTGTTGACATAATTGGTTTTTATATCTTTAACGATGAACGAAGTGGTTTTAGTAAGATTGCAGGTCTTCTTGTCGGTGTCTATACTGGTGGAACACCTAATCTTGCAAGCTTGAAGATAGCACTCGACGTGGATGCAGAGACTTATATCTTCGTCCATACTTTCGATATGATCATAAGCTTCGTTTATCTCGTATTCTTGATGTCGTTCGGAATAAAAGTCTTTAGACTTTTTTTAAGAAAAGATATGACAGACGACGGACAACAGTCTTTATCCACAAAAAATACAGAACATATTGTTCAGAACGCTGAGCAAAGTTATAGTGGCATATTCACGAAAAAACATTTTTCCAAGACTTTAGGAGCTTTGGGTCTCGCTATATTAATAGTAGGTATAGGAATGGGAGTGAGTTTTATGGTTTCAGGAAAAGTCGATAATATGTTGGTGCTTATTTTAACGATGACGACATTGTCGATAGCGGCTTCTTTCTTGCCTTTTGTCCGTAAGATGGAAAAAAGCTATGACGCTGGAATGTATCTTGTGTTGATATTCAGTCTTGTTGTCGCGACAATGGTTGATGTTACTGCGATAGACTATAAGGCTGGAGCTAATATAATAATGTATATAGCTTTTGTGATATTCTGTTCGCTGGTGTTGTCTATATTTTTAGCAAAGATCTTTAGAGTGGATTCTGACACTATGGTGATTACATCGGTGGCTCTTATCAACTCGCCTTTGTTTGTCCCTATGATAGCGGAAAATATGAAGAACAGAAAAGTCATTATCACAGGAATTACGGTCGGTGTCATTGGTTATGCATTAGGCAATTATCTTGGAATATTGGTTTATCAATTGTTATAAAGATGAAAATAAAGATTTCGGACATAAGAGAATATATCCTTGTACTAAGGAAACGTTTGGAGTCGGTGCTTCGTTTGGTGAAAATACCTGGATTTGAAGGTGTGCCTTTGTATGATGTTATGGTATATTTTGTGAAGGGTTTTACGCAAGTCAATCTTATTGACAGGGCCGCTGCTGTGGCTTTTTATGTGTTTGTCTCTATATTTCCGACTATCCTTTTCTTGTTTACCTTGTTGCCTTATTTCCCGTTGCAGGGAATAACGCAAAATGTTTTGGAAGCCTTGCAGTCAATATTGCCTCCAGGAACTTTCGAGAGTGCCTCATCTACCATAAATCAAATCATGTCGATAGAACACGGCGGTCTTATGTCGATAGGTCTTTTGCTTGCGTTCTATTTCAGTACGAGTGCCATCAGTTCTTTCTTCAGAGGATTTAACATGGGTGACAACGAATTTGGAAAGATTTCTTTCATCAAGATACAGGTTTATTCGATTCTGGTGATGATAATGTTTGTGGTATTGCTATTGATATCTGTTGTTTTGATAACGGTAGGGCAGAAAATATTACCTATACTTTTTACCAAGATGCATCTTTATAGTGGATTTGCTGTATTTTTGATTAACCTGATTCGTTGGCTGATAGTAGTATTAGCCTTGATAGTGGCGATGTCTTTATTGTATCATTTCGGTAATCCTCGCAGCAGGAGGTTCAAGCTATTCACGCCAGGTTCGCTTTTATGTGCAGGGATGTTTATCGTAGGTACAATCTTGTTCAACTTCTATATATCAAACATCTCGACGTATAACCTTTTGTATGGTTCTATCGGCGGTTTGATAATATTTGTCATTTGGGTCTATTTCAACTGTATCTTGATATTGATAGGCTATGAGTTGAATAAGAGCATTACAAAAGCCTCTACATTTAAGTTCCCGAATATGCCTTTACAGATTGAAGATACCAAAACGCCAAGACAACAAGATTTTAAGTAGGCTGCCAATTTATTGTGGTGAACGTTGGACTTTCGATAAGCTTAGGCATCACCTCCGATATTCATAAAAAAACTTCCATCTCTTACAGTTTAGCAAGTGATGAAAGTTTTTTAAAAGATGTGGAGATTTTGTTTCTGTTCCCAAAATCCAAATACCTGTTCTTCGATCTGATGCCTGAGCTTGTTTAAGGCAGCTTTCCGAAGATCCTGTTGGTTCGATAAATTCAAAAAGTCTATTAGACAATAAGTCTGTGAGTTTGTTAGTCATTATTAGATAATAGTTTTTTTAGTTAATTCTAGAAACTCTAGATTTAAAGTTTTTATAGTTTTTCTGCAAGGAGAAAAAAGTATGCAAATATACTTGAAAAATATTGAAAGTTAAAAATAAAAAAATATATATATTGATGTGTGAAGGATGAGAGGTGGATAAATGAAAAAATCCGACCATTTTGTGATCGGATTTTTAAACCTTAAATAATCTTATTAGGTACGGCCTAACAGAATTAATACTCGTCAGAAACTGTAAGTTTCTTTCTGCCTTTAGCACGGCGTGCTTTTAAAACTTTACGACCATTGGCTGTTGACATTCTTGATCTGAAGCCGTGTTTGTTTCTACGTTTTCTGTTTGATGGTTGAAATGTGCGTTTCATTGTCTTATGTATTTTTTCTTCTTAATTTTCGCTTTATTTTGAGTTGCAAAAGTAGTAAAAAAATCTTAAAGAAAAAATATTTTATTAAAAAAAATAATAATGTCTATGCTGTTATAAAACAATGACTTAGACGAATATACCTTTTGGTGTTTCGTTAGATTGACATATTTGTCAATATTTTTTACGAAAAAACGATAAAAAATAGAGACGCATCAATGAGTGCTTGTTTTTAAGGTGACATTGATACGTCTCTAGTTAAAGACTTAAATTATTAAAGACTTATTTAGCAGGGACATTCTTTAATGTCTCTGTTAAAAATTCCCAGAACAAAGGCACTGTGTCGATTTTGAGTGCTTCGTCAGGTGAGTGAGGGAATACTAAAGTAGGTCCGAATGAGACCATATCCCAGTTAGGATATTTTGAACCTAAGATACCGCATTCCAAACCTGCGTGGATAACCATTGTCTTTGGAGTCTTACCGTATTTATCTTCATACACTTTCTTCATTGTGTTGTATATGATGGAGTTGATGTTTGGTTTCCATCCTGGGTAAGAACCTGTTGACTCAGCTCTTGCACCGCATTTTTCTAACAATTCGCGCATTTCTGCTGCGAGTACGTCTTTGCTTGCATCAACAAGGCTGCGTTGTAATGAAGCTGTCATGATTTGTCCGTCAATCAATTTTACTATAGCCAAGTTTGATGATGTTTCTACTGTTCCTTCAAAGTCTTGTGACATTGCAATGACGCCGTTAGGATATTTGGCTACAGCTTCTGTCAGGTTAGCGATGGTTTGTTCATCGATGACATTGGCTGGCATTTCAGCTGAAACGATGCTGATGCTCATTTCTGGTTCTACAGCAGCGAATTGTTCTTTCATTCTAGCTTCGTATTCTGCAACGTATGCTGTCAATGCTTCTGCATTTACTTCAGGTACGGTGATAGTTACGAATGACTCGCGAGGTATAGCATTACGTAAGCTGCCTCCTTGGATGTCAGCTACTCTGATGTCGAATTTTTCTTTAGTTTCTTGTAATAAGGTGTTCATTACAAGGTTAGCGTTGGCGCGACCTAAGATGATGTCCATGCCTGAGTGGCCTCCCTTTAGTCCTTTTACTACTAATTGGAATGCTTTTGAACCGGCAGGAACTTCTTCAAATTTAGGTGTGAAGTATCCGCATGTGTCGATGCCGCCAGCACAGCCAACATAAAGTTCGCCTTCTGTTTCTGAGTCTGTATTGATGAGGATGTCGCCTTTCAAAATTCCAGGTTCTAAAGCGTTAGCACCTGTCATGCCTGTTTCTTCGTCTATTGTGAAGAGAGCTTCGATAGGACCGTGTACCAAAGTGTTGTCTTCTAAGACTGCCATTGCTGCAGCAGCACCAACACCGTTGTCAGCTCCTAAAGTTGTGCCGTTGGCTTTTACCCAACCGTCAACGATACGTGTTTCGATAGGGTCTTTTTCAAAGTCATGTACTTTGTCTGAGTTCTTTTGAGGAACCATATCGACGTGAGCTTGTAATACGATGCCCATGCGATCTTCATAACCTGGAGTTGCAGGTTTGCGGATGATGACATTACCGACTTTATCAACGATGGTCTCAAGACCTAATTTTTCTCCAAATTCTTTTAAGAAAGCTACAACTTTCTCTTCTTTTTTTGAAGGACGTGGAATTTGTGTCAATTCGTAGAAGTTCTTCCACAATCCTTTAGGTTCTAAGTTTCTTATGCTCATTTTTTATTTTATTGTTTAAGGTTTAATGCTTAAGGTTTAAGGTTTGTCTTTTTTTGACTTTAAACCTTAAACCCTAAACTTTAAACAGATTAATTTCTTGGTGCATTAACTAAAATATCTTTCAAGAAGTCCCAGAATTTCTGTACTGTAGGGATTTCGATTCTTTCGTCTGGTGAGTGTACACCGCGTAATGTTGGTCCGAATGAGATCATGTCCATACCAGCGATCTTGTCACCTACCAATCCGCATTCCAATCCGGCATGGATAGCCTTTACTTTAGGCTCTATGCCGAAACGGTTCTTGTAACATTCTTCAGCCACTTTACGAATCTCTGAGTCTGGGTTTGGTGTCCATCCAGGATATCCGTCGGTATGTAATACTTCAGCGTTAGCGAGGTTGAATACAGCTTCTACCATGTTGGCGACATCTTCTTTTGAAGACTCGATTGAACTGCGTTGTGAAGTCTGGATGAAGAAGAAACCTTCTTTTTTCTTTACTGATGCCAAGTTTGTTGAAGTCTCAACGAAGTTAGGAATAGTCTGTGACATAGCAATTACGCCGTGAGGGCAAGCGTAGAGAGCGTTCAACAAGTCGAACTGTGTCATTTCGTCGATGACGAGTTCTGGCTGTGTTTCAGCGATGACAGCCTTGACTGCTAGGTTAGGTTCAGAAACTTGGTATTCTCTGCGGAAGTTTTGTTCCATCACCTTTACAAATTCTTCAAATTCTTCTTGGAATTCTTCTGGTACGAAAGCCACTGCCATAGCTTCACGGGCGATGGCGTTGCGTAAGTTACCGCCTTGTATATCGTAAATGCGTAGGTCGAATTCGTTGGCTCCTTGCCATAAGATACGTGTCAGGAGTTTGTTTGCGTTGGCGAGGTTCTTGTTGATGTCATCGCCAGAGTGACCGCCTTTGAGACCGCTTACCATGATGTTATAAGCGACGTTTCTTCTTGGAGCTGGTTCCATCTTATAGTAAACCTTAATGATGGTGTCCATACCACCTGCGCAGCCGATGAAGATTTCGCCTTCGTCTTCTGAGTCGAGGTTCAATAAGATGCGTCCGCTGAAGTCTTTAGGGTCGAGTTTTTCTGCTCCTGTGAGACCTGTCTCTTCGTCAACGGTGAAGATACATTCTATAGGACCGTGTTGTACTGTTGGGTCAGCGATGACTGCGAGAGCAGCTGCTACACCGATGCCGTCGTCGGCACCTAATGTTGTTCCATTAGCGTGGAGCCAGTCGCCCTTGATTACAGCCTCGATAGGGTCGTTTTCGAAATCATGAACCTTATCGCTGTTCTTTTCGCATACCATGTCGGTATGTGCCTGTAAGATGATGGTCTTGCGGTCTTCGAATCCTGGTGTTGCAGGAGCTTTCATGATGACGTTGCCGCATGGCTCTACTATATATTCTACTTTATGTTCTTTAGCCCAGTTGACGAGATATTCAACCATTTTGCCTTCTTTCTTTGAAGGACGTGGTACTGCCAAAATGCCGTGGAATTCTTTCCATACGCATTCAGGTGTGAGATTTAAAACACATTCGTTCATATCTGTTATTTTTTATGTCTGTTTATGATTTTAATAGTTCTATTGTCTTCTTAGGGTCTTCCGACTTGAAAACGGCATTGCCTGCCACGAGAGCATTGGCACCAGCTGCGAACAGCTTAGGAGCGTTTTCTGTGTTGACGCCGCCATCCACTTCGATAAGGGTGCTATAACCGTTTCTGTCTATCATGTCACGCAATTTTTCCACTTTTGTATATGTCCTTTCGATAAATTTCTGTCCGCCGAAACCTGGATTTACTGACATTAACAATACTAGGTCTAAATCGCAAAGGATGTCTTCCAATACTGATACTGGAGTATGAGGATTAAGAACAACACCAGCTTTCATTCCGAGTGACTTTATCTTTTGTACAGAACGATGGACATGAGTAGATGCTTCATAATGAAATGTTATAATGCTTGCACCAGCTTCTTTAAATGCCTCGAAATAACGATCTGGATCTACAA
Source organism: Bacteroidales bacterium (assembly GCA_045613105.1). Classification (GTDB taxonomy): domain Bacteria; phylum Bacteroidota; class Bacteroidia; order Bacteroidales; family F082; genus Limimorpha. The sequence goes on along the minus strand of JAZLAI010000006.1, from coordinate 104,918 downwards.
TCATAAGATGCACATCGAGAGGTTTTGTAGCCATTTTGTTGATGGCTTGCACCACTGGAATGCCGTATGAAATGTTAGGGACGAAGACTCCGTCCATGATGTCGAGGTGATACCAATCCGCTTGACTTTCATTAAGCATTTTGATATCGTCTGCAAGATGTAAGAAATCTGCAGATAGCAAGGAAGGGGATATTATTTTTTGCATGACATTATTTTTTTTAATGTTTTTGCAAATATAATAAAAAGACTAAAGACTATAGGTAAAAGGGATAAGAAATTTTTGTTAAAGAAGAATAGGGTATTTTTAAAGACTACATGCTTTTTTGTAGTAAAGGAGTGATGGAGTTTTTTCTGGAGAAAATATTTCGTGAAGATGGTGCATTTCTACAAATAAAGCCGCACGTAGGGCGGCTTTATTTGTAGAAATGAAAATAAAAAATCTTATTGTTTTATAAATCTTTCAATGATGGTTTTATTGTCGTTTTTTATCATAACGAAATAAACACCATGATTTAAACTATCAACATCAATAGACAATGTTGTTTGTTGTCCGTTGTATGTTATCACTTGTTTTCTTCCATAAATATCATAAACGACAACATCCTTGATTTCTTCATCTGTTACGATGTATAATTTGTCATTGACAGGATTAGGATAGAGCAAGAGTGAGGATGTCAATTCTTCAATGGTTTCTCCGTTTTCTATATCGACATTTATGCATGAAATGAACAGCTTATGGTTGCTTGAGTTATCAACGGCGATGTGACCGCCTGTTACAAGATTTTTTTCGTCTTTTAATGCCAACGTTGATGTCGTGATTTTCGTTTCGTCATCTTCGAGTTGTGGCAGTGCCATGATGCCGCTACCAGCGAAGTCTTCTTTGAATTGTCCTTTTTCATCGAGGTTATAGACGTATGCACGGCTTGCTAAGGAGTTGTGGTTGAATGAACATACAGTGCCGAATATCTGTCCGTCGGGAGCGGCCATGACGGAGTAGCATTCATTGGTGCAGCCATCGCCTGAGAACTGTTCAATCTTCACAAAGCCTTCGTTTCCAAATGTCATATCTATAGTTCCGTCGGTGTTGACGCGGGTGATATATGATTCGCATCTTGGATATGGTGCGTATGTTATCAAGTCGTCATGTCCGCCTACGAGATATTTGCCGTCGGCTTGTACGTCAATTGTCGTTGCATATTCAGCATATTCTCCTGCGTTGATATACAAGACTCCGTTGTCGGCGAAGGAGTTGTCTAAAGTACCGTCGGCATTGAGTCTTAACAGATAAGATTCGTATAACATGTCGGCAGATACTTTATGTCCTGCTACGAGTATTTTGCCGTCTTCTAATGCTTCGATGTCGTAAGCGTAGCAGTAAGCCCAAGGAGTGGAATCCAAAATGATAATTGCTGTTCCGTTATCACCGAAAGTAGAATCTAGAGTACCGTTGATATCATAGCGTCTGACAAGAATCTGGTCGTCGTAATATCCTGTTACGATAGGTCTTCCTTCTGCGTCAATGTCTATAGCTTCATAAACGATGCCATGTCCGTAGTCGGATATGGCATAACCGTTGTCGCCGAAATCAGGGTTTTCGAATCCGTTTTCGTCTAAGCAAATGATGAATGCGCTGTTGTTGTTATAATCGAATGTGTATCCTGTTACGAAGAGAAGTCCGTCGTCGTTCATTGCTGCGTCGAAAGCACAGTTCATATAAATGTTAGGCGTGACTTTGAAATATGCGATGCCTCCGTCACGGTATGACTCATCTAATGAGCCGTCGGCGTTATGACGTGACACATAAATTGAATAGTTTTTGCCATCGACACGAGCCTTGCCGACAGTCAGTATCTTGCCGTCGTCTTGAACTAAAATCTTTTCTATGAAATCGTGAGCTATCGACGGCTCGAAGATATAAGAACCGTCAGTGCCGAAGTTAGTGTTGAGTTCTCCTTGATTTTGTGAGAATGAATTAAACGCGAATAGTGCTAAAACGAGTGTAAAAAACTTTTTCATAGAGATGTTTTTTTAATTTTTACAAAAATATGAAAAATTAGGAATTGGGAGTCGGGAATGAGGAAATTATTATAGCAAAGACTGTTGAATTTTAATGTTAAAAATTACTATTAACTTTAAAATTCAACAGTCTTACTTCAAAATCATCGTTTTAAAATGTCATTTTTTATTTGATGACAATTCTGCAGTTATATGAGTTATTGTCGTCGGTCATTCTTAACATATAAACACCAGTCGTTTCTAAACCTTCAATTCTGTCAACGTCAGAATATTCTGCGACCTTGACACCGATGGTGTTATAAACCACAACCTTGTCGAAAGTCATTCCCAGATTTATCTCGGTGTTTCTGCAAGCTGGGTTAGGGTAGAGTAGGGCAGATGTGCTTGTTTCAATAGCTTCAATTCCTAAGGTCTTTACGCATACTTCATCAGATATCCTTGTCTCAACGCCTTTGCGGACAGCTGATACAGTGAAACAATATTCTGTATCGCTTATCAGTCCTTCTACTGTATAAGAAGTGTCTTCAATATTTGCTACTAGTTCATTTCCTTGATAGATGTTGTAACTGTCTGCGCCGCAGAAATCCCATTGCAATTCGATTGAAGTCTCGTCTATCACTGCAGATTCTAAATTCTTAGGTGCATCCATCAACGATGCTATAGTATAATTATTCCAAGGCACGGCATTTCTGTATGACTCGACAGATTCTTCTGGTCCATATATTATCATGTCAGAATTACAGTTGCAGAATGTATTTTCTTCGGTATGAGGGACGTCTTTTGTATAGCATGTAAGAGCTTCCATACTTGTACATTCTTCAAAGACTTGGAATGCTATATATTTTACTGAATCAGGTAATATTACACTTCTTAGAGAAGTACAATATTGGAAGGTGTAGTTGTTGATGGTGTCAACAGAATTTGGAATCTCTACTTTTTTCAGGCTGGAACAATATGAAAAAGCATGGTAGTGTATCGTTGTTATTGTGTTTGGTATTTCGATATGTTCCAAGCTTTTACAACAAATGAAAGTACCTTCTTCAATGACAGTTACGCTTTGAGGGATGTCGATGCTGGTTAGATTGATACAATTTTGAAATGCATACAATGTTATCTTTGCTACATTGAAAGTGACTCCATTAATTGACGCTGTTGCTGGGATTGACAATGCTGTTGGAACAGAAGGTTATGATTTGCATGTCACTTCGCATTTGGCATCCACGACGTCAATAACTGTAAATTCCAAAGAGAATCCGTTGTGGTCGGATATTGAGCTGTCGCCGATGTTCTGAGCCTTAACTCCAATAAATGAAACTAATAACGTTACTAAGAATATAATTTTTTTCATTTGAATATTTTTTATATGTTTTATTGTTTTTTATACAACAAAACCCCAAATTTTGTCATTTGAGGTTTTGAGATGATGTCTTAATTTTAGAAGCGTTTATCCATTATCCGAGGTAACTTTTGAGAATCTTGCTTCTGCTAGTATGTTTCAAGCGTCTGATGGCTTTTTCTTTTATCTGTCTTACGCGTTCGCGTGTGAGGTCGAATTTCTCGCCTATTTCTTCCAATGTCATCGGATGGCTTCCGTTGAGACCGAAGTAGAGACGTACGACATCGGCTTCACGTGGAGTCAATGTTGAGATGGCGCGGTCTATTTCTTTTCTTAATGATTCGTAGAGGAGCTCAGTCTCTGGTGTCACGACTTCGTCGCTTTTCAAGACGTCGTACATATTATTGTCTTCGTCTTGAACGAGAGGAGCGTCCATTGATACGTGGCGACCTGCATTCTTCATTGATTCTTTTACTTCAGCCTCTGTGATGTCGAGAGCCTCGGCTATTTCTTCTGCGTTAGGTTCACGTTCAAACTCCTGTTCCAACTTGGCGTATGTCTTATTGATTTTATTGATAGAACCGATTTTGTTAAGTGGTAAACGGACTATACGTGATTGTTCTGCCAGAGCTTGGAGGATAGATTGACGGATCCACCATACAGCGTAAGAGATAAATTTGAAGCCTCTGGTTTCATCAAAACGCTGAGCGGCTTTAATTAAACCTAAATTACCTTCATTGATAAGGTCGGGAAGACTTAGTCCTTGATTTTGATATTGCTTAGAAACGGAAACAACGAAACGAAGGTTTGCTTTGGTGAGTTTCTCGAGAGCTATCTTGTCGCCCTGTCTGATTCTCTGTGCCAATTCTACTTCTTCTTCAGCTGTGATAAGTTCTACCTTACCGATTTCTTGCAAATATTTGTCAAGAGACGCTGTCTCTCTGTTTGTAACCTGTTTGGTAATTTTTAACTGCCTCATATTTTATTATTTTGAGCCAAGAGCCATGAGCCAAGAGCCAAGAGCTTTTTCATTGCTCACAGCTCTAAGCTCACAGCTCTAAGCTAATTAGTTTTTCTTGTTTCTGTGTTCAGGTTTGCCGTTTTTGTTGTCGTGGCCTTTTTTCTCGCCGCGTGGACGTTCTGGCTTTTCAACATAACCTTCAGGTTTTGGCAATAAGGCTTTTCTTGAAAGACGTAACTTACCGGTCTTTTGTTCTATTTCGATAAGTTTCACTTCAATCTTGTCACCTTCCTTAAGGATGCCGTCCATGTTTTCAAGACGTTTCCAATCTATTTCAGAGATGTGTAACAAACCATCTTTACCAGGTAAAATTTCTACGAATGCGCCGAATGCCATGATTGATTTAACGACACCTTGGTATATTTCACCAACTTCAGGAACTGCTACTATGCCGCGTACTTTTGCTTTTGCAGCTTCGAGGTCTTCTTTGTTTGAAGATGCGATTTCAACTACGCCGCAGTTTTCTTCTTCTGTGATGACGATGACAGTATTAGTGACTTTCTGGATTTCTTGGACGACTTTTCCGCCAGGTCCGATAACAGCGCCGATACAGTCTTTAGGGATGCAGATCTTTTCGATGCGTGGGACACTTTCTTTATAGTCTTCTCTTGGTTCTGTTATTGTCTTAGCCATTTCGCCGAGGATGTGCATACGGCCAGCTTTAGCTTGTTCGAGAGCTTCTGTGAGAACTTCGTATGAAAGACCATCGACTTTGATGTCCATCTGACATGCTGTGATACCGTCTTTTGTACCTGTGACTTTGAAGTCCATGTCGCCGAGGTGGTCTTCGTCACCTAATATGTCTGACAAGACAGCGTATTTGCCTGTTTCATTGTCTGTGATAAGACCCATTGCGATACCTGCTACAGGTTTTTTCATCTTGACACCTGAGTCGAGGAGAGCGAGAGTGCCACCACATACAGATGCCATTGAAGAAGAACCGTTAGATTCGAGGATGTCTGATACGACACGGATAGTATATGGGTTTTCGTCTGCTCCTGGGATCATAGACTTAAGAGCTCTTTCAGCGAGGTTGCCGTGACCGATTTCACGACGGCTAACACCGCGGCTTGGTTTGCATTCGCCTGTTGCGAAACTTGGGAAGTTATAATGTAACATGAAGTTTGATGTTCCTGTTACAACAGCACCGTCTATTGTCTGTTCGTCAAGTTTTGTTCCTAATGTGACTGTGACGAGAGCTTGTGTTTCGCCACGTGTGAAGATGGCAGAACCGTGTGTTGAAGGGAGGACATCTACTTCAGTCCAGATAGGACGTATTTGGTCTAACTTACGGCCGTCTAATCTCTTTCTTTCAATCAAGATGGCGTCGCGTACAGCTTTGCGTTGGATGTCATGGAAATAACGTTTTGCCATAGAACCTTTTTCTGCCAATTCCTCTTCGCTGAAGTTTGCGAGATATGATTCGAGGATTGCTCCGAAGTTAGCTTCACGTTCGTGTTTGTTGGCGTTGCCTGTGAGAGCGAAGTCATAGCATGGCTTGTATAATTTTTCCATCATGTCAGCTCTTAACACTTCATCATTGACTTCATGGCAATATTCGCGTTTTGTTTGAGCTTTCTCTACTTTTGCTGCGAGATCTATCTGAGCTTGGCAATGTACTTTAATAGCTTCGTGAGCAGCTTTCAAAGCATTGAGCATAACTTCTTCAGAAACTTCTTTAGATTCGCCTTCAACCATGCAGATGTCTTTCATTGAAGCAGCGACCATAAGTTCGAGGTCGGCGTCTTTGAGTTGTTCTTCTCTTGGGTTGATTACATATTCTCCGTTGATATAAGCTACGCGTACTTCAGAGATAGGACCATGGAATGGTATGTCTGATACTGCGATAGCTGCTGATGCTGCGAGAGCTGCGTATGCGTCTGGCAATACTCCGACTTCACCGGATAGGAGAGAGATCTGTACTTGTGTCTCTGCATGATAGTCGTCTGGGAATAATGGTCTTAAAGCTCTATCGACCAAACGAGCAATCAGAATTTCATAGTCTGATGGTTTGCCTTCGCGTTTGAAGAAGCCGCCAGGAAACTTGCCTGTTGCTGCATATTTTTCTTTGTAATCGACTGAGAGAGGTAAGAAGTCAACGTCGTCTTTAGCGTCTTTGGCTGTTACTACTGTTGCCAATAACACAGTCTTGCCGCATGTTACAACTGCTGCTCCATCGGCTTGCTTTGCCAAACGACCTGTCTCAATAGTGATTGTCTCGTTACCGAGCTGTATGGTTTGTTTGATTCCTTCTGGACCCATTGTTTTGTATTTTTAGTTATTATATTAATAGAGGTTTTTGGTATTAAATAAAATATACGCAAAAAAAAGGCAATCTTAAATTGCCTTTTTTTTGCTATCATGCACGATGTGCTATTATTTTCTAATACCTAATTCTTTGATGATAGTACGATATCTTTCAATATCTTTACGTTTTAAGTAATCAAGAAGTCTTCTTCTTTTACCTACGAGACTTACTAATGAACGCATTGTAGCAACGTCTTTCTTGTTTTGCTTCATGTGTTCTGTTAAATGCTTGATTCTGAATGTGAACAATGCAATTTGTCCTTCTGCTGAACCTGTGTCTTGTGCATTTTTACCGTATGCACTGAAAAATTCTGATTTCTTTTCTGCAGTTAAATACATATCTTTTATTATTTATCTTCTTTCTTTTCGGACTGCAAAGATACTATTTTTTTTGTTTGAAAAAACTTTTTTTAATAATTTTTTAAAAATAATAATCTTTGTGTTTAAAGTATTGATTTATAGTTGTATATGTCTTTGATTCTGCTTGCTTGGGCTTTAAATCAATCGACTTCAAAACCAATACAGCTCAAAACTTTACAACTTGCTATAAACCATTAACTATAAACTGATGGTTTTATAAAAGAATATTCGGTACGTCATCGTTTTCTTCAATGATGTTTTTTTCTTCCGCGATGTTTTCTTTTATATCTTCATTGTTTTCTGTTTCTATGTCTTCGTCGTAATTTTTTATGATGTGTTTTTTGCCAAATGCAGGGAAATGTATCAGCTTGACATAGAAGTTTCTGAACTTGTCTGATTTTTCGAGCAATGGTACCAATACCGATGTGAATATTATTGTGAAAAAGATTACAGAGAAGACTATGTTACTTACTCTTTCCGAGCCTGCCAGTCCAGATTGTGAGATCATGGTGGCGAGTACTGCAGCTGCAAGTCCTCTTGGTATCATCATCGACAAGAACGCTCTGTCTTTATTGTTGATTCCTTTGATGTCGTATGGTAATGACACTCTCACTACTGGGATTCTTAAAATCAACAATAGGAAAGAGATTCCAAATCCTATTAATAATGAGGAAAGGCTGTCAAATTTTATGGATATACCTACATATACGAAGAAGAATGTTTTCATTAGGAAAACCAGTTCCCTGAAAAGTGTCTTTTCTGTTGAAGTCAATAAGGTCGGCTTTCTGTCAAATATTTTCTTTAGCCATCTTTTGTGTATTGCGTCCATGTTGGCCAATCCTATTCCGAATGCCAGAGCGGAGATGATGCCGCTGTAACCTAGTATTTCGTTGATTCCATATACGATGAATACGAATGCAGGAGTGGTGAAGATGGAGTTGTCGATTGTTCTCACTTTGTCTAATACCATCGACCAGAATATCGAACCAATAAGTCCTATGAGCGATGCTAGCAAGAATGAGGAGAATACTTGTCCGAAGATGATGCCGATTCTGAACTCACCGTATTTATATGATTCGAAGATTGCCAGTGCGATGACGATACATAAGATGGCGCTGAATGCAGATTCCAGAATCAATATTGTCTTGCTTTTCTCTCCGATGCTGATTTGTTTTACCAAAGGTATTGCAACGGCAGATGACGAGCCGCCCAGTGCTGCTCCCAACATGAAGCTGATGCCTGGATTCATGCCTAATATGAGCCAGCCTAATAGTCCGATGGCGACAAATGTGAAAAAGAAATTTACTATTGTTAAGGAAATTGTGTTTTTGATGGACTCTGCTAACGTCTTGAATGATAACTCGGTTCCACTTTCAAATAAAAGGATGACTAATGTCAGTTGTCCGAAAACATTGCCCATGGAACTTAATTCTTCAGCATTGACGATTTTAAGCATCGGGCCTATGCACACTCCGATGAGCATGAGCATGAGGACGTCTGGTATTCTCTTCTTGCTGAAGATTTCAGCAAACCAGTGCGCTGCAAAAACTAATATACCTAATGTCAATATAAGTAATGTTGGCTCCATCTTTAATTTTTCTGCAAAGATACATAAAAAGGCTAAAGACAAAAGGCAAAAGGTAAAAGTTTTTTAGAAACTTAGAAACTCAAAATCTCAGAAGAGCTTTTGAGCTTTGAGCTTTGGCTGTTGAACCTTTTTTTAAATACAAGAACTTCAGAATCTCAGAACCTCTGAACTTTCTAGAGTTCTAAAATTCTAGAATTCTAAAGTTCTTCATTTAATCCATTTCCCCATTTCAATCACCTTAATTCCTAATTCCTCATTCCACATTCCTAATTTCCAAACATAAGTTCCACTTTGCCAATTAGAAGCATCTACCGAAGTAACATCGTCTGTTATTTCCTGTTCGTGAATTTTTCTTCCGTTTATATCATAGACTGACAACACCGCATTCCGTAATCCGCATCTGATATTCAATATATCTCCGCCTGGATTAGGATAAGCGACAGCAAGATGAAGATTATTAGCGTGTGCTTCTTCGATGTTGAGGTATGAATTGAATTTAGTTACTTTAGTAAACTGATTATTTGTGTCATTAAGGTCTTTACCTGATGACACTATAACTGCACCGCCATCTCTTGTTGCCGTTATATTCATAGCATGTTCATAAACGTATTCATTATCATAATAATATGTTGCTATTACTTCAAAGTCAGAATTCAATTTTTCTATCACTATCCATGAGTCGTTCGTATCCCAATAACCAACATTTAACGTATATACAAAGTAAATATAATCACTATCGTATGCATTGCAAACGGCTCCTGTTTGAGCTGGTTTATCTCTGTCTCTGCCATCTTCTTCTTCATTACTAGCTCTCTCTGCTAAATGAAGTATAGGGACAAATGTAGAAGAGTCGTTTGAGCTGTCATCAATCTCATAAAGCCTAATATGGACATGGTCTAAATTTGGATATGCTGGAGAACCTGAAAATTGGGTTGATAAATATGTTGTATTGTTTTTACTGCGCATTACTGACAAACCATACAATCTGCCGCTTGTATCATCTATTTCGATATCAGGTTGATGTATGTATCTTTGAGTAAGATAATTAAAATCATTATCAAAATAATCAACAAATCCATGTGTGCCTGATTTATTTCCTCTGGAATACATTATATATCCGTCATTGGTTTTTACCAAATTTTTGCCATGATATAGGTAATCAACAGGACCGCCAGGTCCACTAATGTTTAATCCTATTTCATTCATCGTATATCCTTTTCTTATTAAAAAATTTCCATTGAAATCCATCTTGAAAAAAAACAAGGAATCTTGTGCTTTTGGAATTGTTGTTTTACGACTGTACACTTTAAAGTAGGCACCTGCAATATTGCCATCATCTTCAATAGCAGAAACCATGTATATTCTTCCGCTATATTCATTAGGGTAAGTCTGCCATTCCCAAGTTTCATTCGCTTCGTATGTGTCGATAGGCCAACTATGTTCATAACATTCTGCAACACTCAAATCCTCATTGAGTTTATATAAGCATATAGAGGCATTTGATGGAGGGTTTTCATAATTCCCAAAATAATTGAAATAAGTATAATCATGATCTGGGCTATATGTAGTAAGCATAAACAATTCTTCATTCTCATTCTCAAAAGCATATACGTTTGATGAAGTGTAGTATCCAGGACGAAAATAATCATTTCTAGCTATTTCTATGCCGTATGGGGAAAGCATTGCTACTGCAGGCTGACTCGAATAAAAATCACCGACGCCACTTTTATAGGTAAAAGATGAATTTATAATAAAATTTCCGTTACTTAATTCCAATGCAGTACAATAAGAAAATTTACTTGTATCATTGCAATAATTATAATTACAAATTGTTTCCCATTCTTGAGAATAAATCTTATTAACTCCGCACAATAGCAGGACTAATAGTGTAAATAATTTTGTATTCATAAAAATCAGGCAGGTTCTATTTATTATCAATTTTCCTACATCAATGGATAGAACCCATTTTTCCACATCAGCAGTTTTTATTCTCTGTTATGTTCCGCAAATTTTATATTTTATTTGAAAAAAGCAAGTGGTTTTGAAATTTTAAAGCTCTACGTGAGATTATCTAATATACCCCTCAATTCCTTAGATCCTCAATTCCTCAATTCCTCAGTTCCTACTTAACCCATTTTCCTTCTTCAATTTTCAATTTTCAGTTTTCAATTCCCAAATATAGGTTCCACTTTGCCATTTAGAAGCATCTACTGAAAATAACTTACATCCAAATATGAGGAATAATGTTAAAAATGAGGTTGTTTTTTTCATAAAACTAAAATTTGATTTTACAAAAATATACAAAAAAAATATGATAAAAGTACAGTCTATGTCGTAGTCAATACTTTTATCATATAAAACTTATGATATTCAATAAAATATACGATTGGAATTCCATATATGATTTTCGCAGTAGGGATAAATATATAGAATTCAGGGGTGAAAAAATATCGTTTTTAATTTACGAAAGGCCTCATAATCTCATCTAATGATTTTACATCTGTACTTTTAATGATAGAGTTACGGTACTTACTGATGGTGTTTTCGCGTAGATTCAAGATGATGGCTATATCTTTTGTGCGAAATGAGAGGAAAGAAAGCAGGCAAATGGCTTGTTGCGATTCTGTCAGGTGTGGGTATGTGCCTTTGAACTTTTCAAAAGCATCTGGATAAAACGTATTGAATTCTTTTAGTATGTTTTCGTAAATATTGTCTTTCTGTTTGTAGTAAATTGTAAATGCTTTTTGTCGTAGCGCTTTGTTGATTTTCTCTTCTAGTTTGTGTGTGTTTTTGTTATATTGTTTTTTATTGAAAACAAATATATATGATGCTAATAAAATGACAACTATGACGACAGATGTGTAAATAATTCTTTTTTGTTTGTTTTTCTGTTTACTCAGTATGTCTAATTTCGCTTCAAGTTCTATCTTGTAGTTGTAGTATTGTTCGCTTAAAAGCACATCGTCACGTTGTCTGTCTTCTTGTAATTTGAAATAAGATTCAGAATATTTTTTGCATAAATTCATACTGTCAATATTATTCTCTTCTTCATATATATTTGCTAAAAACTCCATTATGACGCAGCGTTGTATTTCAGGGAACTCTTTTATTTTAAAAATCTTCAACAAATATGGTTTTGCTTCAAGTTTGTAACCAGGCGTATAGTATAAATTCATACCGTAGCCTACCGAATCTCTTCTTGTGTCTAATCCACGTCTGTTCTTAAATGCTATCCTTTCTCGATCTACCATAAGACTGGAATCGTCATCTTCTATATAGTATAATGCTGTTGACAGTGCTGTCTTTACTTTTAAATAAGGCTCGATAAAATCGGTGGTGGTGTCCAAGTAAGGTTCTGCTAATCTGATGTAATGCATTATTTCTGTAGTGTCGTTAGTTGTTGAAGAATATAACGCTGCTAAATCGGCAGTCAATATTGCCATCATGTTTGAGTCGATGTTCATCTCTTGATAATAAAGCGCTCTTCTGAGCATGTCAATCTGAGTATTGTTACTCATCTTTGAAAACATGATTTTAGACATTTCATGATATGTTTTAGAGACAAGAGATATTTCTTCTTTGCTCATGTCTTCGGGAAGGATTTCCAACAATCTGGCGGCTTCAATGAATTTTGGGAATGCTTTTAACAGACTGTCGTTTTTTATTACAGTGTCTGGTATTAAATTACAGCCTTCTTCATAATAATTCAGAGCTTTTAAATATGCTTCAGAATGTTCTTGCTTGTGGTTGCAGCAAAAGAAAGAAAGCATAAGAAAAATTGCCGATATTATTACAAAGAGTTTTTTCATAATGAATTATTTATTTACAAGTATAGATGATTTTTATTTAATAATTCTTTTGTCTTTTGACATTAATCAAGTCTTCTGTTTTTTCTTCTTCGCTGCTGGGAATAATACATTATTTAATATAAGTCTATATCCAGGAGAATTAGGATACATGTCGAGTTCTGTTGGCGGGTCGCCTACGAGATGCTGGTAGTCTTCTGGGTCGTGTCCGCCATAGAAAGTGAAGAAGCCGTTTCCGAAGTTGCCGTGAATGTATCGGTCTTCATTCAGTGCGGCATTATCGCCCAAGACGACGATGCTTGGCTTTACGTATCGTTTGTCGAAGGCTGTTGTCTGTCCCATGAAACCTTTGATGAGTCTTTCGTGAGATTGAGTGAGCATTGTCGGGACGGGATCCCATTTCGCCGAAAAGTCGAATAACAGGAAATAATCGTTGTTTTCTTTCACTGACTTAGGACGATTTGATGTGACATCAATGTTGGATACTTCGTATTCCTGAGGATTTGTCGATATAGTGAAATCTGTGAAGGCGAAGCAGTTGTCGTAATTAAGTCTTTGAGGGTCGCCAGGTGTTATCGCGTCTCCGTCGAACATAACATCGCAGATGTCAAGGCCGTCGGCTGCCAGGGCTATGTCGAAGCTGTCCGGTGCGGAACACATGGAGAAAAGATAACCTCCGCCAGCTACGAAGTCTCTGATTTTTTTAACCACGGCGAGTTTTAGTTGTGATACCTTGTCATATCCGTGGCGTTTTGCTGTCTCTTCTTGTTTCTTGACATCATCCTGATACCATGGATAGTTCCTGTAACGGGCCCAGAACTTTCCGAATTGTCCTGTGAAATCTTCATGGTGCATGTGTAGCCAGTCGTATGTCGGCAGCATGCCTTCCATGATTTCGTCATCGTAAATGATGTCGTAAGGTATCTCTGCGTATGTAAGTGCCATAGTAACGGCGTCGTCCCAGGGCAGAATCGTCTTTGGAGCATAAACGGCTAGTCGTGGAACTTTTTGTAGTTTCATCTCGTCCATGTTGACATTAGGGTCGGCGATGTCGGCTAAAATGCCTTCTGCCTGGATGTCGGCTATGACCTGAAAAGAGACGTTGCGTAGCTTGCATTCACGTTCAAACATATCGTGATAGGGGATGAGGTAACTGCCGCCTTTATAATTAAGGAGCCAGCTTATCTCCACTTCGCGTTCCAGAATCCAATAAGCAACGCCGTAAGCTTTCAGATGATTCGTCTGTGTTTCGTCCATAGGGATGAGAATATATGCAGCGTCAAGTTTTGTAGTTGATAATAATGACAATAATATAATTAATATGAGGCTCTTCATTATGATGATAAATTTGGTCTTGCAAAGATAATGATTTTTGCTCATGGATATAAGTGTAAAGACTTATGGTTGTCGTAAAAAAAATAAAATAAATATCTTTATTTATTGAATTTAATTTTTTACTTTTGCTGCTCAGAAGAATTTTATTTAATAATAACATTATATCATGGAAAATACAGAAAATTTAAAGAAGACCGTTTTTAACGAAATGCACCGTGAAATGGGTGCTAAGATGGTTCCTTTCGCAGGTTTCGACATGCCAGTTCAATTTGAAGGTGTTAACATCGAACACGAAACAGTTCGTAAAGGTGTTGGTGTTTTTGACGTTTCACACATGGGTGAATTCCGCGCTAAAGGTCCTAAAGCTTTCGCTTTCGTACAACGTTGCACAACAAATGACGTTGCTGCTTTGACAGACGGTAAAGTTCAATATACATGTCTTCCTAACGGCAAAGGCGGTATCGTTGACGATATGTTAGTCTATCGCGTTGCTGAAGATGAATATTTCATGGTTCCTAACGCTGCTAACATCGACAAGGACTGGGCTTGGATGTCAGCTATCGCTGTAGAAATGGGCATGGAACTCGGCGTTGAATTTATCAACGAAAGCGACCAATGGTCACAACTCGCAGTTCAAGGTCCTTTGTCTCTCAAAGCTATGCAAAAGCTCACAGCAACAACTGTTGAAGATATGGAATACTACACATTCAAAATTTTGGAATTTGCAGGTGTAAAAGACATTATCTTCTCAACAACAGGTTACACAGGTTCAGGCGGTTGCGAAATCTACATGCCAAACGACGCTGCTATCGAAATCTACAAGAAAGTTCTCGAAGCTGGTGCTGAATTTGGTATCAAACCTGCTGGTTTGGGCTCACGCGACACATTACGTCTCGAAATGGGATTCTGCTTGTATGGCAATGATATCTGTGACACAACTTCTCCAATCGAAGCTGGCTTGGCATGGATTACAAAGTTCGTCGATGGTAACGACTTCGTTGATCGCGAATTGAACGAAAAACATAAGACAGAAGGTGTTACACGTCAATTACGTGCTTTCGAAATCACTGGCAAAGGTATCGCTCGTCATGGCTACGAAATCTGCGACGCTGAAGGCAATGTGATCGGTGAAGTTACTTCAGGTACAATGGGACCATCTGTAAAGAAAGCTATCGGTATGGGTTATGTAGCAAAAGCTCACTGCAAATTCGGTAACGAAATCTTTATCAAGATTAGAGAAAAACTCATCCCTGCAACAATAGTAAAACTTCCTTTCTATAAAGGTGAATAAAATAGACTAAAGGCTAATATCTAATGGCTAAAGGGGAGTCGCTATGAAAAGCGACTCCTTTTTTAATGCATAATTCATAATTGTTATTGTGTGTAAGTTTTGTATCGAGAGCATAGCAGGCTATGTGATTGAAAGAAAGGTAAAAAGATACCAATGAAAAACATAAATCTCGAAAAAGTTTATCTTGTGTCTAACAAAATATATAAAAACGTGGAATTTATAGATGTTCCCTAAGCATCTTATATTTTTTTTCTTATCTTTACGCTCTTAAATGACGTGTTATGAAAAAAATATCTTTACTCACATTAGTATTTGTAATGTTGTTTGTTACAAATAGTTACGCTCAGAATGTGAGCGTTGACAGAGCTAAAAAAATAGGTGAATTATTCGTTAAAGAAAGCACATCCTTGGGTGAAGTGAGAAATTCTATAAATGCGGTTCATTCTCATACCTTCGTTTCATATGATGGAACTCCATCTCTTTATGTTTTTAACATCGATGGAGGAGGCTTCGTTGTCGTTTCCGCTGAAGAGAAAGTGAAGCCAGTTCTCGCTTATTCTGAAAAAGGCTCTTTTGATATGGAAGGTATGGCTCCAGGATTTAGCTTCACACTTTCTTCTTATCAGGATGAAATAGAATTCGTCAGGGAAAACAATATTTCTGCTACCGACGACATCAAAAAGGAATGGATGATGGTCGAGTCAAAGGGACGTATCACGGAAAATAGAAATGTAGGCGTCGGTCCTCTTCTGACTACGACATGGAATCAAAATTATCCTTATAATTCATTATGTCCTATAGATACTGCTGGTCATGGTGATCACGTCTATGCAGGTTGTGTCGCGACGGCGATGGCTCAGGTTATGAATTATTGGGGCTACCCAGCCCAAGGCTCAGGAAGCCATACATATATTCCATACAATTGGAGTTATGATGAGATATATACTTATGAAACACAGACTGCAAACTTCGGTGAGACTTATTATAACTTCGATATGATGCCTAATAGCTTGGATTCGTTGAGCACTGAAGATGAAATATATAATGTGGCACTCTTACAATGGCATTGCGGTATTTCCGTGGAAATGATGTACAGCCCTTTGGGAAGCGGTGCTTACTCTTCTGATGTGCCTTTTGCTGTAAATGAATATTTTGGATATAACTACCCGGGGTTGCTGGATATGTGGTATTATGATAATGACGAATGGGCAGAGGCTCTTAAGATGGAATTGGATGAATTGCGTCCAATGTATTATTCTGGTCAGGATGACTCTGGATTGGGCGGTCATGCCTTCGTTTGTGACGGATACGATGAAAATAATCTCTTCCATTTCAACTGGGGCTGGGGCGGCCGTGATGATGCCTTCTGTGCAGTAGGTGCTCTTAATACTACTAAATATGCTTTCAATACATGGAATGAGGCTGTCATGTATATGTATCCTAAAGATGTTAATTATTACAAACGTCCTGACGTGGTTTCTGATATGCAAATAACCGAAAATGAAAACCATGATGGTGTGACAATTTCATGGATAAATCCTGCAATAGATAAAAATGGTAACGCTCTGGCATCGCTGGATACTGTTTTCGTGCGTCGTGATTTTGTTACAATAGCAACATTGACCGATGTTGAACCAGGGCAGATGATGAATTACTGTGATATGGTTGATCCTGGATTATATAATTATTCCGTGGTCGCTTGTAACGAAAATGGTGATAGCAGATTTGTGGAACAATATATTATGGTAGGACAAAAATGTGACTTGACATTTGAACTCTTTGACGAAGGAGGAGATGGCTGGAAAGGCGGAAGTATCTCTGTATTTAATGATGGGGAAAGAATAGGTGTCGTCACTTTGGAAAATGGTGACTATGCATTAGACACACTGCCTCTCCTTAATGGCGAGCTTATGTTTGTTTGGAACAAATGCTGGTATTCAGATGAATATTATACATGTGACGAAATTTCTTTCGTGATAAAGGATGGTGATGGAAATGTGTTGTATCAATCAGAAGGAGAAATGCAGCCTGGTGTCTTCTTGACTTACGACAATAATTGCACAGTCGATGTGAGTGAAATGGATGCCGTTGTTGAACCTCTTATGATATACCCAAACCCTACAGATGGAATGATTTATATTGAATATGAAAAAATTGTAGAAGTAGAGGTGGCGAATGTTGTAGGACAGAATGTGGCTACATGTCTTGTCAATAGCGACTCTTGTAAACTGGATATGTCGGGATTTGATGCAGGAGTGTATTTTGTCAATGTAAAGACAGAAAACGGAATTATGACCAAGAAAATAATATTAACAAATAAATAATAGAATTAAAATAAATAATAGAATTAAAATGAAGAAATTACTACTCTTTACAGTAGTCCTTTTGTTATCATTAGGACAATTATTTGCAGGACCTGTTGATGTCAATACTGCAAAATCAATAGGAGAGAAGTTCGTGAGAACAAACATGAAGTCTCTCAGAAATTTCCAAAACTCAAAGCATATCGGCACTTTCAGCGATGATAAAGGCAATGCTTGTCTTTATGTCTTCAATATCGATGATAAAGGCTACTATATTGTTTCTGCCGATGACAGAGCAAAACCTATCTTGGCTTTCTCAGACGAAGGTGCATTGGATATCAATAACCTTCCGCCAGCAATGAGCTATTATCTTGAACGTTATGAAAGCGCAATTTCATACGCTATAGAAAACAATCTTGAAGCGGAACAGGAAATAATTGACGAATGGAATAGCGTAAGAGCAAGAGGTGTAGTCGAAAACAACAATCTCGACAGAGCTGTCGAACCATTGATCGACTTATTGTGGAATCAGGATTATCCATACAATTATTATTGTCCTACAGGTGCCGGCGGTCCTGGTGGTCATGTTTACGTAGGCTGCGCAGCCGACGCTATGGCAATGGTTATGAAATACTGGAACTATCCAGATGTAGGTGTTGGTGAACATTCATATCAGCCAGAAGGATATCCATATCAATCTATTACATTGGGAGAAGCATACGATTGGGATAACATGCCAAAACAACTTAATTACGGATCTCCACAAAATCAGATCCATGCTGTCGCTACCTTGATGTATCACTGCGGTGTTACCATTAATATGCAATATGGTGTCGATGGTAGCGGTGCGTTCTCTTCAGACGTACCTGAGGCTATGAGATCTCACTTCAAATATACAAGCGAAATGACACTCGAATACAGAGAGTATTTCGAGAAGAAAGATTGGGAAGATATGCTTATCGCTAATTTCGACCAAGGATTCCCAGCATTCTACGCAGGTCACAGCCAAGCTAGCGGTGGTCATGCTTTCGTATGTGACGGATATACCAATAACCGTTACTTCCACTTCAACTGGGGCTGGACAGGCTCTGGTAACGGTAACTTTGCTATCGATGCCTTGAATCCTATGGGATGGAATTTTAACGATGGACAAAACGCAATATTCGATATGATTCCTGATTATGCGTATGAAACAATGCCTACAGCTCCTGTTATTGATACAAAATCTAATAGCGCTGATTCTAAAAAAGGTCAGATCATCGTCAACGTGCCTTCTCTGTCACAGTCAGGTGCTGAATTGACAACAATAGATAAACTCGTTATCATGAGAAACGGCGTGGAAGTACATACTGCTACAAACGTGAATCCAGGTGAGGAATATGTTTTTGTAGATGAAGTTCCAGAATATGACAGCTACAACTACTCTGTATATGCTGTAAGTAACGGCATTAGAGGTCGTATGATTGAAAAGACATTGTTGTATGGCCCTACATGTGAGTGGAAACTTATTTGTACAACAACAAACTTCCAAGGATGGAACGGTGGTGCTGTTATGTTTAAAACCGCAGGCGGAAACGTGTACCAAGAAGTTACAACAACAAGTACAACTCCTATCAACACATATGTCCAAATTCCTGAAGGAAACTTCTCTATAGAATGGAAAGCTCCAAAGTCACAGGTTAACTCTATGACAATAAAATTAAAGGATTCATCAAATGAAACAGCATACGAATTTTCAGGATCTTCATCACAACTGTCAGGAACAATATATTCTGGAAACAACACTTGTGAAAACTGTCAGGCTCCTAGAAACCTCGCTGCAGAAGAGAAAATGATGAACGGTCAATATGGAGCTTTGATAACATGGGAAAAGAATGGCCAACCTGAATCTTATAAAGTATATAGAAGCACCGACGGAAAAGAATACTCTGTTGTTGCATCAGTGTCATCATCAGAAAGCCAATATTTCGATGTTATGGAGGCCGGAGAATATTATTATCAAGTGACAGCCTTTAATAGCAACTGTGAGTCTTTGCCAGCAGTCGCAGCGGGTGATGTAGATAATGACTTCATTATGATAAAACTGACTTCAATTGAAGAGAACTTTATCGACGCTAAGATATTCCCTAATCCAGCAAGTTCAATGTTGAATGTCTATGCGGAAGGAATTTTGAATGTGTCTGTATATAATATGGTAGGTCAGAAAGTTATTGACAAATATGTCGATGCTGATGAATTACAACTTGATATTGATGCATTGGAAAACGGCATGTATATGTTAAAGGTCGTTTCAAGAAAAGGTGAAATGACACAGCGTATAGCTGTTATTGAATAAAGACGGAAATCGTATGATAGAATAAGGATGGCTTTGACAAAAAGTCATCCTTTTTTTATTGAAAAAATAGCTTTATTCTGTGTATGTAAAAAAGTCTATACAGTGAAATCTGATTCTGGAGGACCATGTTTCTGTGTTTTGATGTAGGAGAACATGTTTTTGTTTTTATCTCATCTCAAGACTTCTCTCGTCTGAAATAAGGCTTGATATAAATGATTTTAAATCAGATGTCTATGTCGTGAAAATGACGACTGAAGAGAAGACAGTAATTTAGCGTGTTGAGGTGAAATTATGAAATTATATCTGTTTTTGATATATCTTTATTTTTATAAAAAATATCAAAAAACGTAAGCATTTTTTTCTTAAATTTGCGAAATTATTGTTAGTGTAAATTAAACTAAATTGAAAAAATTATAAACAAAAAAATTACCAATGAAAAAATCGTTTTTATTAATCGTTATTTTGTTGGCTTTCAATTCAATTTTTGCCAATCCTGTTGATGTTAACAGAGCAAAAGAATTAGGACAAAAATTTGTCAATGCCAACTTTACACAAAAAACAAATTCAGTAGAATTAGTTTATACGGCTAATTCAGAGTCTGGCGAACCTTGTTTCTATGTATTTAATGCAGGCAATGGTTTCGTAATGGTATCTGCAGATGATTGTGCCCGTCCTATCTTGGGTTACTCAGAAGAAGGTGCTTTTGATGTTAACAACATCGCTCCAGGTCTTGGCGATATGATGGAAAACTATCAGAAAGCCGTTTCTTACGGACAAGAAACAAAAGCTAAAGCAACAGCTGAAATCGCAGCTGAATGGGAAGCTTTGGAAAAATCAGGTTTCGTGAAACCATCTATGAGAGGTCGAAATGTAGAACCATTGTTGACAACAAAATGGAACCAATCATGGCCTTATAATAAATTCTGTCCAGAGCAGCCAGCTTCATGGGCTTCTAACGGTCACGCCGTTGTCGGTTGTGTTGCTACAGCAATGGCTCAGATCATGGCTTATTGGGATCACCCAGTACAAGGAACAGGCTCACATTCATATATTCCTCGTTGTAACGATTGTAATGCATATCCTTCATATCCAGAACAAACAGCTAATTTCGGAGAAACAACATACGACTGGGCTAATATGGTTGATAAAATCGACTCTAATTCACCAGTAGAACAAATCGACGCTATCGCAACACTCAGTTATCACTGCGGTGTATCTGTAGATATGATGTATGACCACTGTGGTAAAGGTAGTGGTGCTTATTCAACATATGTTCCTAATGCTATCCAATCATATTTCGGTTATGCTCCATCAACAGTGATATATCAAGTCCAGACCCCAACATGGGATGATCTTTTGACAGAAAGCTTCGACAGAGGCGTCCCTGTATATTACGCAGGTAGAAATGAAGCAAATGGCGGTCACGCTTTCGTATGCGATGGTTATGATGAAAACGGCTTGTTCCACTTTAACTTCGGCTGGGGCGGTTCTAGCGACGGTTACTTCACAACAGCAGCTATGGAATTTCATGTTGAAGCTAACGCTATATTTAACTTCGTTCCATCAGAAGTTTATAATAACACAGCTCAAGCTCCAACTTCTTTAAATGTAACACCAGCTGCTAACAACGAATTGTCAGCAACAATTACATGGACAAACCCTACTAAAACTCTAGGCAATACAACAATTTCTACAATCGATAAGATTGTTGTTGAAAGAAACGGTAAAGTCATCGCTGAATTGACAGACGCAACTCCAGGTCAAAATATGACTTTTGTTGATGAAAATGTTCCTGCATTCAGCTTCTTCAGCTACTCTGTTTATGCACAAATCGGCGATGTTCATGGCGCTATCGAAAGAGTTGAAAATATTCAATTCGGTCCAACATGTGACTGGGAATTGACTCTTCAATCAAATGCTTTCCAAGGTATGAGAGGCGCATCTGTTTCTGTATATGACGCAGCAGGCGTAGAATTTGCAAAAGTAACAACAACAAACTCATCACCAGCAATGATTAACCTCCCATTGCCTTTAGGTAAAGTTCAATTCGCATGGAATCCTCTCTCAGTAAATCAAGCTGACTATACAATGAGCATCATCATTAAGGATCCTAATGGTGAAGCAGTTTACAACCACACTGGTTCAACTGCAGAAATCGCAACAGGTGTTTTCTTTACAGTAAATAATACTTGCGGTGCTACCGTTGATTGCGATGCTCCAACAAACTTGTTATCAGAAATTGTTGATGGTAACATAGTATTGTCATGGGAAGGCAGCGGTAATCCAAAATATGGTTACAATATCTTCCGTGATGGATTGCTCATTGGATTGTCAAAAGAAACTACATTCACAGATGAAGATGTGCCTTACGGTGGTCACTGCTATACAGTAACAGCTCTTTGCGAAAATGGTAACACAGAACATAGCAATGAAGTTTGTGGTGTAGTAACAGAAGACTGTGATCCAGCTTATGACTTGTGGATTGGATACAATGACGCTAATAAGATCAAAATTACTTGGGAAATTCCAGAAACTGATGGTATCAGCGGTTTCTACATCATGAGAAAAACAAGCAATGATGACGAATGGATGAGAGTTAAGATCTTGGGTCCTAATAAATCAGATTACACAGATAACTCAGCTAACGATGAAAGCGTATGGTATTATTATCAAGTCATCGCTTACTATCAAGAAATAGATTGTATGTCAGCTCCTGCTAAGGCAAAATATGGCAATGAATATTTTGTAAAGGCAACAACTTATTTGGGAGTTGAAGATCAAACTTCACAAAAAGTTAATGTATATCCAAACCCAGCTGATGATAATCTTAAGATTGAAGCTGAATCTATCAAGAATATTACAATCGTTAACTTGATGGGTCAAAAGGTTTATGAATCAGAATTCAATGCTGATGAAGTTATCCTCAATATGAGCAACTATCAATCAGGTGTCTATATGATTCAAGTAACAACAGAAGAATACACAATGACAAAACGTATCTCTGTAGCACACTGATAAATTGTAATGGACAATAAAAAAATCCGGCTTGATCAAGTCGGATTTTTTTATTTAATATATAAAAAAAATTATTTCTTTTCCCAGGTTTCAAATCTGTAAGAGTAATCAACTTGAGGGTCGTCATCGATGACTTCGAGTTCTGTCAGTTCCCATTCTTCAAAGTTGACGATAGGGAAATAAGTGTCGGCTTCAAAGTCTTTTTCAACTCTTGTGAGATATAAGGTGTCAGCCATGCTGAGGAATTGTTCATATATCATACCACCGCCCATGATGAAAATCTCTGCTTCATTCTCGACGAGTTTCAATGCTTTCTGGATAGAAGTTGCTAATTCAAAACCTTCAGGTGCAGAATCGAGTCGGTCTGATATGATGACGTTACGTCTGTTAGGCAAGGCTTTCTGTCCTGGCAAAGAGACGTATGTGTTGTGACCCATGATGACGCATTTGCCAGATGTTACTTTCTTGAAATGCTTTAAGTCGTTGGAGATGTGCCATAACAACTGACCGTTTTTTCCGATGGCTCTGTTCTTTGCCATCGCTACAACTATAGAAATTTTTGGCTTCATATTACTATTTTTTAATTGTTTCTTATTGTTATATAGATACGTCTGCCTTGATGGCATCGTATGGATTATAGTTTTCTAATTTGAAATCTTCATATTTAAAATCGAAGATGTTCTTTACATCTGTGTTTATTTTCATTGTAGGCAACTGACGAGGTTCGCGACTGAGTTGCAGTTTCACCTGATCTATGTGATTGTTATAGATGTGAACGTCACCAAATGTATGTACGAAGTCTCCTAAACCTAATCCGCATATTTGTGCAATCATCATCGTTAATAAGGAATAAGATGCTATGTTGAAAGGAACGCCGAGGAATACATCGGCACTTCTTTGATATAACTGGCATGATAGCTTGTTGTCAGCGACATAGAATTGGAAGAAAGCATGGCATGGTGGGAGAGCTGCTTTGCCGTCAGCGACGTTTTGTGCGAAGTCTTTTGATGACTCGTCAGGCAATACACTAGGATTCCATGCTGTAACGATATGACGTCGGCTGTTAGGGTTATTCTTTATGGAATTGATGAGGTCTGAGATCTGGTCTATACCTTCGTTGTTCCAGTTGCGCCATTGTGCTCCATAGATAGGGCCGAGGTCGCCGTTGGCATCAGCCCATTCATCCCATATGCTGACTTTGTTGTCGTGAAGGTATTTGATATTGGTGTCTCCGTTGATGAGCCACAACAATTCGTGGATGATTGAGCGAAGGTGAACTTTTTTCGTTGTAAGAAGAGGGAATCCTTCTTCAAGATTAAATCGCATCTGATAACCGAAGACGCTGATAGTTCCGGTGCCAGTTCTGTCACCTTTTTGAAAACCTTTGTCTAGAATATGTTGTAATAAATCTAAATACTGTTTCATTCTGTCGGAAAATTAAAAAGTGCCTTTTCTTTTGTTGATTTCATCTCTTAAAATGGAAGCGGTGGCATAGTCTTCATTCTCAATGGCATCATTTAAAAGACTTTCCAGATCTGCAATGTCGTATCTTTCATATCCATCATCGGTGGTGGTCTCCTGATCAAGACCGTCTTCGGTATCTATGTCATCCATGACTATTCCGGCTTCTTCCATGACCTGATGATCAGTATATATAGGACATTTGAATCTTAATGCGAGAGCTACGGCATCGGAGGTGCGTGCGTCTATTATGAATGTCTCACCATCTTTTAAGCAATGAAGCTCCGAATAGAACAAGCCGTCCTTGAATCTGTTGATTACTACTTCCTTTATCTCTATGTCAAAAGCCTTCGCAAATGACTTGAACAGGTCGTGTGTGAGAGGTCTTCTGCTTTGATGACCTTCCAAGGCGATGGCAATGGACTGAGCCTCTGCTTCTCCTATGATGATAGGCAGTCGCAGATTGGCATCTCCGCAACAGTTGGCATTACTGCTGTCTATGCCTAATATAAGAGCGTATGCGCCACTCTGAGAGTAGCTATAAGTCAAGCCTATTACGTTCAATAAAATCCTATTCATGTTACAAAAATACATACAAACTTTCAATTAAACAAAACAAAATTTTATTTTTTGATAATTTTTTGAAAATCATTGTAAAACGTATTGAATTATTATGCAAATTTGTAGGCATTAATTGCGAAAAAGGATATATCAATTGTATTATTAATTAAAAAAAATTCATTATGGATTATGTGATTTATTTAGTTATGGCAGCCTCAGTCTTGGCGCTAGCATTTGCCTTTTATTTTTATAAAAGCATGTTGAAAGAAGATGAAGGCACCGATTTGATGAAAAAGATAGCTCTTCATGTCAGAAATGGTGCTATGGCTTATTTGAAACAACAGTATAAGGTTGTTATTATTGTTTTTATTATTTTGGCTGTTATCTTTGGCGTGATGGCTGTTTTTAATCTTCAGAATGAATGGGTGTGGTTTGCTTTCCTCACAGGTGGATTCTTCTCTGGCCTCGCTGGCTTCTTCGGTATGAAGACCGCTACATACGCTTCGGCTCGTACAGCTAATGCAGCGAAGATGTCTTTGAATAATGGTCTTAAAGTGGCTTTCCGTTCTGGTGCTGTCATGGGACTCACTGTCGTAGGTCTCGCTTTATTAGATATTAGCCTTTGGTTCATAATATTGACACAATTCACTGACTATAATCTGGTCGTTGTCACAACAACGATGTTGACTTTTGGCATGGGTGCTTCTACACAAGCATTGTTTGCACGTGTTGGTGGTGGCATATATACTAAGGCTGCTGACGTAGGAGCCGACCTTGTAGGAAAGACAGAATATAACATTCCAGAAGATGATCCTCGTAATCCGGCAACTATCGCTGATAATGTAGGTGATAATGTAGGTGACGTGGCAGGTATGGGTGCCGACCTTTATGAATCTTACGCAGGTTCAATCCTTGCAACAGCAGCTCTCGGTGCTGCAGCCTTTGCTAAATCTGCTATAGACGGAATGCAGCTTAAGGCTATCTTCGCACCTATGCTTATTGCAGCTGTGGGTGTGTTACTTTCTGTCATAGGTATATTTATGGTCAGAACAAAAGAAGATACAAACATGAAACAGCTTCTCGGTGCGTTGAGCAGAGGAACTAACACAAGCTCAGTATTGATTGCAATAGCGACATTCCTGATTCTTTGGGGGTTAAAGATAGAAAACTGGCTCGGTATTTCTTTTTCTGTGGTGGTAGGTCTTCTTGCCGGTGTCATCATTGGCAAGTTTACAGAATATTATACTTCGCAGTCATATCGTCCGACACAGAAAGTTGCAGAAAGCTCTAATACAGGTTCTGCTACAGTCATCATTTCTGGTCTTGGTCTCGGTATGATCTCTACAGCTGTCCCTGTCATAACAATAGGTGTTGCAATAATCTTGGCATATCTATGCGCTACAGGTTTCGATGTAGATAACTTCCTGTCGGCAGAAAATCTCTCCATGGGACTTTATGGCATCGGCATCGCTGCTGTCGGTATGCTCTCTACATTAGGAATCACTCTTGCTACAGACGCTTACGGACCTATAGCCGATAACGCGGGCGGTAATGCAGAGATGAGCGGTCTTGGCGCAGAAGTGAGAAAACGTACCGATGCTCTCGATGCTCTTGGTAATACAACGGCTGCTACAGGTAAAGGGTTCGCCATTGGCTCAGCAGCACTCACAGCTCTCGCACTTCTCGCTTCATACGTCGAAGAGATTAAGATTGCTCTCGTCCGCATCGCAGAATCGGCAAGTAACGGACTGGCTCAGGTTACAGACACCGTAGCTCTCAATGTTGAACAGATAGAAGCATCATCATTGATCGACTTCATGGAATATTATCAAGTAAATCTTATGAATCCTAAGGTGCTTGTAGGTGTGTTTATCGGTGCTATGATGTCGTTCTTGTTCTGCGGCCTTACTATGAATGCAGTGGGTCGTGCAGCACAAAAAATGGTGGAGGAAGTAAGAAAACAATTCAATGAGATTAAGGGAATCCTTGAAGGCAAGGCGGAACCTGACTACGCACGCTGCGTCGCGATATCTACAAAAGGTGCTCAGCAGGAAATGCTGTTCCCATCGTTATTGGCAATCATCGTTCCTATTGCAGTAGGCGTTATCTTCGGCGTAGCAGGTGTTCTTGGTCTTTTGATCGGAGGCTTGTCAACAGGTTTCGTGCTGGCAGTGTTTATGGCCAACTCTGGAGGTGCATGGGATAATGCGAAGAAATATATTGAAGAAGGTAACTTCGGAGGAAAAGGTTCTGAACAACACAAGGCTACCGTCGTTGGCGACACTGTCGGTGATCCTTTCAAAGACACAGCAGGACCATCATTGAACATCTTGATCAAACTGATGAGCATGGTTTCAATCGTGATGGCTGGCTTGACAGTATCGTTTACTTTGATATAAGATAATAAAATACCGATGTTTAAAGTCGGTTGTTGGTAAAGACGTGTCAACAATACATGATGTGATGTTGATACGTCTTTTTATATATCAAAATTTATGTATTTGAAGAGAACCATTGTAATAGAAGGTGTTTTAACTGCTCTTTGTTTTATGAGTGATATAATGGTGGATTGTTCTTATGTTTGGCTTTATGTATATTAATCTTGAAAAAGAATTTCTAAAGCTTCAACAATCATATCACTCTTTCAAGATAATATTCTAAGATGTTATTTTGAGTGCTATGTAAATCTAACTATTAGATGATTATAATTTTACCCTGCATGATTGTATTTTTTTGCGCTGTGTTTCGGAAAAAAGTTTACATTTGCATATCATACAGAAGTAAGAACTTTAACTTAAACTATTTAATTTTGAACTAAGAACTTTGAGTTAACTTTAAATTTTAAGTTTTTAGCTTAAAACCAATTACTCATAGCAAAAAAATAATATTTAAATAAATAATAAACTATGAAAAAACTATCATTATTTTTAGTTGCGCTTACAATTGCTTTAATCTCATGTAAGCCAGAAACGGAAAAACCTACAGTAGTTACAAAATCTGTTGGAGAAGTTGCAAATACAAGTGCAAAGGTGGTGGGGCAGGTTGCAGCAGACGGCGGTGCAGAAGTTACCGAACGCGGTATTTGCTGGAATCAGGAAGAAACGCCTACTGTTATTGACTATCGTGTAGAAGACGAGAATAGCGGACTTGGCAGCTATGATATTGTTATCACCGACCTTATTCCAAATACTCAATATTTCGTGAGAGCATATGCTATAAATGAATCTGGCGTAGGCTACGGAGAAGAAAAGACTTTTACAACATTAGGTGACGAACCGGAACAACCAGTGGAAGGTGCACCTGTAGTTAAAACTGCTGAAGTTACAGAGATAAAATTGTTTTCAGCTATATGCGGTGGTGAAGTTATAAGTAGTGGCGATGCTGACATTATTGCAAGAGGTATTTGCTGGAGCATAACACAAAAACCTACAATAGAAGACAATTGTACAACGGACGGAATAGGTACAGGTTCATATACTTCTAGTCTTGCCGACTTGAATTATGGCACTACGTATTATGTAAGAGCATACGCAACAAATGAACTAGGCACAGGTTACGGAGAAGAAAAGATTTTCACGACGTTGCCAATAGAGGGAACGACTAACGGTTATGCATGGGTTAATCTAGGTTTGCCATCAGGCAAGAAATGGGCTAGCTGCAATGTGGGAGCAAACTCACCAGAAGAATATGGAGAATACTTTGCATGGGGCGAGGCAAGCGCGAAAGAAACATATACAGAAGATAACAGTTTTACCTACGGATTAACAAAATCACAGATGCAATCACAAGGTTGTATTGATGGAGAAGGCAATCTTACACCGCAATACGACGCAGCTGCAGCTAACTGTGGCGGCAACTGGAGGATGCCTACAAAAGCAGAACAAGATGAATTGTTAAACAATTGCACATGGACTTGGACAAGGAAGAACGGTGTTGCCGGTTATAATGTGGAAGGTCCAAGCGGCGCTAGTATCTTCTTACCAGCTGCAGGCTATCGCCTCGATTCATTGCACTACCGCGAAGGTGCTCGTGGTTACTATTGGCCTTCTACACCTAGCGAGTATGGCAACACAACAGCATTCTACATCTTCTTCGATAGTATCGACTACTACGTGCAAGGCGACTACCGTTACTATGGTCAAAGTGTGCGCCCTATTCTAGAATAAAAGCGATTGTTTGATTCATAATTCATAATTGGGGTGTTGCTCTGGAATGGGGTGACACCCTTTTTTATGGTATATCAGACAAAAATAGTAGGTAAAATCATTCTCTCTTGACGTCTTTTTTTGTTTGGTGCCTGAGCTTGTCGAAGCGTTGCGCTATGCCTTCGACAGGCTCAGGCATCTCAGAACTCTGAGCCCAGACTCAGACTCATAGACCCATTGACTCATAGACTCAGCAACTTGGTGTCTTGGAGTCTTGGTGACTTTAAAAAAAGTTCAACAGCCAATAGCCAATAGCCAATAGCCAATAGCCAACAGCAAAAAAAATCCCCCGATTTCTCGGAGGATTTTTCATATAAAGATGTTTAATTTAATTATTCACCTTTTTCTTGAGCTTCCATTTTCTCTTTCAATTCTGCGAAAACGTCTAAGTCACCTAAAGTTGTACGTTCAACATTGTCGTTGATTTGTTTAACAGTACGTTTTGTTGATTTAGCAGCTTTTTCTTTTGCTTCTGTTTCAACTTCGCGTTCTACAGCGACTTTGTCTTCCCAAATACGTGAGTGAGAAAGGATGATCTTCTTGTTTTCTTTTGAGAATTCGATAACTTTGAATTCGATTGTTTCGTCCATCTTAGCGTTTGAACCGTCTTCTTTCTTGAGGTGACGATTTGGACAGAAACCTTCAACGCCGTAAGGTAATGAAACTACAACGCCTTTATCGCTTGAGCTGATGATTGTGCCTTGTTGAATTGAACCGATTGTGAAGATGCTTTCGAATACATCCCATGGGTTTTCTTCAAGTTGTTTGTGGCCTAAGCTGAGACGACGGTTTTCTTCATCGATGTCGAGAACAACAACTTCCATAGTATCACCGATCTTTGTGAATTCTGCTGGATGTTTGATTTTCTTTGACCAGCTGAGGTCTGAAATGTGGATCAAGCCGTCAACGCCTTCTTCGATTTCTACGAAGATACCGAAGTTAGTGAAGTTACGAACTGTAGCTGTTTGTTTTGAACCGATAGCGTAACGTTCTTTGATGTTTGCCCATGGATCTGGAATGAGTTGTTTCATACCCAATGACATCTTGCGTTCTTCGCGGTCTAATGTCAAAACTTTAGCTTGTACGTCGTCACCGATCTTCAAGAAGTCTTGAGCTGTACGTAAGTGTTGTGACCATGACATTTCTGAAACGTGGATCAAACCTTCTACGCCTGGAGCGATTTCGATGAATGCGCCGTAGTCAGCGATGACAACAACTTTACCGTTAACAACGTCACCAACATTGAGGTTAGGATCTAAAGCGTCCCATGGATGAGGAGTGAGTTGTTTTAAGCCGAGAGCGATACGTTTTTTGTTATCGTCGAAGTCGAGGATAACGACTTTGATTTGTTCATCGAGTTTAACGATTTCTTCTGGGTGGTTGATACGGCCCCATGAAAGGTCTGTGATGTGGATCAAACCGTCAACGCCACCTAAGTCGATGAATACACCGTATGATGTGATGTTCTTCACGATGCCTTCGAGAACTTGACCTTTTTCAAGTTTACCGATGATTTCCATCTTTTGTTGTTCGATTTCGTCTTCGATAAGAGCTTTGTGAGAAACAACAACGTTCTTGTATTCTTGGTTGATTTTAACAACTTTGAATTCCATGATGCTGTCAACGAATACATCATAGTCGCGGATAGGTTTAACATCGATTTGTGAACCTGGCAAGAATGCTTCAATGCCAAATACATCGACGATCAAGCCACCTTTAGTGCGGCTCTTGACATAACCTTGTACGATTTCTTGTTTGTCGAATGCTTCGTTAACGCGATCCCATGATTTCAAGATACGAGCTTTCTTGTGTGATAAAACTAATTGGCCATTGATGCCTTCTTGGTTTTCTACGTAAACTTCGATCTTGTCACCAACTTTTAAGTTAGGATTGTGACGGAATTCTGATACTGGGATAACACCATCTGATTTGAATCCGATGTTGACAACAACTTCGCGTGAAGTCTTGGCAACAACTGTACCTTCGATAACTTCGTGATCACCGATTTGGCTCATTGTCTTTTCGTACATGGCCTCTAATTTCATGCGTTCTTCTGACTTGTAGCTGTCAAATTTTTTAGGATCGCAATTCCAGTCGAAGTTAGCGTCTGGTGTAGGTTTTACTCTTTTTACGTTTTCGTTGATGATGTTTTGATTTTCGCTCATTATAATAATGATATTTAATTGTACTTAATAACCGCTCCGAATAAATTATTAAGGATTGTTAAACTTAATTCTATGTTTCAAATTATTGATATTAAATTGCTTGTATCAATTTCGGAGTGAATCTGAAAACGAGTGCAAAAGTAATGAAATTATTTGAATAAAACAAGAGATTTTTTAAATTAAGTCAACAGACTACAGACAACAGTTAACAGACTTTGGGTATGCGCTCTTTTGATTGAAAAAATGAACAAATAAAAACTGTTGTCCGTTGTCTGTTGTTATGAAAATATTATATTTGCATCACTTAAATCTTAATGCCATGTTCCTGAAATTACATTCTGAAAATCCGAACCCAAGATATGTTAAAATGATAATCGAATGCCTCGAAAATGACGGGGTGATTATATTTCCTACCGATACCATTTATGCTATCGGATGTAGCGTAAACAGCGGCAAAGCCCTTGATCGTATCGCTCGTATCAAAGGCATAAAAAAGGAAAAGGCTAACTTTTCTTTTATTTTCCAAGACCTTAGCATGTTGTCCGAATTTACGAGACCTATTAATAATGATGTGTTCAAAATGATGAAAAGAAATCTTCCAGGAGCTTTCACTTTTATCTTGGAAGCTAACAATAATGTTCCGAGAATCTTTAAGAATAATAAGAAGACTATCGGTATCCGTATCCCAGATCAACCTATTATAACCAATATTGTCCGTGAATTAGGATGTCCGATTATTACGACTTCTATCGTCGATGAAGATGAAATTTCTGGTTTTATGACCGATCCTGAAGAGATAAATGACGCTTATTCTGATAAGGTAGATATAATTATTGATGGCGGATATGGTAACAAAGAGGAAAGTACTATTGTGGATTGTACTGATAATGATATAGTTGTTATTAGAGAAGGCAAGGGAATCTTGGATTGAAATTTTTTTTAATTTTTTTTTAAAAATATGTTGGAGATATAAAAAAAATATGTACTTTTGCACTCGCAAATGAGAGGATGACTCGCTAGCTCAGTAGGTAGAGCATCACACTTTTAATGTGGGGGTCCTGAGTTCGAGCCTCAGGCGGGTCACCAAGCAGAGACGCAAAATACAGCGTCTCTTTTTTTATATCTACAAATTAACACGAATATAATATCTAATACAAGGTCTGTTGTCGGTTGTCATTGACCCTTGTCTTAAAATAATGAAAACTTTCATCATAAACGGCAGAACATTGAATTACGAGATTAAACGCTCGCGAAGAAAAACGGTAGCTCTTTATGTATATCCCGACAAGCGTGTTGAGATAAGGATGCCTTTGTTATATAATATAAATGATATTGAGCCTTTTCTTATAAAACATTCCAGATGGCTTTTCAATCGTCTCGATTCTAAAAATGACAGTGCGGTGTTACCAAAGCGTTTTTCTGATGGTGAGCTGCATTATTTTCTAGGAAAACAATACCCTATAAAAGTTAAGTCTGCGGCTAGAAATTCTGTCGTTTTTCAAGATGATGTGGTAGTTATATCGGCGAAATCTTCTGATATTGTGGAGTCGCTTCTGGATAGATGGTATCTGGAACAGGCAAAACGTGTCTTTCAAGAGATTGCGGCGCCATTGATAAAACAGATGGGGAAATATAATGTAGCTCCTAAATCATTTACAATAAGAAAGATGAAGACTCGATGGGGAAGCTGTTCCAGAAAAGGAAGCATAAGCCTTAACCTGCATCTAGTAAAATTACCGGAACAATGTATCAAAGAAGTAATATTGCACGAGTTGTGTCATCTCGTCCATTTTAATCATTCCAATGACTTTTACGCGCTTATGACAGCGGAAATGCCGGATTGGAAAATATGGAAGAAAGAGCTGAGGTTCGTTTAAGTGTTTGGTTATGACTTTGTTTAAATATCTTTTCATTAAATGAAAAAAATCTTTTGAACATATAAAAAAATGTTGTACCTTTGCACTCGCAAAAATGAGGATGACTCGCTAGCTCAGTAGGTAGAGCATCACACTTTTAATGTGGGGGTCCTGAGTTCGAGCCTCAGGCGGGTCACCAAGATGAAGGGTTTCAAATTTGAAACCCTTTTTTCGTTTCTTGCTGTATGAGATGAAGTTTTAAATTGAATGGTAATATCGTTTTATCACATATTAGGTATTGTGCTGTCAATCGTCTTGATTGAGATTGTCGGTATCTTGTCTTCCAGGAAGGTCAAGACGGCTGATGATTTCTCACGAGCTGGAGGCAAAGCCGGTACGTGGGTGGTGTGCGGTACTATCATGGGAACTTTAATTGGCGGTCAATCAACCATAGGAACGGCTCAGCTTGCATTTACCTACGGCATCTCTGCATGGTGGTTCACCTTAGGAGCTGCTCTCGGATGTGTGGTGCTGGCGTTAGCTTATGTGATTCCGTTGAGAAGAAGCGATAGTACGACATTACTTGAAGTTGTTTCCAAAGAATATGGAAAGAAAGCGGAGGTTTTAGGCTCTGTATTATGTTCACTTGGAATGTTTGTAAGCATTGTCGCTCAGATACTTTCTGCTTCAGCATTGCTGATGACGTTGTTCCCGATGAAATTTTATCTCGCAGCTGCTATTTCTTGTCTAATAATGATTGTCTATGTCGTTTTCGGCGGATTGTGGAGCGCTGGACTCGGTGGAATCGTTAAATTGATATTGTTGTGTATATCATCGCTTGCTGGTGGAGTTATAGTGCTTTCATTGACAGATGGTTATCATGGAATAATGGCTTCTATCGAAGAGATGTGTTCATCTATCATAGAAACGAATGGCAGTATGTCTGTCTGCGGATATGTGCAAGACCAATACAACAACCTCTTGGCTCGTGGTGCTGCCAAAGACATAGGTTCCGGTCTTTCCGTGATACTCGGTGTCTTGGCGACTCAGAGTTATGCGCAGGGAATATGGGCTGCCAAGACAGATAGTGCTGCGCGTAAAGGAGCGATGGTGTCTGCTGTACTGACAATACCGATCGGTGCGGCCTGCGTGCTTATAGGTCTTTATATGAGAGGACATTACGTCACTGCTGATGAACTTGATATGATTACTGAAGCAGGAAAAACACTGCCGGAAAATATTGGTGTCATGGCAACGACAGCACAGGCTTTCCCTCTTTTCATAACGCATTGTATGCCTGAATTTCTTGGCGGTATCGTGCTCGGAACATTACTAATTACTATAATAATAGGTGGCTCTGGTCTCACTTTAGGATCTTCTACGATCCTCGTTCGCGATGTCTTCTTGAAGATAAAACCATCGCTAAAGGAATCATCGAAAAACCTGAAAGTATCGCGACTTACTATTGTCGGAATATTATTGATGTCGGTATTTGTGGCAGCCACATTCTCCGGTTCATTCATCAACGACCTCGGCTTCTTGTCGATGGGACTTCGTTCAACTGCGGTCTTCATTCCTCTTACATTGGCATTGTTCTTCCCAAAAAGATTCAAATATAAATGGATTATAACATCCATAATTGCAGGAACAGCAGCCTTGATATTGACTCAAATCTTAAAACTTCCTGTTGATGGAATCTTTGTCGGATTAGGAGTGAGCGTGCTTTGCTGCCTCTTGGGGTTAATTAGGAATCTAACTAAAAAAAACTTTAGCCTTTAGTCTTTTGTCTTTAGCCTTTTTATGGCGTTCCGGCTATCGCCGTCGGGCTTTCCGCTATATCTTTTTCCGCTGCGCTCCAAAAGGATGCCGCTCCAATCCCTAACGCATTGGCGGCTACTAACTCCATGGTGCTATCATTGACCTTTATGTCTCTAATCCTCTAATTCCTCTGCCCCTCTAATCCCTAAACCCTGAATTCTTGAATTCCTGAACTCCTAACTAAAAAAAACTTTGGCCTTTTGTCTTTAGCCTTTAGCCTTTTTCTTATCTTTGCTTTCTAAACTATTGAATTATGAAAAGAGGTTTTGGAAGTGACAATCATTCTGGCATTTCACCGGAAGTCTTGAAGGCTATCAGTGATGCTAATATAAACCATGCTTTGGCGTATGGCGACGATGAATATTCTGCAAAAGTTGAAGATATTTTTAAGCAACATTTTGGCGAGCAGGCGTCTGTTTACTTTGTCTTCAACGGTACGGGAGCTAACACCCTATGCATTGATGCAATGTGTCGTTCGCATGAAGCTGTAGTATGTGCTGAGTCGGCGCATGTCAATGTGGATGAATGTGGCTCGGTACAAAGAATCGTCGGATGTCGTCTTCTTACGGTCACGACTCCAGATGGCAAGCTGACTCCTGAACTTGTGAAGACACAGTTGCATGGTTTTGGAGTTGAACATCATTCGCAACCCAAAGCTATAACGATCACTCAGTCAACGGAGTTGGGTACTTTATACACTCTCGATGAAATAAAGTCTCTCGTCGGTATTGCTCACGAAAATAATATGTATCTTCATATCGACGGCGCTCGCATCGCCAATGCGGCTGTCGCTCTCGGCTGTACTTTCAAAGAAATGACGACCGACTTAGGCGTTGATATCGTTTCTTTCGGTGGAACGAAAAACGGCCTGATGATGGGAGAGGCGATAGTGATTCTGAATCCTCGTCTAGCGGAAAGTTTCAAATACAGAAGAAAACAGGCGTTGCAATTATGTAGCAAGATGCGATTCATCGCAGCGCAGTTCGAGGCATATTTCAAAGACGATTTGTGGAGAAGAAATGCCGAACATTCAAACAAGATGGCGCAACTGCTTTATAATAAAGTTAAAGATATTAAATTTATAAAAGTGATGTATCCTGTTCAGTCAAATGGCGTTTTCGTACAGATGCCACGAGAGATATGGACTGAGTTACAGAAACACTATTTCTTCTACGACTGGGATTTAGATAACGACGTAGTTCGCTGGGTCTGTTCCTTTGATACCACAGAAGACGACATTGAGAAATTCGTTGAGGTGATAAAGAGGTTTTGAGGTGTAGAGATGTCGTAATATATAAAGAATGGAGGCCGTCTGACTATTATAAATCAGGCGGTCTTTTTTTATTTAAAAAAAATCTTAAACTTCTTGGAAAATATAAATTTAATTATTTACTTTGCTATTTCGTTGAAATATACCAAGTGAACATTGTAAAAATAATAGCATTGCTTTAATTTAGAGGAATAAACATCGTGACAGACCAGCAGATAATAGATGCATTGATAGAACGAGATGAGCGGGTGACGCAGCAGTTTTTCTTTGAGAACTGCCGTCTGCTTTTTGTCAGCATTATTCGTCATGTGTTTTCGTATGAAGTGGATTATGATGAGTTTGTGAATGAACTATATGTTCACATCATGGAAAATGACGCGTATAGACTGAAGCAATTCAAAGGTAGGAGTAGTATATATCAGTGGCTTAAAGTCGTGGCAATTCGTTTCTTTATGGCAAAGCGCAACAAGATGATAGAAAATGATTCGAAAGATTATCTTATTGATGTTGCAGATAAATGTTATGATGATAAAGAAGAAAAGATAACATCAAGAATAGATATATCACGTCTTTTGTTGTCGATGACCAACAAACGTTATGCGCATGTTATAAGACGTTTGGTGCTGCAAGATGCGGAACCGCTTGTTGTTGCGGAGGAGCTGTCCATCACTATCGATAATTTATATAATGTTAAAAAACGTGCTGTCGCTGCATTGACAGAGATGGTCTTAAAGGAGAATAGCAAGTATGAAAAAGAAATCGTTAGATAATATAATTTCAGAAGAGATACTGGCTGCTTATCTGGATGCTAATGCCAATGCCGATGAGACACGGCTTGTGATTGATTCTTTGTGTGATGATGAAGAATTGAGAGAGCTTATGCAAATCTCACAATTGGTTGACAGCGATTTGTCGATGTCGCATGAAGAAGTTGAAATATTGCCGATGACAGCTTTGGCGGCAAATTGCGCTGAATCAAATCTATGTTGCCTGGAGTGCGAGAGATATATCTTGAAAAGAAGATGCGTGGATTATGATGATGAGGTGCTTTTAAGAGTAGCCATAGAGAATGAATGGAAAAAGGAGAATGGCACACCTTTGTATAACATAGGTCGTAATCTGGAACAATATGGTTTGTCGGTATCACGACATTATGATTGTGATATGACGGGTCTTATAGATGCTTTGAAAAGAGGTGATGATGTTATTGCAGCTGTAGATGGTGGTGAACTCATAGGTGATGCTGCTAAGGAATATGTGGAAGATGTGGTATATGGTCATTCTCCTGACCATTGTGTTGTGGTTCTTGATTATAATGAAGATGAAAGACAGATAACTATATATGATCCTGATTCTGATAACAGACAAGATGTATATCCTATAGATAAGTTTGCCGATGCTTGGGCAGACTCTAATTTTTATTTGGTAACAATAAATACAAAAGATATGAAAGAGTATAATCCAAAACCAATTGATTTGTCGGATGTAGAATTGACCGACGACTTGACAGAATTAAGAGAGGCTATAGCAGAAAACGCTCACGACATTTGGGCTTTGGCCCGTAAAAAAGAAGGATGGACCTACGGTGAAAAACGTGATGACGATAAAAAACATAATCCTTGCATGGTTTCATATTGCGACTTGCCAGAGTCGGAAAAGGATTATGACAGAGAGATGGCAATGCAGACCATCAAACTGATAAAGAAGCTTGGTTATGACTTGATTAA
The DNA here is from genome assembly GCA_045613105.1 of Bacteroidales bacterium. Lineage (GTDB taxonomy): Bacteria > Bacteroidota > Bacteroidia > Bacteroidales > F082 > Limimorpha. The sequence continues at coordinate 67,142 of JAZLAI010000006.1, read as the reverse complement.
GCGAGAAGATACAGAGTTGTATAAAGTTCTTAAGCAGCGTATCCAGAATTCGGAAGAAGAGTTTCATTGTCGCAGATGTGGAAATGTAATTTATAAGCATCAGGTATTCTGCGACAAATGTGGTCTTGAGTTAAAAATGGATTGGGAGTAATGATAATATATTAAATTCTCAACATAAACATTTCGCTATATAACTATTAAAAGATGTCGCTATGTTAGAAGTAGTATTAGTATGTGCAATATTTGGTTTTATCATTTATTTATTAAGTAAAAGATTCAAGCAAAGAATTTCTAAAGCAACTGATGCAGAATCCGCTGTTCGAATTCGAAAACATTTTAGGATATATAGGATAATTGTTAAAGTCCTATTTGTTATTATTATGTTATTTGAAATAATATATTTAGCAGAAGTTTGGTTTCAAAATTTTGATAACGCATATTTGGCATTTAGAAATTTAATGGGAGTAGTAATTTTAGGAATGTTTGTATATTCAACTATGACACTTCCTATAAGTGGAATAACTATCTCTAAATTTAAAAAACGTCATAAAGAATATGCTTTGTATCTTCGTGGTTTTTCTACGGACGATTATACCCCTGTAATGGAAGAGAAAGTAGAGAAAGCAAGGTCTATAAAAAATGGGACATTTGCTTCATCAAAGAAAAAAGATCCACAACAAGAACCTTTTTCTGAAAAAGCTTTTCAAAAAGCACTTAATAGATATTTGCCTCTGTATAGTGTAGGAATGACCAAGGAACTGGAAAGTCCTGAAGGGTCAAAAAGAATTTATCTAGATGATGAATCGTGGCAGACTGATGTCTCTTATTTAATTACGAATGCTAAGTATGTATTTATTCGTGTGAATTCAAGTGATAATTGTATATGGGAAATCTTTAAGTCCATAGAAATAGCTCCGGATAAAATTGTTTATATAATTGATAATGAAGATGAAATTTCTGAATTATATAATAAACTTGATGGTAAACTGCCAGATGGTCTGCGGATAGGTATATCTAAGCACACATTAATAATTAAAACGGCAGGAGTATATACAGAATATTTGTATCGTAATGATCACAAAGGATATAAAAAACTTTTCAAAGAGATATTTTAAGTTATAATTGATTTGCGAATAATCAGTTTTGTAGAGGAGCATCATAATAAAAATAAACAACAACTATGATTAAACCAGCAGAATTTATTCATCCTGAAGACGAGGCGGCATTGCGTCAGTTGGAAAGTATTCCAGGATTTCCTGCCTTAGTCAAAAAGATAATGGCCTTGGGATTTGAAAAATTACGGTATGGTATGAATATGGCAACAGCAATTCGCCTTTCTCCTACTCAATTACCAAAACTTTACAATCACCTTCCTCCAATATGTGAAAAGTTAGGCATTCCAGAACCTGAGTTTTACCTGCAAATGGATCCAGAGCCTAATGCATGGACTTTTGGTGATACTAAGATATTTATCACTATAACATCGGGTTTGGTCGAGTTGCTCAATGATGATGAATTGGATGCTGTAATTGCACACGAGTGCGGCCATATCCTTTGTCGCCATGTGTTGTATCACAGCGTAGCTCAATATATTCTTAGCGGTGCCGATGCTATGGGTATATTAGGTTCTTTAACAGTTCCGATTCAGTATGCTATTTTATATTGGTACAGAAAGAGTGAATTGTCTTGCGATCGATGTGCAAGTATAATTACTTCTCCAGATGTTGTAGCTCGTTCTATGGCTCGTCTTTCGGGAGGCCCTAAGTCTATAACAAATAATTTGAATATGCAAGAGTGGGCTTTGCAAGCAGATAAATATGATGCAATCCGAAATGATGGCTTATGGAACAAAGCCTTGCAATTATCAGTGATAATTGGACAATCCCATCCTTTCAGTGCTGTTCGTGTACGCGAAATTCTCAAATGGGGAGAAAGTATGCAATACAGAAACTTACAGCAAAATTTGAGAGCTTTGCCATCAGGCAGGAGATGTGGTAACTGTGGCAAATCCATATCGGGAGATTGGGCTTACTGCAAATATTGTGGAGCAAAATTATAAACTTAAAAAAGATATGACTATGTTTTTCAACGAAGATGGAATATTGAATATTGATGAAATGGTTGCCAACAATGAGTCTTTCAAGAATATTATGGAGGATGGCATTGTGACAGAAGAAGAGATTAAGAACCAGTCAGAGAAGGTTGTAGCGATGCTACGTGACATGGAAACAAAATACAGCGAGGAACAACTGTCAGAGATTAAGAACTTGCTTGTTGAGTCAAGCGTATTGTTCGCAGTGTACAACTTTCATTCAATTCAAAACATTAACAAATAAGAACTATGGCAACATTTAACACAAAGAAGATACTATACGGTTCAACATCTTTGATTCCTACTATTGCAAACCGTATTCAGGAAGAGTTTCAGAACGATGGCTACGAAGTGGCTATGGATGCTTTGAGCAGCGGTGGTTACGACATTTCAATCACAAAGGGCGGCGTATTCAAGGCCGTACTGGGTATGAAAACAGCATTGAAGGTTACATTGCTTCCCCAAGGTAGCAACATCAACTTTGAGGCAGGTGTTGGTATTTGGGGACAGCAGGCAATTCCTACAGTTATTTCGATGCTTTTCTTCTGGCCAGTTCTCATTACTCAAATTTGGGGTATGGTGGAACAGTCAAAGCTTGATGACAAGGCTTTGGAGATAGCAAAGGACGTAGTTTATATGAATAACAATAATGGTGCAGGCGCTACTACTTCTAATGGTAGTAAGTTCTGTACAGGATGTGGTACTCAGAATGCTGAATCGGCGAACTTCTGTTCAGGATGTGGCAGACCTTTATAATTATTGATAAAAAGGAATATTTGAAAAACAGATTTAAGCCAAAGAGATGCCACATTAAAAATATGCCCTATTAGTATTGAGCCTCGTGCAGACCTGCCAAGTGATATGAAAGGAGTTTATAATTTTGAAGTGATATAATATTATGGATTAATAACCACCGATAATAGTTAAGGATGACATCCTGGTCAAATTAGATTCCCATGTCCTACAATGTAAAATTTGAATATAAATAATAGATTTAACCGCATATGAAAACTAGATTATTCATAAGTTATAGTCATAAAGATACTGATAAAGTAGTATCAATAGTTAGGCAGCTTGCTTTAAATGGGTACGATATCTGGATGGACGTTAAAGATATTGTTCCGGGAGACAATTATATATATAAGATATTTGAAGGTGTACATAGCTCTGATATTTATGTTATATTTCTTTCAAATGCTTCTATTAATTCCAATTATGTAACAAAGGAACTTTCTCATGCAGTAAAATGTCAAATTGAAAACCCTAATTTTAAGATATTACCTATTCTCTTAGAGGAGGTTAATATACCTCAGGTTATTTCCGATATTGAATATGTAGATGCTACCATTGTTACATCAAATGTAATTGATGATATATATAATATCCTCAGGTTTGATGTAAACAATAAGTCTGCTATACTTAGACTTTCGAGTATAGAATTTATTCTGGCAAAAAACACGACAGTAGAGTTTGATGCTAATTGTTATTTTGAGAAAGAAGATTTAGCAGAAGATTGCACCAAGATAGTGTCTGAGTTAAGAAGTAAGGCTTACGGAATATTGATGAATTTTATCTCAATAGATGAGTTTGACATTATGTCTGAGTTACCTCATTTTACTAATGGCATATATGAGGAACGTATTACTACAGAACCCGGGAGTATGATTGGTTCTAATTGTAAGAGAGTTTCATTAAGCACAATAGTTTTTAATCCTGATGAAGAAAAAGTAAAACTATTACTTAAGAAAAATAATGATTTATTAGTTTTTGAATCAATAACATTTGGATTCAGTGTACCAATGAAAGAGGGTGAATCTTATGAAACTGTTGGTAAGCGATGCCTAACAAAATTAAGGGATAACTACATCATTTTAGAATACAATGTCAAAAATGGTGCAAAAATACAGTTAGAGGATGATTTTTATCTTTCATTAGCGATATCTAATGAACAAGTAAGGATTACATTAAATTCCAAATACGATTTTCAATTGTCAGATAAACTAAAAGAGTTTGACGTATATAAATTTATAAATCTTTTGCTTTCGTAGATAAATTAGCCATTCTCGCAATTCTTCTAAATATTATTTTCTATGATAGAAAAGAAAGAAATATGGATTTTTTTATCACATTCCAGTGAGGATTTTGATAAAGTCCGCAAAATACGTAATTATCTTGAGGAGAAATCATATCGTCCTCTTATGTTCTATCTTAAATGCTTAGAATCAGACGAAGAGATATATGATTTAATAACGAGAGAGATTGATGTTAGAACACGTTTTATATTGTGTGATAGCGAAAATGCAAGAGGTTCAGACTGGGTAAAAAAAGAAATGGACTATATCTCTAATCAAGATCCACCTCGTTCTTTTTTGCGTATTGACTTATCTCAATCAGATGATATTATTCAAAGACAATTGGACACATATGTAAATCAGATGAATATCTATATATCTTACACGTGGAGTCATGATTTAGATTTGTTCTGGAAGATACGATTGAGACTAAACAAATACGATTTAAATGTATTATCAAATTTAGACGCTAGCATCGGCCATGCTCATGGAATAGAAAAACAAATTAACCATGCTGCAAACAACGGTTATTATGTTTTTCTTGGTTCAAAATATAGCTTCAACTCAACAATTGCCTTGTACGAATTTCAAGTGGCAGACAAACTTGGAGCTAACGTACTGTTGTTTACCTTAGATGAGGAATCTGATAAAATGTGCAGTAATGATTGTTATTTAGGAAAGTATCGACATATAGATGTGAGCAAATATTCTAATGAAGATAAAGCCGATACTATTACAAATCGAATATTAGAAAGAATATTACCAGTAGGTGGATTAATGACATTTGCTGATAATTTTAGAACTGGACGATTAGGAGTTAAGGATGAGGAAGAGGCAAAAAAACTATACAAACACCTATTTGATATGGCTGAGAAATCAGACAATCCATATGCTCTGCAATACATTGGACGATGCTATGAATATGGTTGGTTAGGGGAACCTATTGACCTACATAAAGCTTCTGTATATTATAGTATGGCTATACATGAGCCCGGAGGCCCCAAAGATGAAACTTTTCTGAAACATGTTAGAGAATTAAATGAAAAATTATATGGCAATCCTCCATCAAGTCCAAGCACAAAAACAAGTTTTTTTCAACGACTTAAATCAGTCTTTAAGAAATAATCCTCTATTATTACAATACCTTACAAAAACAAAACCATCAATACAATCTGAAATATCATCCTAACCATTTCATATAAACGCCCAACATAAAATCTGGGCGTTTTTTTCTTGTAGAAGGTAATTGTTTTCAATGCAATTTATTTATATTTGCTTCTCGAATATTATTGGAAATAAAAGTAATTTATGCCAAAACAATCATACGACATCTTCATAAGTTATCGCCGTTCTTCTTACGACACGGCTAATCTTATTGCAACGCGCCTTAAGGCTGCTGGATATTCGGTCTTCTTCGATATGGAGACTCTGCGCTCAGGCAAGTTCAACGAACAGCTGTTCGAGTTTATCGACAACTGCAAGGATTTCATCTTGATTTTGCCTCCAAATGCTCTCGACAGATGCGTCAACGAGGATGACTGGGTGCGCCTTGAGACAATGCGCGCCATGGGTGCCAAAAAGAATATAATACCAGTAATGCTAAACGGATTTGCCTGGCCAACACCAATGCCTGCTGGTATGGAAGAACTTTCTTTTTACCAAGCATTGACAGCTAGCTCTGTTGAGTATTTCGACCTTTCGATGGAAAGACTGCAAAAGAAATATCTGCTGAGCAAACCTCATGTGGCTACAAAACTGCTGGCAAAGAAAACTGGAATTCTGGCAGTGGCAATGGCTGTAATATTTGCGATATTATACGGAATTTTTATGATTCTTTCGAAAGATGTCTGTCGGTATTATGCAGTGAAACTGGTTAATAACGCCAATGCGATTCATATTTTGGCCGATGAGAACATTTCATTGAAAGAAGACTGGAACGCATTCGTGATAGATATGAAGTATGAAAAGAAAGATTATAAGAAGCAAGGTATTCAACAAGATATGTTGGCTCGTATCGATTTGGCAGAAAAGAATGCCAAGACTACTTGCAAGATTGATTCTGCAGAAATGAATATCAGCAACTATCATAGTTTTCTTCTTTCTCTGAATGAAATAAGTTCACAAGACATCTCTATATCTCCTGCATATTCTGCTTTGATTTATAACGATTTTCTTGGTCAGCTTGAGATGTTGAGAAATGCTGTCAATGATCCTAATGCGTTCAATTTGCGATACGGGACAGTGTTGCAAGATGTTTTTGTACATACCACAAACACATATTATGTCGGTGTTCTTGCCGAGTTGTCTGATTTTCCAAAAAGTTCTTTGGAAACGTATAATCAGATGTCTCCATATTGGTATTATTATCCAAAGGAATATAAATTAGGTGAGAGTGCGAACTATTATGAGGAGATTATTAACAGAGAAACTGCATTTGCTGAAGATAAATTGTCGCATTATGAAAGTGTATTAGAAAAAGAAGAAGCGCAGCTTGAAGATATTGAACGTAGGCTGGATGACATGGAAAACGATATGGATAAACAACTTATGCAGATGGAAATAAATATCTATAATGAATTCAAACAGAAGAATGTTATACAGGAAGATGATCATCAATGGCATAAATTGGGAAAGATTGTGCATTGGGGAAGTTATCTTGCATTGAAGTTGGATAACAAGAAAGAAAATATAGAACAAGGCTTCGACTACAATTCTCCGATAACACCTGAAGTTGTCTGTAACGATATAATTTCACAGTTGGATTTATACCAGATGTATCATCCGGAAAGTAAAGATTATGTGGCAGCGGTAAAGGCGTTTTATACAGCTATTGCTAAAGAGGAATTAGATTATGCAGGAGTTCTTATCTACGCTTTTCAAGATAATTTAGAACATTCTATCTTCAAGTTGGGTGATATCATCATTGGATACGACGGCAAGAAAGTCAAAAATATGGCAGATTTAAATGCAGCTTTCAGAATAAACAAATATGGTTCGGTGAAACTGCTCCGTCTTATTGATGGTAATCTTAAAGAGATTGTGCTGCCACAGATAAAAGACACTGATGTCGTAGGTTTTGGAGATTTGACAGAATAATTTTCATATCTTTCATGATAGATTTTTAAACTTTTTTGTTCTATATATAAAACTAATTAAAACGACAAGATGAAAACAAATTACATCCCGCAGCCAGTGGATACAACAGATGTCCAGCTGCCAGAAGAATTGAATCCGCTAGTAGAACAAATCGCTAAAAACGTTCACGAGGTGTGGGCGCAAAGCCGTATGGAGCAAGGGTGGACTTATGGTGAAGAACGTAGCGATGTTTTGAAACAGCATCCTTGCCTAGTCCCTTACGAGGAACTTCCTGAAGTTGAAAAGGCCTACGACCGAGATACTGCATTAGGAACATTGAAACTCATCTGTAAGTTAGGTTTTAAGATAGAAAAAGAGTTATAGCTGTCCGTTAAAATTTTTGAATCAAAAAATAAATGAAGAGCCTGTCTAACAAGTTTGTTCTGCCCTCACTACTGCCCATAGCTATCCTTTTATACTACATATACCATAAAGATAAGAAATCACTGGAATCAACTGGACAATTAGTAAAAGCGATCTTTTATGGAATATTGTCTATTCCATTATCGTTTTGTATGTTAATACCACTAGGATTGATTGGTGTATATCCTGCAGAGGCGACAAGCATTTTGGGAAGTGTCAGAGCTGCATTCTTTGGATCTGCGATACCTGAAGAAATAGCAAAGTTCATTATATTGTGGCTATTGTTGCGAAAGAATCCGAACTTTGATGAGAAAATGGATGGAATTGTCTATGTAGTCTGAGTGTCCCTAAGGTTGCTGCATTAGTGAATATAATGTATATCTTCTCCAACGAAGGGGCGTACTTGTCGGTAGACATTAAATATATACAAGAATATTTGAAAATAGATAAATATGTTGTTTATTACGATAGAATATAGTTATTTCTTCAAAGACATACCAATGATTTCATATCTATAATATTATTTTTCTATGCACAACGAAATCTTGAAAATATTTATAGCTGGTTCTCAACAATTAGGTGAACAGCGAAATGCACTTCGAGCCGTACTAATGAGGCAACAGGTGTTGTTTAATGTAATGGTGGAAGCAAAAACTTTTGAAGATTTTTCAGACTCTCTTACCGATACAACAGGTGGAAGGCAAAGTGAATATGAAGAATACATAAAAGAGCAAGCAGATATAGTAGCTTTTATATACGATGGTAAAGTTGGAGAAATTACTAAAAAGGAGTTTGATGTAGCATATGAGAATTTCAAGAGTCATAAACATCCTGAGATATATGTATATTGCAAAAATGAATCTTCTGATACCGAAGATATTCAAACTCTAAAATTAACATTAAACAAACTTGGACAATATTATACGGCTTACAATGATACGGATAGTCTAGCACGTTTGTTTGAGAAAAGTATGACCGAATACTTGGTCAATTCACATTTCACGAAAAAGCGAATCTCTCCCGAAGAGAAAATTGCGTTTGATTTGGCCTGTCAGCGTGTGTCTAACACTATGATATCTTGCTTATCAACTGTTGATGAATTTGGATGTGTGTTGAATGATGTGTCGTCTTCATGGAATAAATTCATGCAACAGGCAAAAGAAGCTGTTTCACAAGAGGGATTGATTGTTGCAGAAACCGCTCTGCTAGAAGATTTACATCATCAATTAAGCGAAATTAAGCGAATTGCTACGATTTACCCTTTAGAAAAGGTTGTACTCGAGCCTAAAGATTTGGAGATATTGGCTTCACATATAAAAAGTGTTTCCGAACTCACCTGTTTACCTGATATGTATCAGACTTATTTCGATGATGTGATAAAGCCTTTTAATGCCATAGAGAATTTTTTGACAGATACAACGTCACAGTCATTACATTCTAGAATGATTCATCTTCATTTTGCAAGTTTTAAATACATGGCTAATGGATTCTTCTATAGCATTATTCAATATCTTTCCCAATTTCCCAAAGAATATCAGAAAAATGTTAAAGAAATGCTCTTACTATGGCAAACATATCCAACAAATGTATCGCTTACTCATACAATAGAAGAATATGAAAGGTTTACAAAACATGAATTCGATGCTGCCGAAAAATTAGTTATTGAGATGAAAGCTCTATTAGCTGTGAAAGATAACGAACTTGATAATTTAAAAAATCAATTAGATAAAATGGTTGTTATGCAAGATTGTAAAAAGAAATCCCTTTTATCAAAGATTTACTTAAGGATAAAAGAAATCTTTGGTTAATATATACGCAAAGAAATATATTTATGAAACAAACATCTATTTACCCTTTGAGAATATTATGGATATTGGGGCAAGTCAGTTCAGTCAAAAAGATGCTACATTAAAAATATATCCTTTGAGCATTGAACCCCGAGCCGACCTGCCAAACGACATGAAAAATGTTTATCATTTTGGAGTAATATAAAATAAAAAGGATATGGGAAAAATACTAGTACTTTGTATAGTTGCCATACTCATTAAGTTGGAGTATAAAAAAAATAATTAACCTAACTTCAATATAACGAACCATCAAATAATCTAGCAATAATTATATTCAGATAAAATTAAACCTTGTAAGGGTTGACAGATTTAGGCAGGTATGAAGTGCGTCAGCACGGAATGCCTGCCAATATGATTCCGAGACCAATCAAAGCGCTGTAGGCGCGACAGGGTTCTGTCGTCCCTACGGGACTTATATGATGATCTGTTCATTGTTTGGCAGGCGTTCCGTTTCACTACACACCTGCTTTGTGGTCTTGCGTCCTTACAGGACTGATTGTAAGTGATTAGAATAATGTCAATTGATTGCCCTGATAACATTCAACTCTGATTGATGGTTTCTTCGGAAAGAAACAATATGCCGCCAATGCTACGATGGTGTTGACGATGAAGTTTGAATCCAAAAAACCAACCCATAGAGCATTGTCATCTTATGGCTATTCTTTTGAAGACCTTGTGAGAGTTGTTTCATTTCGGCATCAGAGAGGTGGCTCGGCTTGTTCCTATGCTTTTTACCATCTTCGATAAATGTTTTTTAATCGTTTCATTAAAAAAATGTAGAAGTCGTCTGTCATATAAAAAAATATATAATTTTGTTGTCGGATAACATAGCGATTTATTTTTGCACCATAAATATAAGAAATATTGTTATGTTGTTAATTTTTAATGAATTATTTTATATCGTACTCACGTTATTCATAATGTTTAATCACTACTAATGATATTCTTAATATAGATGCCCCCATGCAAAAATATGATGTGCTACATTGAGAATATACAAATGAAAAATAGAGGATTATGAATATACTAATTATTACAATTGTTACTAGCAGTATAATGTATTTTGTCCCGCCCTTTTTGTGGAACAAAAAATATGGAGCAAAATATATTGACATTCATCTGCTGCCATTAAGACGAAAGTATAGAATATGCTCTGCCTTTGGTCTTATGTTGCTACTTGTCTCCACAATGTATTTGGCTTATGACGATGCTGGGTATTTTACATGGTTAATCATTCCATGTATATTTATGTCAAATAATAGATTGTTCTTTGAGCCTTATCATACATCCGATATTGTAGACAAGATTGATAAAATATGCCTTTATCTCAGACCTTTTAATGTATTAACATACAATGATAAAGATTGGGCAAAAGGAAAGATGGGTATTTCTGAGTCAATTGAAAAATTATTGTGTGACGAACTGAATAAACGAATCGCAAAAACATACTGTATCGGAGATCCAAATGCTGCAATTCCTACAACTTTGAGTGCATCTGGCATATATGCATCCGACAATGAATGGAAGAGCACTGTTACAAATCTTGCTGAGAAAAGTAGTGTTATTGTATTAAAGGTAATGGATACTGAAGGGTGTCTGTGGGAATTACAACATTGTATAAACTACCATATTGATAAAACAATTTTTATAGTTACAGAAAAAAAACATTTGGTATTATTGAATGAATACATAATAGGTAAATGTATTGATATACCCGATATTGAAATTACACAACATTGTATTTTTCTGTATTTAGATAGTAATAACAGTTGGAATGCTTTTGTAATTAAAAAGAATCGTGATATAAAGACAATGCTAACAAATTTCATCGACAATCATGATGTACTTAAAAAAGAAATTTGTCATAGAAATGATTTGAAAACCATACTAAAAGAACCATTCCTTCAAAAAAATAATTTTTCAAAGTTATCACATTGGTTTACTTATTTTATGCAAACATTTTGGTATGTAGTATATAACAGGTGGCCTAAACCATGGCTGATAATATTTATATTGTATGAGTTACTAATTACTACATTATCAATTACAATATATGTATTATATGAAAGTGAAACTATAGTAATTATATTATACTTATTATTGTCGTTTCCTTGGTTATGGTTGGCTCCACAAATCTCCATGTCTTTTAATTCATGGGGAAGTAAATACATTGCTGACAAAGGGAATGTGATTTTATCTAAATGGGCTGTCGTTTATACTATTTTAACTTTCGTTTTGGGAATTAATTTTGAACCTGTCAACTATAAAGAAGAGATACCTTCCTTAGTGGAGAATATTATGGTAGAAGGAAAGCATAATGAATATAAACCAATCAATATTCATATTGATAGTACCTTATCTTCTGTATATACAGATATGGATGTGATGTCCTCGTTTATGCAATTTTTTGTATATTCAAATACTATAAGTGATGAAGACTACGAGAAAGAAGTTTATGACGATTTAATGTTTGAATTGATAGAGTCAGTGGCATCCGTTGAATGGAATACCCATATAGGTTGGACAGTCAACCATAAATATTCATATGTTAATGAATATGGTGATGTTGTTGATGATCAGTGTATTATTTTTTTTGATAAGAAATGTATAAATTATCATTTGTTTTCGATTGATGAATCTGGCAATTATTATAGTTATAAAGAATATATGGAACGTATAGATAAAATAGTTGATGTTCTTGCAGAATTTGAAGAATCATCAATAAATTATACGAATTAAATAAAAGTTGATAAAAGAAAATGCTTAGTGTTTATTACAAAAACTATTTGACAATCTATTAAATGGTTTTGTGATTTTCATTTACACAAAATACAGGACGGTGCCATTTTCAGATTTCAATTATATTCTGTCACTCCTGCATCCTTTCTACGTGTTGTATAATGAATTGTGAATAATAAATTGGTATCCTGATTGTTGCTTATATCAAACTTATGTTAAAAAACTGTTAAAGATCCGGTAATTCGTTCAAAGCATGACGAGAAGGTCTGCTAAACAAAAAATCTCCCCATGAATATTATGAGGAGTTTTTTTTGTTTTCAACTGAATTTAGAAGACTTATCTTAAAACTTTTTCCAGTGCCTTTACTATATATTCTTCCATGACGGTGTTTCGCTCATCTGCAGAGATGATGGCACGACAATCGTTAATCAACGATTCAAGGTCTGATTCTGAATTGATAAAGGCAGACTTGTTCTCATTTATATATTCTAAAATATCTGCATCGTTCATCTTGGAAAACATCTTGTTTACAGTCTCAAATGTCGTGTTATCCGTTTTCTCCATTATAGCTTTAACTTCTTCTGCTTTTATGTTGCCGTCGATGTTTGCAACGTACAACAAAGCCATTACTTTAAATTCATTTGCGTTCATAATGATATTTTTTGTTATAAATACTGTTTACATCGATGCGCAAAGGTAGAGAAAAAATTGAGACTAAATTATTTTTACATGAAATTTTATTATATCTTTTATATTGATTCTGTTATCCTATGTTATTTTTTTTTTTTTTTTTTTTTTTTTTTTTTTTTTTTTTTTCATACATTTGCGGATACCTAAATTATTGCCTATGGAGCGAAATAAATACGATGTTTTTATAAGTTATTCATCGAAGAATCAGAAGGTGGTTGAGGCTATGTGCGCATATTTAGAGCAGCACAAGGTAAGATGTTTTGTTGCATATCGTGATATTCCAAAAGGTGTTGTATGGGCAAAGGCGATTGTGGAGGCTTTGGACGAGAGTAAGATGATGGTTGTTGTCTTTTCGGAGGAATTCAATATGTCTGATCAGGTTGACAGAGAAATAGAACTTGCGAGTGAGGATAAGAAACCTATTCTGACATTCCGCATAAGTAACACAATGTTCAAGGGTGCAAAGAAATACTATCTTAAGAATATTAACTGGATTGATGCATTTCCCAATCCTGAAAACTTATTTGATTCTCTTTTGGATAATGTTGCTAAATTGATAGGATTTTCTTTGTCTGAGAAAGAAAGACAAGAAAGGGGCTACAAACCAATACAAGACAATAATAAACAATATCCCAAAATCATAAACGGCCATGAGTACGTTGATCTTGGACTACCGTCAGGACTGAAATGGGCGACGTGTAATGTAGGAGCAAACAAGCCGGAAGACTACGGCGACTACTTTGCCTGGGGAGAGACTGAAAGGAAGACGGAATATTTGAAAGAAAACAGTCTTTCCCGAGGGTCTAGGTCAAAGTTAAGGAGGCGTGGTCTCATAGATGGAAACAACAGACTCACTTCGTCATACGATGCAGCCCGAGCCAACTGGGGAGGAAGCTGGAGGATGCCTACAAAAGATGAAATGCAGGAATTGGTAGACTATTGTGAATGGGAATGGACAGAGGTTAACGGAGTTAAAGGCTCAAATGTTACTGGTCCAAACGGCAACAGCATCTTTCTTCCTGCTGCGGGCAGCCGTAACGGGAGATCGCTCTACTATGATGGTAACGACGGCGGCTACGGCTACTATTGGAGTTCTTCGCCGAACGACAGCTACTACGACTACTACGCGTACGACCTCTACTTCGACGATGGTGACGAGAGCGTGTACTACTACGATCGCTTCGATGGGCAGACTGTACGCCCCATCACAGAATAAAAGTAGAGACGAATCATAATTCGACGTGAGGAGAATTTGATACGTCTCACGCATCCGATTCATTTGATTCATTTGATTTATTTCCGTCGGGTTTCATAAACTGCCCGACGAAAATTTTTCATATATTTGCGAGGTATAAGGCAAAGACCTAAAATAAAAGTTAAAAAAGGAAATGTTTACTAAAACGATATATATATGAAAATGAAAGAAAGACGTTCACGTCTAAAATCAAAATGTAATAAGGATTGGTGCATTACAATAATAATCGTAATTGTATTCTTGATGTCGTTTTTTGTGCCTGAGCAGAAAAATATGTTTACCAAGTGGTTGATGAACATAGTGTACTTTGGCGCGGGAATAGGAGCTTTCATATATATATATTATGCCATCAGGTATCTATTTAATATGATAGAATTAGACCTGCTTTGGATAAAGAATAAGTTTCTGCATAAGGTTGTAAATCTAGTGATGCTGGTTCCATTTGCGATAATGGTGTTGTTTGTGTTCTGCGATGGAGTCATTCCTAATATGTGGAAAAAGTATATAGCAAAAGAAAAGTATTCTGCTATTTCTGAATGTCAAAAGAATTTTGCCAAGGAGTTGGTTTTTGCAGAGAATATGTACGATAAGGATAGTATAACTATAGATGTTGAAAACATAGACACCTTATTTGATGATCATAATAAACAGATTGCAAAATTGACAGGTTGGGAACTTATTAAGAAAGATAGTGCAAGCTATTGCTATGTGAAGAATGTAGATAAGCTTCCTAAGAATATAGTTGACAAGCCATCAGAAGAGCCATCATTGTTCTGGAGTGTATATTACCATTATATAGATTCAGGTAACCAGCATATTGCCGTGACAGAAAGCGGAAGAAAATGGGCAGCTGTAATTGCCATTTTGGGTTATCTTTTGCTTAATGGTCTCCTCGTGGCAGTTCTTATCGGCTGGTTCGACAGAAGAAGAGAAAACTGGGAGAATGGAATGGTGAGGTATGATAGTTTCTTTAAAAGAAAAGGACACTATGTCATTATCGGTGGTAATGATATGGTGATAGGAATAGTTAAACATTTGTTTGATAAAAAAGACAAAGATAAAGATAAAGATAAAGATAAAGATAAAGTCTCGTCATATACATATATAATAGTTCAGACTACAAGAGATGTGGAGTCGTTCAGACGTAAATTGTTTTCTGAATTGACAGAAAAACAACAAGAATATGTCGTTTTCTATTATGGCAACAGAACTTCTAAGACTGATATAGAAGATCTTAAACTCGATAAAGCTAAAGAAATTTATGTCGTGGGTGAGTCTATTGCTGATGACGGGCAAAATCATGATGCATTCAATATGGATTGTTTGAGATTGATAACAAGCAATCTGCAGATTCCCCCTGATAAGAATAAGAAAAAAGACGTTTATGTCATCTTTGAAAATCAAATCACCTTCTCCTCATTCCAATTCTCAGATATTAGTGCAGATGATAAGAATAAAATAAATTATATGCCTCTCAACTATTATGAGATGTGGGCGCAAAAGACATTCGCATTCCCAGACCCGGAACATTACATTAATGATAAAGATGATATATATCTTCCATTAGATACCATAAGAGAGATTGACGAAACGACGAAAGAGGAGAAGTTTTCATACATTTCTAGAAAAGACCCGCATTACGTACATCTTGTAATTATAGGTATGACAAAAATGGGTGTGGCAATGGCACTTGAGGCAGCTCATATAGCTCATTATCCTAATGCTTTGACATCATCAGGACCTCGTACAAGGATAACATTCATTGATGTGGATGCCGACAGAGAATCTGGTTATTTCATGAACAGATATAACGATATGTTTGCCTTGGCAAGATGGCGCTATGCGGAAGCAGATAAGTACAATCAAAGAATAAAGACAGAATCAGGCAAGGATTTATATTCTGATTTCAGTCCAGAAGATACTACATGGCATGATCCGTTGTTTAGTGATAATTCTACTTCGCCATATAAAGGTATGAAGTTAGGTGTTGACGGGGAAAATGAAGGAGACGAATTCTTTATAGATTTAGAATGGGAGTTCATCAAAGGAGATATGAGTAGCTTTGCTGTTCAGCAATATCTAAGAGAATGTTCCGATAGGGAAAAGCATCCAAATAAGATATTGACAGTTGCGGTCTGTCTTGATGAACCTCATCAGGCTATAGCGGCAGGATTGTATATGCCAGATGTGGTTTATGAAAATGCACTTCAAATCCTGGTATATCAACGTTTTTCAGATGGCATATTTAAATATATAGCGGAATCGGACGGAAACTTAAGATATAAAAATGTAAAACCATTTGGAATGCTGTATAATACATTCACTTCTATGTGTACTGATGATTATCTTCCTAAACTTGTGAATTATGTTTATAACATAGAATATGATATAAATAAAAATGGAGTTTATGATTGGTCTAGATTCGAGAAATTCGAAGAAACGACAAAGAAAGATATAGATGCTATATGGAATAAAACCATTATGGAATTTGAAAGCGGCAAGTCTGGTTGTGCAAAACGTTGGTCTAACATATACAATGCAAATTCAATTAGAACCAAACTTAGAAGTGTTGGATGGAAAGATGGAGAATTGTGTAAATATGTTGTTGAGATAATGGCAATGACGGAACATAACAGATGGATTGTAGAGCAGTTGTTGATGCATTATTCTCCTGTGAGAGAAAGTGAATTAAAAGAGTTCAAAGATCATTTTAGTTTATGCAAATTGAGTAAATGTGCCAAGTATAAAACATGTAGTTATAGTCATAAATATAGAAAAGAAGAACTTAAAAAGAAGATGAGACATATTGATATATGTTCGTATAACCATTTGAAATATGTTGACAAAGGTGTAGAGAAATATGATAGGGCACAGTCAGAATCCTTGCCATGTCTGATTGGTGTTTATAAAAAAATGTAGAATTGTAAATATATATCTAAAACTATGACCATCACCCTTCTAATCACAGCATTACTTCCAGTATTAATTTTATTGTTGTATATCTATCGTAAAGATAAGATGCAACCAGAACCTATAGGCCAGATTGTTAGAGCGTTTTTGCTTGGTCTGTTGACAGTGCCATTGTCGCTTATGGTATCTGTGCCATCCGAGATGATAGGCTTGTATTCTGAAGATGTATATACTATAATGGATGCTTTTAAAATCTCTTTCTTTGGAGCTGCCATACCGGAAGAAGCAGCCAAACTTTTTGTCTTATGGCTAGTGGTTAGAAAAAACAAATACTTCGATGAGAAGATGGACGGTATCGTGTATGCAGTCTGTGTGTCAATGGGATTTGCTGCATTCGAGAATGTGACATACCTCTTCACGAATTTAGATTCTTATATGCAGGTGGGGGTTTCAAGAGCATTTACTGCTATCCCAGGTCACTTCTGCTTCGGTGTGGTGATGGGCTACTATTACTCACTTGCTGCCTTCGAAAATAAAAACAAAAATAGAAACAGAATATTGACATTCTTGGCGCCAGTCATAGTTCATGGGCTTTATGATACAATACTGTTTGGAACATCTGTGCTTGTTGAGAAACATATAGAAATAAGTGAGTCATTGGCAGGACTCATTTCAATTATGTTTACAGCGCTTTTCATCTACTTCTGCTTCAAGATGTGGAAATTCGGAAGCCTTAAAATCAAACAGCATATAGCGAATGATAAAGTGACACGACTTTATGATAATTAGAAGTTAGGAATGAAAAATTGATTGAATTTTACGTCGTCGTGCGGCTTTGAAGTATGTTTTACACATAAAGAAAATTTAATTATGTATAAAGAATCTGGATTGGATAAAGAAACAATGATTGACAGCTTGTTCGATCATTATGACGAGATAGTGCCTGTGATAGGCGAAGAGATGTTCTATTATAAAGGTCGTCATTCAGACGATAAGGAAATTTCCATAAGACAATATCTTCTGAATAGATTTCAAAAGGACTTCTCGGATGTAAACCTTGACGAGTCGAAGATTTCATCAATTATCAATACCGACTTCTATGGATTGTCGCTGATGCATAGGCTTTTCAATGCTAAAGGCAAAAACTATGTTGATAAATACAAGAGATATATTGCAGAGGCTGAAAACAACAGCGAGATATTTATGAAGGATTGTCTTCGATATTTTCTTTTGGCATTTCAGTTTCCTCTGATAGTTACAACAATAAGCTTCAAGTTTATTGAAAATATCCTTAATTCAGAGGAGCTTTCTTACAATACGATTTCATATAATCTTAAAGGCAATAACAGAAATCCTTTGCCAATAGGAAAAAACGTCTATCATATTTTCGGCACAGCAAAAGATAGTTACAACTGGGTCTATGATGAAAGACGTCTGCTAGATTTCATGCATTCTCTTCATGAGAAAGACTATATGGCTGAAAATCTCGTCAACCCTATAAGAAATGCCAAAAAACGTATGATGGTGCTTGGCTGCAACATGCCTGACTGGCTCTTCAGATTTTTGTGGTATCCTATATATTCCAATCATGAGGCTGAAGGAGAACACGGATATTGGATTAATAATGCTGACGTAGAAGATAGTTTCGATGCATTTCTTCAAGATGTTAACTATGCTTCCAATGAAGACCTTAAGGAAATATTGGAGGAGATAACAAAGAAGAAAAAAGAACTCGTTGTCGTCAATAAAGAGAATAAAACCAAGAAAGATAAATTTGACGTGTTTATCTCGTATGCCAGTGAAGATTTTGAAATCGTCAAGATGATTTATGAAATCTTGTCGAATAGAAATATCGATGCCTGGTTTGATGAAGACGGAAACGGTCGTATCATCGAAGGCGAGAATTACATGAACAAGATAAAGGAAAGCGTTCCTAAATGCAGATATTATATGCCTATTGTAACGGAGTCTTTCCTTAAGAAAAGCCTCCTCCCAGAAAGTAATCTCTCCATTGAGACAAGCGTTATAAACAATTTCTTTAACACCTTGGATAATGGCGTTAGAGACACTTATTCACTGCCTATTATCATCTCAAATCAAAAATTTAACGGTAATGATATTGATACCAAATTGGTTGAAGGTCTCTCTGCATTAGGTATATTAAAACCTCATTTCTATTATCAGAAAAAAATGATAGCTTTCGATGTGAATAACCGAGATGCATTTATGAATTTAGATTGGGAAACAATTATCAAGAAATCTAATTAAAGATATTTATGGAATCAAAACATACAAAGAAAGATATATTTCTTGGATTTAAAGCATATACAGAATCTGATGCTGACATATTCAAAGGAAGAAGCGCTGACATTGAACGCCTTTATGACTTGGTAAGCAATAAAGATTATGTGCTTTGTTATGCCGAATCAGGCGAAGGAAAAAGCTCGCTCATCGATGCAGGTCTTACACCTCGGTTGAGAGCTAACCGTTATTTTCCAGTGAAGATTTCATTTACAGATGAAGAATATAATGACAACAACATCAACTTCGACGAGGTCGTAAAATCTCGTATAATGGAAGCTGTTTCTGAGCAGCAGAATCTGTCGTTTGCGCCTAAATCTGATTCTGTCTTCAATGAGAAATATTCTGAAGATTTATGGTGGTTTTTGCGTAACAGCACCTTGTCCTTGTACGGAATATCATTTACAATAGTCTTGATTTTTGACCAGTTTGAAGAAGTTATCAATTATCCGAAATCGGAGGTATGGACTTCTCGTTTCTTCGCTTTTTTAGAGAAGATAAGCACCGACAACTGCCCGCAATATATTTTAGATGACATAAACGCAACTGTCGATTCTAATGATTTAGAGTTTCCTGATATTTTTCTTAAGAAAAACTTTAAAGCGATTTTTTCTATCAGGACAGAATATATAGGCGAGCTGGATTACTGGTGTATGCAGCGCTATTTCATTCCTGACCTGAAACACAATCGTTTCTGTTTGAAACCTCTTACCTTGCAAGGAGCCGATGAAGTTATGCAGCAGTACGAAGGCTTTGATGCTGAATTGAGAAATAATATTAAAGATGTACTTTTGAGGCTTAAAAACAAAGATAACAGAACAGTAGATGTTAGTAATAACTCTGAACAATATGTTCCAGCTTTGATATTGTCTGTGGTTTGTACTTCTTTGTACCAGAGCAACGATAAGGTACTCACAAATAGTTTGATTGCTGATAGCATAGAGAATTTCTATAATGATAAAATAAGGGAATGTAATATAACTCCAGAGGAACGTAATACCATTGCCTCGGTGCTGGTTGACAAGGATAAACGTGTAAGAGTTGCCAGCGACTGTTCTGCTTTAGAGAAGATAAAATTCAACAGTAAATATAAAGATGCATTATTGAGAAACCGCTTGATTAAGAAAAGCAATGTTAATGGTGTTGAATATATTGAACTTGTCCATGACTCCTTGATTGATGTTGTAAAGAAACACAAAGAAGAAGCCATGCTGAAAGAGTTGAGAAAAAAGAGAAGAAGAAATATATCTATATTCTCGTTTATGTCGGCTGTAATACTTCTTTTTGTTATATTGATAGTAGGTCTGAAGAAAAACGAAAAGAATTACCTGATTACCCAAGCGAAATTTATTGCCGCAGAAGCAGAGAAATTGGCAGAGAATGACAATGTTTATGATGCTGTGAGGTTATGGATACATGTTTGTAAAAATAATAAGGAGATTTATAAAATTTCAGATTTTATACATGTAGCAAGATATGTAGATGCTAATTATACGATTCCTAAAAAAGAATTTAAGCATAAGAATAATGTTAACTCAGCCTCATTCAGTCCAGACGGCAGATATGTCGTTACAGCATCTGTTGACAAGACCTCCAAGCTATGGTCAGTGGAGAGCGGAGATTGCCTTATGACAATGAATCATGAAGATGAGGTTTACTCAGCCTCATTCAGTCCAGATGGCAGATATGTCGTTACGGCATCTGCTGACAATACCTCCAAGCTATGGTCAGTGGAGAGCGGAGATTGCCTTATGACAATGGAACATAATATAGATGTTAACTCAGCCTCATTCAGTCCAGATGGAAGATATGTCGTTACGGCATCTGATGACAAGACCTCCAAGCTATGGTCAGTCGAGAGCGGAGAGTGCCTTATGACAATGGAACATAATGGAAATGTTAACTCAGCCTCATTCAGTCCAGATGGCAGATATGTTGTAACGGCATCTGATGACAAGACCTCCAAGCTATGGTCAGTAGAGCGCGGAGAGTGCATTATGACAATGGAACATAATGGAGATGTTAACTCAGCCTTATTCAGTTTGATTTTAACGCTCCCTGGTGGTGTTAAATCAGCCTCATTCAGTCCAGATGGCAGATATGTCGTTACGGCATTTGATTACATGAACTCCAAGCTATGGTCAGTGGAGAGCGGAGAGTGCCTTATGACAATGGAACATAATGGAAATGTTAACTCAGCCTCATTCAGTCCAGACGGCAGATATGTCGTTACGGCATCTGTTGGCAAGACCTCCAAGCTATGGTCAGTCGAGAGCGGAGAGTGCATTATGACAATGAATCATGAATACTTTGTTAACTCAGCCTCATTCAGTCCAGATGGCAGATATGTTGTAACAGCGTCAGAAAACAATACCTCCCAGCTATGGTTTGTTGAGAGTGGAGAATGCCTTATGACAATGAATCATTATGGTGGTGTTAAATCAGCCTCATTCAGTCCAGATGGCAGATATGTCGTTACGGCATCTGCTGACAAGACCTCCAAGCTATGGTCTGTTGAGAGCGGAGAATGCCTTATGACAATGAATCATGATGGTAGGGTTAACTCAGCCTCATTCAGTCCAGATGGCAGATATGTAGTTACGGCATCTGGAAGAGAAGCAAGAATACATACTATTAAATCTCCTGAAGAAATCCTCGACAAATGGTCTGAATTCCTCGGTCCTAATGCTGAGCTTACTAAAGAAGAGAAAGAAAAATATCATTTAAATTAAATGATTTGTTCGCTAATTAAAATAGGGTAATAATAATCATTACTGTCTAATAAAATGTGTACTTCACTAATCCTAAAGAAATAATAGAACTTGATGCCTCTATACAATGTGTTTGCATCAATCTCGATAAAATAGAACAGCTGCAAAAACCTTTGGAGATGACAGAACTGAAGCAGATTTATTTTGAAAAGGAAAATGTTTGCGCGGAGATAATTCTCAAATATAATTGATAGATTTAATCCGAATCATCACTCTATAAAAATGATTCGGATTTTTTCTTATCTTTACAAATCTTAAAAACCTTAAAACTATGTTAACAATTATTTGCATTACAGCCTTGGCTTATTTCATCATGGGTAAGGATTTTAATCCTCTTCTGGAAAAAATCAAAAACACCGATTGGCGTGCTGAGACCGACAAGTTGTTTAAAAAGTTACGTCCATACGCTGTCAAAGTGGGACGCGCAGCGGCAACGCCATTGTTGCAACTGTGGTACGTGTTGTGCGATGCTAATACTTCAACAAAAGACAAAGTGCTTATTTATGCGGCTTTGGTTTACACCATTCTGCCAATAGACTTGATTCCAAGAAGAGTGTATAGATTGCTTGGCGTCTTGGATGATGGCGCAGCCGTCATGTTCGTCTATAAAAAGATTAAAGACAAAATCACTCCTGAAATAATGATGAAGGTGGAAGATACTCTCAACGACTGGTTCGGAGTGGAGTATGAGGTAATTGGATAAAAAATAGACGCTTTATTGTCAACGGCAGAGTTCTAGAAATTCTGCCGTTTTTTTATTAATAAAATTTTACAAATGATGATAGATATGCAATATGTCTCTTCTCTATATGAGAAAATAACAAATAAATAACAATACTATGAAAACAAGAATATTTAACCTCATCATCATCGATGAGAGCGGCTCTATGCAGAGTATCAAGAAAGAGGCTATTGACAGCGTTAACGAAACAATCCAGACTATTCGTGCGGCACAGACGAAACATGATGGTCAGGAACATTTAATCACTATTGTGTCATTCAATGATGATGTGAAGTCTATATACAAATGTGTATCGGCAGATGAAGCTAAAGAACTTAATGCAGAAACATATCAGCCAAATTGCAGTACAGCCTTGTACGATGCGATGGGGATTTCGCTTAACGAGCTTCGTAAGAATGTAGCAGAAAATGACAAGGTGCTGGTGACTGTCGTTACAGATGGCTACGAGAATGCATCGAAGGAATATGACGGAAAGGCAATCAAGTCGCTGGTTGATGAACTGAAAGCCAAAGGCTGGGTGTTTGCATACGTGGGAGCTAATCAGGATGTTGAACAAGTGGCAGCGACAATCTCAATTACCAACGTGATGAACTTTGAGGCTACTCATCAAGGAACAAGGATGATGAGTACCAAATTGAATTCTGCCAGAGCTCGCTTTTTCGACAGCGTTGATGAATGTTGTTTCAATGCAGCTGATGCTAACTCTAACTTCTTTGATGATAATAAATAACCTTATAATATAGAATAACTATGAAAACATTATCTAAAATTTTTCAGGCTTTACTCGGTGTGGTGGCCTTGACATTTGCGGGTTTAGTCGCTGGTGGTCGTCTTGTTTGGAGAAAGATTCGTAACCGTTGGAAGAAAGCTTCCAAGTGGGTGCGCCGAACAATAGTGGCTTCATTTTTTCTTATAGCTCTCGCTTTTGCGGCTCTTGTCGCTTATGCGATATATGATGATACGATGGGAAGATGGTATTCCGATAAAAGGCTTTCTGATGATGTAGTGGTATATTATTTTGCAGATGATACTTATCGTGTGTATAATAAATCAACAGAAAAATATACTACTCCAAGAATCAGCTGGGTGGCTAGTGCTGCTGAAAATGACTCGATAGGTGTTTATGCTATAGATGACAGACGTGGTTTCATCAATACTAAAACAGGAGATGTCGTGATAGATGCTAAGGCTAATGATTATGAAAAGGCTTGGGTTTTCTCAGATGGTCTCGCTGCTGTCATGAAAGATGGAAAAGTCGGATTTATCAATGTAGATAATGAACTTGTGATACCATTCCAATTCGATTATTCAAGCAATCGTTGGGGCGATACCGGTTATCTGTTCCATGACGGATATTGTGTGATGACAAACAAAGACGGAAAGTTCGGTTTGATTGACATCAGTGGCAATTGGGTTGTAGAACCTGAATATGACGAATTGTGGAATGCACACAAAACCGGCAACAGAATAGTTGTCAATGACGGTAAACATGGTGTGTTAGATTCTTGCGGCAATGTGGTTTATCCTACAGAATATTTCTACATAGATATTTGGGAAGATGGCTTTGTGCTTACCAAAGATGGCAGGAAATGGCAGGAGGATTATGAAGGCAATATCGTTAATCCATTTGTTATAGATGGTGTTAACGGCTATATGAAATATCCTGTATCATACAGTAATGAGAATGGTGTTGAGTATGCTTTGTCCGATTATGCGGAATATTTTGTCAATAGAAATAGCGGAATAATGAATCGTATTACAGGAAGGCCTATTACTCCAGCATTGTTTGAGGATGTCAATATGATATCAGATAAATTGTTTGAGGTTCAAGATGCTGAGACATACGACTGGTATATCGTTGACATTGATGGTAATATTGTAAAATAAACTTAAAGTCTAACTTGTTGTCTTGTAGTCTCGTTGTCTTGTAGTCTTTTAACAAGATCTTCTACATCAAGACTTTCACCTTTAACTGTTATGTGCGCTTGTTCGTAGAATTTCATCCTGTCG
Source organism: Bacteroidales bacterium (assembly GCA_045613105.1). Lineage (GTDB taxonomy): Bacteria > Bacteroidota > Bacteroidia > Bacteroidales > F082 > Limimorpha. The sequence continues at coordinate 42,215 of JAZLAI010000006.1, read as the reverse complement.
CCATAATGTTTATTTACGAATTCAATGACCTCTTGTTCGGTTTTTTCTTCGATGAGAGGTCTTTTCTTTTTCGACTGCATGAGACGATGCACAGCGGTCATTGGAGCGACTTTAAGGAAAACCGTCGTGCCGTTGGCGTTCATCCATTCCATATTGTCGAAGAAACATGGAGTGCCGCCGCCTGTGGCGATGATGGCGTTACGCATCAGACCTTCGTGAGAACGAACGTTATAGTATGATAATTTATGTTCTAAAGTGAAATCTTTGATAAACAAACGAATTGCGTTTGAAGGCTCTTGTGGTAACCAATATTTCTCAATGTCGATGACTCTGTCGAATAGACCAGGGAGGTTATAACAGAAACCTTTGACTGCTTCTTCGTCATGAGTGCCAGCTGTTGCGCCGTCGACAAGCCAATGCGGCTTGAGAAACTGTATCCCAATTTATTACGATAGAAATATTGTTTTTCAGAACCTAAGATTGGAAGTATCTCTGGATATTCCACTTTGGCGAGCAGGCAAAGGAAAAATCAAAAAGATAATAATGGCAACTTATAGGAATGTCATGTAAACTTGTTGTCTTTTTTCATATCTTTGTATCTAAATTTTTTGGAAATGGAATTTCTTTATCCCAATATGCTTTATGGGCTTATCGCTCTTATAATACCTGTTGTCGTTCATCTTTTCAATTTCAGAAGACATAAGGTAGTATATTTCAGTAATACGTCAATACTCAAGACGATAGAACAAGAGATCTCAAAGACGAAGAAACTGAAATATCTCGTGACGATGATTATGCGTATGCTTTTTATAGCAGCTCTTGTCTTGGCTTTCGCTTTTCCATATAGAAAAGATAACAATGCGGTGAACGATAATATCGATAACCTTGTCGCTGTGTATATAGACAATTCTATGAGTATGCAGTCGCACTCTTCTGAGAAGACGCTTTTTGAAGATGCACGCACATCGGCATTGAAAATGGTGGAAAGCCTTAACATTGCTCAGAGATATGTTCTTCTTTCTAACGACAGGGATTCGGAGAACGAATATCCGATGAATAGGGACGAGATGATGATGCGTCTCAATGAGATGAAGGTGGAAGCGGCTCCTGTTTCTTTTGGTGATATCTATAATGCTTTGTCATTTATAAAAAAGAAAAATGACTTTGAAACGGCAACACTATTCGCCTATTCTGATTTTCAAAAGAACACTCTGTCTTTTGATGGGCTGAAGAGTGACAGTACTATTCATGTTGTCGTCTTTCCTATGAAGTCGGATTTTCAGAAGAATATATATATCGACACTGCTTGGCTTCAGTCGCCTGTCTTGCAGAAAAATATGACTAACGACATCAATGCCAGAATAGTCAATGAGACATCTGATGATGTCAAAGGACTTCCTGTCAGTTTATCTCTCGGTGATAATATGGTGGCTTATACTACTTGTGATGTCAAGGCTGGTTCTCATGCCGATGTCGGTATGCAGTTCGTCGTTGATGAAGATGGCGATGTTAAGGCGAAACTCTCGATAAAGGATTCTCCTATCACTTTCGATGACGTTTATAATATGGTCTTGAAAGTACGTCCTACAATAAACGTTGTTGAAATAAATTCCGGTAGCTATAGTCCTTTGGAATTGCTGTTCGATGGCGATGCTCTCGTTAATTATCATTCTGTGGATCCGTTTAATATTGATAGGGATCTCCTTGATAAAGCTCAGATGATAGTGTTGAATGAGAGTGCTAATCTTAATGCAACGATGCAACAGTCGCTGCTCGATTTCGCATCGCGGGGTGGGACATTGTTGGTTCTCAATGATGAAAATACTGATAATAATTATATCTATAATGAAATTGGCATAAAGCCTGGTCGTCTCGATGAAAACAGGATACGTGTGGAATATATTGCCAGACGTAACTTTTTCTTCGATGATGTCTTCGTGAAGCTTCCCGATAATGCGGAACTTCCTGAAGTGAGAAGACATCTCGGATTTGAAATAGGAAAGAATGTCTTGAATATCGTTTCCTTGCAGAACGGCAATCCGTTCATTATGATGAGCGGCTACGGAAAAGGAAGGGTCTTCGTGATGTCAACATCTTTGTCTGACGAGTGTTCCGACCTTGCAGATCACGCTTTGTTTGTACCTTTGATGTATAAGATGGCTCTCATTGGAGGTAATGTATCTGATCTCTCATACACTTTGGGCGTTGACAAGACCCTGGGTATTGACGATGTTTCTATGCTTCATGACGACAGGATGATTCTCAAGGACGAGAATGGCATATATGAGATATTTCCTCTTGTAGAAAAAAGAAACAATCATAATTATATTACTTTCTTTGAAGATCTTCCGTCATCGGGTTTTTATGATATTTATAAGAATGAAGATTATGTCAAGACCGTGGCTTGGAATGACAGCCGCGATGAGTCTGAAATGTCGTTCTATGATAGTGAAGAATTGGGTGAGTTGTTGAAGATGAATGGAGTTGATGTGCTTGCCATGATTGATGCCGATGATGTCAAATCGGACGAAGTGATGGCGGTTCTTGTTATGGATTCTGTGATATGGAAGATTTTCGTCGTTTTGGCATTGGTCGCATTGTTGGCTGAGATAATGGTTCTGCGTTTCTGGAAATCATGATTCATTGATGTAGATGCCTGATCGCATCTCTTTTTGTGATTTTACTAGATAAGATTATAGGTCCCATAAAAGAGAATGGAAAGCTATGTCGTTGAAAGAAAGGTGAAAATATTATGATAAGAAACATGAAACCGGAAAGGCTTTCTTCCATGATAGACAAGCTTCGTTCAAACGTGGAATTTATGTAAATGACATGAAATATTTTTCTTGAGGAAAGATACATAAAATGAATTAAAATCGTTATTTTTGCCAAATGATGTTAGAATCATTATCTGCTTGATGTGGCAAATGAAATCGTATGAAAATGTGATGTATATGTTTTGCTGATAAGAAGCATGCTGCATATCAATGATTCATTGATGAAATGTATTGTTTTTTTTGAGATGGGTATCATGCAGATGAACTTTTAATAGAATTCGGATATAAATATTATGGAAGAAAATAAAGATCTAGAATTGGAAGGACAAAACGAAGTCGAAGAATCTGGTGTCCGCATACAGCAAGGTGACGGTTTTAGGGTGATACCTCTTAAAGGACTGATCGATAACTGGTTTATCGATTATGCTTCCAGTGTTATCCTCGACAGAGCCGTTCCTGAGATTAACGATGGCTTCAAGCCTGTGCAGCGTCGTATCTTGCATTCTATGAAAGAGCTGGAAGACGGACGTTATAACAAGGTCGCGAATATTGTCGGTAATACGATGAAATATCACCCTCATGGTGACGCTTCTATAGGCGATGCTTTGGTGAATCTCGGACAGAAGGATTTGCTCATCGATACTCAGGGTAACTGGGGTAACGTGCTGACTGGCGACCCTGCTGCAGCTCCACGTTATATCGAGGCTCGTCTCTCTAAATTCGCTCTCGATGTCGTTTATAATCCAAAGACAACGGAATGGAAGTTCTCTTACGACGGCCGTAATAAGGAGCCTGTCACACTTCCTGTAAAGTTTCCTTTGCTCCTTGCTCAAGGCGCGATGGGTATCGCCGTCGGTCTTAAGGTGGAGATACTTCCTCATAACTTCAACGAGCTTATTGACGCTTCCATATCTTATCTGCGTGATGAGTCTTTTGTGCTTTATCCCGATTTCAGAACAGGAGGTATGATAGATGTCCGTTCTTATAACGACGGTGCTCGTGGCTGTAAGGTGCAGGTTAGAGCTAAAATATCACAACTCGACAAAAAGACTTTGGTCATTACAGAGATTCCTTACGGAACAACGACAGGAACTCTTATAGATTCTATAACAAAAGCAGGAGAGAAAGGACAGATCAAGATACGTCGCGTCGATGACAATACCTCCCGTAACGCGGAGATCGTCATTCATCTCGCTAATGGTGTGTCTCCAGACCAGACTATCGACGCTCTCTATGCCTTTACTCTGTGTCAGGTGTCTCTTAACAGTTTGTGTACTTGTGTTATCCGTAACGAACATCCTGAGTTTACAACAATATCGGCAATACTTAAGGAGAATACCGACAGGACTCTCGATCTGCTCAGCTGGGAACTTAAGATAAAACTTGATGAGCTTGAAAGAGACTGGCATTGGATCTCTTTGGAAAAGATATTCTTCGAGAAACGTATATATAAAATCTTGGAAAAAGATGCTGACTCCTGGGAAGATCAGGTGACTGAAATAGAAAGAGCCTTCGATCCTTACCGTAAGATGCTGAAGGCAGAGATAACTCGCGACGATGTGCTTCATCTCTGTGAGAAACCTGTAAGAAAAATCTCCAAGTTCGATATCAAGAAGGCAGAAGAACAGATCCTTAATATAGAAAATCAGATAGAGAAAGTGAAATATGACCTCGACCATATCGTCGATTATACCATAGCTTTCTACGAAGAGATAAAGAGAAAGCATGGCAAAGGTCGCGAACGTAGAACGGAAATACGTAACTTCGACAATATCTCTGCTGTGGCTGTGGCTGCCAATAATGAAAAACTTTACGTCAATAAAGAGGAGAGCTTCATCTGTACTTCGGCAGGTCTTAAGAAAGAACAGAACAAAGACGCTTATACCTTCGTGTCTGACTGCTCCGATTTGGACGACATCATCGTATTCCGTGAAAACGGAACCTTCATGGTGACGAAATTGCAGCCTAAATGTTTCGTCGGCCCTGAGAAAATCATCCATGCCGACGTCTTCCATAAGAACGACGACAGAACGGTATATAATATGGTGTATCGTTCGGGCAAAGCAGGAGCTCCTTATTATGTGAAACGTTTCTCTGTTAAGGGTATCACTCACGACAAAGACTATGACCTTACCAAAGGCGAACCAGGTTCAAAGGTGGTCTATTTCTCTGCCAACCCTAATGGCGAGGCTGAAGTTATCAAGGTGATGTTGCGTCCGCAACCTAAACTGAAGAAGACTTCCTTCGAATATAATTTCGCGGATCTGGCAATCAAAGGTCGTGCAAGTCAAGGTAACAGACTTACGATACATCCTATCAACAAAATCGTCAAACGCGATGAAGGTGTCTCGACATTGGCAGCTCGCGAGATATGGTACGACGATACAGTGAAACGTCTTAACGCTGATAAACGCGGCACTCTGATTGGCGAATTTTCTGGCGATGATAAAATTCTTCAGATATTTTCAAATGGCGAGTTCCGCCTCTCCGGTTATGACCTCTCCACACACTTCGACGACGACATGACTCAAATCATGAAGTATGACCCTAGCGTGATTTATTCTGTTATCTATATAGAAGGAGAAACGAAACTTATGTATATCAAACGTTTTGATATAGATGAAGAGTCTCCTTTGAATAGAAGGATATCATTCATCGGTGAACATAATGAAGCTAAGTTGCTGATGATGAATATGGATAAACTGCCACGTCTGTTGTTGTCGTTCAATGATAGTCCTTCAGGGAAACAATATGAAGACGAAGAACTTAACGTGGCGGAATATATAGGAGTGAAGAGCTATAAGGCAAAAGGAAAACGCCTATCGACTCATGATGTAGCTACTTATACATTCCTCGAACCTTTTGAACCTGAAGAGGATGAAATGATTGAAGAGGAAAATGTCGAGAATGTAGAAGAAACAGAAGAATTGGAAAATGCTGTCGATGAAGCAAATGACTCTTCTAATGAATCTGACGATAACTTCTTCTCTGAAGATGACGGTGTTCAATTGACATTATTTGAATAAATATGAAAATAAGAACGTGCTTGATAATATCGATGATTTGTCTGCTGTTGGCTTCTTGTTCGACGCAGACAAATCTTGCATACGATTTTGTGAGGAAATCAAAAGGTGCTGAGGTGGCGTTTTATGTTCCTAATCATTTGGAAAAGATAAACGCTAGAAAAGATTGCCAAGGTGATTACCTTGATTCAATAGCACCGGAAGATATTAATGATACTATCAATGCACGTACTAGAATTGTCAATAAGATAGATGAAGAGAAGTTTTTTAATGTCATGATTTCTTCTTTTGAAAACACATTGAACGATTATAATCTGAAACTTTCATATTGGGAAAATGAAAGTACAAAGCCGGATTCGATGCATTGGGTCGTGGATTTGTCTCATATGGAAGTGATTGAGTTTATTGAATATATATGGACAACTTGTGGTTATTATGGCGATTATGAATTTTTACAATCAACTTCAATCAATGTGGATTCATGGTTTGAGTTGATTGATGATGATAAGCCGACAGGCTCCTTGCTATATACAGAACAGAGTTATGTTGAGTATGTTGAGGTTTGCAATCATTATTATGACTCTCTTGATAATGTGATTGTTTCAGCAGATTTTAAACGACTTACGATAGACGGTTTTTATGACTTCGCCGTGATGTTAGGAAAACTCTATGCCGGGTATTCTTACGATTATTTCATGAATGAATATGTCAGAAAAGAAATGCAGAAAAAAGGCAAGGAATATTCTGAAGATAAATACATGCGCTACGATCCATACGAATCATATATCTATCACACAAGAAGAGATAAGCTGATTAGGATAGAAGAGTAGTTTGGGATTATGAGAAAAATTGTTGTATTCATATATGCTTTTTTGTTTGCTTTGCAGTCATCGCTTTTTAGTAAGGAAAACGATGTAATGAGTTATCTTGCAGAATACGATTCTTTATTTCAGGCAGTTGAGAATGATTTAAGAAAAAATAAAAATATTCAAGATGCATCAGACTTGCTAGAAGAATCATTGATGTTTTATGATAGTATATCTGAAATTTTTGATGAGAAGAATCAAAATTTAAGTATCGAATCTATATCTGACAATTTCTATTATAAATGGGCTGGAGCTAATTTTTATATGGCAAAAGCGCTCATTGGTAAAGGTGAAGTTCTAAACGCCAGTAAACATTATTTTAAGGCGTTGGAAATCATGAATCAATATTACAAAGAAAGCGAAATGGATATTGATGAACGTATGTTGTTGAATAATATATATATAGGTTTGGGCGTGATGTATAGAAGTCAGACTCATATAAGGGTTAGTATAGATTTTCTTCAGGAAGCATTGAAACAAGCTGAAATAATAGGCAATGATAATGTTTTATCTCAAAACCTGAAAATGTTGGGAATGTCATACATGTTTGTTGATATGGATTCGTCTTTGTATTATTTTGATGAATGTGTAAAGGCTTGTCCTTCTAATTATTTGAATAAGATTGATATTGATAAAGTTGTTGCCAATCTTCTATATGATAAAGGTGAGACGGATAGTGCATACGCTATTATGCGTCGTAATCTCAAGATAATAGAGCATGATGAAGTGAGGGAATCATATTATTGTAATTATGGTGATATGCTGTATAATGACCAAAAATATGACTCTGCTATTTATTATTTGGAAAAATCCTTTGAAAGTAATAATCAATTTATAAAATTGTATTCTTCTGCGACATTGACTTCTATTTATGATTCTTTGGGTAATGAGGAGAAAAGGAACTTTTATAATTCATTCGTTTCAAAATTGGCTTATGATAGAGTTGATACAGAAATTGATAGAATGGAGTTATATGATGTTTATAAATCATATAGTGATAAGCAAAAGTCAATTAAAAAATCAAAAGATAAGAAGATAATCAAATTGATAGTGCTTTTGGTTATAGTTGTTGTCATTGCTGTTGTTATAATTACAAAACATAGATTTAAGAGAAAAAATAGTGAATTCCACAGCATTTTGGATGATAAGGAAAAAGAAATAAGAGATGCCAAGTTCAGATATTCCATTGTTGAAGGAAAGGTAAAGAAACAAAATACAGAATTGCAGAAGCAGAAAGATATTATAAAGGAGCAGGAAAAGGAAATATCAGAGATTAAAGACAAATTGGAAAAGGGAAAAGTTGAAACTTATAACCTTGAACTTTTTTATAAGTCGGAAATTTGTACAAAAATTTTAAGAAATATATATGGTAATCCTTTGTTGCAAGAGGATTTTATGATGTTGCTTAAGACGGCTAATCAGTATTTAGATAACGTCATAAACGAAGTGTCAGAAAAATATCCAAAGTTGAAAAACGAAGACTTGTGTTATCTATGCCTTACAATTTTAAATCTTAAAGACAAGCAGATTTCGTCTTTGTTTGGCGTGACATATAGCACTATCAATGCCAGAAGAAAGAAAATATGTAGCGTTTTGGATGTTGCAAACGAAGAATTGGATAAATTTATATTAAAGAAAATATTATAATAAATTTATTGTCAATTAGATATTTGTTTTTATCTGAAATTTTTCGATTTATTTTATTTGATATATATAATGCTCTTTTCTAAATTTGCGTATTAAAATTAAAAATACACATTATGAAAAGAGTTTTGTTTTTTGTTTTGGCATTGTTGTATGTAAATTATGTGGAGTCTCAAGAATGGGAATATCTTGAAAAATATAGTTCTTCTGACAAAACCAAATTTTCATTTTTGGATGCGGTGGAATTATCTGACGGTGATATTTGCGTTGCTTCATACGAATATCTTTATAGAAGCGGAATGGGCGATTTTTATTCCAGCCATCCTGCAGTCATGAAAATATCAGCAGATGGAAATTACATCTGTCAGAATAATTTCTTTAAAGAAGGTTTTATGACACAATCTGCTCCTTTTCTTTTTGAAGATGAAAACGGACATCTCCACGCCTTGACCACGTATAGCCCTGATCACGATTTTACTTGCGTAAATTATTTCCAGAATTTAGATAATCCTCCATCTGATGCGATTATAGCGTTGTATGAGTTAGATGATGAATTGAATATCACAAAATCTCATGAACATATTTTCCCTATAGACACTTATGAATCTGGGACTGCACAATGGGAATATATGCCGAATGAATATAGTGGTCATATATTTTTGTTTTCAGCTTTTGAAGATGATGGAAATATTGTTGGTGCGTATTTTAAAACTGTTAGTTTAGACAGTAATAATCCTAGAGGTGCAGATTCTTTGTTCTTTTTCAAAATGAGTTTTGATGGAGAAATATTGAATAAGAAAGGATATGATGCAGGGAGTAATGGTAATGCTGTTTACGAGTTTTCATATAGAAGAAATCAAATAGTTAAAACGGATTCTCTTTATATTGTGTATAATCGAGGAGTCCAAACGGAAGGTGGCACAGGTCACGGAGAAGTCTTGTATTATGACAAGGATTTCAATCATGTGGCGACAAGATTTATAAAGCATCCTGGATATAATAATGAATATCTGGATCCGCATCCTCTCGATAATATTTCGGTCGTAAGAACAAACCGAAATACAACGCTTCTGGCGACGACGGCTGAGTCAGTGAAAAATCCTAATGGTTATATGTATGAAGATAGCAGATTGTACGAATTTGACGATGACTTAAATAATTCATCGGACTTTCTGCCGATAAAAAATTATATCGAAAGAGGTGATCCAAATACGAGAGATACTCAGCCGATTCTTAGAGCTGTTGATGTGGCGGATGACAATTCCATCTACTATGCATATCATATGAATTTGGGAGATTATGATGATCTTGATTCGTGGCTTATGATTGAACGTCTTGATATGAATATGGATACGGTATTGACGATGTATTATGATGTTCTTGATGAAGTTGATAATATGTATATACATACACATATTAAGTCAATTAAAAGTACAAACGACGGCGGTCTTATGCTTGTAGGCTACGCCGATGATTTGAATTCTGATATACGCTGGTTGGTGCTTACAAAATTAGATTATACTCTCAACATCGAAGAAGCACATGCTAATAATTTGAAAGTCGCTGTCGCTTATCCTAATCCAGGCGGAGATGTCATGAATATCAGGACCGGTTTGAGAAATGCTGTTTTATCGGTCTGTGACATAAACGGAAGAAAAATCCACGAACAGGAAATAACAGACGACGTCACTTCAGTAGATGCCTCTAAATGGCAAAGTGGAACCTACATCTGGAAATTAGGAATGAGGAATGAGGAATTAGGAATGAAGGAGGTGGAAACGGGAAAATGGGTTAAATGAAGAACTTTAGAATTCTAGAACTTTAGAAGATTTTTCAAGAATTAAGTCTCAAGTTAGCCCTCAGCTATCGCTCATTGCTCGAGGCTCATAGCTTAAGGCAAAAAGAAATTATTAACCAAATAAAAACAAGACTATGAACAAGTACTTTAAAATTGCTGCATTATTTGTTGCAGCAGCTATTTCGGTAGCAAATGCTGCCGCTCAAGAATGGGAAACTAAAGAAAAATATTCATTCTACAACGATGACTCTATTCTTTGTTATGAAGAAGAATGCTTGGAACTGACAAATGGAAACATATTAGTAGGATCTACCTTTTATTATAGAAGTGGTGCGGGAGATTTTTATTCCGAACAACCAGCTGTAGTGTTGCTTTCCTCAGACGGTAAGGAAATTGCAAGGAATAGTTATTTTCGTCCAGGTTTATGCACTGTATCATTTTCTCCGTTTCTCTTTGAAAAGGATGGAGAAATGTACATCTTGACAACATACAGCCCTGATCATGATTCAACATACTTTAACTATTTTGGAGATTATGACAATCCTCCAACTGATGCTATATTATGTCTATATAAATTAGATGAAAATCTTAATGTCTCGGAAAGATATGAGCAAATATCTCCTATTGATGTGTATGAAGATAGAGATAAGTCGAACTGGCGACTGACTCCCAATTATTATAGCGGACATATTTTTTTATTTTCTGCATTTGAAGACGAAGGTAATATAACAGGGGCGTATTTTAAGACAGTAAGCGATTCTGATGTACCAAGAGGGCAAGATTCACTTTTCTTTTTCAAGATGGATTTTGAGGGAAACTTCCTCTTGAAGAAAGGATATGAGATGCCTTTTTCGGGTGGTGGTGAACATGCGCTATATTCGAGACAGCATATAGTTAAGGCCGACAATGGGTATATAATGTACACCAGAGGTTTAACTATTGAATATCACGGTGAAATACAGCATTATGATAATGAATTTAATCATATAACGACAAAATATATTTTGCAACCAGGTCTCAATGCCCATCCAGATCTGCAAAGGTTTAAGCTTGAAAAGGTTTCGGTGGTACGAAGTAATCGCAATACAACATATCTATCAACATCTGTACAGACTCCGGATGGACAAGTTAGATTATATGAAATTGATGATGACATAAACAATTCAGGTGACACGATACCTGTAGTTGACTATATCGAGAGAAGAAGCAATAATAGAGATTGGGCGGCAAGAGTTGGTGTTGACATGACAGATGATGAGAAAATTTATTTTGCATATACATTGAACACAGGAATTAACCATGAGTTTGATTCATGGATGGTGATAGAATTATTAGATACAAATTTGGATACTGTATCTACAGTTTACTATAATAATCAAGGAGTACACGATATGCTTTATACTATTAATGCAACAAATGACGGAGGTGTATTACTTGTTTTATATTCGGAAAACTTATATGACATAGACACACAATGGACTACTGTAGCAAAATTTCCTCCATCAGCATTTGGAATTGATAACATAGAAGAAGCGCACGCTCATAATCTTCATCTTGCTATCGCTTACCCAAATCCTGGCGGAGATGTGATGAATATCAGAACCGGTTTGAGAAATGCTGTTTTATCGGTCTATGACATAAACGGAAGAATGGTTCATCAGCAGGAGATTACAGATGATGTAACGAGTGTGGATGCTTCGAGCTGGAGTTCCGGAACTTACGTTTGGAAATTAGGAATTAGGAATGAGGAATTAGGAATTAAAGAAGTTGAGGAAGGGAAATGGGTGAAATTGTAATTGAAAGTTGAAAATATCGAACTCACGTTAAATAATGGTTGCTTTTAATCGCTTATTCTATACCACAAGTTTAGTTTAAGAAAATAAAAGCAACCGTTTTTATTGTACATATTAAGAAATACACTATCTCTGCGGTTGAAATTAATGCCTTATTATAAACTATAAGGAAAGGACGGCTATTCAGATCAGTTGATAAGAAAGTATCGACAATCTGGCTGGCTTGCGGCCATGTTACATACATGGAATTTCGTGACCTATCGTTCATTTCTCCAACAGATTGCATTATTTCACTAAATCCTGCCTTTATATTGCGAATTCTTCTTATCTTTGCAACTTTATTAATTATAGTTATATGAGAAAATTAATCTTTACATTATTGGTTATTCTTTCATTTGGCAGTTTGGGTTTTGCTCAAATAATAGACCCTGCATTGCAAAATGTAATGAATCAGAAATCTGACGAAATGATAAGTGTCAATATCATTTTGAAGTCACAAATGAATCTTGAAAACCTAAGCAAAAAAGCTGAAGGCATCACCGACAAGGCTGTCAGACGCAGTATGCTCATCGATGAGTTGAAACTTTTTGCTGAAAAAGAACAAGCTGAAATCTTATCTATCCTTAAAGCTGAAGAGAAAAGCAACAGAGTATCAGAAATCAGAAGCAGCTGGGCAGCAAACTATATCAACTGCACAACAACAAGCGATGTCGTATATCTCTTGGCAGAACATCCTGACGTGATGTCAATAAGCTATAATGAGGAGAAAAACGTTCTTTGGAATGAGAAGTCATCTAAGGCAACACCAGGCGACGATATAATAGAGAATATCATTAAAGTCAATGCCGACGACGTTTGGGAAACTGGCGTAACAGGCTACGGTGTCGTGGTGGCTGTCATCGACTCTGGTGTCAACTATAATCACGTTGACCTCGCTGACCATTTGTGGGATGGCGGTCCGGCATTCCCTCACCATGGCTACAATACCTATTATAATAATAATGACCCTATGGATAACTTCGGTCATGGTACACACTGTGCAGGAACAGTATGTGGCGATGGTACTTCTGGTACCAGAACAGGTATTGCTCCAGATGCTACATTGATGTGTGTCAAATGTGTCAGTGACGAAGGTACAGGAACAGTCAACGATATTAATAATGGTATGGAGTGGGCTATAGAACATCAAGCCGACGTGTTAAGCATGTCGTTGGGTCTTCCTTTGTCATCGGTGCCAGATAGAACTATCATGCGTCGTACAAGCGTAACAGCATTGGAACTCGGCATAGTAGCTGCTGTAGCTGTAGGTAACGAAGGTAGCAACGAGTTGTTCTATCCTGTGCCAGACAACGTAAGAACTCCTGGTAACTGTCCTCCACCATGGTTGCATCCTGACCAAGCTAACGTTAATCCAGGTGAATTGTCATGTGTCATAGCAATCGGAGCTGTCGATTATAATGACAATGTGGCTTACTTCTCATCACATGGCCCTGTTACATGGCAAGCAACGGAATATGCCGACTATAATTATAACCCAGGTATAGGTCTTATCCGCCCTGACGTTTGTGCTCCTGGCGTTGATGTGGTCTCACTCGATTTTCAAACAAACATTGGTTTCGCTAAAATGAGCGGTACTTCAATGGCAACACCTTGCGCTGCTGGAGTAATGGCTCTTATGTTGGACAAGAAATCTGATCTTACACCTGCCGACATCAGCATGATATTGGAAACAACAGCGCATAAGATCACTCCTAATAAAAACAACTCTACTGGCTCAGGCCGTATAGATGCTTTGGCAGCAATAAATGCTATCGACTGCGGTCACTTCAGATATGTAAGCCATGTCGTCAACGATAAGGAAAACGGTAATGATAACGGTAACTTGAATGCATACGAACAGGTCGGTTTGCAAGTGACTTTTGAAAACAATTCAAATCAGTCATACGATAATGTAAAGGCTGTCTTGAGAACAGATAATATCTTGGTAAGAATAGATGACTCTATCGCTCAAGTCAACAGCATAGGTGCAAATGAGACTGTCTCTATAACAGAAGGTTTCGCATTCTTGGTCGATGAAACTGCAGACTATAAAACAATGTTGGGCTTTGATGTCTTCTTTTATGATGAAAACGACGAGCTCATTTCTTTTGTAAGAGTCCCTGTAAAAGTACGCAGCAATGTTTTGGAATTTGCGTCTGTCATAATTGAAAACGATGACAATGGTAACGGTATTCTCGAAGCTGGTGAAACTGCTGACTTCGGAATCGTAATCAATAATGTAGGTAATGAGGTCTATACAAACTCAAAAGGCATATTGTCAAGCAGTAGCAGTAAGGTCACTATCAATACCAATGAGGTGTTCTTCAACTCTATAGGTACAGAGTCTTCAGAAGTCGCTTTCTTTAACGTGACTTTGTCAAGCAGCGCAGGCGATTCATTCAGCATTCCTTTTGAAATGACATTGGAAAATGATATCAATACAGAAAATTTCACCTTTGATTATTCAAACAAATGTAATGTCGTATTTGAACTTAAAGACAGATATGGTGATGGCTGGGATGGTGCTGCTTTGCTCGTGAAATATGGCGATGGTTCTCCAGATGAAGCTTTCACTGTTACTGATGGCTCGGAAAAGACTTATACAAGAGAAATCGGCAATGGTGTTGAGATAACTCTCGAATGGTTCAAAGGTGCATGGGATTCAGAATGTAGCTTTGTTGTGAAAAAAGACAATGGCACTGTTATTTATACCAGCCCTGAGACTTTATCCAATGGTTTCTTGTATTCTTGGATTAACGACTGTTCATCACAAAATGCAAGCTATGAGATGTGCGATGCTGTACAGAACCTTGAAGTTGTATTGCCAATAGAGCTGCCATACCCTGCTAGAATAAAATGGGATGCTCCAGCATCAGGCGATGTCCTTTATTATGAGATTTATCGTGATACACGATATATGGGTACAACAGAAGATGTCAACTATACAGACGAATCTGCAACAGGAACATTCAGCTATGTATATAGCATACGTCCTGTTTATGGCGAATGCGTAGGTTATATGTCACAGGTAGAAGTTAGTTATGTATCTGATGTGATGGAAAATATCTCCGTAAATGCAACAGTATATCCAAATCCTTCTAAGAACGATTTCACTGTCGTATGTGAAGATATGACAAGAGTATCTGTATATAACGTGATGGGTTCGATGGTTATGGATTCTCAGGTGAACGATGGCAGATATGTAATCGGCGGTCTCAATGCAGGAGTCTATTTCATTAACATTGAAACAAACAACGGCTCTGTCGTACGTAAAGTCGTGAAGTTATAATTTGACGTATAAATGGCCAACAGTCATTAGGTGATGAACCTGATGACTGTTGGCTTTTAAAAAATATCATTATGAAAAAAATACTCTTAGCTATAGTATTGTCATTTTTTTGCAGCATTGGTTACAGTCAAGATGTTATTGACCCGGTGCTGCAAAATGTATTAATGGAGAAAGATAATGAGATGATAGAAATAAATATCATCTTCAAATCTCAATTCGATATTGAAAAACTGAAAGCCAGAGGCGAAAATATAAGCGATAAAAAAATACGACGTAATGTTCTCATTGATGAGCTTAAGCTTTTCTCTGAAGAAAGACAGCATGATGTGCTTTCTGTCCTTAATGCGGAAAAAAACAGCAGCCGTGTCACTGACATTAAATGTCATTGGCTTTCAAATGCTATAAGCTGTGTCGCTCATCGTAACGTGATTTATCTTCTTGCAAAACATCCTGACATTGATATCATAGGTTATGATGATATGAAACAATGGACGATGGCAGAAGAGCAAGTAATGACTGATGTGGAATGTACCGACAATATATCTATGGTCAATGCCGATAAGGTGTGGGATCTGGGTTATACTGGCAAAGGTGTCTTGGTCGCTATCATCGACTCTGGAGTCAACTACAATCATGTTGACCTCGCAGACCATTTGTGGGATGGCGGTGCGCAATATCCAAATCACGGATATAATGTCATTGATGGAAATAATGACCCGATGGATCATTTCGGACATGGAACACATTGTGCAGGTACAATATGCGGAGATGGAACGTCAGGTGTCGCTACAGGTATGGCACCAGATGCGACATTGATGTGTATCAAGGCTCTGGATAACTATGGTTATGGCTCTACAAGTGCTTTCAATACCGGTATGGAGTTCGCTATCGAACATCAAGCCGACATTATCAGTATGTCGTTAGGTGTTATGAATGCCAGTGCTGCAGACAAGACTTTGATGCGTAACACTTGTGTCAATGCGTTGCAGCTCGGTGTTGTGGCAGCTGTAGCCGTCGGAAATGATAAGAACATGATGATGGTTCCGGTGCCATATAATGTAAGGACTCCGGGAAGTTGTCCTCCGCCATGGCTCCATCCGGACCAGCAAGTCAATGCGGGCGCTTTGTCGTGTGTGGTGGCCGTAGGTGCCATCGATGTCAACGAAGTGCCTTATGAAAACGGCTCGATGGGTCCTGTGTTGTGGACAGATACAGAATTCAATGACTATCCATATAATCCTAATATAGGTCTCATCCGTCCAGACATATGTGCTCCTGGTGTCTCTATAAAATCGTTGAGTCATAGCAGTAACGACGGATTCTGCTTGAAAAGCGGCACTTCGATGGCGACACCATGCGTGGCGGGAGTGATGGCTCTTCTCCTTGAAAAACAGAACGACCTCAGTCCGGCTGACATCTGTATGATACTGGAAACGACAGCCAAGAGTTATGAAGAAACCAAAAGCAATGTCACAGGATCTGGTCTTATTGATGCTTTCAAGGCTGTGACGAATATACAGAAAGGTGATGTCAGATTCAATGGCTTTGTCATTAATGATGAAAATGAAAATGACAATGCAAATCTTAATGCTGGAGAAACTGTAATGATGTCGATGGAGTTTTATAATGACTCCGATGAAACCTGGAATGATGTGAAAGTCGTCATTTCCTGCGATAATGAAAACGTCGTGATTGTTGATGGTGAAGCTGAAGTCAACAGTTTGGCGGCTGATGAGAATGTGGCTCTTGTTGATGAATTTGAGTTTTCTGTCGATGAGAATGTTGAATGCAATACTCCATTATTGTTCGATGTTAATTTCTATGATAATAATGAAAATGTCATCTCATCTTTATGTTTTCTTGTATATGTCAGTGGTAATAGTTTGGAGTTCGCTTCTTTCGTTGTGAAAAATGATGACAATGGAAATGGCATCCTTGAATCAGGAGAGACTGCAGATCTTGGAGTGGTGATTAATAATATAGGTAATGAGATTGCTGTCAAAGTTGATGGAATATTGACAAGCAGCAGCGATATTATAACCATAAATCAAAATGAAGCTGACTTTAACTCTGTCGGCGGTGAGTCGTCGTCAGTGGCTTTCTTTAATGTCAAAGTGGCCGACAATGCAGGTGATAATATTGACATACCTTTTGAGATTCATGTGTCAGACATCAATGGCAATGAGAATGATTTCGTCGCTACATATTCCAATGCCTGCGACTATACATTTGAACTTGACGATTACTACAATGACGGTTGGGACGGAGCAGCTCTTGTGGTGAAATATGATAACGGAGATCCAGATGATATTCTCACGATAGAAAGCGGCGGCTATGAGACTTATACCTTGACTATAAACTCCAATGTGGAAGTGTCATTGGAATGGAAGGCTGGAATTTGGGATGCGGAATGTAGTTTCATCGTCATGAATGAAAAAGGCGAGGTGATATATAAAAGTCCTGAATTTCCTAACAGCAGAGATGCATTCCTCTATTCTTGGGTCAACGACTGTTCCTGTGAGAATGAGTATGTCTCTATGTGTGACGCTGTAGAAGATTTGAACGGAACTCAAGATCAAGAGTCGATAGTCGTCAATTGGACTGGTGGCGGACAGCAGCCTGATGTGGTTTATGAAGTATATCGTGGTACGAGATTTTTGGGAACGACATCAGAAACGACTTTCGTGGATCATACACTTGACGAATCAGGGGACTATATCTACAATGTACGAATGATGGCTGACGACTGTAACGGATTGTTCCAAAACGTGTCGGTTAACTACAATCATGTGTCGGTGAAGGAAAATGATGCTGTCAAGGCAGTTGTATATCCTAACCCTTCCCAAGACGATTTCATAGTAGAATGTGATGGCATGAGAAAAGTCACCGTCTATAATGTGATCGGAAATAAATTGTATGAAAAGGATAGTGTTGGTGACAGATGCGTCATTGTCGGCCTGGATGCAGGTGTCTATTTCATTGAAATAGAAAATGACGAAGGAAATGCTGTCAAAAAGATATTGAAACTATAAAATGAAAAACCGCGTCAAAAATCATAATATTGACGCGGTTTTTTTATGTTGACATTTATGCTTTCTTGCTAAGCTCTTTGATCTTGGCCTTCATCTCTGAGGCTTTAACGTCATAGACCTTGCCGCTTTTTATTATTCTGATGCTTCCTGTTTCTTCAGAAACGACAAGTGCTATACAGTCGCTGTTTTCTGTTATGCCGATGCCGGCTCTGTGACGAAGTCCGTAGCTTCCTGGCAAATGGGTGTTCTGTGTGATTGGAAGTATGCAGCGAGCTGCTTTGATTTTGTTGTTGTTGATGACCATTGCGCCGTCGTGCAATGGGCTGTTCTTGAAAAATATGTTTTCAATCAAAGGTTTACTTATGATAGCATTGATGTTTACGCCAGTCTCGATGATTTCGTTGAGGTTGTTCTCTTGAGCCAATAATATCAAAGCACCTACTTTTTCCTGAGACATGGAGGCACATGCGTCACAGATGGCATTCAGATCCATGGCATCTTCTTCCCTGTAGCGGAATCCTAATCCTGTTATCAGGCTTTTAAAAGCTTCTGCCAATTTTGTGTTGCCTATTCCAAGAAGGAAACGTCGGATCTCCGGCTGGAAGATGATGATAAGGGCGATGAATCCTACGTTGACGAAAGCTCCGAGGATGTAGCTGAGCAATTCCATGTGGAGTGCCGTCACTATTTTTAATCCAATGATAATGGACACTATGCCGAAGAAAATCTTGATGGCAGTGGTGCCTTTGACCAAATAATATAAGCCATAGAATAATAATCCAACCAGAAGGATGTCAAGAATGTCCCAGATTCTAATCTGTATAAAGGCGTTAACGAAAAGTTCTGTCATAATGAGAATTTAATTTAGCAACAAAGATAATAAAAGACAAAAGACTAATGTCAAAAGGCAAAAGATTTTTTTTATCGCAAACTTAAAGGCTCAAAAACCAAGGTTCAAAGTTCGTTGACAAGCTTAACGGCTTCTACAGCTTCTTTTACGTCGTGAACTCTTAGAATGTCGGCTCCGTTAAGAAGTGCGATGGTGTTTAACACGGTGGTGCCGTTCAGTGCATCCTGTGGTGATGCTTTCAGTGTTTTATAAATCATGGATTTGCGCGATATGCCTATCAGGACGGGAAGATCGTTTATTCTATATTCATTAATGTCTTTTAACAAATTGAAATTATCTTTCATACTTTTGTTAAAGCCGATTCCGGGGTCAAGTATTATGCTCTGTTCTCCGTATTCGGATAGTTTTTCGCATTGTCGCTCGAAGAAACTTCTGACGATTTCGCTGGCTTTGTCTTTTATTATCTCAGAATGTAATTCTTCGATATTGTTGCCGCTGTGCATCATTATGTATGGTATATGATTCATGCCGATATAAGGAAGCATCTCGATGTCGAATGTGCCTCCGGATATGTCGTTGATGATGTCGGCGCCATGTTCTATTGATCTCGTTGCGACTTCTTTGCGAAAAGTGTCGATGGATATTAGAGTGTTAGGGAACTCTTTTTTTATGGCTAATAAAGAGGGTAGGAGACGTGACAGTTCTTCTTCACAAGATATTATTTCCATTCCTGGACGTGATGAGAAAGCTCCGATGTCGATGATGTCGGCACCTTCTGTCAACATTTTTTCACAATGTCGAAGAACGTCGTCCGTATTGACGTGAGAACCACCATCGTAAAAAGAATCAGGGGTGAGGTTTAAAATGCCCATCACAAGGGGATGTTCCCATGAAAAAAAATGCTCTCCAATCTTCAGTTTCATAGCGAAAAAATGTTTATTTTTACATTCTTAAAATATTGATTGTTTTATCGATAATGTTAAAACAATTTTCTTTACAAAAATAAAAAAATAATACGATGAAAGATACACAAAATCAATTTAAAAAGGTCGTTGAACAATGTACCGAGATTTTTACCAAGAAAATGATGGACTACGGAGTGGCATGGCGTATCATGAGAACAACATCCGTCACCGACCAAATCTTTATAAAAGCTAACAGAATCAGAAGCCTTCAGACAAAAGCAGAGCGTCTCGTCAATGAAGGTGTTGAGCCTGAATTTATCGGTATCATAAATTATTCTGCGATGGCAATCATACAGTTGCGACTTGGTGTCGTCGATAAGCCTGATCTCGAGCCTCAAAAGGCAGCTGAGCTTTATTCTGGTGTTTTGCAGGAGGCTTACGATCTGATGCAGTGTAAAAACCATGATTATGATGAGGCATGGAGAAGTATGCGTGTCAGCTCGATGACAGACTTGATTTTGATGAAGCTTCTAAGAATAAAAGAGATAGAAGACCATGACGGCAAGACGATAATATCAGAAGGCCTGGATGCTAACTATTTCGATATTATCAACTACGCTGTGTTCTGTATGATTTTGTTATCTGAACAATCTGAAAATTAATTCTATGAGAAAAGATTACACTAAATCCGGATTCCTTTCCTTTGCAGTCACGATATGGGCGTTGATATGCGCTGTCTTTGTCGGATTCTTCCCTGAGTTTTCTTGGTTGATGCTGATAGCTATATTGCTGCCGATATTGGCTGCTTTATTGTTTAATAGCTATTATAACAAATCTGGTCTTACATTATGCCGAGTGCTGATAGGAGCCTTGTTTGTTTTCAGCAGCCTTACCAAAGGAGTCGATCCTCTGGGAACGAAATATAAGATGCTCGATTATTTCATAGCTTACGATATACAATGGCTTAATGAATTGGCGTTGCCTCTGGCTATCATAATGATAATGGCTGAATTTATCGTAGGTATATGTCTGATGCTGAATCTTCTGCCGCGTCTCGCTACGCTCGGCGCTTCATTGCTGATGATTTTCTTTACAGTGACGACTTACTTCGATGCTCGACTTAATCTCGTTCCCGACTGTGGATGCTTCGGAACGGCAATCAAGATGAGCAACTGGCAGACTTTCTTCAAAAACTTGATCATACTGTCAGTCTTGATACCTCTCGTCTTTAATAATAAAACACTTATAAATAAAAGGGTCACAATCTTAGGTCAGACTCTCTTTACCTTTATCTTCATGGGAATGTTCGTATGGTTTGAAATATATAACGTGCGTCATCTTCCTGTCGTTGATTTTATGGAATGGAAAGTCGGTAAGGATATGAAACCTGTTGAAGATGCTGCTCCTGCGGAGATATTCCTGACTTTCAAGAATATCGAGACTGGCGAGATGGAAGAGTTCGTTTCACCTAACTATCCTTGGAATGATTCTGTCTGGATGTCGCAGTGGGAGTTCGTTTCTCAACGACAGGAGGGTGGAACTCAGTCGCTTGGTTTTTCTATACTCAATGAAGATGGTGATGACTATACATATCTTTTGTTTGAAACGGAAAAATTGTTCGTCTTCGTAGCTCCTTATCTTGATGAACTGTCTGATGACGATCTCGCAGAATGTAAACGCATATATGACATGGCAAGTGAAAATGGATTCAATTATTTATGGATCACTTCCGTCAATCCAGAATATGTTTATGAGATGCAGGATAAATATTACATGTTCGATGAAGTCTATTACGGCGATGAACTCGAACTTAAGTCGATGGTAAGATCTAATCCAGGTCTTATTATGATGGATAACGGAATAATTCTGGATAAATGGAGCAAGATAGATTTTCCATATATTGATGAAATTAATGCACTTTTGGGTAATTAGGAATTAGGAGTTAGGAATTGTTGGACGAAGACTGTTGTCTGTTGTCTGTTGACTTAAAAATTATGACATCGTACATTATCAGGAAAATATTATACGGATTGGCAGTGCTCTGGGGTGTCGTTACTCTGGTGTTCTTCCTTTTTAATATTGTTCCTGGTGACCCAGTGAGAATGATGCTTGGGCAACGTGCCGACGAAGCTGACGTTCAAGCGATAAGAGAAGAACTGGGCTTGAATCAGAGTGTATTCAAACAATATACGGATTATCTTAATGATTTGATGCCTGTTTCTTTTTATAGAAATGAAAATTCCCAAAACGATTACGGCAGATTCAAATCGAGTTGTGTTTTGGCAAAAGTCGGCGATGTTGATGTAGTGTTAAAGGTTCCTTATTTAAGATATTCATATCAAAGCAAGAGGTCGGTGGGAACGATATTGTCGGAAGCCTTCCCCAATACATTGATATTAGCAGCGGTCGCGATTGCCTTCGCATTGGTGTTAGGTGTTTTTATCGGGGTGTTGGCTGCTGTCGTTAATACTGATTTTGTGAATAAACTGACATTGTTTATCACTACGATAGGAATGTCGCTGCCGTCATTTTTCGCGGCTATATTGGTTGCATATATCTTTGGGTATCTTTTGGAGCCATATACAGGCTTGGGAATGACAGGCAGCCTCTATTCTGTTGACGATTATGGCAATGGCGCATATCTGGATTTGAAGAATCTGATTCTTCCAGCATTGACGTTGGGGTTGAGACCGTTGGCTGTCGTTGTAGAACTGACGCGTACTTCTTTGTTAGAAGCTTTGTCTATGGATTATATCAGAACGGCGCGTGCCAAAGGCTTGAAACAATGGAGAGTCGTCACTGTTCATGCTTTAAGAAACGCGATGACACCAGTTGTTACTGCCATTTCGGGATGGTTCGCTTCTTTGTTGGCAGGAGCGGTTTTCGTGGAATATGTCTTCGACTGGAAAGGAATAGGTGTCATCATAGTTGATGCCCTCGACACATTCGACTTCCCTGTTATAATGGGAGCGGTGTTGCTGATAGGATTTATGCTGATAATAATCAACATTGTCGTTGATATTATATACGGAATCTTAGACCCTAGAGTGAGGGTTTATTGATTTGTCATTGCCTTAAATGTAGTTTCAGTCCGACAGCTTTTGGAATCAATATGAAAGTGGAAAGTTGCATATCGGTTTCGCCTTTTTCTAATAATGCTACATATTCACGTTTTTTACCAATTTTATCAGCAAGTTACTGTTGTGTTATTCTAGCCTCTTTACAAGCGTTTTTTTAATATTTCAGTATAATACCAAATTCGTTTCTATTGAGATTATTAATTCAAGTTTGTGTCTTTTAACTTTTGGGTTGGTTTTGAATTGACAATTTTTATTTCTGAAATTATATTCAAAGCATAATCGATTTTGTTTTGAATTTTGTTTGATAACGAATTATAAAATAAATCAAATTCCATACTTCTGTAAATGCTTCCCGTTTTTTTTCAAATGCTAATAAATTTATTACAATAATTAATGTTAATGAGAAGAAAAAATTAAAATTTTGTAATATTTAGTTCTATTTGTAAAAGTAATAACTGATTAATTATGATTTAGTTAAAATAAATTAAGAAATAAAATAAATATAGTTGAAAATTATTTGTATAAAGTTTATCCTATGCCTTTTTTTAAAAGATTTTTATTGATAAAATTATAATGATTTTTTGTTATTATCTCATCATTTTTTCGATATTTTTTCATAAATTTGCAACATAAAATGTAAAGTTGTAACGATGATTTTAATGTTGAAAAACAAAATAAATATCGTTGATTACTAAAGAATAAGTAAAAAAATAACTATTAAAATATATGATTATGAGAAGAAAAATTGTTGCAGGAAACTGGAAGATGAATTTGGATTTTCAAGAAGCTCAAGACCTTATAGAAAACATCGCTAACCTTTGCGAAGATAAACAGCCTGATTGTGATATAGTTATTTGCCCTCCATTCCCTTATTTGGAGATGACGACAGATATGGCTGATGATACTCAGTTATTCTACGTCGGTGCTCAAAACGTTAATGAAAATGAATCAGGTGCATATACCGGTGAGGTTTCTGCTAAGATGCTCGATTCTCTCGGAACAAACTTCTGCATCGTTGGTCATAGCGAAAGAAGAAAATATTTTAACGAGGATAATGCAGTGCTTGCTGCTAAGATAACAAAACTCCTCCAATATCAGATAGTTCCAATCTACTGTGTTGGTGAGGTGCTCGAAGAAAGAGAAAATAACACTCACTTTGATGTTATTAAAAGACAAGTTGAAGAAGGTCTTTTCCATCTCGGAGTGGCGGATATGGAAAATATAGTAATAGCTTACGAACCAGTATGGGCTATCGGTACAGGCAAGACTGCTACTCCAGCACAGGCTCAGGAAGTTCATAAATTCATCCGTACTCTCATCGCTGAAAAATACGGCGAAGACATCGCTGCTCAATTACGTATCCTTTATGGTGGCAGCTGCAACGCAAAAAACGCTGCTGACTTGTTCGCACAAGAAGACATCGACGGCGGTTTGATAGGCGGCGCTTCTCTTAAAGCAGAAGATTTCGTAAGTATCGCAGTACAGGCTTCAAAATAATCGACTATGAATTATTACGCTTGTTCGTTTACTAACCCTGAAAACGAAAACTTAAAAGATATGTTCATGGAACTGCTCGGATCAATAGGATTCGACAGTTTCATGGATACTGATGATGGTTTTGACGCTTATTGCCAAGAGCCGTCATTGAACGAGACAGAACTTGATGAGATCATGCAGATGGAACAATTTGCAAACGTCAAGCTGTTGAAAAAAGAACTCATTCCTGACCAAGATTGGAACGCTACATGGGAGGCTTCTTACGAGCCTGTCATTATCAATGAGTTCTGTAGAATTAGAGCTCCTTTTCATAAAGTTGAAGGCTCATATAAATACGATCTCATCATAGAACCAAAAATGTCGTTCGGCACTGCTCACCACGAGACAACTTCACAAATAATAGAACTGATGTTACAGTCGGATTTTACAGGTCTCAACCTTTTGGATATGGGATCTGGAACTGGCGTACTTGCTATATTGGCTAAAAAGCTTGGCTCGGCTATGACGGTGGCTATTGATAATGACGAATGGGCTTACAGAAACGCCCTTGATAACATCCGCCTTAATGACGAGAACGACATTGTCGTGGAACTTGGTGATGCTAATTCCTTAAATGATAGACAGTTCGATATCATCCTCGCTAACATTAACAGAAATATCCTTCTTAGAGATATGAAGGAGTATGTGAAATGTCTTGTCGATGGTGGTAAGATTTTCTTCAGCGGTTTCTATGAAGAAGACTTGAAACTTATCGCTAAAGAAGCTGAACGTCTTGGTTTGACATTTTCTAATCATGTGACAAAAAATAATTGGACAGCAGCTGTCTTTGTTAAATAATTATGTGGTTACCTATACTGATTACAATATTAACGGCATATATCTTAGGTTCTATCCCTAGTTCGGTGTGGATCGGCAAGATATTCTTCGGAATAGATGTGAGAGAACATGGCTCTGGCAATGCTGGTACGACAAATACAATAAGAATATTGGGTTATAAAGCAGGTGTTCCTGTCTTTATTATTGATGCGTTGAAAGGTTGGTTCGCTATCTTCATGTCGAAGGTCATCTTCGGATATTTCCCAGAAATAGAGATGCCGGAATATATGCAGATCGTAGCGGCAGCGGCAGTGGTGCTTGGCCATATTTTCCCTGTCTTCGCAGGATTCAGAGGAGGCAAAGGCGTCGCTACATTGCTTGGCGTCGGTTTCGGATTGATGCTGATACCAGCATTGATAGCCCTTGGCGTATTCATCGTAGTTTTGTTGTGTTTCGGCTATGTGTCGCTCGCAAGTGTCACTGCTACAGTGGTGTTGCCTTTCGTGACATATTTCTTCATGATGCCGGAATATCCTTTGTTGATGTGGCTCTCGATAGCTGTCGCTATATTCGTTCCTATTACACATAGGGAAAATATAAAACGTTTACTCAACGGAACGGAAAACAAATTTATAAAGAGAAAAAATAAATGAGAAAATAAGTCGTTTTAGACAATCTGAAGATATTTTTTTTGTGTAACTTTACAGACTGATAAATACAAGAATTATGAAATTTATACTTTCAAGTTTAAAATTGTTAAAAGCTGTACAATCACTCAGCGGTGTCATCAACTCTAATAATACATTACCAATATTAGATGACTTTTTGTTTAACATCTCTGAGAATGAGTTGAAGATAACAGCTTCAGACTTGGAGACAACAATGATGGTTACCATTCAGCCTGATATGGTTGAAGGTGCAGGTGAGGTGACAATACCAGCTCGTTTGCTTATCGATATCTTGAAAAATTTCCCTGATATCCCTGTTTCTTTCAATATCGATGAAACAACATTGGCCATTGAAATTACAACAGGTGAAGGTCGTTATAAGATGGCTGGTCATAAGAGTGATGAGTTTCCTCAATTGCCAGTCCTTGATGATCCTATGACATGGGAGATTCCTGCAGATGTTCTGGCGTGTGGCTTTGAAAAGACAATCTTCGCAACTGGCAACGATGAAATACGCCCTGTCATGACAGGTGTCTTTATGGAAATGACAAACAACGGTCTTAACTTCGTGGCTACTGACGCTCATAAACTCGTACGTTATAGAAGACTTGATATCAAGTCAGAGACACTGGCTTCTTTCATAGTTCCAAAGAAGCCTATCAACCAATTGAAAAACGCTTTGTCTGGAAAGGCTGATGAGACTGTCGTCGTTGAATTTAACAAGACCAATGCTTCATTCACAGTGTCTGGATTCAAATTGGTATGCCGTCTCATCGATGGAAGATATCCTAACTATGAAGCTGTCATCCCACAGTCAAATCCAAACAAATTGACTATCGACCGTCAATTATTGTTGTCAGCAATCCGCCGTGTGGCTATCTTCTCAAGCAAGGCTACACATCAGATCCGTTTCAAGATCGCTGGTCAAGAACTCGTCCTGACAGCTGAAGACCTCGATTACTACAACGAAGCAAAAGAAAGACTTTCATGTAACTATGAAGGTAACGATATGGAAATAGGATTCAACTCACGTTTCTTCCAAGAAATGCTCGGCAATCTCAGCCAACAGGAAATCATGTTGGAGATGTCAGCTCCAAACAGAGCTGGTCTTATCACTCCTATTGAAAATCAAAATATAGACGAAGACATCTTGATGCTTTTGATGCCAGTGATGTTGAACTAAGAAATATAAAACCAAAGATAATAATAAAGGGCGTAGTAATACGCCCTTTTTATTTATTTACAATTAATTTACTATCAAATCTTAGGTCCTGCTTCAACCAAAGCCTTGCCAGCTTCGTTGTGTGTGAATTTCTCGAAGTTCTTGATGAAACGTCCTGCCAAGTCTTCTGCTTTTTCGTTCCATTCTTCAGCTGTTGCGTAGGTGTCGCGAGGATCCAAAATGTTTGGATTTACATCATGTAATGCTGTAGGCACTTTGAAATCGAAGTAAGGTATTGTCTTGGTCTCAGCTTTTTCAATAGAACCATCAAGTATAGCATCAATGATAGCGCGTGTGTCTTTGATAGAGATACGTTTGCCAGTGCCGTTCCAGCCGGTGTTTACCAAATAAGCAGTAGCACCTGTCTTTTCCATTTTCTTGACTAATTCTTCAGCATATTTTGTTGGATGCAATGAAAGGAATGCTTCTCCGAAACATGCTGAGAAAGTAGGTGTAGGTTCTGTGATGCCACGTTCTGTTCCAGCTAACTTGGCGGTGAAGCCTGACAAGAAATAATATTTCATTTGTTCAGGTGTCAGTATTGAAACAGGAGGCAATACTCCGAAAGCGTCGGCTGACAAGAAAATCACTTTCTTTGCGTCGGGAGCTTTTGACACTGGTTTTACGATATTGTCGATGTGATAGATAGGGTAGGAGACGCGTGTGTTTTCGGTGACGCTTTTATCGTGGAAATCAATAGTGCCGTTCTCGTCAACTGTTACATTTTCGAGCAAGGCATTTCTCTTGATTGCATTGTAAATGTCAGGTTCGCTTTCTTTTTTAAGGTCGATGACTTTTGCATAGCAGCCACCTTCAAAGTTAAAGATGCCTTCGTCGTCCCAGCCGTGTTCGTCGTCACCGATCAAGGCTCTCTTAGGGTCTGTCGATAATGTGGTCTTGCCTGTACCTGACAATCCGAAGAAGATTGCTGTCTCGCCTTTTTCATTGGTGTTAGCTGAGCAGTGCATAGCAGCGATGCCTTTCAATGGGAGTAAGTAGTTCATGATAGAGAACATGCCTTTTTTCATTTCGCCGCCATACCATGTGTTCAAGATAATCTGTGCTCTTTCTTTTAAGTTGAAAGCAACGGCAGTCTCGGAGTTGAGCCCCAGTTCTTTATAGTTTTCCACTTTTCCTTTAGATGCGGTGTAAACAACGAAATCTGGTTCTCCGAAATCGGCAAGCTCTTCTTCTGTAGGACGTATGAACATATTCTTTACGAAATGAGCCTGCCATGCTACTTCCATGATGAAACGTATTTTGAGACGAGTGTTCTTGTTGGCACCTGCGAAACCGTCAACGACGTATAGCTTCCTGTGAGATAACTCGTTCAATGCTAGTTTCTTCAATTCGTTCCATACTTCAGGAGAGATAGGCTTGTTGTCGTTTTTGTATTCTTTAGAAGTCCACCATACTGTGTCGCGGCTGACTTCGTCCATGACGAAATACTTGTCCTTTGGAGAACGTCCTGTGTAGATTCCTGTCATGACATTGACTGCGCCTAATTCTGTGATAGTTCCTTTCTCAAATCCGGTAAGTTCCGGATTCATTTCTGCTTCAAATAATTCTTCATAAGATGGGTTATAGATGATTTCTTCTACGCCTTCCACTCCGTAGGAAACCAAAGCTTGCTTGATTTTTTCAATTTCAGCCATAATAATAAGATGTTGTTTGTATATATGCCGCAAAAGTAGCAAATATATTTTGTAATATAGGTATTTACGAGAGTTAAAAAACTCAAAGAAATGTGAAATATTTTGAAAAATAATTATTGACAGCTATTAAAATAATTGTAAATTTGCACGAGATTTTTTTTGCCGCGAAGATGTTGACACGGATTGCTTTCTATCTGATTTTCTATCCGCTATCGGTTTTTCCGATGTTTTTTCTTTATTTGATTTCCTTCCCTTTTTATTTGATTCTTCGTTTTATTCTGTCATACAGAAAAAATATAATTGATAAAAATTTATCGAATTCATTTGAAAATTATGAATTTAGATCTATAAAAAGATTTCGTAATAAGTTTTATTGGCATCTTACCCAGTTGGGAATGGAAATGTTGAAGATGATTTCGATGTCGCGCAAGAACGTAATGCGTCGTTATCATTGTTCCAATCCTGAAGTCGTTAATAAGTTTTATGAAGAAGGAAAGAGTGTTGTCTTGATGTCGAGTCATTACAACAACTGGGAATGGATGGTTCTGAGCCTTGACATGCAGTTCAAGCATCACGGAATAGGAGTGGGGGCGCATAATACTAATAAGGTGTTCGAAAAACTTATAAATCGCGCGAGAACACGTTACGGAACAGAAGTCGTCTTTCATGACAATGTGCGTGAGGTGATGGCATATCATGAAAACAATCATATCCCAGCTGCATATATGATTCTTGCCGACCAGAACCCTAGCAACCCTAAACGTTGTTATGTCGCTGATTTCCTTAATCAGAAGACGGGGTTCATCAGAGGCTCGGAAGGCTTCGCGAGAAAATATGAGTTGCCTGTGTTATATTATAAGGTGATAAAAGAGAGATGGGGACATTATCGTATCGATGTAGAAACAATATGCGAACATCCGAGCGAATTGCCCGATGGCGCAATTATGCAACGTTATACTGAATTATTGGAAGATACAATCAAATCGAATCCTCCTTACTGGCTCTGGAGCCACCGCCGTTGGAAACATAATTTCGATGAGGCGCCTTTGGGTAATCAATAAAAGAATCTCCATCATAAACTTTTAACTAATTCTAAAGTTCTTCCTGGGGCGTTCCGGCTCCGCCGTCGGGCTTTCCGCTATATCTTTGCTCGCCTCCGCTTCCGTCTCCGCCTCCAGCTTCCGTCTCACAAAGGATGCCGCTCCAATCCCTAACGCATGGTGGAGACACCAATGAGCCGCTAGCTATGATCATAATAGCTAATAATTCATAAATAGCAGTTTATTCAAAAAAAATTAAAATCTTCGTTCAATATTTTTGTTTTTTTTAACATTACATTTGCTACTGATAGTATATGATGATGCTTACCATGACACAGTGCAAGAAATCAGCGGTTGATGAGGAAACCAACGAAATTGACGGCAACGAATACGTTGACATAGGTTTGCCAAGCGGTCTGTTATGGGCAACTTGTAATATTGGTGCATATGTACCAGAATCCTACGTAGATCATTTCGCTTGAGGAGAGACAAATACAAAAGAATCATATGCATCTTCAAACTGTTCTACCTAACTGGCGAAGTTGCGTTCGGATTTAAATTGAATGGCGACACTCAAAACGTTTTAAGCTACTACCGCACATACATCGGTCAAACTATTCGCCCAATCATACGATAGACGGATTTAATCGTAAAAACATAGAATACGTATCAACAATACATTAAAATGTAAAAGAATGTTGATACGTCTCTTTTGTTATAAATAATCCCAATGAGTTATGGTAATTACTCCTTTGTTCAAAATCTTAAGTTCAGAAAATCTCAACAAGACATTCGTCTAAATCCTTGCTGATTTGTTCTTTATCTAAATGCTGTCCGATAAAGACAATCTTTGCCATTCTGTCACCATATTTCTCGTCCCAATCGTTCATGATTGATGGATCGTTGCGCATTAGTTCTTCCAATTCATCTTGTGGAGCTGTGGCAAACCAAAGTCCAGCTTCTGTCAATTTTTTCTGAACGCCAGCCTGTTCAAATAAATATGTCATGTCAGGATTGTCACTGAAATAGCAGATACCCTTAGCTCTGATGATGTTTTCAGGCCATTTAGATGTCACATATCTATCGAATTTATTTGTGTCAAACGACTGCCTTCTATAATATACAAATGTGCTTATTCCATATTCATCGCCATGGCTGTGACCATGATGGTGGTGATGGTGACAAGGACAATTCTCATCGTGACACTCTTCATGATCATGGTGATGATGATGCTCGTGCTCATGCTCATGTTCATGATGATGCTCATGATCTTTGTGAGTATGATGACTGTTGTCTGTTGTCTGTTGTTCGTTGCCTTCTATATGACGAATCCAGCCGGCAGCTGCAGCCACTTTATAATATTCGAATTTATGTGTGTTTATAATCTTTTCTATATCGATATTGGTGTAGTCGCATTCGATTATTTCAACGTCAGGTTGTAAGTTGTTTATGATAGATTTGATTCTATTTAATTCCTCACGGCTTACTTCCGAAGCTTTGTTGAGCAGCACTATGTTACAGAACTCAATCTGTTGGATTACGAGATTGGCAATATCTTCCTCTTCGATTACGTTTTTATCTAATTTATTGCCGCATTCAAATTCGCTCTTTATTCTCAGAGCATCGACTACTGTTACGATGCAATCTAACTTAGGTAGTCCGTGAAGACTGTATTTCTCATCCATATTAGGAATAGAAGCTATTGTACGGGCGATAGGTTCCGGTTCGCAGATGCCGCTAGCTTCAATGACGATATAGTCGAATTTTCCTGATTTGACGATGTCGCTAAGTTGTTCGACCATATCGAACTGGAGAGAACAGCAGATACATCCGTTTTGTAAAGCGACGAGGCTGTCGTCTTTTTGGTCAACAACGCCGCCTTTTTGAATGAGAGATGCGTCGATATTTATTTCGCCGATGTCATTGACGATGACGGCGAATTTGATACCTTTTTTATTTGTTAAAATGTTATTAACTAAAGTTGTTTTTCCACTTCCGAGATAACCGGTAAGGAGCAAAATTGGGGTTTCTTTCATTGAATTATAAATTTTCAAGGTTCTATAAAAAATGCATACAGCATATATCTATGATCATATAACGATATTTCTAAAGTCAAGGTTTTCGCCTTTGACAGTAATTTGGGCTTTTTCGTAAAAAGGCATTCTTGCGGCATAATGTCCGTTGACGAAGTCTATGACTTCTTGTTCGTTCTTTCCTTCAATGAGAGGCCTTTTCTTTTTTGAGTTCATCAGCCGATGCACAGCTGTCATCGCTGACACTTTTATAAATATGGTGGTTCCGTTGGCGTTCATCCATTCCATATTGTCGAAGAAACATGGAGTGCCGCCACCGGTAGCGATGACGGCATTCTTGTAATTTATCGTTTCTTTAAGAAGTTGCGACTCCAATTTACGAAAAGCAGCTTCGTCATATTTATGGAAGAAATCCTGAACGGAAATCTTGTATCTCTCTTCAAAAAGAGTGTCAAGGTCGTGAGTCTCCCAGGATAATAACTTGCCCAGTTGTTTTAAAGCCGACGATTTGCCGGAACCCATGTAGCCTATGAGATATATTCTTTTGCTATGGGCTGTTAGCTGTTGGCTGATGGCTTCGGTCATAAACCTTAAACTTTAGCTGCTCTTATTCTGTTCTCAACTTAAGAAGAACGATATTCTCCACATGATGAGTATGAGGGAACATATCGACAGGCTGCACAGCCTTCACTTCGTACATTGAGTCTAACAGTTGGAGGTCTCGAGCTTGTGTGGCTGGGTTACAGCTGATATATACGATTTTCTTAGGCTGTATCTTGAGAAGCTGTTCCACAACTTTCTCGTGCATGCCGGCGCGTGGCGGGTCGGTGACGACAAAGTCAGGGCGACCGTTGGCTTCGATGAATTCATCGGTGAACACCTTGGCCATATCGCCTGCGTAGAACTTAACATTGTTAATGTGATTGAACTCGCTGTTGATCTTGGCATCGGCTATAGCTTCTTCTACATATTCCACTCCAACGACTTCTTTTACAAAACGTGCGAAGTATAATGCTATTGTGCCTGTTCCGGTATAAAGGTCGTACATGAGTTCGTCGCCTTTCACTTCGGCTAGGTCGAAAGCGGCCTTGTAAAGTCGTTCGCCTTGATATACATTGGTCTGGAAGAATGATACAGGTCCGACTCTGAACTTAAGGTCGTCGTGACCTTCGCGTGGAGCTTTCATGGTCTCGATGAGACATTCTTCGCCATATACGTTTTCAAAAGGAAGGTCGGTGATGATGTCGTTGAATTTGTTGTTGATGACAAGCATTATCGATATTATCTCAGGGAAACGTTTCTGTAACTCTGGAATCATCACGTTTCTTATAAGGTCGTTTTCTTCGTTGATGATGACGATGACCATGAACTCGCCTTTGCCGTTACAACGAATCACTACGTTACGCATGAGACCTTCGTGAGCGCGGACGTTATAATATGATAACTTATGTTCTAAAGTGAAATCTTTTATAAACAAACGAATTGCATTAGAAGGCTCTTGTTGCAGATAACATTTCTCAATGTCGATGACTCTGTCGAAGAGACCTGGAAGGTGGTAGCCGAAACCTTTCACTGCTTCCTCATCGTGAGTGCCGGCAGGCGCACCGTCGATGAGCCACTTGCGATTCGAGAAACTGTATTCCAATTTGTTACGATAGAAATATTGTTTCTCGGAACCTAAGATAGGAAGTATCTCTGGATATTCCACCTTGGCTATTCTGTCGAGGTTATCTTTGACTTGTTTTTGCTTGTAATGAAGTTGCCATTGGTAATCTATATGTTGCCATTTGCAGCCGCCGCAAAGTCCGAAGTGCTGGCACACAGGCTCTACACGTTTGTCGGATGCTTGCTTGATATTGACGATCTTGCCTTCAAAACAATTCTTCTTTTTCTTGAATACTTGTACGTCAACGATATCTCCGGGAGCTCCGAATGGAATGAATACCACTTTTTCATCAGGTTTGGCAACGCTCATGCCTTCAGCGCCAGCGTCGATGATGCTGACGTCTTCTAAAAATTCAGGTTGTTTGACTTTTTTCTTCATAGCGCAAAGATATAAAAAGTCAACGGATGACAGACATATGACGACAGATTTTTTTTGAGGTATATGAGGCTATGGATTACGTCTTGGAATAATTGTAAAAATATTGAAAAATACATGTTTAAAATTAATAAATATTTATGAAAAATATTATCTTTGCGAGGTTAAAGTAAATATATAACAAATTAACTAATTATATGAAAACTAGATTTACATTCAAAGCGATGTCGTTGCTTTTCATAGCGTCTTCGCTTTTTTCATGTCAGGAAAAAACAGTCCAACAACCTATTCCAGAATATGCAGTGATGGTTGTTGAAGAAGAACCGGTGATAGTTAAGAACTCGTTTCCAGCCTTGATATCAGGTGATAACGATGCGGAAGTGAGAAGCAATGTTTCTGGAACGCTTATAAAAAAACATGTTGATGAAGGCGATATGGTTAAAAAAGGCGATCTGCTTTTTGAGATAGACCATGCCACATATCAGGCTGAATATAACACAGCCCTTGCCAATGTCAATGCTGCTAAGGTGGAAGTTGAGAGCGCAGAACTGACTGCGGTAAACAAAGCCAATCTTTACGATAAAGGCATTATCAGCGAATATGAAAAGAAACTGGCCGATAATCAGCTGTTGTCAGCCAAGGCTCAGTTGGAACAGGCTCAGGCCAAATTGGAATCCGCAAAAATCAATCTCGACTATAGCTACGTCGTAAGTCCTAATGACGGTGTCATAGGTACAATCCCGTTCAGCGTCGGTAGTTTGGTAGGTCCTACAACATCAACAGCTCTTACAACAGTGTCTCAGATAGAAGTTGTTTATGCCGATTTTTCAATCAATGAGAAACTGATGCTTTACTATACTTCAAAAGGCGGTGTTAGAGACATCCTGAGATTCATGCCTCAGGTGGAATTGAAACTTGCTGATGGAACAATGTATGAGCATAAAGGTACAATAGAAAGTGTGGCTGGTACTATCGATACCAAGACTGGTGCTGCCAATATGAGCGCTCGTTTCCCAAATCCTGCAAAAATATTACGCAGCGGAGCTACTGGAACGATATATATACCTCGTGAGATTCTCAACGCTCGCCTCGTTCCACAGAATGCGACATTCGAGATGCAAGACAAGAAATTCGTTTATATCTTTAATGACAGCGTGACTGAGATGCGTGAGATCGTCGTGGATAATCTTACATACGGAGAGAATTATATAGTGACAGAAGGTCTTGAAGTCGGAGAAGTCATAGTGGTGGAAGGTGTAGGATCTTCTGTTAAAAACGGAATGAAAATGCGTCCTATCACAAAAGAAGAGTCGGATGCTAAATTCCAAAACGCAACAAAGAAGTAAAAACAGTAAGGAGACATTATTATGAAATTAGATAATTTTATCAAGCGTCCGGTTCTCTCGACTGTCATCTCTATTATTATAGTGCTGCTCGGTCTCATCGGACTTATGACGCTTCCAATCTCACAATATCCGGATATCGCGCCTCCTACAGTTGAAGTGAAAGCTTCTTATCAAGGTGCTAATGCTCAGACTGTCGTCAATAGTGTCATCGCTCCTCTTGAAGAAGAGATCAACGGTGTTGAAGATATGACATATATGACATCGACAGCTACTAACACCGGTGATGCCACCATTTCTGTTTATTTCAAACCAGGCAGTGACCCTGACATGGCTGCTGTCAACGTACAGAACCGCGTTACCAAAGCTCAAGGTTTCCTGCCTTCTGAAGTAACAAAAGCTGGTGTTACGACAAGTAAAAAGCAGTCAAGTATTTTGCTGGCTTTCACAGTTTATAGTGAAAACGATAAATACGATCAGGAGTTTATTTACAATTACTTGAAGATAAATGTAATCCCTCAGATTAAACGTATCAACGGTGTTGGAGACGCTTCGCTTCTTGGCTCTGAATATTCAATGAGAATATGGCTTAAGCCTGATGTGATGGCTCAATATGGCTTGATGCCTTCTGATGTCACCAACGCTCTCAGCGAACAGAATATAGAGGCTGCTCCTGGACAGTTCGGCGAAAACGCACAAGATGTCACATTCCAATATATGTTGAAGTATAAAGGAAGACTATCTACTCCAGAAGAGTTTGGTGAGATTGTCATCAAAGCTAATGAAAGCGGTGAGGTGTTGCGCCTGAAAACTATAGCTGACGTGGAACTCGGTTCTTTGAGTTATTCTATCGATACTCGTTCTCAAGGACATGAAGGTATTACTGCCATGATTTACCAGTCGGCAGGTTCTAACGCTACACAGATTATCAATGAAGTGAAGGCTTTGCTGGAAGCAGAGAAGAGAAATTTCCCTCCAGGCATAACATACGACCTCCTGTTAGACTCCAATGACTTCCTCTTCGCATCAATTCATGAAGTTATCAAGACTTTGTTGGAGGCATTCGTACTTGTATTCTTGGTGGTGTTTATCTTCTTGCAAGATTTCCGTTCAACACTTATCCCTGCAATCGCTATCCCGGTAGCCTTGATCGGTACTTTCTTTATGTTAAAGGTGATGGGATTCAGTATCAACCTCCTTACTCTTTGTGCTATGGTTCTTGCCATCGCAATTGTCGTTGACGATGCCATTGTGGTGGTGGAAGCGGTGCACGAGAAACTTGAAAAAGGTATAAAATCGGCAAAAGACGCTTCCATACAAGCGATGGGTGAAATATCCGGTGCTTTGATTTCTATTACATTGGTCATGATGGCGGTGTTCATTCCTGTCAGCTTCATGTCGGGCATAACAGGTACTTTCTATCGTCAGTTCGGTCTTACGATGGCGGTTTCTATTGCTTTCTCAGCTATTAACGCGCTTACATTGTCACCTGCATTATGTGCTTTATTCCTTATACCTCATGAAAGTCATGATGGAGAAAAGAAAGGTCTCTTGAAGAGATTCTTTATCGCCTTCAATGCGGCATATGATGTCACGGTGAAGAAATATTCAAAAGGTGTACGATTCTTTGTCAAGAATAAGATGTTATCTATAGGTGCTGTGTTGGCTGGTGCTGTCTTGTTGTTCTATCTCATGGGTACAACACCAACAGGATTGGTTCCTAACGAGGATACAGGAACAATATTCATCACTCTCGATATGCCAGCAGGTACATCTTTGGATAAAACAAAAGAAGCTATGGCTAAGGTGGAAAAATTAGTCTCAAACACACCTGCAATCAAAACATATACAGCAATCTCAGGTTTCAGTATTTTAAGTGGTGCTAATGGTAGTTCATACGGAACACTCATCTGTAAGCTCCACGACTGGGAAGAACGTGACGAGACGGAAAGTGCTGATGCCATCAACATGCGACTTATGATGCAAGCGAGAGAACTGGTGAAAGAAGGTCGTGTCATCACATTCTCGATGCCTATGGTTCCAGGCTTCAGCGTCTCTGACGGTTTCGAGTTCAACCTGCAAGACAAGACAGGTGGTTCTATTGAGTCCTTCTATGCTGTGGCGCAAGAATTCATCTCCCGATTGAGCGAACGTCCTGAGATTGCACAGGCAAGCACAAGCTTCAATCCTACATATCCTCAATATATGGTTAACATAAATGTCGCTAAATGTAAACAGGCAGGTCTTTCTCCTTCAGATGTCCTGACAACATTACAGGGTTATTTCGGCGGTATCTATGCATCCAACTTCAACCGCTTCGGAAAGTTGTATCGTGTAATGGTACAGGCTCGCCCTGAATTAAGAATCGACAAAGAGGCTCTTAATAACATTAAGATTAGAAATGGTAAAGATATGGCTCCGATAACTCAGTTCGTCGAACTTGAAAGAGTCTATGGCCCTGATAATATCAAGAGATTTAACTTGTTCACTTCAATATTGGTCAACGGTTCTCCAGCTCCTGGATACAGTTCTGGTCAGGCTATCGCAGCTATTGAAGAGACTGCTGAACAATTCTTGCCTCAAGGTTATTCTTACGAATATTCAGGAATGACGAGAGAGGAACAAAATCAAAGTGGTGGACTCGGAATGATACTCGTCATCTGTATCGTCTTCGTTTATCTTTTGTTAAGTGCGCAATACGAAAGTTATATTTTACCGATGGTCGTTATCTTGTCAATACCGTTCGGTCTTGCAGGAACATTTATCTTCGCAAGAATGATGGGAATAGATAATAACATCTATTTACAAATCGGTCTTATCATGCTTATCGGTCTGTTGGCAAAGAACGCCATCTTGATTACGGAGTTTGCCGTCTCAAGACGAGAGTCGGGAATGACTATAGTAGAAGCTGCCGTTGACGCTGCTGCAGCACGTCTCCGTCCTATCCTTATGACATCACTCGCCATGATTATCGGTCTTCTTCCTATGATGTTCGCTCATGGCGTGGGTGCTAACGGCAACAGCGCTTTGGGAACAGGTGCCATCGGAGGTATGTTGATAGGTATGGTTTGCCAGATTTTCATAGTGCCTGCGTTGTTCGTAATCTTTGAGGCCTTGCAAGAAAAGTTTAAACCTGTTGAATTTGAATGATTGAATAGACGTGTCAATGGAATACATTGATACGTCTTTGATAAATTGATAAAAATATAAAACGATGAAAAAGTTAATATATATCGCTATTTGTGCGCTGACTTTAAGTAGCTGTAATATCTACAGACAGTTCGAGCGTCCTGAAGTTAATGCCGCTGATTCGTATCGTACCTTTGATGGGATAACAGCGTGCGACAGTACTACGATAGCCGACCTTTCATGGACGGAGGTCTATACAGATCCTAATCTTCAGGCATTGATAAATTACGCTCTCGAAAACAATACCGACCTTTTGGTCGCTATGGAGAAAGTAAATGAGGCTCAGGCTTCTCTTAAAAGTGCAAAACAGGCTTTCTTTCCTTCTGTCGGATTATCGCTTCCAACCAATATGACGTACTCTTCTGGTAACTTT
Source organism: Bacteroidales bacterium (assembly GCA_045613105.1). Lineage (GTDB taxonomy): Bacteria > Bacteroidota > Bacteroidia > Bacteroidales > F082 > Limimorpha. Next base: position 3,242 of record JAZLAI010000006.1, on the reverse strand, counting down.
GTTGTCAGTTATGATGCATCGGTGTCTGCAAGCTGGGAAATAGACCTGTTCGGAAAACTGTTGAATAGCAAACGCCAAGCTCAGGTGGCCCTTCTTCAGAATCAGGAATATCAGCAGGCTGTAAGAACTCAGCTGATCGCTACTGTGGCTGATTATTATTTTAATCTCTTGTCATTGGATAAACAGCTAGAGATATATAATATGACAGAAAAAAGCTGGGCTGTCAGTGTAGAGACCATAAAGGCTATGAAAGAGGGTGCTATGGCAACAGAAGCTGCCGTTGCTCAATATGAGGCTTATCACGCATCTATTGCTGCAGCAATACCAGAAATAAAAGCGGCTATCCTTAAACAGGAAAACTCATTGTCTTCATTGTTGGGAGATTATCCAATGGCTATCATAAGAGGTAGTTTAGATGAACAGAAAGTGGATTTCGACATTCATGCAGGAATACCAGTGCAGCTCTTGGCTAATCGTCCTGATGTTAAAAATGCTGAATATAACCTCGCTTCTATGTATTATAACACAAATATAGCACGTTCTGCATTCTATCCAAGTCTGGTGATTGACGCAAGCTTGAATTGGATAAATCCGTTGACTGCACTTGCATCATTGACACAGCCTTTGTTTTATAGAGGCACCAATAAGGCAAAACTTGAAATAGCCAAGGCTAAAGAAGAAGAGGCAAGACTTCAATTCAAACAAGCACTCGTCGATGCTAGTATGGAAGTAAGCAATGCTCTTATATCATACGATGCAGAACTTCAGAAAGAAGTGGCAAGAGACAAACAGATACGTTCTTTATACAATGCTGTGGAATATACCAATGAGTTGTTGAAGCTAGGTTCATCTACATATCTTGAAGTACTCGAAGCTCAACAGTCATTACTCTCTGCATTGATATCAAAGACAGAAGACCAACTCAGTAAACTCAATGCAGTTACTTCATTGTATCATGCACTCGGCGGAGGAAGAGAGTGATCTTTAAATATGGAGTTTGAAATTTACTAAGGACGTCGCATTGCGGCGTCTTTTTTTCATGTCAATGGAGCAAGATTGTGGAGGCGGATGATGGATGATGGAGACGGAGGCGGATGATGGATGATGGATGATGGAGAAGGAGAACAGTTGTTTGATCAAAACAACACTCTCGTCCTCGCTCATGCCCTCGCTCCCGTTTCCATTATCCCAAAAAAACTTTCGCCTTTCATCTTTAGTCTTTAGCCTTTTTTCTTATCTTTGCCGCGTATTAAAAAATCAAAGATTCAATGAAAAAGACTTTACTTTTTATTTTTGCATTAACGTTAGCCGCATCGCTCTTTGCACAGAGCAACGTATATCTTATTCAAGAAGGTTTCAACGAAACGACATTGCCATCGACATGGACAACCATGGGCAACGGTGTCAACAACTGGTACATATCCACAAGTAATATTGCAGGTGGAAAACCTAATGAAGTCAACCTGCAATGGACACCACCTTTCAACGGCACAGCACGTCTGGTATCGCCAGCCGTTAACTTAAGTAATGTCACATCCGCTGTCATGACATTGAAACACTATCCGTCATTTTTCGGCAACACAGGTGCGAAAGTAGGTGTCGCCACATCTTCCGACAATGGCACCACTTGGAACTCCGTATGGTCGGAACATTATAACACAAATGCCCAATACACCATATTGGAAAACATAACAAGTCCTGACATGGGAAAAAACAACGTCTTGTTCTGCATATATTTCGAAGGCAATTCATACAACATCAGCAACTGGTATTTTGACGACTTTGAAGTATATACCATCGAAGATCTTAGCGTAGAACTAGTAAGCATCGACGTGCCTTCAATAGTGAATTATGGTGACACTGACATAAGCTTCACAATAAAAAATTCTGGCAATACTGATATAGAGACATTAAAGGCCAGATATACCATCAATGACGAAACCGTAGAACAGACCTTCTATGCTCATGTCACTTCTATGAATACAAAGCAGCTTACTTTCAGCACAGCCTTAAGTACCCGTCCTAATGAGAAATATAATATAGAAGTGGAAATCGTCAGCGTCAACGACGATACCGACGACACATCAGACAATATCTTAAGCCAAGACTTTATCTCAGCCATGAGTCACACTCAGATGACACCTATGATAGAACATTTCTCCAGTTCTACATGTAACCCATGCGTGGCTGTCAATAACCTCATGGCAGAACTTACCGCTAATCACGAAGGCGAATACACATACACAAAATATACATCTAACGGACCTGCTCTAGGAGACCCTTATTACACAGCTGAAGGCGGAACAAGAATGACTTATTATAACGTGTTAGGTGTGCCGCAGACTTTCCTCAACGGAGCCGACCAAGGATATGGCGCAACCTCAGAAGAAAGTTTCATGGAAGCATATAACAGTCCTGCTTTCGCAGATGTAAGAGGCTCATACACAATAGAAGGCAATAATATCAATATAACAGCCGATTTTATGTCATATTTCGATATGGATAATGTCAGAGCATTCATCTCCGTCAATGAAAAGACAACGACTGACAATGCTAGCAGCAATGGTGAGACAGAATTTCATCACGTTATGATGAAAATGCTCGAGAACGCAGAAGGCAATGTCTTGAATATAAAAGCTGGCGAATATCAAAGATTGGTGTTCTCTTACGATATGTCATCCACTTTCGTGGAAGAAATGAACGACCTGGAAGTAGCATTATGGTTACAGGACTATGAGACTAAAGTGATATATAACAGTCATTTCGCTTACGAAAATACAGGACACTGCTATCCTGTTCAGAATATGCAGTCTGCGGTAGTTGGTGATTGCATAACGCTATATATCGACTGGGATGCACCAGAAGCTGGCAATCCTATAGGATATAATATCTATGTAGATGGTGAACTTATAAAAGAAAATATTACAGAATGTTCATATGAAGATGCAGTATTAGGAGGCGAAATATATGAAAGTCCAAATGCACATATCGCTGAAGTCGTGGCATTATATGAAAACGGTATGACATCAGTGGCAGTAACGAAGATTATCGGTGACGATTGGATAAATGTTGCAGAGACAAAATCTGTTAATGTTGAATTATATCCTAACCCAGCGAAAGACTTCATCAAGATTTCAGCAGTCAATGGTGAAGTATCAGCAGTGAAGGTTTATAATTACTTAGGAATATTGTTTGAAGAAATTGAAGCAAGCTCCAATGAAATTGAGATAAACACATCAGCC
>JAZLAI010000005.1:0-117025 GCA_045613105.1 Bacteroidales bacterium | reverse complement strand
TATGGGCGCAGCACTCGGCCACACACAATCATTGCACACCAATGCTTTGGACGAAGCTATCGCTCTTCCTACAGACTTCTCAGCACGTATCGCTCGTAACACTCAAATCTACATCCAAGAAGAAACTAACGTATGTAGAGTTGTTGACCCATGGGCAGGTTCATATTACATTGAATCATTGACAAAAGAAATCGCCGACAGAGCTTGGGAACACATCATGGAAATCGAAGCTATGGGCGGTATGGCAAAAGCTATCGAGACTGGTCTTCCAAAGATGCGTATCGAAGAAGCAGCAGCTCGCAAACAAGCACGTATCGACGCTGGCAGCGAAATCATCGTTGGTATCAACAAGTTCCGTCTCGAACATGAAGACGCTATCGAAACTCTCGAAGTCGATAACACAGCTGTTCGCGAATCACAAATCAAACGTCTCAACGACTTACGCGCTAAACGTAACCAAGCTGACGTTGACCGTTGCTTAGCAGCTATCACAAAAGCAGCTGAGACAGGCGAAGGCAACTTGTTAGAATTAGCAGTAGAAGCAGCTAAATGCCGCGCTACATTAGGCGAAATTTCTATGGCTTGTGAAAAAGTAGCTGGACGTTATAAAGCAGTTATTCGTACAATATCAGGAGTTTATTCTATGGAAACAAAAGGTGACGCTAAATTCGCAGAAGCAGTCGCTAAGGCTGACGATTTCGCTAAAACTGAAGGACGTCGTCCTCGTATCATGATCGCTAAGATGGGTCAAGACGGTCACGACCGCGGTGCTAAAGTCGTAGCAACAGGTTACGCTGACATAGGCTTTGATGTCGATATGGGTCCATTATTCCAGACACCAGCAGAAGCAGCACGTCAAGCAGTTGAAAACGATGTTCACATCCTCGGCGTTTCAAGTTTGGCAGCAGGTCACAAGACTCTCGTCCCTCAAGTTATCGAAGAACTTGAGAAATTAGGTCGTCCTGACATCATGGTAGTCGTCGGTGGTGTTATCCCTCCTCAAGATTATCAATTCTTGTACGACGCTGGCGCAGCAGCTATCTTCGGACCTGGCTCAGTAATCAGCGACTCTGCAATAAAGATGTTAGATTTGCTTTTAGCAGCAAGAGGATAAAAGGCTAAAGACAAAAGTCTAAAGGCAAAAGATTAAAGGCTAAAGGAGATTTCCTTTAGCCTTTCTTTATTTAGACCTTTTATAATTAACATATCTTTATCAACTTTAATCTTATTACTTTGTTTCTCTTTCATAATAAAAAACAAAAGTTATGAAAAGAGCATTTTTATTTATAGGATTATTTATCCTATCATTATCAACAGTCTTGACAAGCTGTGACAACAACGAACCTGATGAGGTTATCTTAACAAACAACGTTATCACTATTGGTGATGCTGTTTCGCCTATAACATCTGTTTCTAGTAAGACAGAAGATAAAAACACTTTCATCATCGTCAACACCGATGCCATTGAGCTTATATTTGAATTTGACAACAATGAAAGCATTCCATTAGGCAATTTAGAACTTACTCTCTACGGCGACAATACTGCCGAGATGACTATGCTTGGTTCAGAAGTAGAATATATACTGACGGGGAATCTTAACATTTCTAAGTCTAATGACACCTATACATTAAACGCAGTAGGCAATGCTTTCTCTGGCTACTACACTGTCGTACCTTTCAGCATCCACTATAATGGCAAGATTAAATAAAAGCGAAGCCTCAGAATCTAAAAAAACCTCAGAATTTGAGAAAGTTCTGAGGTTTTTAAGTTTGTAGTCCTGAGGTTTATTTAACGACGAGTTTCTCTATTCTGCCGTTGACATTAACGAAATAAACACCTTTTTCCAAGTCTTCAATATTAATCGTCGAATTACCGTTTACCGCAGCTTGCTTCACGTAGCGGCCTGTCATATCATAGATATTTACAAGACTTTCTCCATTTATATTAATATTGAAATAGGTCGTAGCTGGATTAGGATAAATCTTAAATCTATTTTCATTTAGACATATTATGTCCTCTGTATCCATATTTTCTTTTATCTCATCAATAAGCTCCTGAGCGTCCATTATAGGCCAAATATTATCTATAAGTATCCTATGGTCAGGAGCTATGAGTACAAAAGTTGAAAAGACATTCACGCCATAGTCTTCACATACTTCATGTGCGTCATCACCCACAGTAATTCTGTTTATGACAGGAAAATCCACATCATATTCAAGTCTCCAATTAGCGATAGTAAGGCTATCGTCGGAAGGAGCAACACCTATAAAATATACATCTTCCTGATTTTTGCCGAAGTAATGATAAGCCTCTGAAATATTAGGATCGAAATAAGGAGACGTCTCTGCATCTGAGAAAAAGAAATATAGCGCCACATGCTGGCCTCCGTCGAGGATTTCAAACAGATGAATATCTCTTCCATAATCGTCGATTGACTGAAAATCGACAGCTTCGGTAACAGAACATTGGGCTTTAACACTCAAAGCTAAAATCATCACAAAGAATAATGTCAGAATTTTTTTCATAATATATATTTTAATAGACGCAAATATAAATAAAAAAACTCGAAATCATTTTCAGACTCCGAGTTTTTTTTAATTAGGAATTAGGAGTGATTGGAGAGACTTCTCCGTATCCAAAATCCATCATCCGTTTCCTATATTATTCGATAACGAGTTTTTCAACTTTACCGTTTACGTTAACGAAGTAGATACCTTTGCTTAAATCTTCAACGTTGATTGTTGTGTTGTCTGTTGCATTAACTTCTTTTACACAGCGGCCTGTCATGTCGAAGATTCTAACTTGAGCATTACCGTTCAAGTTGATGTTTACTGTTGATTTAGCAGGATTTGGGCTAACTGTAAATTCGTTGTTTAAAACTTCAACGAGTCCGTCACCGTCAACTGTAAATCTTACGTATGTTGGTTCACCTAATTCTGCGTCAGCATTGTAGCCGATACCATAGCAGAAATATTCAACATCTTCTTCAAAGTAAGCGATGTCTAATTGCCAGAAGTCAGTGCCGCAGATAGGAGCGTTATCGCGCAACAATTGGAAGATAGCATATTCTTCACCCCATTCTTCGAATTTTTCAACTTTTACGAAAGCGTAGTGGTATTCTGATGTTGCGCTATTTGGGAAAGCGTCTGCGATAACGAAACCAGGAACTACAGCAACATTAAGTTCGATTGCAGCTTCACCTTCTGTTGCATCGCATTTTGTCTTAGCTGTTTCAACTTTAACTTCACCGAAGTCACCTTCTGCGTTTACTGGAAGAGCATAGATATAATATTCTGTTTCAGCTGTCAAACCTGTGAATGTATGAACTCCACCTTCTGTCAATTCTTGACCTTGAGCTTTAATAGCTTCTGCTTCAAGTTCTGCTTCTGTGCTTGCCAAGACATAGTATGAAGCACATGTTGCGTTAGGAGTTAAGTTAGCATCAATTTCGTATGAAGCTTCTCTTTCAATTTCAAAAACGATAGCTGGAGCTTGAACTTCTTCACATTCATGTTCTTCAATACCGAATTGAGCAAGAGCACTGATGATTGTTTGTGCTGATTCAATTGGCCAAATATCTTGAAGTACGATTTGACGGTTTGGAGCAATAAGTACCATTGTTGGATAAGCAGGAATTTGGTACATATTACAGATATCAGCACCAGAATGAGTACCACCACTTGTTAAATAAATTGTAGGATATTCAATGCCGTATGTTTCAATCCAATTATCAATGAAGAAATAAGGTTCATTGTTGTGGTCTGTTGGAGATATTTCCATGAAGAAAACATCGTGTTGATTACAACCTAATGCATAGTAAGCGTCAACAACTTTAGGAAGAGCGTTTTGACATGGGCCACATGAAGTATAGAAGAAGTCGATCAATACATATTGACCTCCATCAAGGATTTCAAACAAATTGATTTCATTGCCATGATGGTCGATTGTTGAGAAGTCAACTGCTTCTGTTAAAGGTGTTTGTGCCATAACACCTATGCTCATTACGAGAGCAATTACTAACGTAAAAACTTTTTTCATTTTTTTAAATTTTATAACAATTTTGAGATTCTTTACTATTCTGCAAAGGTAATATTTTTCTGTTTACAATTATCTTTTTTTGTCTAAAATGGATAAATAATGTTCTGAAACATATCATTCAATCACCAACTTACGGATGTTTCCATTTATATTGATAAAATATACACCTTTATCGAGATCTTCCACATTTATTGATGCACTTCTCAAGTCACCTACGACAGTATTTTTAACACGACGTCCTGTCATATCAAAGATATTCACTTCTGCTGATCCTTCTGTATCTGATATGATATTGATATATGAAGATGCAGGATTTGGATAAACCTTAAGATTGCTTATCATTAATTCAGCACATCCCACGCCACCTGGTGTTTTAAAATGAACCATTGTTGTTTCACCCCATTCGCCAGCAGCGTTTTGACCTGTTGCTATAGCGATGAAATCTGTTCCAGTTGTAAGAGGCGACCATGTCCAGTCATCAACTTCATAAAAGACATATGGATCTTCGCGGAAATATTGTACTGCTGCTTCCTCTCCTATCTCATCGAAATAAGCTTTTTCTATCAAACCATAATGATAGGAAGCTGTTTCTTCATTAGGTGTAGCTATGGTTCTCACTGTGCTGTCATTAATCACTATCACTTCTAAATCAATTATAGAGACACCATTGCCTCCCATCGATTCTGTGGTAACCGGCATTGTCACCAACTCACCGAAGTTACCTTCGGCATCTTTAGGCAAAGCATAAACTGTATATTCTGTATTAGGAGCGAAATCACTCCATGTATGAGTATATGTTGAAGTCTTTTCAATTCCCCACATAACGATCAGATCTTCTAACGACATACCCATCATTGTTGTCCACATATCCATATTAGCTTGAGTGTCTGCCAAGAGATGATATCTTGCGCAGTCGTCATTAGGAGTGAAAGTAGCTTCTATTGTTGTAGTAGTGATTTCTCCCAGTGTTATTTCCACAGAAGGATATGTTTCCTCTGGAGCTTCTTCACAGCTATGTTCTTCTATTCCGAAAGGAGCCAAATAGTCGATGATAGTCTGAGCATCAGGAATTGGATAAATGTCAATATCCTGGAAAGCGATTGATCTGTCAGGAGCGATAAGAACGAATGTAGGATACGAAGAAATACCGTAAATATAATCCACGTCACCGCCGCCACCAGATTGTCCGATGGTAGGATATTCTACGCCATAGCGTTCAACCCACCATTCACAAACGCTGTTGTTATCGACAGGAGAAATTTCCATGAAGAAGACATCGTGCTGGTTACAACCTAAAGCCTCGTATGCTTCAACCACCTTAGGAGCTACAGTCTGACAAGGAGTACAATTCATGAAAAAGAAATCAATAAGAACATACTGACCTCTGTCCAAAATATCGAACAATCTGATTTCTTCTCCGTAGCAGTCTGTAACTGTGAAGTCAACAGCTTCTGTAAGATTTGTTTGTGCTTTGATATTAAAACTTAATATCGTCAAAAAGATAAGTGTTAAAATTTTTTTCATCGTTTGTAATTTTTTGTAAATAATTTCTGCAAAGATAATTTTTTTCTTCTTAAATAAAATGTGATAATTTACTATTTTTGCAAAAAACAATATACGATAACAGCCCGTAATGACATCACATATACGGGATATGCAAAAAGACAGGACTATGAGAAAAAGAGACCTTATAAAGAAAGGATTTTCCAAGCTTCTTAAGGAAGATAAGTTAAAAGTCGTCTCAGAATATATAGACAACTCTGGTGAGTTCATCGACCTATTAAAGAGTTTCTGGCATCAGGACAAGGAGAAGCAGAAACAATTTGACGAATTTAGCGAGAACACCATTTCCAACTTTCACATTCCTTATGGTGTTTCACCCAACGTAATTATCAACGACAAGTCGTATATCGTACCTATGGTCATAGAAGAAAGCTCGGTAGTGGCAGCAGCTTCTGCCGCAGCTAAGTTCTGGGGCGAACGCGGCGGCTTTCACGCAGAGATCGTCGATGTCAAGAAAGTAGGTCAGGTACATTTCTGCTGGAAAGGAGAAAAATCAACACTCATGAACCTACTTCCTGAAATAAAAGAAGAGTTCTTGAGAAGCACTGATAGCATAACCGAGAAAATGAAGAAACGCGGCGGTGGAATAATCGACATAGACCTCATCGACTTTACCGACAAGATTCCTGATTATTATCAGTTCCTCGTCACTTTCAACACATGTGACTCGATGGGAGCCAACTTCATCAATTCAATATTAGAGACTTTCGGACACACACTTCAAGACTTCTTCACAAGACAGGAGAACCTTGAAGAAAAAGACAGACATGTTGAGATAGTGATGTGTATCCTATCCAACTACACACCAGAATGCAGAGTGAAAGTATGGGTAGAATGTCCGACAAAAGAACTAGACGGTGTCGATGAGAACCTCGACGGAAAAGCCTTCGCAGAGAAATTCAAGAAAGCCGTTGACATAGCACACATAGACCCTTATCGTGCAGCGACACACAACAAAGGCATCTACAATGGCATCGATGCTGTCGTCATCGCTACTGGCAACGACTTCAGAGCTACCGAAGCCGCAGGTCATTCATACGCTGCCAAAGACGGAAGATATGAAAGCCTTTCTTCTGTTGAGATCAATGACGATATGTTCCGTTTCACCCTCGACGTGCCTCTCGCCCTTGGTACTGTAGGCGGCCTTACATCTTTGCATCCTCTAGCAAAACAGTCGCTGGAACTTCTCGGCAAACCTTCTGCTCAAGAGCTTATGATGATTGCCGCTACAATGGGACTTGCAAACAACTACGCAGCCGTCAAATCCCTTACGACAAAAGGAATTCAACAAGGACACATGAAGATGCATCTAGCCAATATACTCAACCAGCTCGGCGCGACAGAAGAAGAAAAGACATTAGCGACAGAATATTTCAACGACAAGACCGTGTCCTACTCAGAAGTGGAAAAATATATAGGAACAATAAGAAAACCCTAACTCTAAACTTTATTCTTCATGAATCAACATTTCAGGTCTAACGGAAAATTCATGCTGACAGGAGAATACCTCGTCTTGAAAGGAGCTACCTCATTGGCACTTCCTCTTAATTTAGGTCAGAACATGAACGTTGAGACATTGGATAAAAATGATAATGTCATTTATTGGGACGCTTTCGTAAAGTCAACAAAGAGTGTGGGGAATAATATGAAGTCTTGGTTTTCAGTAATGTTAAACAAGACAGACTTCAGCGTCATAAGCACTGACGACATAGAGAAGGCAGAACGCTTATCCAGCATTCTGAAGCAAGCGAAACTGTTGAATGAAAATGTCTTCTGCGACAGTCACGACTACAGATTCCGCACGTCCTTAGATTTCGACCCGCAATGGGGACTCGGCAGTAGCTCAACGTTAATCAGCAATATCTCCGAATGGGCAGAGATCAATCCGTACCGACTTCTTGACGCATCATTCAAAGGGTCCGGCTACGACATAGCTTGTGCAAAAGCCGACGGCCCTATATTCTATGAAATCAACGGGATGCAGACAACAGACAATAGCCCTGTTGTCAAGACAGCAGATTTCAACCCTCCTTTCAAAGAAAATCTTTTCTTCATCTATCAAGGTCATAAACAAAACTCAAGCAATGAGGTCAAGGCCTTTCTAGACAAGAAAAAGAACTTTGATGACGAGGTGAAATCTATCTCTGAAATAAGCAAGATACTACCCGACTTACAAACATTAAGAGACTTCTGCTATTTCATCAAGGTTCACGAAGAGATAATGTCAACGTGTCTGGAACACAAAAGGCTAAAAAAATATTTCTCCGACTTTGAAGGAGAGATGAAATCGTTAGGAGCATGGGGCGGCGACTTCTTCCTTGCAGCAACAGAATGGGACGAGGAAAACGTCAGAAAATATTTTGAAAACAAGGGACTTGATGTTATTATCAAGTATAAGGATATTGTCCTTTAAATAAAAAATCAAATGATATGAAACTATACTAAACATTCAGCTAAAATGAACAACAATCAAATAATAAAACGTAGTCCTTCCAATATTGCAATAGTCAAATATTGGGGAAAACACGGAAACCAGATGCCCAACAATCCTTCAATAAGTTTTACGTTGAGCAACTGTTTCACCGAAACCAAAGTCACTTACACAGAATTACAGGAAAGAAACTTCGGATCGACAGACGATTTTGTCATGGATTTCTATTTTGAAGGCAAGGAAAACCAAGCATTCAAAAACAAGATCGAGAAATATCTTCATGCCAATGCCAAATATTTTTCATTTTTAAAAGGTCTTAATCTCAAAATAGAAAGTCACAATTCCTTTCCTCATTCGTCAGGTATAGCTTCCAGTGCATCATCCATGAGCGCACTGGTCATGTGTCTGTTAAGCATCAAGGACAAAGAAATTGATTTACAGGAAGCTTCTTTCCTTTCAAGATTGGCATCAGGAAGTGCAGCCCGTTCCGTCTATCCAACCATGACATTATGGGGAGAAACGCCGTCATTGAAAGAAAGCTCCGACGAATATGCCATCCCTATCGGAGATATGGTAGATCCTGTTTTCAAATCATATCACGACAGCATTCTGATTGTAAGCTCAAAGGAGAAAAACGTCTCTAGCCGTGCCGGCCACTCTCTGATGGACACTCATCCTATGGCAGAAAGCCGTTATGCTACAGCAAGAAAAAACACAGAAGATCTATTGACAATATTGAAACAAGGCGACTTGGAAGGATTCATAAACATCGCTGAAGCTGAAGCGAACCAGCTACATGACCTGATGGCGACATCAACACCGTCCTACACTCTTAAAGAACCTAACACCGTCAACATTATAGATAAAATACTGGAGTTTAGAAGTGATACACGTCTTCCAATATGTTATACCTTAGATGCCGGACCAAACGTACATCTCTTATATCCAGATTCATGCGCCGAACAAGTAAACGATTTCATTGAAGAAACATTGAAAAATTATTGCTTCGACAACAGATATATCCACGACAGAGTGTCTTTATAGAAATAGAAAACATCTAGACTTGAATCATAACACATAGACTTCAAAAAAATGGAGAACAGAAAATATAACGGTAAGGTAATCTTATTCGGGGAATATTCCATGATATTCGGGTCTGACGCCCTGTTGATTCCTTATTATTCAGCACAAGGAGAATGGACTTCCATCATCAACCGTCCATCCGACAAAGGCATCGAATCCAACAAAAGCCTTTTTAGTTTTTATAACTACCTTTATGAAAATGACAGATTCAGGATTCTAGATCTGAGACGATTTGCCATGGAACTCCATGCCGGTTTATATTTCGATTCCAACATACCATCAGGCTATGGCGTAGGCAGCTCTGGTGCATTGGTAGCCGCCACTTACGACCGCTATAAACTCATCGATATTGAAGACATTGACAAGCTGAAAGCCTTCTTGGCTGAGATGGAGAATTGTTTTCATGGCAGCAGTTCCGGAATAGATCCTCTTCAATGCTATATTGGCAAACCTTTCGTACTAAGCCAACAGACGACTGACAACGGACGACAGTCTTCCTTCAGAATGCTTGACACCGACTTCATATCCGACGACATTCACATATTCTTAATTGACACCAAAGTCAAAAGTCCGACAGAGCCTTTGGTCAAACGTTTCAAAGAATTGAGAAACGAAGATTGTTATCTCAATAAATTTGATAACGAGTATGTTCCTGTCATGAACGAATGTATCACATCGTTGATAGAGAAAAAAGACGATGTTTTCTTCGAGAAATTATCTCATTTATCAGCATTACAGACCGACTTACTGTCGCATACCATTCCTGATGACTGCAAAGAACTTTTCCTGACAAATGTCGATAAAGACGGATTTCAGGTAAAATTATGCGGTGCCGGTGGTGGCGGCTTCCTTCTTGGATTCAGCAATGAGGTCGAAAAAACAAATCTATATTGGAACAAAAAAAGACAAAAAATTTCATGGATTAAATAATATTTACAACATTTTAATAAAAATAACGTTATCTAAACAATAAAACAAACTATCTATTATTAACTAAACACTTTAAAAACAATGAAAAAAAGAATTTTAACTTTAGCAACATTTTTATTATTAGGCAGTTGCCTTTTCGCACAAAACGGAATGACAACATTCGAACAACTTCCAGCCAAAGCACAAGAATTTGTCAAAACTTACTTCAATGATTACAAAATCGCATACATTTTCAGCGACAAAGAAATCACTGACGTAGATTATAAGATTCGTTTTGAAGACGGTACAGAAATCGAGTTCAATGCAAAAGGAGAATGGACCGATGTAAGCAGCAAACAGAAATGTATTCCAACAGGTTTCATTCTAACAGAAATCACAAACTATGTAGAGATGTATCATAAAGAAGGATGCATCACTGACATCGAAAGAGAATTTAACCGCATCACAATTGAAATCAACGACAGTCTGGAAATTGAATTCAACAGCAAAGGAAAACTCATCTCTTACGACGATTGATTCCTTAAGGATCTTTTCAAACAAAAAAGGTTGGTATTTTTGATTTACCAACCTTTTTTATTGTGCCATATATTATTATATAATAAAAGGTGTATCAATAATAGATCACATTCAGATCAGGATTCTTCATTTTCAAAAGATCTATGTGCTTAGCTTTTATCTTTGTCTTATAAGCCTTCAAATGCTTCAATGATGACAATCCTTCCAATACGACTATACTTTTCACACCAGTATTTGCAATCGTCAAGTCTTCCAAGGCATGATAATTTGCAAGAGGCTTCAGGTTAGAAACAAATGTTCCGCCAATATTCAACACCTTTATCTTATTCAAAGATTCTATAGGAGTAAGGTCAGAAACTTGCGTGTTCTCTATATTCAATTCTCTCAAAGCCGACAAGTTTGAAAGAGCCATGAGATTATCCACGGGGTTTCCGCTTATCGACAAGACTTCGATGAAATATTTATCATATAATGGTGACAGATCGTGAACCTGATTATCATTCACCTTCAATCTCTTCAAGAAGAACATCTGTGTCAATGGTTCTATTGTATAAACCACATTATCCGGACTTATTTCTATCTCTTCCAGATCGATAATTTTATGAAGCTGTTCTGCAGACGGATTAGCATTACACAACAGATGTGAATTGAAAATATCACGCCATGTATCGCTCAGATTACCCCACCACAAACGAAGCTCAGGAGTCTGATAAATTACAACGACATGTCTGTTAACCTTCTTCATACTCACCACTTCTTCATCGGAGAGCATAGCACCATCAGCATATATTTTAGTAAGAGCATTTATCTCATGCAATGGCTGCAATGATTTCACATTTGTATTTTCAATCTTCAACTCTCTAAGATTCTTGCAATTCGATAATGGTGACAGATCAGACACTCTTGTATTGTTTACATTCAGGACCTTCAGATTATGCAAACCGAACAATGGAGACAAGTCATCAATTTTAGAATCGGACAAGTCGAGATCTTCAAGGCTTGTCATACGACTTATCGGTTCCACATTCTGAATAAAATGTTCAATTTTAAGATTCTTGATATGTATTATTTTATGAAGTTCCTCTTTTGTTGGATTGATGCCAGTATCGGTCTGTTTCATCAGTAGAGTCTTCCAAAATGACGGCAGTTCGTTCCACCATGCAGCAAGTGCACCGCTTTCGTTGATGACAAGTACATTAGGATTATTCGACTTATAGGCTTCTGCCACTTCTCTGCTCACCAATGAATTGTCACAATACACTTTGGTAAGCTGCGACATATTGTTCAAAGCCTTTAGATTTGACACTTTAGTATTTGAAAAATTTATCTCTTTGAGTCTGTCAAGGTTAGAGATAGATGATAAGTCAGACACCTGAGTTCCTTCCACGTCAAGGAAAGACAGATTAACAAGGCCTTGCAAAGGAGACAGGTCATTTACGAAAGTATTGCCAAGACACAAATCATGTAATTTAAGCAAATCTTTAAGTCCTGCCAAATCATTAACTTGAGTATTAGACAGATTCAATATATACAAGTCGCTGCAATTTTCCAAATGACTTATATCATATACTTTGGTATTAGATACAGACAGATTTTTCAATTCCTTAAAGAATGTAACCACAGATATGTCATCAATATCTAGATTATCAGCTTTAAAGATATTCACAACATTAGCATATTTAAGGTTTGAAATATCGCTGATTTTAGTATTGCTTATATTCAACTCTTTGATTTTATTCAAATTACGAATAGGATTGATATCAGACACATTTGTATTGGAGCAGTTCAATACACTCAATTCCGAAAGCTCAGCCAAAGGTATGAGGTTAGAGATCGCTTCATTACCAGCTACATCTACCTCAGTGATTTTAGTCATCTGGCGCAGTTTCTCATAAACAGGTTTCATAGGAGCCTTTATGGTATCATATACCCAACGAGACACCACAGCGTCTATGTACACCACTGTATCAGGTTTATGGCCATGTAGTTCACTTATCCTATTCATTGTCATTGTATCATTATCGACAATCATGAAAGTGTCTCTCATTATGAAACTACGTTTGTTCAAGACTATTATGGCATCATCAAGAATCATATTGACATTGCACATCTCGATAGAATCATACACTTTAAAGCCTTTGCCGAGATAATCTTTCCATGGTTTATCCATAGAATTCCACCAAGAACACAATTCCTCTTTTGCATTAAGTTTTGTAGTATAAAAGCTGACGATTTTCAGTTCTTTTTTATATTGATCAAGGTCAATTTCGAGAAAGCGTTTTCTTGTATCATTGACAGTATCACCCAATATTGTACGACCAGACAAGGTACGTGCCATCGAGACCTTGAAGAATGTTTCGCCCGACTCTTTAGTCTGAGGAGTAACGCTTTGTATATCGAAAGTGAATTTTACATTATCGAAAAAGAAATCAATATCTTTCAGATATGCCTGCACGTCTTTATTGATATATGTGCCGCGATTAGCATCCAAGTCATCTTCAACTTGAACATTCTCGTCTCTGAACAACTTTATATAACTCTCTTTAAAGATGATATCTTTCTCTTGGGTAGTATTCTTAGGATCGCCGATGAAGTTCAGCGTTTCCTGCAAGAATCTCACCATCTGTTTCACCTGTGTCTCATATTCTTTAATATCCTTATCTGACAACGACGACTGTGCATTTGTCAGTGATACAGAAAGACACAATGCTATAAGGATCAGTATTTTTTTCATTTTCATTTGATATTTGGTTGATAAAATTTCAGAAGTTCTTCTTTCTCATTATCTTTCAGATAAATCAGATTTGATATCAGCCATCCAGTGTTCAACCCACTTCTGTTAAACCAAGACACTTCAAAATACCAGTTATCTATTTGAAATACATGAAATTTTTCACTATCGACTTTTTCGAACACCAAATTACCCTGTTTTATCTCATAGAAGAAAATGGAAAGATAATCTGTAGAATAAGTATTTGCCGCATAATACTCTATACATTCTGGTGTCTTGAATATCTTGTGGATATTCATAAAATCCAGTTCATGACTCATCGGATGCAGGAAATGTTTCTGTTGTTCAGCCATATCGCCTTTAGGGAACAGCTTGCTGAATTCAGGGAAATAAACATTTGTAAGCACCCATTTAGAACCGAGGTTTTCCTGTTCTATTGCGAATATCATACTGAGAGATACGCTCTCACCTTTCCATTTAAAAGTAGCCGACACTTCAGAATACCATTTTCCACCGAGGAAATCGAAATAATTAGAATCCGCTTCAGTAAGGTCGGCGATGAAGAAATCACGTAAAGAACCATTAGTTCTAGGATTCTCCATATCGAAGAGAAGAGGCAAGACGGACTTCCGTTTCTCCTTGTCGCGATAGTCAGGAGAGTCGGAATGAATTTTCTTACCATACTGATCCTCTTCGTAGTTAAAACGGCTTATAAACTGACTCATCTGTTTCGTCATCGTATATAAGGCAGTCTCATCCATCTGATAATCGCCGATAGTAGTACCTGCAAGTATCTGAGCTTCAAGCCTAACACACGACATCAAGACAACAAAAGCCAAAAGGCGCAGAATATTTCTCATCAGTAGTTATTTGTATCTGTATATCAACGTGATGTTTCCTTAACTCTCATATCACCCAACAGAACATCCCAGAATCCTATCAGACGACCGCCTATCTGTGTTTCTTTACGTTTGACATAAACGGTGATATCTTTCTTAGTAGTATCCTGATAAACAAGACGACCTTCTTTATCATAGCCTTTAAATGTCTGGAATACAGTAACAACACCGACGTAAGTTCCATCAGGCTGACGTTGCAAGTCACTTACATATTCTATTTTATACCAGTCTATTTCTACGCGGTCGTAATTGAGGCGCATCAATCTTTCCAGATATTGACGTACTTTATAGTACATAACCTCGTTGCTTGTCAATGAAGACACACCTATCTCAGCTTCTGGAACAAAAAGTTCTTCGGCACGTTCTATGACTCTGTTGGCCTCACTCCATGGAGTATCTTTTGAACCGACGAGTTTTATATATTTGCTAAGGTCACGGACTTTCTCAAGAGCAAGACTATCAACAGCTTGCTTACGTTCCGGGCTCAATTCTTGAGCAAAAACCTGTGTATTACCTACAAAAAATACAGCTAATATTAGTGACAAAAAGATCTTTTTCATAGTTTTACTTTTTAATTAATTCCAATTCAGTGATTTTACCATTAGTGTCGTATTTGATATTGTTGACGCCGACACTGACTTTTCTTTGATCCTTGATATAGTTAAGATATCTCTCTGCTGTAGTAGGAGCGTCATAATCAATGATGTCACCAACATGATAGACAATGATGAGTACTGGGACATCTGGTGAAGCAAAAAGCTGCAATGCCTCAGCTATCTTTTCATTGGCTGTCTCTGCATCAGGAGCAGCAGCTACTATAGCGAAATAATCTTCTATTGATGTTTTAGGTTTCATTATATTCTGTTCTTCAATCTGGCGAAGTCTCTCTTCTTCTGCGATACGAGCTTCTTCTGCAATTTCACGGTTGATTCTAGCATTAATCTTCGCTATCAACTCATCGATTTCAGGATTCTGCAGATCCATTTTTGCTATTTCTTCAACACGAGCTTTCTGTTCTTCCAAAGACCATTGCGCAGTGCCGTCAGCAATAGCGTTTAAGTCTTTTTTAGCTTGCTCCAACTTAGCTTCGTATTCTTTTTGAGCCATTTTTTTCTTACTTCCACAACTAGTTGTACCTCCAATAGTTACAAGAAGCATCATCGCAATAACAAATAAGTTTTTAAGGTGTAATTTCATAGATATTTTTTTTAAAATTAGTCTTGCAAATATAACAAATTTGGCTTTATATCTCAAAGGTTTTGGAATGAATAATTTATTTTATGAAAATATTCCTTAACATTTTGCTTAGAAAAACGAAAGTTATAACTAATTCGTATATCAAGATATTTTTGAAAGAAAATTTTTATGATTTTTGCAATATGATAAAACATTACAACATACCGATATTTTTACCTGAGCTAGCCTGCCCTTATCGCTGTGTCTATTGCAACCAATTCAGCATTACAGGATTGAACGACATCGTAAAAGCTGAAGACGTTAAAAACATAATAGACAATCATTTATCTTCATTCAAAGAAGAAAAACGTTTTGTGGAAGTTGCATTTTTCGGTGGCAATTTCACTGGACTTCCTCTCCAGATGCAAAACGACTATCTTGAAGCAGTACAGCCTTATCTCGACAAAGGATTGATTAACGGTATTCGTTGTAGCACTCGTCCTGACTATATCACACTTCAACGCGTTCAGGAAATAAAACGACTTGGAATGCTCAACATCGAACTCGGAGCTCAAAGCACCAACGACGAAATACTGAAACATTGTAAACGCGGACATACATATAACGACATCGACGAGGCATCACAAACAATTCTTTCAGAAGGAATCACATTAGGACTTCAAATGATGATTGGACTTCCATCAAGCTGCGAAGAAAACGATATGCAGACTGCAAAAGATATCGTCAATCTCGGCGCGAAAGAAACCCGCATCTATCCTTGTATCGTAGTGAAAGACACCGAACTTGAGGCAATGTATAAATCAGGAGAATATCAGTCACTTTCTATTGAAAACGCAGTGAGACACTCTGCAAAATTATATACATACTTCACCGAAAACGATGTTAAAGTATTGAGAATCGGACTTCATGCATCGGATGAATTAGACAGTACCGCATACGTCGCCGGGCCTTATCACAAGAACTTCGCCGAGATGGTTTTCAGTCATATATGGAAAGAAAAGTTAAAAAACATTAAGACTGAAAGTAAAAACATCATCATCAACGTTCCCGAATCGCAGATAAACCACGCTATCGGCTGGAAAGGTGAGAATAAGAAATTACTGTTGGAAAGATTTGAGAATGTGACTTTTAAGGCTAAAGACGAAAGACTAAAGACAAAAGATAACAGACAAGGGTGCCTGAGCCTGTCGAAGGCAGGATTCGGCACTTCGACAAGCTCAGTGACCGACTTTGATTTTACTATAACTTCAAAAGAAGAATTGCCAACTATCATCGCTGATTCGAGGATGCCGGAGGAAGCAAAGAAGAATCTCAAGAAACTCGGCGACGTCTTGTTTTTGAATCCTACAGAAACAACATATAAATCAATATCTGCTCATCCTGACATTTTCTTTTTTCAAACAAAAGACGGACTTATTTACGCGCCTAACGCTCCTAAGAGAATCATCAAGGAACTGAAGAAAAGAAAGATAAAACTGACAGAAGGAAAGAAAGAAGTCGGGAAGAAATATCCTGAGACAGTGCCATATAACGTAGTTGGAATCAGCGACACTTTAATTCATAATCTCAAACACACCGATTCAACGATTCTGTCATTATATGAAAATCATATACATGTAAATCAAGGATATACAAGATGTAATCTTGTAGCGTTGAATGAGAATGCTTTTATTACATCGGATGAAGCTATCAGCTGTCAGCTGTCAGCCATCAGCAGTGTCAACAGACAACAGACAACAGACAACAGTCAACGGTGCCTGAGCCTGTCGAAGGCAGAACTCGGCGCTTCGACAAGCTCAGCGACCGAAAATTTCAAAGTTCAAAGTTCTGAGTTCAAAGTTCTTTACATCGACCCAAAACAAATCAAGTTAGAAGGTCACGATCATGGATTTTTCCCTGGATGTTGTGGCGTTTGGAAGAACAATCTGATAGTATGCGGCAGCACGAAACATCTTAAAGAAAAAGAAGAACTCGACAAATTCTTAGAAGATAATGGATTTAATCTCATCGAGTTATACGATGGAGAGTTAGTTGACGTGGGAAGCGTTTTTTTCAATTGAAAATTGCAATCTTCATCTTACATTTTTTAAAAAAAATGCAACTTGCATCTTACAATTTTAAAAATATATTTGTAAACAAATAAGATTCAAATAGTTAAAAATATACTTTTGAATTAAGATAGTTTATATTTCCAGATATACGACTCTGAATTTGTATTCATCACCATATTCTTCTATGTATTTTTTCACTTGACGCAGATGGCGTTTCATATAATATGCAGCGTAGCTAGTCCACACCACAACAATATTATAATCAAAGTTGTCAAGTGTTTTTATGATTTCATCTTTATTGTTTTCATCAACATCAAACAAATCAACATAATTGTAAAAATTCACGACTTCGGAAATCGTATCGTTATAAATGTTTCTCTGAAAAATAGGGACATCTTCATAAACGTCAAGCATTTTCGCATTTCCATAACAAAGTTCATATCCACCTACACACTGAGCTTTTTTGTCAAACATGATTGTCTGTATAATTGATGCCGAAGACTTATACTTCAATCTCCATCTGTTTGTACAATATTGTTCGTCGTACAAAAAACTATTGTAAAGCGAAGTATCGATTTTACAAGAAATATAGTCACAATCAGGAAAGTATTTAGACCATTTTATATCAGACTCTTCCATATCATATTTCACAAAAGGCGCCACCGCCATATCCCATACAGCATGGCACGACGATAGTGACAATGTAAAAACAAATGCCACAATATATAACAGAGTCTTTTTCATCAGATAAAAAATAATGTTTCGCATTGCAAATGTAAAAAACTAATAGAAAAAAAACGATATTAAAAATCAGATTTTTTGTATCAAAGGAACAATTTTACAGAAATAAATAATTATCTTTGCAGAAGTAATTACTCGATATACATTTGTTTCATTAAGTATATGAGATATAATGTATTCCAAATCTTTCAAACTAAATATTTTCAACCAATACAAACCAAAAATTAAAATTATGAAAACAATAGAAAAAGAGATCAGAAATCTAATCAAAGAATCAGAAAATTGTGAACTAGAGTTTAAATCTGCAAAAGGAGGTTTTCCTGAAAGTTTCTGGGAGACTTTCTCTGCATTTGCGAACACCAACGGAGGAATTATTGTATTAGGAATAAAACACAAAGACAAAAAATATATTCCTGATAATCTTACAGAAGAACAAATAAACATCTACAAAAAACGTTTCTGGGACTGCGCACACAACAAAGAAAAAGTAAGTGCAACAATGTTAACCGAAAGAGACGTTATTGATACTTTTATTGACAACAATAGGATTCTAATATTTCGCATTCCAAGAGCAAGTTACGACATTCGCCCAGTCTTCCTAAGTAGAAATCCATTCGGAAACACATACAAAAGAAATCATGAAGGCGATTATTATTGTACAGAGACCGAAATCAGGCAAATGTTTGCTGACGCTCACCATACAACTTTACCATACGACAATCAGATTCTGATTAACTATTCAATGAAGGATATAGACATTCCATCATTGAAGGCATATCGTCAGCGTTTCTCTTTAAAAAAAGAAAATCACCCTTGGAACGAATTAGATGACTTCGATTTCCTTTGTAAACTAGGAGCATACCGTATTGACAGAGAAAACGGGAATGAAGGTTTTACAAGAGCAGGCATATTAATGTTTGGCAAAACAGAAAGCATTACAGATCAAGTTTGCGCCCCATGGTATTTTGTAGATTATCAAGAGAAAATGAGTAATAATCCACAACAACGATGGAGTGATAGAATATATCCCGATGGTACATGGGAAGCAAACTTATATCAATTTTTCTACAAAGTTTACAACAAACTCACACAAACACTACCTGTTCCATTTCAACTCGATGGAGTGATGAGATATGAAGAAACATCAGCTCATATAGCAATTAGAGAAGCATTAGCAAACACTTTGGTTCATTGTAATTATTCTGTGCAAGGCAACATTGTAGTTATAAAAGAACAAGATAAAATTACTTTCCGCAACCCAGGATGTATGCTTATTTCCGTAGATGATTTTTACACAGGAAATCATAGTTTATGCAGAAATCCTATTTTGCAAAAATTCTTCATGCAACTCGGCATTGGAGAAAAAGCAGGAAGCGGTGCTGATTTTATTATAAAAGGATGTGATGACAATAAATGGAATCACCCTATAATCGAAGAAAAAGTACAACCCGACAGAGTGACGATGACATTCTATATAAAAGAAACAGATTCAGACCAGTCTGTCCCCAGTCTGTCCCCAGTCTGTCCTAAGTTTGTCCAAAGTCTTTTCAAAGTCTGTTCAAAGTCAAACGTCACTAATGAGAATATTATCGAAATAGTATTAACGTCTCTTATTTCAGAAGAACTTTCTATATCATCACTTATGGTCAAGACTGGAGAAAAAAATAAAAATCGTTTTAGACAAAACATTTTGAATCCTCTTATTGAAGCTAATTTAATAGAACCAACAATCAAGGATAAACCTAATAGTTCAAAACAAGCATATAGATTAACCGAGAAAGCAAAAGAATTGATAAATTCGTAAAATATAATTATGAAAAAAATAGAACTTTTATCGCCGGCGAAGAATCTGGAAGTTGGCATCGCTGCCATCAACCATGGCGCTGACGCTGTATATATAGGCGGACCTAGTTTTGGTGCGCGTGAGAAAGTAGGCAACAGCATTGAAGACATAGAGGCTCTGTGCAAACACGCTGCTCTCTTCGATGCAAAGGTGTACGTAACTATGAACACTCTGTTGTACGACAGTGAGTTAGAAGACGCTCGCAAGCTCGCTTACGACTGCTGGAACGCTGGCGTCGATGCACTCATCGTACAAGATATGGCATTATTAAATATGGACATGCCACCTATCGCATTGCATGCTTCGACACAATGTCATAACATCGAGGCTGAGAAAGTCAAGTTCTTGGAAGACGTCGGTTTCTCACAAGTAGTGCTCGCCCGAGAACTCAGCATAGACGAGATAAAAGACATCAGATCAAAAACTACAGTTCCTTTAGAATACTTCATCCACGGCGCGTTGTGCGTTTCATATAGCGGCCAGTGTTATCTCAGCCATGTCATCGGCGGTCGCTCAGCCAACAGAGGCGCATGCGCTCAGCCTTGCCGTCTCGCTTGGAATCTTGAAAATAAAGACGGTAAACGTTTGATTAGCAACAGACATCTTCTCTCATTAAGAGACTTGAACAATTCTAAAAACATAGAAGAACTCATCGACGCCGGCATCACTTCTTTCAAGATTGAAGGCAGACTGAAAGACATCGATTACGTCAAAAACGTCACTGCATATTACAGAAACAGAATTGACGAAATCATTGCAAAACGCGATGACATCTGCAGAAGCTCTCGCGGCGAAAGCAACCCGACTTTCTACCCTGCTCCAGAAAAATCCTTCTCAAGAGGTTTCACCGACTATTTCATTCACGGTCGCCAGAAATACATCGACGCTCCCTATTCACCAAAATCGATGGGCGAATATCTCGGCACGATAGAAAAAGTCAAGAATAAATCTATCACCATCAGAACAGGAAAAGAACTTCATAACGGCGACGGACTTTGTTTCTTGGACAAAGAAAACAATCTCTTAGGTTTCAATGTTAATGCTGTTGCAGAAAACAAGACACGTTCTCTTTCGCAGACTATCACAAGCAACACCGATATCTCGATGGCAACGAGATTCAAGATTGAAGGAAGCAAGATTTTCAGAAATCACGATAACGTATGGGAAAAAGAATTGGAGAAATCCAATGGCAACAGAAAACAAAAGATAAGCTTGAGATTTTCTGATACAGAAGACGGATTTGCTTTGTCAGCGAAATTATATAATGAAGATTCAGAATATGTTACGACAAATATTTCAATAGAGAAAGAAGTCGCGATAAACACAGAAAAAGCATTAGATAATATTAAGAGCAAGTTATCACAATGGGGCGATACGGAATTTGCAGTGGAAGAGATAGATGTTTTATTTGGTCAACAGACAACAGACAACAGACAAGGGTGCCTGAGCCCGTCGAAGGCAGACATCGGCACTTCGACAAGCTCAGTGACCGAAGAATCACAAATAGCTTATTTCATCAGAGCTTCTGTTCTTGGCGAGATGAAGAAAGATTTGGTAGAAAAACTGAAATCATATCTCATTGAAAAACATCGTAATGAAAGAGAGACTTTCGTAAGACCAGATACAAATGCGATTTTCCCAAAAGACAATTTAAGTTATCTTGGCAACGTCATCAATGCGAAGTCAAGAGAATTTTATGAACGTCACGGCGTTGAAATAATTGAAGACGGATTAGAGAAATTACGTTCTAATGACGAATTGGTTGTGATGACGACAAAACACTGCGTTAGATACGCTAACAATATATGCTGCAAGGAGATAGGTAAACCAGCAGATTCGTTATATCTCTTTAACGAAAAAGGACGATTCAGATTAGATTTCGATTGCAGAAATTGTTGTATGAAAGTGATAAAAGAAAAATAAAAATCATTATTTTTGTAGGTCAAATTTGATTTAAAAATAAAACAGATATAACTATGTACAGAACACATACATGTGGAGAACTTCGTCTTGCTGATGCAGGAAAAGAAGTCGTTTTAAGCGGTTGGGTGCAACGCGTCCGTGACAAAGGCACTCTCTTATGGATCGACATCCGCGACAGATACGGATTGACACAGCTCTTCTTACAAGAAGGCGTCAGTTCAGCAGAAGTGATAGAAAAAGCTCGTACTTTAGGACGCGAGTTCGTCATCCAAGCTAAAGGTACTGTAATTGAAAGAGAATCAAAGAATCCAAATATCCCAACAGGAGAAATCGAGATACAACTCAACGAGTTAAACATCTTGAATGCAAGTAAGACTCCTCCTTTCACAATTGAAGACAAGTCAGACGGCGGCGATGACCTTCGTATGAAATACCGTTACTTAGACTTACGTCGTAACCCTTTGAAGAACAATCTCATCTTACGTCACAATGTTGCTATTGAGACAAGAAGTTATTTGTCAGAACAAGGATTTATTGAAGTAGAGACACCATGTCTCATCAAGTCAACACCAGAAGGAGCACGCGACTTCGTCGTTCCATCACGTATGAATCCAGGCGAATTCTACGCTCTTCCACAATCACCACAACAGTTCAAGCAATTATTGATGGTTGCTGGTTTCGACAAATATTTCCAAATCGTCCGTTGTTTCCGTGACGAAGACCTTCGTGCTGACCGTCAGCCAGAGTTCACACAAATCGACTGCGAAATGTCATTCGTAGAACAAGAAGACGTTTTGAACACATTCGAAGGCTTGACTAAACATCTCTTCAAGAAAGTCAAAGGATTAGAATTTGACAAATTCCCACGTATGACATGGCACGACGCTATGAAATATTACGGTAGCGACAAACCAGACATCCGTTTCGACATGAGATTCGTTGAATTGACCGACTTAGCACAAGGCAAAGGTTTCCCTGTATTCGACGACTCAGAAATCGTTGTTGCAATCAACGCTAAAGGCTGCGCATCATACACACGTAAGCAAATCGACGCATTGACAGACTTCGTCAAGAGACCACAAGTCGGCGCTAAAGGTTTGGTTTATGTAAAATATAATGAAGACGGCAGCATCAAGTCATCAGTAGATAAGTTCTACACACCAGAAGATTTGAAAACATGGTTAGACCGTTGCGGTGCAGAAGCAGGCGACATGTTGCTCATCTTATGCGGCAAGACAATGGAAGCAAGAGAACAGATGAACTGCTTACGTCTTGAAATGGGCAACCAACTTGGACTTCGTAACCCAGACGATTACAAACCATTATGGGTTATCGACTTCCCACTTTTGGAATGGGACGAAGAGACACAAAGATACTACGCAAAACACCACCCATTCACAGCACCTAAACCAGAAGACGAATATCTTTTGGACGAAGAACCAAGCAGATGGGCTGAAATCAGAGCTAACGCTTACGACATCGTACTCAACGGCGTTGAAATCGGCGGCGGCTCAGTACGTATCTTCAACCGTGACTTACAAAACAAGATGTTCCGCACTTTAGGCTTCACCGACGAAAGCGCACAAGCACAGTTCGGCTTCTTGATGAATGCCTTCGAATACGGAGCACCACCTCACGCAGGTTTGGCATTCGGCTTCGACAGATTATGTTCATTGTTCGGCGGACAAGAAAGCATCCGAGACTTCATCGCATTCCCTAAGAACAACATGGGCCGTGACGTCATGACAGAGTCACCATCGACAATCGCTGACGCTCAACTTGAAGAATTACAGATTAAATTAGATTTGAAATAAAAAAAATGTAGAGACGTCACCTTGTGGCGTCTCTTATTATAAATACCAATCAATATGAAACGTGCATTAGTATTAACAGGCGGCGGCGACTGTCCAGGCTTGAATGCCGTGATAAGAGCCATCGTCAAAAGAGCTTCGCAGGAGAAAGACTGGGAAGTGCTCGGCAGCATACAAGCATTTAACGGAGTGTTATGGGAACCAAGTGAGATAGTAAGACTCACTCCTGAAAGTGTAAGAGGAATACATTTCAGAGGTGGCACCATTTTAGAGACAACAAACAAAGGCGGCCCGTTCTCATGGCCAGTCAAGAACAACGACGGCACATGGAGCACAGTAGATCGCTCTGACGAGATGATCAGAAAACTACAATATATGGGCATCGACTGTGTCATCAACATCGGCGGCGATGGATCGCAGAGAATATCCAAGAAATTATTTGACAAGGGATTAAACATCATCGGTGTTCCCAAGACGATAGACAACGACCTATCGATGACCGACAGCACTTTCGGATTCCAGACCGCTGTCGAGATAGCCACTGAGTCGGTAGATAAATTAGTGACTACAGCGGCAAGTCATAACAGAGTCTTTGTATTAGAGGTAATGGGACGCGACGCCGGATGGATTGCTTTAAACGCAGCCGTTGCGGGCGGAGCCGAAGTCTGCCTCCTTCCAGAATTTCCATACGACATCGAGAAAGTTAAAGAAAAATTAGAAAGCAGATTCGTCAACGACAGAGGATTCGCTGTCGTAGTTATATCAGAAGGCGCTAAACCTAAAGACGGACAACAAGTCTTTGAAGTAAGCAAAGAAGTAGGTTACGAGAACGTGAAACTCGGCGGCATCGGACAGAAATTCATTGAACAGATGAAAGCTGCAGGCTTCAAACACGACATGCGTGAGACAACATTAGGTCACCTCCAGAGAGGCGGCGTGCCAGTGGCATACGACAGAGTACTCGCAGCACAGTTCGGTGTCAAAGCGTTTGAAATGGTGTTAAATCAAGAATACGGCAAGATGGTGGCATATCGTCATCCTAACATCATCTCCGTACCTTTAGAAGACGCAGTGGCAAAAATGAACTTCGTGACAATGGACAACGACCTTGTCAAGACCGCGATGGGACTAGGAATATCTTTGGGAATTTAATATAGAATTCTAGATAAATAAAAAGTCAGTTTGAATTTAGTGACATTAATTTCAAACCGACTTTTTTATAAATATTTAATCACCATATCTAAAAAATATAATATACTAAGAAAATAATTATAATTTTGTATATATAAATTTATGGAATAAATACATAATAATATGAGTGAATACTACAATATAATTCAAGAGCTTACATCTAAAATATCCACTTCATTAGTTGACTTTAACGCTCCTCGCGATAAGGGCAGGATGCCTACTCAAGCATCTTCAAATTTTATAACAAACAAAGAACAAGGAGATTGGGCTGAAGATGTACTTTTTAGAGCTATTAATGAATTATCCAATAATATTGTAGCTGTAAGATATGGCAAATCAGATGATATTATTGCTGGAGAAGAAGGGTTTAATGAATTTTATGAATCATACCAACAAGAACTTGACGAAATTGGAAAACGCCCAGATCTTCTTTTATTCAAAAAAGAAGATTATGATGAATGTTTGGGAAATGACATTAGCCAAATTTCCCACACAGATATATTAGAATACGTTAAAAAAGCCATTGCTGGAATTGAAGTTAGATCAAGTGCTTTTCTCATAGATAAATATGATGAAATAATGCGTTCAAATACACATAGAAACATTAATAATATAATTGAAACACGCGAAATAATACTTAACAATTATAGAGATTTATTAGAAGAAACACCTAAACGCCAACAATATATAAATATCTTAGAGTCAATAACTGAAAACAATATCCATATTATAAATTTTAAATCTCCCACATGGAGATCATCAGATAGATTAACCGAATTAAGTTCCCTTTTCAAAAAAATCAGGGAAGCATTAAAAGAAATACAAAAAAGAGATTATTTATCAATCACTCCAAAAGTAGAAGATTTAAAAGTCGTAAACAAATGGATAGAAACAACAGGTGTACCACATTATTATGTACAAGTTTTTTTCGACAAGATATTTGGCATTTCATTTGAAAGAATATTACGCATAATTTCTGACACAGACAATGAAGACAAATATTTTTCTGTTGAAGCCGATGAAAAAAATCAGAATAAAACAACAATTAAGATTAATACTAAAGCTGGAACATGCATAGCATCTCGCGTTGAGGAACCTACACACAATAGTGTTCGCAAAGAAATGAACAGAGGCAGACTGTTGTTTTACGTTCATTTCAATGGCGGTCACGCTTACATAGACACAGAAAAGTTCGAATCATTATTTGACAATAAATTATAATCATGACACCAGAGGAAAAATACATATCTAGTGTTTCTTTGGATCACAGAAAAAAATATGCACAATTCTTTACCCCACCCGATATTGCGCGTTTTATGTGCAAATGGATATTAGGACAAAACGAGATAGGCTCTATCCTTGAACCTGCATACGGATTAGGTATTTTTTCAAGAACTATAAGAACATCATGCGACATAAAAATTGATGCATACGAAACTGATGATATTATTTTATCACACGCAACAAATTATATTCCTAAACAAGTAAATATAAATTATGCTGATTACCTTGATTCCGATTGGGAACAAAAATATGACGCTATAATATGTAATCCTCCGTATCTAAAATTTCATGATTATAATAACTCAAAATACATCTCATCAATCAACAATCATTTAAACATCAAACTAAACGGATTTACTAATATATACACTCTTTTTCTATTAAAATCAATATCACAATTAAACAATGGAGGAAGATTAGCTTATATTGTACCATCTGAATTTCTAAATTCCGACTATGGAGTTGAAGTTAAAAAAGCACTATTGAAAAGCGGCACTTTACGTCATGTTATCATAATAGATTTTTCTCAATGTGCTTTTAACAAAGCATTAACTACAGCATGCATACTATTATGTTCAAAGGATGATCAATCTAAAAATATAAGTTTTTCCGTCATCAATGAAATTTCAAATTTAGAAGAATCTATAAACAATGGTATCATTATAAATATCGACCAATTAAACCCTGAAGAAAAATGGAAAAAATATTATTCAGAAACCAATAATATCAAATATAACAATTTAGTTCCATTTTCAACATTTGCAAAAGTATCAAGAGGAATTGCAACTGGCGCAAACAATTATTTCACATTCAACAAATCTAAAATTGAAAGATACAACATTAAAGACCATTGTTTTTTACCATGTATTTGCCATTCTGCAGATGTGTCTAATCAAATATTTTCAATTGATGAATTTACAGAACTAGCAAATAACGACAAATCGGTTTTCCTCTTTAATGGATGTTTAGATAACTATGACAACCAAGTCAAAAGTTATTTAAAATTAGGAGAAGATTCTGGAATTAATAAAAAATATCTAACTGCTAGTAGAAAGCCATGGTATGCAATTGAAAACAGAAAACCATCACCAATTTGGGTATCTGTATTTAATAGAAAAAAACTAAAATTTATAATGAATGAAGCTGGTGTGTATAATCTTACAACATTTCATTGCGTATATAACATCAGCAATATAGATACAAACATTCTGTTTTCTTATCTTATAACAGACGTTGCAAAAGAGATATTTATGGATAATTCCAGACAATATGCAAATGGACTAATAAAATTCGAACCTAACGATTTAAACAAAGGATATGTAGTAGATTTAAGGCTCTTAACACAGCAAGAAAAAATATTTATTCAACAAATATATGATAAACTAAAATACCACTATAATGAATTATATGTTCAACTTTTAGATATTTTTTTTAGAGACAAATACACCATGAATTTATATAGTATAGAATACTATACAAATATACTATCAAAGATTAAAATAGAACTGAAAAAAGTAAAATCCTATCCTACAAATAACCATTCAAAGCAACTAAGTCTTTTTGAATTAATTGAGTACTATGGAATATAGTAATTAAAATTTATAGAAATTTTATAAAATATTCATCCTATTCGCATCTTGTTTCAAAAAGACGAAAAACATCAGGCTGAACATAAGAAGGCTTGAACCTCCATAACTAAGGAATGGCAATGGGATTCCAATAACAGGAAGTAATCCTATTGTCATTCCAATATTTACCATCAGATGGAAGAATATTATAGAAGCTATAGCATAGCCATAAATTCTGCTAAATGACGAACGCTGCCGCTCTGCTAGTATTATTATCCTTATCAAAAAAGCAAGATAAAGCGACAGCAACACAAGAGAGCCGATAAATCCGAACTCCTCTCCTATAGTACAAAAAATAAAGTCGGTGTGCTGCTCTGGCACAAAATTATATTTCGTCATCGTACCTTGCAAATAACCTTTTCCTGTTAGACCACCAGAACCGATAGCAATCTTTGACTGATGCAGATTATATCCAACACCGTAGATGTCTTTCTCTACACCTAAAATGATATTGATACGAGTCCTTTGATGCTGTTTCAACACCTCATAAAAGAAGAAATCTACAGAAAACACAAACATAGCTGACGCTGCAAATACAGCTATCAATTTCCAGATATTTTTCTTTGTCCTTTCTATAATAAATATTAAAGCAACAAAGATAATTGCCAATCCTATCAGCACATACCATTTTGAGAAATAAAGAGTAAGAAGGAAGAAAGCTACAGCTGCCAATCCAATCAGTAATATATTACCCGACATTCCCTCTCGGTAAAATACCAAAATAAAGACCAAAAAGACAAGAGACGAGCCAGCGTCGCCTTGACACAAGACAAGCATCATCGGAAAAAGCACCATAGCATATGCCACCATCTGCGTCTTTAACTTAGAAAAGTCGGTGTTTATGTCACCGAGATAATGCGCTACTGCCAACGCTGTCCCAAACTTCGCGAACTCGGACGGCTGAAACGAAAAAGCACCTATCTGTATCCATGATTTAGAACCCGCTATGGTGGATCCAGCCACAAGGACATAAAGCAACGTCAATATTGACAAACCGTATATCACATACGCAAAAGCGTTGAAGAACTTCGCATCAATAAGCATTATCATCAAACCCAAGAAGATACTCACACCTGCAAAAAGCAACTGTTTTCCATAATGCTGCGAGAAGTCAAAGATACTAGGATTATTCTCGTTAAAGGCCGCAGCATAAATAGCAGATACACCTATCACTACCAAAGCGAGATACATCATCGGTAACCACCAGTCTATCTTTCCTATTATATTATTTCTTGTCGTCATATTCTTGCCATCGACTGACATCAGACTACGGTCAACAAACACCCTTCATTTTAGTCTTTTGTCATTTGCCATTTTATTCTATAAATCTCTTTTCTTTTTTACTATCCTTTATATAGCCTCGCAGATATTTCTCAATCATGAGACTTGCCATCGGGGCTGCCCATTGGGAACCGAAGCCTGCATTCTCCACTACGACGGCTATGGCAATCTGCGGATTCTCGACAGGAGCAAAACCCATGAACAGAGAGTGATCGTCGCCATGAGGATTCTCAGCGGTACCTGTCTTACCTGCCACCTGAATACTATCTATTTTAGAATAGCGTGCTGTTCCACTCTCACCTTCAAAGACACGGCACATACCTATTTTAACATCCTTAAAATGCCGAGCTTTTATGTCTATTACTTTCTTTGTCGTCATATTGGAGTCTATCGCTGTGCCATCACTGAAAGCTTTGATAAGATGTGGAGGATAGTAGTAGCCCTCATTACCAATAGCAGCCGCCAAGTTAGCCAGCTGTAACGGTGTCACCAATATCTCGCCCTGTCCAATACTTAGCGACCTTATCGTCAATGCGTTCCATACGCCACGATACATCTTGTCATACAAGGAACTCTTCGGTATGTTACCCGACATCTCCGATGGAATATCAGTCTTAAAGGCAGAACCCAATCCAAAGCTCGTCACCAAGTCATACCAATATTGGTATGCATCTTTCGAAGAAGCAAAGCGAGAAGAATTGAACATATCGCGGAAAGTCTCCCAGAAATATGGATTACATGAATTTTCAATAGCTTCATAAAGAGCCACTGGAGAATTGTGGCTATGAGTACATCGTATAGGCTGGCTTTCCTGTCCATTACAAGGATATGCCGAGTTAGCCTTGACCACACCGCTCTGAAGCGCTATCAGTCCGTTGACCATTTTGAAAGTAGATCCGGGGGGATATATGCCGCTGGTAGCCCTATTGACGAGAGGCTTGAGAGTGTCGTTTAATAACTTGGAATAATTCTCTCCACGAACCCTTCCAACAAGTTCATTAGGATCATAGGAAGGACTTGTCACCAAGGCAAGTATCTGACCTGTAGAAGGGTCGATAGCTACAATAGAACCAGTCTTGTTTTTCATAAGAGCCTCTCCGTATGCCTGAAGATCTGCATCAATACCGAGATATATGTCTTTGCCTGCAACAGGAAGAGTGTCATACTGACCATCCATGAAACGTTCTTTCTCACGATTATGAACATCAACAACTATTATTTTGATACCTTTTTCGCCTCTAAGGTCTTTTTCATAGAACGACTCTATTCCCGACTTTCCTATATAGTCACCGCCCTTGTAATAAGAGTCTCTCTCCAGATCTTTCCTGCTGACCTCACCGATATTGCCCAAGGTATGAGCCGCTATAGGATAGGGATAATTCCTGACAGAACGCGTCTGAAAATAAAAGCCCGGATAACGGTGAAGATTCTCAGCTATCATACCATATTCTTCTTTGGTAATCTGCGACATAAAAACGGATGGGCTGAAAGAAGAATAACGGCGAGCCTTCAACATCCTTTCATTGAAAAAGTCACGAGAGATATTCAACGAAGAACAGAAGTCCAAAGTATCGAGTTTTTTCACCTGACGTGGTATCACCATCAAATCGTAGATCGCCTCATTATAAACCAAAAGCTTACCGTTTCTATCATAAATCTTTCCACGCGCAGGATATTGAGTGATATAGCGAAGAGTATTGTTTTCAGAAGATCTTTTATAAGACTGATCCACTATCTGAATCATGAATAATTTTATCAACAGAGTCAAGACAACGATAGTAAAAATCGCAATGATGACATACTTTCTCGACGCGTAATTGACCCTGTTCTTTATCATAACTAAATACCTTATTTCAGGGTAACAAAATTATAAAAAATACTGCATTTATTTGTTTTTTTGAATGGAAAAAAGTATTAAATTCGCAGAGTGAAAAGTTATACCAATGCGCTACATATTTAATCTAATATTATTATCATTAATTTTATTTTCATCTTGTAACAACAAGCAAGATAATATCATAATTCACAAGGAGTTTCCAAATGAAGAATGGCAACGTTTTGAATATCTCAAGGGAGATATGGCGATAACCAAAGCTCCTGTCACATACGATCTTGCTATAGAAGTGGTTGTTTCTGACAAATATCCTAACGAATATATAAACCATCAAAAAGACGGTTCTTTCCCTCTCAACATAACTATCAGCAACTCTGACGGAATCTATCGTACCAAAGATTACAAGTTCATGTTGAAAGATACAGAAGGCTACTGGAATGCAGAGAAAAAAGACGGTTATTATACATTCGTACTTCCTGTTGCAAACGAGATGACACTAACTGATAACGACACATACCGATTCCAGATAGAGAACAAATATCCTAAAGACCCACTTTGCGGAATCAAAAGTCTGAAATTGAAATACATTGATGCAAAATAAGAAAATTTTAATTTTATGAAAAGAATAGTATTAGTATTATGCGCCATGGCTGCTATGGCAATCATGACGTTCACATCATGTGTACCACAAAAGAAAATCCTGTATCTACAGAATGAAACCATGCTGAGCGACAGCTCATTCATGTCTATAGAGTACGAGAATGAACGTAATTTCAGCTACAAGGTCCAACCAGGCGACAACCTGTTCATAAGAATTGCAAGCCTTGATGAAATGTTCGCCAAATATTTCAACTCAATGAACCAATCAGGAGCTATGGGATCTATATCAAGCCAATATGCCAGCGGCAATCCGATTATATATCTTAACGGATACACTATCGGTGACGACGGCAATATAGAACTTCCTTTCGTAGGCAGTGTTTTTGTCAAAGACCTTACCATAGATGAGATTCAGACCAAGGTTCAAGGAATTATGAGCGAATATCTCAAAGAAACTATCGTTTATGTGAAGTTAGGTGTTTTCAACCTAACCATATTAGGTGAAGTCTTAAAACCTGGACAATATCAGATATATCAGTCAGACATCAACATCTTCCAAGCTATAGCTTTAGCAGGCAATGCGACAGACTTCGCAAACAAATCTGCAATAAAAATTATACACCAGACACCAAAAGGATCTCAGATTGTAAGAGTGAACCTTAACGATGCCGACATACTTTCATCACCAGATTTTTACTTGAAGCCTAACGATATCATATATATTGAGCCATTGAAAACAAAACAATTTGGTTTCACCAGCATCCCTTACGGCACTATCATCTCAGCTATGTCTCTCTTAATAACATGCTTCACATTCGTTGCAGTATATCTTAAATAACAGAAAAAAATAATTTGACATGAATAATACAGACTTACAAAACAGACCTCAATATCAAGAAGAAGATGATACATTAAATCTTAAAGTATTAATAATCAAAGTACTTAGCTACTGGTATCTTTTCGTCATAGGCGTTTCTATCGCATTAGTTCTTGGTTTCATTTACAACAGATATACTCCTAGCGTATATCAAACTTCAGCATCTGTCTTCGTAAAGGAAGACAAGATGGGAATAGACCCGACTTCTATGATGACAGGTCTGACATTTAAGAGTAATATCAACATCGACAATGAAATTGGAATACTTCAATCTTACAGCCTTAAAGAAAGAACAATAAAAGAACTTGAGTTCTTCAATGTTTCTTATTATCAGAAGGGCCGCGTATCAACAAAAGAATTATACAAAGAAACACCATTTAATGTCGAGCTTAATTACGACACTTTACAAGTGGTTGGAAATAATTATTCTATAGAATTTATCGACAACGAACATTATCGTCTAAAATCAAAAGAAGGCTTGAAATATATCTATGACTTCATGACTGACAATAATGTAGGCAAAATAGAATTACCAGAATATTCAGGAGAATATAAATTCGGTGAATGGATAAACAACGGCTATAACAGTTTCAGAATTGTTTTAAACAGCAATTACAATCCTGATCCGGAAGCCGAATTTATCCCTAAATACAGTTTTACCATCAAGAGCAGATTGTCACTCATAGCAGAAATGAGCGGACTTTCAATCGTACAGAGTACAAAAGAGTCTTCTATCTTAAATATGACAATACAAGGATACAATCCTCATAAGATTACAGATTACCTTAATCAGTTGTTAGAAGAATATATGGAAAGAAATCTGGAACAAAAGAACCTCGTTTCAGAAAATACCGTTATCTTCATCGACGAACAATTGATCGGCATCCAAGACTCACTTCATAAAGCAGAGAGCGATCTTCAAATGTTCCAAGAAGGCAACGATTTCATGGACTTGAACGCTCAATCTACAGAGATGTTCAATCACCTCAAGAACATTGAAAGACGTAAGTCAGAATTGGAATTAAGTATAAAATACTATCAAAATCTTCAAGATTACATCAACAAAAATATCGATGACTTGAACAAATTGGTCGTACCAAGCGCTATGGGTATTCAAGATCAGATGCTCAACAAACTCGTTTTAGAATTGGTTGCATTATCATCAAAGAAAGCTGAGCAATTAGCTACATCAACAGAAAAGAACCCTTTCATTCTGACAATAGACGAACAGATAGTCCAAACCAAGAAACAATTGTTGGAGAACATCAACAACATGATCAACAACACTAACGTCACCATCAAGGAATTATCTAATCAAATCAAGACATACGAAGAACAAATCAAACAACTTCCTACAACCCAACGTGCATATTTAGGCTACGAACGTAAGTTCGCATTGAACGACGAACTTTATAAGTTCTTGATGCAAAAACGTGCTGAAGCACAGATCGTGATGGCAAGTAACAGCCCTGACAATAGCGTCATCGACGAGGCCCGCGTGTCAAGAGCAAGAAAAGTAGCTCCAAAAAGCATGATGGTATATCTCGTATGTTTGGTAATGGGATGCGGTGTCCCTGCAGCATTGATCTTCCTCAAAGAGATACTCAATACAAAGGTTATCGAAAGAAGCGATGTTGAAAAGATCAGCAAACTACCTATCATCGGACAGATTCCTTACACAAGTCCTAAAGATGCTAAATCGAGTTCTACATTTGTCATCGACTCACCTAAGTCACCTGTTTCTGAAGCTTTCAGATCTATCAGAACAAATATCGAATATATTGTTCAAGGCAAAGATAAATGTATATTCTCAGTCATAGCTGACTCTCCAGGTATTGGTAAGACATACATCTCTATTAACATGGCTTCCATCTATGCCATGTATGGAAAGAAAACCGTATTGATAGGTATGGACTTACGCAAACCTCGTTTATATCAAGAGTTCGGTATTTCAAACAGAACAGGTGTCAGTTCTTATCTGGCTGGCAAAGCATCTGTTGATGAAATAATACAAGCATCTGGCAAATTGCCAAACCTCGACATCATAACAGCAGGTCCTGTCCCTCCAAATCCAGCCGAGTTGATCGCATCTGACCGCTGCGAAAAATTATTTGCTGAACTGAAGGAAAAATACGATTATATCATCATCGATACACCTCCTCTCTTATGGGTAACAGACGCATTATTATTGATGAAATTCGTTGATACTTCATTATATGTCGTTCGTCAAAACGTAACTAATAAAAAAGCATTTGAAGTTGTTATCAACGACCTGGAAAAACGTAATTATAGTGTCAGCTTGGTTGTCAACGGTATCAACTACCAAGGTGCTTACGGCTATCGTTACAGCTACGGTTACGGCGGTTACGGCTACGGTTATGGCTACGGCTATGGCAAAGGCTACGGCTACGGACATGGTTACTACGATGAAGAACACGATATCGACAATAAGAAAAAAC
This sequence comes from Bacteroidales bacterium, assembly GCA_045613105.1. Lineage (GTDB taxonomy): Bacteria > Bacteroidota > Bacteroidia > Bacteroidales > F082 > Limimorpha. The sequence continues at coordinate 82,113 of JAZLAI010000005.1, read as the reverse complement.
GTAAATAACAGGACAATATATTTGTCATTATAATGATTAACATAAATGAAGATAAGAAATGGTTCGCTGTCTATGTCAAGTCAAGAAGTGAGAAAAAGGTTTTCAAACTGCTTAATGACAAAGACATCGAGTCATTTCTTCCTTTAGTAACAAAAATAAAACAATGGAGTGACCGCAAGAAAAAAGTGGAAGAACCATTGTTCCGTTCATACATTTTTGTTCATATTACATTAAAAGATTATTATAACGTACTACAAGTTCCAGGTGTAGTAAAGTTTATAACATTTGAAAAACAGGCTATTCCTGTTCCAGAGAATCAGATAGCTGCAATAAAGGAATATATTAGCGACAACGACTTCCACGAAATCGATTACGAAGATATTAAAGAAGGTGAGTTGGTAAGAGTGAAAACAGGACAGATGAAAGATCTTGTCGGACGATTCGTCAAAATAAATGGTAAACACAGAATCATCATCAACATCGAAACAATAGGACAGTCAATACCTGTCAATATCGCAAGATCCAATGTTGAGACTATAAAAGAAAAAATATAGGGACGTAAAATCCGCCCCTATAGTATGAATATAAAATCAAGTCTTAAAGACGTGTCTCTGAACAAAACATCGACACGTCTTTGTTTTTTAATATTTCTCTCCTTTTTCCAACTCTTCCTTTGTCAATGATTTCTTATCCATCTGACGCCAGAAGTATGCGATATATGCCACTACAAATGGAATTATCAAAGATACTATCGCCATTGTCTTTAAGGTAAATTCACTTGAACAGCTATTAGACAATGTCAAGGAGTTTTGTATATCAGCTGTCGATGGATAATAAGCAGTTCCGTTATAACCAACTATCATAAAGATAGCCATAACTGCCAGTACCGTACCAGGACCAGTGATCCATATTCCTCTGTTAAATTCTTTTTTAATCAAAGTCATGACAACACCAAATACTAACAATACAGCTCCTAATAAGAATAGTATCAATACCGCTGGCATTTGTATCAAGTTATGGAAATACTTTCCTTTCTCCATAAAGACGACACCTTCTGCATCGACAGCGAAACCTTCGATAGTGATAAATTGAACAAGAACAAGAACGAGCATTAGTAGAAAACCTCCGAAACATATCATAAGACTACGACGCAAATTAGTGCATAGGTCTTTGTCATCAATATTATTAATCATATATAATGCGCCAAGACATACAGCAAGGAACATCACCATTAGGCCAAACTCCACGTTGAATGGATTAGCGACAGCTTCCAATCCGTGCCAGCTGTTAGCCCAACGACTAATTACAGGAGAACTGACATCACCGACAGCATTCTTATCGACCATAAAATCTGAACCTGTGAAGAATGTTCCTACTGCAGTACCTATTAATAAAGGTGCAAGACAACCGTTGATGGTAAGAAATATACGGAATGTGTTTTTTCCTAAAATGTTTCCTGCCTTATTTTGAAATTCGTATGACACAGCTTGAAACACAAATGTTATCAAAATCAGGATCCATACCCAGTAGGCACCGCCAAAGCTGGTACTATAGAATAATGGGAACGAGGCGAAGAAAGCACCGCCGAATGTAACTAAAGTGGTGAATGTAAGTTCCCACTTACGACCTGTAGAGTTGACTATCAGCTGACGTTGTGTCTCGTTTTTACCTGCCAGAAATATCAATGCGTTGCCACCCTGGACAAAGAGAAGGAATACGAGAAGTCCGCCGAGAAGAGCTATTAAAAACCACCAGTAATTCTGTAAAAATTCGTATGTAATCATAATTTATTCTCCTTTCATTTCTTCAATTTTTGGACCTTGTTTTATAGCTTTAAATATGATACGCATTTCGATGGCGAGGAAGAGAGTGAATATCGCTACAAAAAGGAAGAATGTAGTTTGCACAGCACCTACGCTAACACTTGAGACAGCAGCGTTGACAGGCAGCAAGCCTTCTATTGTCCAAGGCTGACGGCCAGCTTCAGCAACGATCCAACCTGCTTGACCGCAGAAATATACCAATGGGATTGAAAGAAGCGATACCCATTGTAACCATTTCATATTAGTAAGACTTCCTTTCCATTCCATCCACAAGACGACAATCATGAGAAGAAGTAAGAAACTGCCCAAATATACCATTACACGAAATGACCAATATATCAATGGGACATTAGGCACCAGTTCTTGGGTATTATCAATATAACCGTAGCCGAAATAATCGACATTTTCGTCGAGTACTTTGCGAGCCTCAGCAGCTGCCGCAGGGTCGCTATCTTTCAACTCACGATATTTTGCAAAAGATTCAAGAGCAGCTCTACCTTTTGCCATTTTCTCTTCTGCAGAGATATTAACTATACCATCAGGAGTAGTATAGCCTTCGATAATATCATTGATTCCAGGGACATAACCGTCGATGTCGTGAGTGGCCAGTATAGACAACATACCAGGTATTTCAACACCAGGCACTATTGAGAAAGGAGCGCGAGGTCCACCTTCTTCGAGGCCTTCAGCAGCAGCGAGTTTCATAGGCTGATATTTTCCTACATGAATACCAGAGCTATCACCGCTGAGCATGACAGCAAAAGTACCGATGATACCGACTATGGCTGATACTCTGATACTAGCGAGAGCAAAACGAGTCTCACGTTTCTTGAGGAGATACCAGCAACTGATACCGATAGCAAAGACAGCACCTGTCATCCATCCGCTAAAGACTGCATGGAAAAATTTTGACACTGCCACTGGATTAAGCACGAGAGCCCAGAAATCTACCATCTCATGACGAACAGTATCTGGATTAAACTCCATTCCCACAGGATGTTGCATCCAGGAATTCGCTATGAGAATCCATAAAGCTGAGATAGCCGAGCCAATAGCTACAAACCAAGTAGAGGCGAGATGCACTTTCCTGCTTATCTTTTCCCATCCAAAAAACATCACCGCGAAGAAAGTTGCCTCCATAAAAAAGGCGAAGATACCTTCGATAGCAAGTGGTGCACCGAAGATGTCACCAACAAACCAGGAGTAGTTACTCCAGTTGGTTCCGAATTCAAACTCGAGGATGATACCTGTTGCAATGCCTACTGCGAAATTGATGGCAAAAATCTTCATCCAGAACTTAGCAGTGTTTTTCCAGAACTCGTCTTTTTTGACGACATAAAGAGTTTCCATGACTGCCATTATCACTGCGAGCCCAAGAGTGAGCGGGACAAAAATCCAGTGGTAAGCAGCAGTAAGAGCAAATTGAGCTCTCGACCAATCGACTAATGCACTTTCTATCATAATTCTTTTAGTTTAATATTTTAAAGTTTAAATTTTATTATTTGTTATTAGGATTCATCAATTGAGTTCCAACATATTCGCTTTTTTGTTCCTCTGTTTTGCCAGCCATAGTAGGACGAAAGAAGAACATTCTCAACACCAGGAAAAGAATAACGGCTTTAAGAATTATTAAAACCCACAGAGGTTTGCCCCATGTCATATTCTTAAAGCCGTCGGCATAAAAATTCCATATAGAAAGAATTATCTTTTTCATAACAAAAATATAACAACAAAGATAGAAAAAATGCCATGAGAAAAATAAATTTATATCTAAAAATTGATTTATGCAATTTAATTTTTTACAAAAACATTGAGATGATTCAAATTTTTCAGATTCCTTGGATATTAATAGAACTCCCTAAGCGTTAGGGATTGAAGCGGCATCCTTTGCGAAGCTCGGACTTGGGACTTCGGACCACGGACTACGGGATTTTTTGAGCGAGGAGAAAACAAAAGCGAGCAAAGATATAGCGGAAAGCCCGACGGCTTTGCCGGAACGCCCAGAAAAATACAATAGTCAAAAGGCTAAGGACTAAAGTTTTTTGATTCAAGTTCAGAAGATAAAAGCCAACAGCCTTAATGTTCTGTGGCGTAATATTCATTCCACTGTTTCAAGACTTCTTGCCAGTCTTCCACTTCACCATTGGCGATAGCTTCCGCCTGGTTGAGAGTCTCTTCGTATTGTTTCTTCTCGGCATAACGTAGTTTCATTGCCTCTATCGTCGCCTCGTCGAGGATTTGAATTCTGCGACGACGTACACATTCATCGAGGTCGAGCGGACCGAAAGGCTGACCTTGCACGTTGAAATCAGAGATATTGAAATTGAAGACGGTGCGTAAAGTATGACGAACCATCTTCTGACCGCCACGGTTGCCCGCCACCTTACGACTTAAAAGCTTACGAATGATATCTATCTCGCGTTGTGAAAACTTATTTCTGCCCATGGTAATTCAATTAAAATTGTAGAGACGTCACCCCGTGGCGTCTAATGAATTATTTTATTATGCAAAGATAATAAAAGTCAACAAGACTACAAGACTATTGGACAACAAGTTTTTTAGTCGCAGAGGCGTAACCTACTTATCATCTTTTCGGACATATCCACACCACAGCAGGACAAGAATTTCAATTCGGCGAGACGCTGTGCAGAAATATTGGATATGATCTTTTCTCTCTCACATAATATTATTACTTTTGCATTAAGTGTTAAAATGAATTTATTAAGGTGGAAAAGATTATGTCACATACCATAAAAGCTTTGAACTTAGGATGTCCAGAGAACATGCTATTAGCATTACTTCGTGCATCTTTACACCAAAAAGATGTAGAGACCGTTTTTTTTCAGCATGCTACCGAAGAGGATTGGTTAAAGTGTTATCGATTGGCAGTGCATCAAGGCATTTCTTCTTTAGCATGGAGTGGCATCGAACGCTTGCCGATAAAGTACAATCCACCTTTGAACGTAAAGTTATCCTGGGCATTACGTGAAAAAGAACAATTAGAAAAATACAGAAAACATTGTCAGGCAGCAAACGCTCTGACACAATTTTTCGCCCAACATAACATAGCTACCGTAATACTGAAAGGTATCGGTTTGTCTAGATTTTATCCCGTACCTGCTCAAAGAGAGAGCGGTGACATTGACATATACACTTATTCAGCAGATAAAACACTGATGACCGATGAGGAAGCCAATCGTATGGCAGACGAATTGATTCGTAAACAAGGTGCTATAATATGTGAATCATTGTTTGAGAAACATAGTAAATTCGGTTTCAATGGAGTTACATTTGAAAATCATAAAATGTTTTTATATGAAGCTGGATGTCAAACTACAATCAAAGCGGAGCTGTGGTTAAAGAAGCATTTCAATACGCAAGTTGTGGAACTATTGGATGGAGAATGCCAAATAGAAGTACCCTCTGTTACTTTTGATTCAGTATTTGTTTCTCTTCATGCGGCACAACATTATGGCATGGGCTTATCACTTAAACATCTGTGCGACTGGGTTTTATTGCTCAAGCAGAAAGGGATGAAACTGCCATCAGAACTAGATAACAAATATTTCAATCAGACAGTTACAACTTTGACACAATTATGTAACCAATATCTTGGATTATCAGTTCCAATAGAAAAAAATTACAATTTAGCCAACATAATGATGCAAGAGATTTTGTATCCACCTTATTATAGAAAAAAGATAGTTGGAGGTTTTATCAAAACCTATTGGTTCCAATTACGCAATCGGATGCATATCTTCAAGTTAAAACATCAGTTGTTAGGAGTTTCTTTTTGGAAAAAAACATTGGGATTATTAGCGAGAACAATTAGATTCTAAAAAGCTTTATAAAAAAAGAGGAGAATTTATTTCTCCTCCTTTTTGTCATTTTCACTCTCGTAGCCATAACCATAGCCATAAGCATAACCATACTTACGTCCATAACCATAGCCATACTTACGTCCATAATTATAACTATAACTATTCTTGCGCAAGCTCATATCTATGTCATTTACTATAGTAGCCAACTTAGTGAAGATCTGATCTTTCTGCAGATTGTTGATATTCTGGCAAGCTGCTTTAGGAGTGTAATCTGCACGACATACCATTATTCCGACATCAGCCACATGAGCAATGATAGAAGTATCTGTTACCAATCCTATAGGAGCCGTATCGAGGATGATATAGTCATAATGTTTTTTAAGCATCTCCATAGTTTCATCAAAGATTGGTCGGGACACCAATTCTGTAGGATTAGGAGGTACTGAACCGCCTGGCAGGATATAGAGGTTGGGACTTATATCAGAATCTATAATCATATCAAATATATTCACTTCTTCAGGTTTTATCAAATAGTTAGTAATTCCATGAGAACGTGAACTGAACCCAAAGGTTCTATTAAGACCTGGTTTGCGGATATCCATTCCAACAATAAGAGTTTTCTTACCCAAGAAAGCAAGACTTACTGCTAAGTTGGCAGCTATGAATGATTTTCCTTCCTGAGGTATAGACGATGTAACAAGAATAACTTTCTGGTCTTTCTCCAACATAAAGAGAATGTTAGTACGGATAGCTCTGAAAACTTCTTCCATCATAGCGTTCTTATTCTCGCGAACTACTATGTTGTTAATATTATTCTTAAGTGTTTGCGGGACTGACGGTATTTCACCAATGACTGGAATCTTTGTCAGTTTTTCGACATCTCTCCTATCTTCAATCTTATATTTAAGCAATTCCATCAAAAGAATGATACCTATAGGCAATCCTAGACCTAATATTAAAGCTGTCACAAAAATCATTTTCTTGCGAGGAGCAATCAACGCGCCAGATGATGGTGCTTCTATTATACGTCCATTGCTAGCTGTAGCGGCAAGAGTGAGAGCATTTTCTTCACGTTTTTTGAGCAACAATGTGTAAAGTGTAGCTTTGATTTCCTGCTGACGCTGGATAGTCATGAATTCTTGTTCTTGTTTTGGAGCATCGTTGATTCGTCCCATAAACTTATCAGCCTCTTGCTGCATATTATTTTGTGTAATCTGCAAGCCGCGTAAGACACTACTGATACTAGCCTGAACATTGCTTCGCATCACTTCAATACTTATATCCTTATTAATAACAGCAGGATTGTTTTCAGATGAAGTGCGCATAAGACGCTTACGTTCTATAATCAAAGTGTTATATTGACTAATTAAATTTTTTAAATTAGCATCGTTCAGACCTATATTAAAAGGTATGACCTCATTGATATTATTGGTATCCAAAATGTATGTCTGTAGATCCTGTACCAGATTAAGTTGGGTGGCATTTTCTGCTAGCTGTTGCTCATAGCGTGATTTTTCTTGCAGAGCTATTTGTGCATCACTAGTAAGGTTAGTCAAACCTGAACGTTGTTTGAATGTAGCTAATTCATTTTCCGTACTACCCAATTCACGGTTAATGATAGAGATACGTTCCTCAATAAATTCAGCGGTTTTCTGTGCTACTTCATTTTTCTCATTGTTAGCCTCTTCGTTATATACCTTCACCAATTGGTTGATAAAATCGACAGCACGTGCTGGAACCGCATCGTTAACAGTTATATTAGCAATTGTTGTTGTCTTAGAAGTTGGTGAGACTGTCATTCTAGAACGAAAACTAGCAGCTGTAGATTGTGGATTAGAGATGTAAGCTAACAATTCGACAGTTTTTCCAGGATTATAACCAACTGAAGGCGTAAAAGTAATGACACCGATGTCTGTAGGCAATGCTGCCGGTAATTCAGAGAATTTCTCTTCTAATGTAACCAATTCTCCATTTTTGCTATAACTAATATTAGCTGTCAGTTCCTGACCGTCATATAACATTATTATTTTAACCTGTCCACGAAGTTTTTCAGCATCTTCAGGAGCCATATAAACCTGAATGGGAGGATTTTTATACATCTGAATATCATAGCCAAACTTACGTTTCTGACTATGAGTAATATATAGTCCTAGATTAGACACAACTTTCTTGCTCAAAGTTCTCGACTTGAGAATTTCCACCTCATTGTCAAAAAGGCTGGTCAAGTTGATAGTAGCCAATTCCATAACATCTGACAATGGAGTGCTAGACTTACGACTATAACCATCCTGTTCCTTGATAAGGATTTTCGCACTGGTACTATAGACAGGCGTACTATAGCGAAGATACATATGTGCAACGAAAAAACATATTATCACACTGACTATAAACCAAGGCCAGTGTGCTAAATATTTGAAAAGTATTTCGTAAAGATTGAATTCCTCTTTAGGTAAATCATTGCGAATTGGACGTTTGATGTTAGATTCTGTCATATCAGGGTATTTTACTATTTCAATACTAAGAAGGTTGCAAGAATATTAATTATAGAAACCAAAATAGAGGTGCCGCTAAACCACAACGACGTGCTTTGTCCTATATCTGAGTTTTTAGCCTTGGTCTTATTTGGTGTTACATACAGAATATCGTTCTGTTGCATATAATAATATGGACTATTCACAATGTCAACCTTGTTGAGATTGAGAGTAATTATCTCTCTCCGACCATCTGCTTCTTCGCGAATGATTCTTACATTATCACGTTTTCCCCAGATGGTAAGGTCTCCAGCAAGAGCAAGAGCTTCAAAAACACTAACTTTCTCGTTGTTGATGGTAAAAACACCTGGTCTTGCCACTTCACCCAATACCGAAATCTTGTAGTTGGCCATACGAACTGTTACTATTGGAGTCTCTTCAATATAGTCACCTAACTTTGTTCGAATAAGGTCTTCCATTTCAGCTTTTGTCAGTCCTCCCACCTTCAGCTCTCCCAATACAGGAAAGTCTATTGTACCTTCATTACTTACTAAATATTGCTGAAGCGCTGACGACTGCGACAATGATGTGGCGCGAGAAACATTTACTGATGTCTGGACTGTCAGATTAAAAGGAGCTGCCACTTCTGGATCAGTGGTGTTTACAGTAATTGTCAATAAATCCTTAGGCATAATCTTGGCATCATACATTGGGAGCGGTTCTCCTAAGTAAACATTCAAAGTATCTATTTCCTGCAAGTATGGAACATTCTTGTAGGAAGTACATCCTGATAATAGCATGATAGTGATGCTGATTATAAATACATGTAATAATCTCATTTTTTATTGTTATTTGCCTGATTTTTTATTTATCAATCTTTGAAAAAAACTCCTCTTAGGGGACTTACACGTGTTGTGGTTCTCGTAACGGAGCATCAAGTCTTCGTAAGTAAGATTGTGGTTTATCATCTCATAGATAGTTCCCCAATCAGGCAATCCGCCCAAGTTTCGATCATCTATCCACAAGTCAGCCTTAATCTTACGAGTATAACTATCGCTACAATCCTTATCCTCTTCAGGATAGTCTCGATTAACAGCATAGAACTCCAGACCTCTGCTGCGGCAAAACTCGACCGCATCATCCAGATATTGTCCTTCACGAACTGTCCATAATATGAGACGATGTCCTTCTTCGGTTAATTTGCGGAGTGTTTCAATGGCAAAAGGGTACTCCTTACCAATGGAAGGGTAACGGTGTTCTACTATCGTACCATCAAAATCTACTGCTATAATCATAGTGCTTAGTCGCATTAAATAATAACAAATTCACTCCACTATCAAACCCTTTAAATGGTTGTAAAGAGAAGTTTCTTATTTAAAATGCAAAGATACAGAATTTACTATAATACGCGCGATTATAATATTAAAAAAAATAAAAATATTGCAAAGAATTTAGAAATTTCTTTCTATCTTTGCACTTTGAAAAAAGTGTATTTATATACAGAAAGATAAAAGATATTAAGAATGAAAATAAAGATACAAGAAGATTACACTTCCCCAGAAGTAAAGTTTGTTGAAGTTATAGTTGAAAAAGGCTTTCTAATCTCCGGAATCGTCATAAATGACAGATATGGAAACGAAAAACATGAAGTTGACGAAGTAGAAGGGTGGTAAAATTTAAATTATGCAAAAAATGAAAAAAATTATTTACTGTTTACTCATTGCACTTATTGCCATCTCGTGCAATAAACAAAATGCGCCAATAGTTATCCCTGCATCTTTTCATGCACAAACTCCCCTCCCTAGTTCTGATCCTAGCAATAATCGTGCAGCACGGGAATACCAAGTTGAAAGTTGGGATGACTCAGAAAGCAATACTCGTACATACGCGGTTGTAGATCCAAATAACTCGTCCGAATATTTTCAATACTGGTCTGAAGGTGATGCTATTTCTGTATTTTTTACAACTGAAAATCTACAATATAGATTGACAAGTTATGAAGAATTAGATCACGGAATTTTTGAATTATCTGGTGCAGCAACTGAAGGTAAAGAAATCAACACTGATTATTATTATAGCGTATACCCATACAAAGAAAACACCACAATTTCCAGATCAACTGGTGATATCACCTATACATTCCCAGAAACGCAGCACTACAGTGGAGATACCTATGCAAACGGTGAAAATGGCATGATTGCTATAGAGAGAAAAACAGAGTATGATGAAATATTATATTTCCAAAACTTCTGTAGCTATCTTCAGTTAAGATTAGTAAATAACTCTGGCGAAAATAAAACAATAAAAAGAATTACATTAACAGCTAACTCTACAGGTGACAAGATGGCTGGAAGTGGTACAATTAAAATTAAGAATGAAAACAGTGCCCCTACTGTTACTATAAAGAAGACAGCTTCCTCCAAAATAACTTTAGACTGTGGCAACGGTGTTGAGCTAAGTCAAAATCCTAATGACCCAACTAAATTTTGGTTTGTTCTTCCTGGCAGTTTTAAATTTACAGAAGGTTTTAGCGTCAACGTTATCTTTAGCGATCAAACATATTTCAAAAAATCAACAGCAAAACAAATAACAATCGAACGTAACCACATAAAACCAATGGCTATTCTGTACCCTGATTATACAAATGCATCGGGTCAAATACGATACAAAAACAACAATGCTAGCGTTCCATTCCCATTAGGAGATACATTCCTTGATGAAGATGGCAACCCTCTTGAAATAGTTGACCAAATTTATGATGAAGAGAATCAAGAGTGGGTTGTACTTCTTTCAGGAACATTAAAAGCTATTGGTGGCAATTCATTTAAAGGACCTGGTTCTGATCTTGAATATATCAAAATTAACAGTGACGACGAGTCTATTTCCATAAATGATTTTGCATTCTATAACTGTACAGCTGAGTTGATTGAAATAGAAGACAATGTTGTATCAATAAATAAATCTGCATTCTCAGGAAGTGATTTAAATAATCTAGTAATTAAGGGAGATGTAGATGTAATATCTGCAGACGCTTTCTCTGGTTGCGAAGATGTGAAATCTGTTGAAATGAAATCTGTTGAAACAATCGGGGAAAAAGCATTCTATATGTGTAAGAATCTTCAAGAAGTTTCAATGTCAGGTGTAAAAGTTATTCAACATGATGCATTTAAGGGATGTTCTTCTTTATCAGGAGAAATTGTTTTAGACTCAATCGTAGAAATTTGGGACGCAGCATTTATGGACTGTAGTTCAATAGAATCAGTTGTTATTTCTAAAGATTGTATAATGATTGGTGAAGGTGCATTCTGTAATACAACAAGTCTCGAAACTGTGTATTGCTATGCGGTTTACCCACCTTTCATCAAAACTGATAATGAAGATGGTTCATACGTCTTCGATAATTCTGAGTTTGTTCATCCTGATATATACATTCCTTATGGTTCAGAAGAATTTTATCTTGATGGTCATTTCTTTGATGATAACGATAATAATTGGGGTGATAATAATGTTGATCCAACAATTAACTGGTGGGCTGAAGAATATTTTGATATATTATATGAAATGTAAAAACTTAAATAATAAACAGAAGTCATTATGAGAAATATTATATCTATCTTATTTGCATGCTGTTTATTTATGGCATCATGTAATAAGGATAAAGAAGTTTATTATAACGATATGTATTTAGCTATTGAAGTAGTAGATGATCAAGGCAATGACCTTCTTGGCGAGTCATCAAAGCTCATACATCAAGGCGAGACTAAGGCCAAGATTGGAAAAGACTACTATCTAGATACCCACCAGGAAGATGATAAATATACATTTAGACATATACAACATGAAACTAACAACTACATAAAAATAGGATGTTGGTGGGGCGATTGTAATAATTATCAAATAACTATTGATTGGGGTGCTAACATAGAAAAAGATGTTATTGTCTTTAGTTACGATAGTCCTACCAATGGGAATTCTCCGAACCATGATTTCAGATATCCTTATAGTATAACTATCAATGGTAAAGACCTAGAGTTAAACGAAGATACTGGACACTATATATACGTTAAAAATATTAACTAACATCATAAAAAAGAGGTTGCCTAAAGAAATTAGACAACCTCCTTTTTTATCTACATAATTGACCCAACGTTTGGTAAAATCCTTGTAAAATAATGTTTATCAAATAAATGGTACAACTTTGATGAAAAGTTTTCATCAAAGTTATTTTTATATCAAAAAATAATGAGATAAAGAAATACTCAAATCAACTCTGTAGCACCGGCAGTTCATAGGCAGGTAATGAAGTAAATAAGAATGAAGATTTAAAAAAAGGTATAATAGACAAAAACAGTTGGTAAAATCATTATAAAACAATGTTTATCAATTGAATATAGTAACTTTGATGAAAACGTTTTCATCAAAGTTATTATTTTATGTTCAAAAAAAGTATACTCAAATCAGCTCCGAAGGAGCGGCAGTCTATAGGCAGGTGATGAAGCACGTAGTGCGGAATCCCTGCAAAATAAGTTTACAAAAAAATTAAAGCGCCGTAGGTGCGACAGATGTAATCTCTGTCGTCCTTACAGGACTAGTATTGTATATCAATCATTTCAAGCAGGGGTTCCGTGCTACGCACTCCTACACCTGCCTAGAAACTATCGTCCCTAACGGAACTTATTTTTTTTATGAATTTTAAAATAGGAATAAAAAAAGACAGGTAACTTGGGCTGTTTTGGATGCCCGTTACCTGTCTTTTTTTCGCTCAATTACCAACTATTTTTGGCAACATTACCTAAAAAAATAGAGGTTGCCTAATAAATTAGACAACCTCTATTTTTTTATCAAGGAATTATATTCTACTCGTTTGGAATATCCTCTACGGGATTTTCTGAAGTATTATCTTCATTGTATCTAGTGATAATCGCAGAACGGCTTAGCTGTGGATCGTCGTAGAACATATTGTCAACACCACCCTTATCATCCAAAACCAATTGAGAAGCCGGCACACCAAATTCTTCTGTTAAAATTGTATATACATTCTTTGCACGATGTTCTGCCAACCATATATTTCTTTTTACTGTACCAGTATGTTTATCAGCATAACCGCAGATAAGATATTTTTGATTTGGAGTAGCCTTTATCATTTCTGCTACCACTTTCAAATTCACTCTTTCACGATTAACTACTTCAACCTTGTCAATTACAAAGTTTACAAAATATGGGAAAGTTATTAATTCTGGTTCAGAATTTAGCACCACTTGATTGACAGTTGTATGGTTTTCATGATAATAAGTAATGTTAGATACAGTACGGTTCCATCCTCTCTCTTTGAAATAATATGTAAGACCTACATTCAAAGAAATATTTTGATCTATAAACGTCTTATTTACACGGTCAAAATCAGTTCCATAGAAAATACCTCTCAAACGAACATCTAAAGAAAGAGCCTTTTTGTCAAAGAAGAAACGGCTATATTGTAATTCCATATGACCAGACACTATATTAGATATGAGAGGGATATCATAATGATGTGTTGCACCTAAACCTATAGAAGCAATAATCTGATTCTTCCTCTTAGATGATCCTATTCCCTCATAACCAAAGATCATTCGTGAGATATTAAACATCAAATCAACATTGAAGTCACACCATTTGATGCTCTCAGTCCAATATGGATTACCATTTTCATCATAATAGGTTTGACTATTACGAGTATTAACAGTTTCTACAGTCTTGTATTCTTTAGATGAGAAACCTGTAAACTGAACTTTAGCACCAAATCCTGGCTCAAACCACTTACCGAAACCGACATTGAATTGAGGTGTCAGACGTGTTGAGAGATTTCCATATGTATAATCTCCATAAAAAGCATTAATGCCCACATCAGCCAAGGCAAACCAGTTGTCCTTAAACAAATTAGTAATGACTTGTCTGTCATTGCCTGCTATTCTCTCCACCTCTACTAATGTATCTGAGACACTATTTTGTATTGTATCAACAACATTCACTTTTTCAAGGGGGATTGTTGTTTGTGCAAACATTGTTAATCCACAAACGACAAACAATAAGCTTATCATCCATTTTTTTATAATAGCATCACTGATTTTAAGACAATTTTCCATCTTTTGATTGTTTTATAAATATCATTCAAATTATACTTTAATACTTTTTTATAAGATATATTAAGTAATATTAATAATTTGCAAAATTACACAAAAAAACACTTAGATTATATAAATTATTTATGTTCGTCGAATATTTTTATAACATCAACATATTTTTGTGTTCCAGCAGTCTTAGTCAAATTTTTCAATATAAATTGACGACCATTATAACCCAGCTCACGACATAAATCACGATGTTGGTACAATCTTAATATTGCTTCTTTAAACGCTGTTTTATCACCGGCTTTAGTAAAGATACCACATTGATGTTTATCAATAATATCCTTCAATTCATTTTCATCAAAATTTACCAAAACAGGTCTTGATGCAGAAAGAATACTCCAAGTCTTGCTTGGTACAGAATTTTCACCAACACCTGGTTTAGAAATCACCAATCCAACATCGCCTAATGAAAACACATGACTAATATCCTCGTATGGTTGGAAAGGCAGTAAGGTTACATTTCTTATTTGTTTCTCCTGAATGATTTCCTTTACCTTTTCTTTGTAAGCACCTTCCCCAATCAGCACAAAATGTATATCCGATTCCGCTTCCAGTTCTTTAGCCACTTCAAGCAACATATCCATATTTTGAGTTAGTCCGATGTTGCCACTATAGGTGACATAAAATTTACTGCGGTCAAGATTATATTTATCAAACAGTTTATTCTCTTCACGAGATATATGTTTCACAGCTTCTTCATCTACCCAATTGTATATCACAACTATTTTTTCTTCAGGTACACCCTTCGCCATAATGTTACGTTTGAATCCCTCCGATATCACAATGATTTTATCAGCATTACGATAGGTAAAGTCTTCTATTATGCGACCAATTTTCCAAAGGATTCCATCTTTTTTAGCAAGGCCAGTACCGACGAGAGAATCTGGGAAAATATCCTGAAGGTTGTAGACAAAAGGGATATGATCTCTACGACATTTCTTTACTAAAGCAGCCATAGCACCTTGAATAGGAGGAGTGCTGGAAATAAACATAAGATCGCAAGAACGAGCGTCTTTGGAAAACACAGCTCTATTAAAATGTTTGATACAAACTAATGTATATCTTAATGCACGCAATATAGGATTTTTACCTTCAGCGAACATAGAGAAACGATGAACGACAGAATGTCCGTTATGATAAAAATCTAATTTACGTTTTTTATATTCTTTTCTAACTTCTGGAGTTACACCGCGACATGGAGTAGGGGTATAAATGACTAAGTCAAAGCCATTTTCTACAAGAGCTTGATTACGATTACTACCTAGATAACTGCTTGCTGCTTGTTCTGGATATGAATATGCGGATAAAAATAATATTCTCATTACTTAATGATTACCTTTTAAATATTCTATGATATATTCTTTCGAAAAGCCATCTAAATTTCTACCGGATTTTCTAAGGTCTTTACCAACGATTAAATTGGCTTTATCTATAATATTTGTAATTATATTACAATCTATTTCTAACATTTTCGCTAAAGCTTCAAAAGGTACGAGACCTGTCGGGACATCTTCTTCAACATATCTGAATTGAGGAACAGAATTCTTCTGATAAGTTGGTGTTCTACCAATGGTATCGCTCAAACATTCTCCATCTTCCCTGATAACACCATATGTAATATCCAACCAATGCTGGGCTGATACTATGCTATTGTTCAGATATTCCAAAAACAGACGACGGATAGAACGTAATATTTCTATTTCATCTTCGTGTTCCTCTTCGAGAGCTCTCTGACCGTTTGTCAGTTTTCTCCAAATGTCATCTCTAGGATTTTCTTTTAGTCCAAAAGTATTTAATCCTAATTCATGAGCTATTTGGAGCCTGATTTGGTCTATCTCTTCCAATACTTTACCTACTTCATGTTTTTGAGCGATGCCTTCCATATAAAAAGAATAAGGTTCTTCTTGTTCTTGTCTTCTTCTTATTTCATCATAGTTAAGGACATATGTCGCGCAATGAAATATAGCTCCGATATTGTTTAGGGATGTTAATGCTGGAATACGTGAGACAGCGGCTTGGGGAAACAAATCTTTAATCATTCTAACTTGTTCTCTCGTGAAATCTCCTTCTAATGTTGACACCCATGTACGTTTTCTTCTTTTTATTAATGACGTATCTGGTCTTGGAGTCTTGCAAGAATACGGACATGTTGAAAAACATACTATTGGATATTTATCGCCAATTATTTTCCAAAGATATGGAGAAGCTATTGTTCTTGAAGGAGATAATACAATAGGAATTCTTTTTTTCCATAATCCAGCATTATTAAGGTGACGTATAGATTCTTCTTGATATATTGACGGCAATGCGATAATTACTATATCTACATTCTGTACGAAAACAGACAAGTCACTTGTGACAAAGCTTTTGCTTGTTAGCGGAATGAATCTACTTCCTTCATGATTTGAGTTTTCCGGACGTTCGAGATAGATGCCTTTTATGGAATGGATGGCATCTAATACAACATTGCCATTTGCAGAACTACGAGCATATCCAACCACATCATATCCTTTTGAAAGATAATCAGCAAAGAAAGCTCTTCCGCTTTGCGAACCTATACCGTAAATTCCGACTGTCATATTATTTATACTTTAATATTTTAGGTAAGAATGCGTTTTCACCAATAAATTCAAGAAAATCAGTGTCTGGATTATGGTTTGCTTCAATAATGTCAATACCATTTTGAGTGACAACAATATCCCAACCAATGTAACGAATCTGTTTTATTTCTTTTGCAGCATTAATAGCAGTTGTTATCACATCATTCCAATATGGAATTTTTCTTCCTATCATTTGTATTTGGGAACATGCATGATATATATATGTATTACCATCTTTATCAATTCCTTTACCATCAATAATACCAGTTTCTTTATCTATAGGATATACAACGCTACCTGCACAGAAATTATCAACAACACTATCTCCTTTACCAACCCGTAATACTGTTTTAAGAATATGAACATCCTCATTCCTATCCATAATTGTAAATATTCTGATTGTGTTTACAGATTTATTATTGAAAACTAAATCTGGATGTTGAACAATACATTCTTCAACTAAAATGTTTTCATTTTGATATTGCTTAAAGATGTCTTTTAATTCATTATCTGAAAAGTTGTTAAGATTTATTTTTTTAACGCCTTTTCCTTGTAGCGAATCTATAGGCTTTATAATAACATCATTGTTTCTTTTAGCAAAATTTAAGAAGTTTTCAAGACAGTCTTCTTTCGGGTAAATCCAATCATGTTTTATATTATTCGCAAAGTGTTTTAAGAAATCAACTTTATTTTCCAGAATATGCACATAGTTAGCATTGTTAAATATTTTCATAATCTTTCTGTTATTACGCATCGACATCATATTTGCTTTGATAAATCGACTGTATTTGTATCCTGATTTTACGTACTCATTGAATGTTAACTTATATATAAATCTTGAAAGAAATAAATCTAGATAAATAAAGAATAAACAATTCTTAATGTTATTATTGTACTTTAATTGCTTTAATTCTTTATAAAATTGTCTATATCGATTCATAAATATCCTTAGTATTTTACTTGATTAAATTAGAAAAACTCTTTTTACTTCCTTTTTGTGTTGCTATTTGTGATAGAAATTGTCCCCAATTACCTTCAATTAATACCCATTCTCCTTCGCTTGTATATGCAAAATCATATGCAATATACAAGTGGTCACTCATCAATCTATGTGCTTCTTCACATAATTTTGTTAATTTTTCCCATTCGGGGATTTCCCAACCTTTATATTGCAAACCAGAATTTGGATGATGAGTGTATACGTTACCATCTTCATCAACTCCATCTGTAATGATTGTGCCAGTAGTTGGATCTATAACTGCAAATATTCCACCAGCCCCAGCATTATCCACAATTGCTCCAGCTCTACCTGTTCTCAAAAAAGGTTCTGATATAAAAAATTCATTTTTATTCAAAAAAGTAGGAATTCTGACTGTGTTTACAGAAGAATTATTCCATAGTGCCATTTTTGAATTTTGTCTAATAGCAACTTCCATAATATAATCAGTGTTTGTCGCTTTTAACTGATTATATACAGCCTCTATATTATCATCTGAATAATCAACAAGTCTGGCATTATATCCATATGAGCCACAATTTTCTTTTATAAAAATTCTTTTATGAGTTTTACAGAAAAGTTCAAATGTTTGGAATGATGTTTCGCTAGAAAATAAAATAGCATCTCTTTTAAAATAATCCTTAGTTATTGTATAAAAACAATATTTATCGTATAAAACATTAAATTTTATATTACTAGATTTATTTTTAAGCAAAAGTAGACGATACATATCAGTTAAAAACGAATTCCTTTCTCTATAATTTTTGTTTGTAAAACTATAGAGAAAATACTCTTCAGGAGTAGATGCAAATAATAACAAGCTCTTTATAATATCTTTTTCTACTTTCTTTGACGAATTGAATTTTTTAATTGCCTTTTCAATTGATAATGATAATGTCTCACCTTTAAAGATAACCATTCTATTTTTAATAGTATTTGCTATTATATATGAAAAAGGTAATAATGTAATCCTTATAAAGAGTGGCAAATTATAATATAATAGAGCTATTTTCTTTTTCATAATATTAATTTGCTTAGTTTTTAAATTGTTGATATTCTTTCTTTTTCAGAAATTATTCTTGGATTATTATAATTTTCAACCAGATTTATCATGCCATATTTCATTGGTTTTGTCAAGAAATTGCCTCTGTATTTCTCGTTGACAATGCCTGGAGCTGACATATATTTCTTCTCAATGGAAGACGCAATAACATTTTCGTCACCGACATATTGAGCCATTGTTTCCAATGTACATGGTTGATATTTAGGATTGAGTTTCGCTATCTCGTTAAGCAGGTATGAACTTTCGTTTATCAGATATTCTTTTCTTTCCTTTACAATAGGACTATTCACTTCTTTCATAATGTCCTCTTGATTTGCACGGAATATTCGTACAACTCTTCTGATAAGTTTAGAACTGTCAATGATATCGGCAGGACGTGCAGCGTAGTTTGCTTCACAATAACTAACAATATGAATAATGTGAGGATTCATGCACATTTGAAGAAATGTTGAGCGTGCAAGTTGCCATTTAGCAAGATTCATATCTGCACTTAACGATTCTATACCAGTTCGTGTTTCTCTGAATATAGATGCAGGATTTTTTCTACCCAATGATATTTTTCTTGCCATTTCTAAACCAGCTGACATCTTTGCTAAATCCGCATAATCGCCAGTTTCTTTAGGTTTGTTGAATTGCATCTGCAATACCATGTTATCAACGCCACACATTGTCATAACAGCACTGATAAGAGCATAACTTGTAACAATGACTGTATCGTGAGCTAAACGACTGCTCCATTGGTTAGGGTCGTTCATTTCAACAGGTATACCACAAGATGCTAATTTTCTTACTGCAGCGAAATGTTCTTTTACAGATTCTCTTACTGCTGCAGGTCCACGCCCGTCAAGTTCATTGAACCAATATAAAGGAACAGCTTGATGAACACCTTTTAACATACCAGCGCTCAGGCATTGATCAACAAAGTTGACAAGATCTGTTACATGGCAGTATGGTTTTACGCCAGGGAAATTGCCATATCTTGATGCTTGGTATAATGCAACCAAATCAGAATAATCCTTGTAAGGGACACCGCCGTCGTTTTTTAAAATCTCAAACATTTCTGGATGTCCGAAATAGCGCTGTGACAAATCAGACGAGCCTAATGAGATTTCATCCAACACTCTTGCTTCAGCTAATTCTTTAATACCTTCAACAGTTGGTATAATTGTCTTGTCTGGAATACCGAAATGGCTTCTGAGGACAGGCATCTCTGATTCCTTGATTCTTGTTATATAATCGTTACAAGCTTTAGGAGAAGGAATGTTTAATGGAGGCTCGTTTTTATAATCGTCATTTCTGACGGCTTCGTCAGCTAGCTGATCAAATATCTCAGTACCTTTTGGTACTAATTCCTCATAGATAGACCTTATTATTTCTTCTCTATTTTGTGTAATTTCAAAATAATCTACAGTTTCTGTGATCCTATCTAAAACAATAGGAGATGCTTCACACAAATAAACCTTCAGCGGAAGTTCGTGAATTTTATCTTTTAATATTTGGATTGTTTTAGGAAGCCCCGCAAATTGAATCTTTACATTATCGGTTTCTTTAACCAAACCTGTTGTTGCAAAATAGTTTACCACTTTGAAAAGTTCTTCTACTGCAACATTCTCATTCTGCCGATAACTCAAACCGATAAAATGAGGACGATATTTGTCAATCGCATCATAGAATGCCTTATAGTCTAATGATGGAGGAAGAATGATATTCTGTACGCCTCCTAAAGATGCTATTTTACCAGCATTATGCAATCCTTCTGTATGAGGATCGTTTGCTAATGTTGTGGCAACAAAAAAATTATTCTGCATAATAAAAGGTTTTAATTACTTATCCAATGTAATTATTATAAATTTCGTCTAATTTAGACCAGATTATCATTTCCTGACAATTTTCATCCTTAATAGAAAGATTTTCTTTTATTTCTTTTATTATTTCAGATAATCTTTCCTTACCTTTTGCTATAATAGGTATTCTTGCAAACAATTGATCTAATGTTCCGATGTATTTTGGTAATATAGTTTCTCCTACATTCCAATATTGAGTTATATCACCCGTTTCTTCTATTGATTTAATTTTGTCTAATCCAGTAATAGAATTTATAGTGCCAGTTGTCAATGGAATTGTTATAGAAGCTGATAAGAAACCATTGAAATGAGGATCAATTTTAGCAATATCATTTTCTTCACACATTTTACCAGTAGCAGCATGATTGATGAGCATTTTCAGTTCATTTATACCATTTGTCTGTTCGGTGATTTTATATGTCATACCTCCACTGATACGTAATCCCATTTCATAGAACCAAACTCCTTCAGAATTTGCAATAGCTTCCATAAAAAGTACGCCATTCTTTAAGCCAAGACCTTTAAACATATTCTTGACTTTTTCATCAACATCTCTTATGTATTGGTCCGTATATTTTGAAGGATAAAATGCAGCTGCTGTAATCAGTGCTTTACCCTTTTCTGATTCAAGAACGTAACGATCTCCTACAGCTTCAAGATATAATTCACCATTGATAGCTATATATCTTACACTCATAGTATTGCCATTATTTTCAAGAAATTTCTCAATAATGACTTTTTTTTCTTGGGAGTATTCAAGGGCTTTTTCGATGGCATTCTTGTATTCTTGTGGATTTTGGCATACAGTAATACCTCTTGCGCTACAACCATCTGTTGGTTTTACAATTATTGGATACTCAAATGTTTCAGGATCATTTTTTGCAGAAAATTCTTTTACACAAGGAACTTCGTATTCTCTACAAAGTTTTTTAAAAGATGTTTTGTTTTGACAGATATTCCATTGTTCTTCTGTTGCATATACCGGGAGTCCTGCCATTTTGCATATGCGAATCATATTTAAAATATGGAATTCGCTTGCGCCTGTCATTACACCATCTATATTATTCTCTTTTATATATTGTACTAATGATTCGTAATCTGAAGAACTATATGAAATAGATTCATCTGCTATTTTCTTTGCATCTCCGTTAGGATCTGTATTACTTGTTACTATGACATAAAATCCCAATTCGTGTGCATAATTAACAACAGCAACGGTAGAGTAATTACCACCTAAAACCAAGATTTTCTTTCTTTTATTCATAGTCTTATATTATTTCTATCTTAATTCTTTTTTTTACTTTTTCACATATCTTAATAGCATCCTCTGCATTTTCAGCTTGTGCTATTACAAAACCGATACGGTCGTTGCTACAATGTATTGGTGTTGAGTCCTCTCCTATTTCCTTTGTGAAAGTTATCTGTCTTACACCTTCTATTTTCATTGCTTCTTCAACACCTTCAATAGATTTTATCTTGCCCAATGGAGCTTCAAAATATCTTATTGCAGAACCACAATTAAGTGATGACGTTACATCTGCTTGTTCGCCAAGTGCTATCTGAATAGTTGAAGCAACCATATCAATACCAGTACTAAAAGGAACAAGATGAGTTGTTATGTTATCTCCACCCATTCTTGCGCCAAGTTCTATCATCTTAGGACCTGTAGGTGTCAATTTTATTTCCACATGCGAAGGTCCACAATTGATACCTACACTTTTCACTGCACGGCAAGCCAAATCTTTAATCTTCTTCACATCCTCTGTTGGTAACATTGAAGGTTGATTATGACCCATTTCTACGAAATAAGGTGCACCAGTAGTCAACTTATCGGTTACCTGCAACACATGTGGTTCACCATCAATCACCATCATCTCAACACTCACTTCTGGACCGGTCATATACTCTTCAAGTATCACAGAACCACCACGCGACTGAGACACACTATATTGGTAAGCATCCATCATCTCTTCTTCAGAGTTCACTATCACCACACCTCGGCTACCTGAATTATCTGTTGGTTTCAATATACACGGATAAGTCAAACTAGGAAGTAAAATTATAAGAGATTCAATATCTTCTATGATATAGAACCAAGGTGACTCTACATTATGTGCCTTGAATTCTTTTATCATCTCCCCCTTATCTGTAGATTTAATTGCTGTATCCATTGATATGCCAGGCAAGCCAAGACGTGAAGTAGCTGCAGCTATTGATCGCATAGGCATATCGGTAGCCAAGGTCATAATGCCATCTGGATTAAACTCTTCTGCTACCTTGCATATAGCTTCGACATCTATAGTACTAGCATTATAAAACTCATCAGCATAGGGTATACCCACCGCATTAGGATTAAAATCTGCCACTGCCACATAATGTCCCAATGCCTTAGCCTTCTTAATGGCAGGCAACTGGAGTATCGAAGCACCTATAATCAATAATCTTTTCATTACTTCTTATAACTTTGTTCTGTATTGATATTCTTGCGAGCAATCACTGACAACACTGTCTGGAATATAATCTTCACATCCATCCAGAAACTTACATTATCGGCATAATAAGCATCACACTTAAATTTTTCTTCTTGCGTAATTGAGTTACGAAAATAGGCCTGCGCATATCCTGTAATACCAGGTTTTACCATAAAACTCTTTTTTTTATATTCCGGTAAACCATCATGATCATTATGTGGATTATACAACTTCGGTCGTGGACCGATAAAACTCATATCCCCATTCAATACATTCAAAAACTGAGGGAACTCATCCAACGAAGTCTTGCGCATAAAACGACCTATCGGTGTTACACGTGGATCATCATCAGAATTATAAGTGCTTCCATCTGGATTTTTCAAGTCTGGTGAATTCACATACATAGAACGCAACTTGAACATCCTGAATGGTTTGTAGTCCTTTCCTATACGATAAGCATTATAGAACACTGGTCCTCGGTCTGTGAAATATATTATCGGTGCCAACACAATAATTGCCAACAATACAAATGGCAGTGCCACTAAACCAATAAATATATCTATCAATCGTTTGAAAAAACGTTTATACATACATCTAATACATTTATTACATATTTATTATTTCTATAAAATTCTTAATCACATAATCCACTTGTTCATCCGTCATATTGGTATGAAGTGGCAGAGTTATTTCATTCTTATATTGATTATATGAATTTGGGTAATCATTAATATCAAAACCTAAATTTTTATAGGCCGTCATCATAGGCAATGGTTTGAAGTGAACATTACAAGAAATGCCTCTTTCTGCCATTTTTATAATCACTTCATTACGGAACTCGACATCCTTTCCAATCAAACGTACCAAATAGAGATGGTAACTAGAAGAATGACTTTCATCGTAATGATTCAAAACCTTAACTTGTTGATTCTTTAAACCGTCATTATAACGTTCCATAATTTCACGACGACGAACCAACATTTCCGGATAACGCTTCATCTGTATTAAACCAATAGCGGCCATAATATCAGTCATATTACACTTGTAATTAGGTGCTACTATATCATACTCCCAACCGCCTAACTGAGTCTTTGCCAAGGCATCCTTATCCTGTCCATGAAGCGACAATAATTGAAATTGTTTATAAATCCATTCATTATCAACACCAGGAATGTTGCGCCATGTTACCGCACCACCTTCTGCAGTTGTCAAATTCTTGACTGCATGGAAAGAGAAACTAGTGAAGTCGGCAATCTCGCCACTCTTTTTTCCATATCGCATAGCTCCCATTGCATGTGCAGCATCTGCCATCACAACAACTCTACCAAATGCTTTTTGCAAGTCATTGGCAGGATGGAACAAATGTTTCTTAGTTTCCACCACTTCAAATACCTTGTCATAATTGCAAATTACACCTGCTAAATCAACAGGTATAATTACCTTTGTTCGTTCGGTAATAGCATCTGCTAATTTATCATAATCCATTTCAAATGAATCAGGAGCAGTATCTACCATAACAACTTTTGCACCAACATGGCAAGTCACACTAGCTGTAGCAGTATAGGTATAAGCACAAGTTATAACTTCATCACCTGGACCCACCCCCAATAATCTAAGAACTAGTTCCATACATGCTGTTGCAGAATTAAGACATACCGCACTATCGGTATTGCAATATAAAGCAATCTGTTTTTCAAACGCTTTGGTTCTTGGCCCAGTAGTAATCCATCCAGAACGGATAGCATCACATACCTCATTAACCTCCATATCACTCATGTCAGGAGGGGAAAATGGCACTTTCATAATAATTTTTATATTTTTTAATAATTAAATATAATATATTTTCGCAACAATAATATGGCATCAACATATTATTTCTTATATCTCTTCATTAATAATCTTATATCAAATAGCCAAGGGAAAAAACTATTAATACAATAAACCACAACTAAACCTATCACTAATGAACCTAAAAATACACTAACTAAACCTAACATATTTGTAGAAGGCAGAATCCGATGAACCAACATACTTAATACTATTGGCAATGCACCACTCATAAAATAAAGTCCTATAGTATTCTTTCCCATATAATTCAATATTTTATACGCTGGAATCAACTTACACAACTCAATTAAAATAATAGTAGCCAATAAACTTAAAGCAACACCAGGTACATTTACATCTAACATTGATACAAGTACACGAAAATAATCGGGATTTATCCACAACGCTACTACGTAAATAATAATCATAAGAACAAGAACATACTTATTAATTACCTTATTTACTGTATTTTCGTAATACCAATACACGCCACCTAAAGCTAAAAATATGATTGCATACATACCATGCTTATATTGCCATGGAAACGAAGGATATGATGGAAATAGTGACCAGTTGCTTGCTACAACATATTGTCCTATTGCAAATACAATAACACTACAAACGAAGTAGAACCAGATATTCTTTCTTCTAGTTAGCAATAAAAGTAACAATATTAATTCTGCGACTATCAATGCTGAAGTAAACCAAAATGTACACCCACCAATCGTTTTATACCACAAAGTCGCTAAATCAAAATCATATCCTCGAAGTATATGGGATGGAAAAAAATTAATTAACGAAAATAGTATAGAGGGTATGCATAATTTATATATTATATTACAAATAACATCCTTACCACTAGAATGAACATAGTCTCTTACAGGAATTATTAAAAATTTATCCGACAATTGCTTACGAAAAAAAAGATAGCCAGAAATAAAGAAAAAAGTATTTACATAAAAAGGATGAATAAATGTATTGATAGGTTTTGTAACTAAACCATAATATTGATTACTGTGTACAAAATACACTCCAATAATACAAATCGCTTTAAGAATATTTATCCAAATAATATTTTTCGTCATAACGCCTTTATAAAATTCATAAGAATATTTTCAAACAGTTTTTGATCATTAAGAAACTCTTGTAACAATTTATCGCAACGCTCAGCATAAGCATTGTAATCTTGACACATAAAGGTCTTAAGAGCATTCTTTAAATTAGAGCAGTCTGCTAAAGCAACTCCCACATTATACTTCTCTGCATAATCACCTTGTACTGTATCTTTAGTAACAATCATAGGTTTACGATAAATCAGAGAATTATAGAAACGATTTGACAAAGCTGTATCATGAGTTATCACTCTTGGATAAAATATATTCATAAAGGTAGAAGACTGTACATATCCAACTTCTTCATGTTTCTGATAAAAACCTTTGAAACTAATGTTATCTATTCCATGTTCTTCACTATAGGCTGCTATCTGTGTTGCACCTCCACCACTACCGACAAAACGTATAGAGAAGTTTTTATCGTTAGCCAAAGCTTTCACCACTTCAACATTCGATGAAAAATCTCTAATCCCACCGATTGTCAGAATATCAATATTATCAGAAGAACCAAAACCATTTGGATTACGCAATCCGATATTTTGTCTCACAGCATCCACATCAAAATTATGTGAAAGATAATAATCACGTTTGGGCAAACAACGGATAAATCCTGGAGATGATACCACATTTGCATAACTCATCTTTGTCATCAATGCAAACAACTGACGAAATCCTGGTTTCTGTTCTATAG
The DNA here is from genome assembly GCA_045613105.1 of Bacteroidales bacterium. Taxonomy (GTDB): domain Bacteria; phylum Bacteroidota; class Bacteroidia; order Bacteroidales; family F082; genus Limimorpha. The sequence continues at coordinate 55,226 of JAZLAI010000005.1, read as the reverse complement.
AAAGATCTCGATAGTCAATCAAGAAATCACCCTTAAATTTTCTCATTAAGAAAGTTGCCAGCAAACATGTCATTTGAGGTCCGAACACAATCAATCTATCAAAACCTACCTCCTTAACAACTTTCTTTATGAAGGCAATGTAACGACAATATGCAGAGAAAGATGCAGAACCATTATTTACATGAATGTTCTCTTCGTATTGTATACCTTCTTTGGTATCTTTACCATCTCTATTCCATGAGATGATCTGGTATTCTACATTATTCTCCTGAAGGATACGAGTATAGATACGCACATAAGGAGCATACCATATTGTACCTGGCAATATGAGTCCAATCTTCATTGTTTATTTTATTTTAATGCATCAACAATTCTACCGCAAGCCAATCCGTCGCCGTATGGATTAACTGCTTTGCTCATTGTTTCGTAATATTCTTGATTATCCAATAATGTAGAAACCTCTGAAACTATCTTGTCGTAGTTTGTTCCGACGAGTTTTACAGTTCCAGCTTCCAATGCCTCTGGACGTTCTGTCGTGTCGCGCATTACCAAGACTGGTTTTCCTAAACCTGGAGCCTCTTCTTGAATGCCGCCACTGTCTGTCAAGACAATGGTTGATTTCTCCATCAGATAGACGAATGACAGATATTCTAAAGGTTCGATGAAGAACATGTTTCCCAAACCGCTTAAATCTTCTCCGAATACTTCATGTATCGGCTTGCGAACGTTAGGATTCAAGTGCATCGGATATACGAAATCAACGTCAGGATATTTGTTTGTCAAGTCCTTGATAGCGGTGCACATGTTGATGAATCCGTCACCGAAGTTCTCACGTCTGTGTCCTGTAATAAGGACAAGTTTCCTGCCATTGCTCAAGCGGTTAACGTCATAACCGGCATTGCTCAAGACATCCTTTAATTCATTATTCAATACTTCGTCGTTCTTGATTTTTTCAACAACCCAATACAAAGCGTCAATGACGGAGTTGCCTGTAACGATAATGGAATCGTCGGAAACATTTTCTTTCAATAAATTCTGACGGCTTAATTGTGTAGGTGAGAAATGATATGTGGCGATACGTCCTGTTATCAGACGGTTCATCTCTTCTGGCCATGGGCTGTATATGTTATGTGTACGAAGACCAGCTTCAACGTGACCGACAGGAATCTGTTGATAGAAAGCAGCTAAAGCAGCAGCTGTACTGGTAGTTGTGTCGCCATGAACCAAAACCACATCTGGTTGCGCCTCTTTAAGGACGTCACGCATACCAACTAGAACGCGAGCGGTAACATCATATAAATCCTGACCTTGTTTCATGATGTTAAGGTCATAATGAGGTTTTATTTCAAAGAGATTCAACACCTGGTCGAGCATTTCACGGTGCTGACCAGTCACGCAGACAATAGTTTGGAAATCGTTAGGATATTTTTCGAACTCCTTTACAAGCGGAGCCATTTTGATAGCTTCAGGACGGGTTCCGAAGACGAGCATTATTTTTTTTATCATTACAATTCCTTTCAACTATGTTTACAAATTTGTTTTTCTATAAAATCAATGATTCTTTTTGCTCTACCTTCTATTGTATATTCTTTATGACGAGATAAAGAGCGTTCGGACATTTGTTTTCTTAAAGAACTATCTTCTTTTAATTTTTTAATTGCTCCAGCAATCGCATCAACGTCATCAGGATTTATTCTGATTGAATTATTTTCATCTAATATGTCATCGTTAAAAGCGCCATCTGAAGAAATTACAGGTAATCCCACAGCCAAGGCTTCAACAATGGCGTTACAGCAACCTTCTTTTTTAGTTGGCATGACAAACACATCAGCACAATTTAAATATTGAGAAAGCAGATCATGATCTAATGGCCCTTTATGAATAATTCCTGGACAGTTAAAATCATAAGCATAACCTGGGAAAGGTTTACCAATAAACATAACCTTAATATTTGGATCATCTAGACTTGTTATTGCCTTAGCAAGTCTATCCGGCCCTTTTCTCGGAATAAACCCACCCACGAAACCTATGACAAAATCATCTTCACGAATGCCCAACTCATTCTTCATCTCTGTAACATCCATTTTATGGAAAATAGATGCATTGACACAATTAGGGAATACATCAATATTATCTGCTGATGCAAGTCCAAAATTGATACATTTTCTTTTATTTTCAGAGGAGACACTGACTACCCCAGAAACTGCCGATGACAAACGTTGAATCTCTTCAGCAGATTTATTACTCACCATATTCTCCAATGCATCATCACCTTCACCACAAGCTACAAATAATGAACAATTTCTATTGATAGCATATTCATACACAGGTAAAGCACTGCTCCAAAAATGGGAATATAAGACTTCACTATCTATTTCTTTCACAATAGAAATGATAGCACGTCTATTATACCAGCTAATAAGTTTACTGAAATAGTTTGTATTTCCAAAAGACAATGTATAAGGTCTATAAATATCATAAGTATTTCCCTTTTCTGTAACTCCATGACTATATTTAGGCAAAAACTTTTCTTTATGCACTAACTTGTGGACAATACTCTGAGGTGCAACAACTGTAACTTTTACCCCCATACCTATGATGGCATGTACTAATTGTTGTACAAAGACTAAAGACATATGTCCCTTGGCTGGGTAATCTCCAGCAATTACGGTTATTGATTTAATCGTACGTGTCATTTATATCAATCAATTCAAAATTATAAAATTCAAAATTATCAGTCTGATATGTTATACAGTATGCAAAAAACATCAACATAGATTCTGATAAATCTAAATCTTGAATAGACATACTGAAAAGCGTTTTACTGAAAACTATTATAAAAAGTGTAACAAATGAATAAAACATCATTCTATAAAAATACTTTTAACTTATCAAATCCCCCTACCAATCTTGATGATGGAATGATTCAATAACTTTTATATTGATATCTTCCACAAAACATTATATACACATTTTACATATATTATCCTCTGTTTTTACTTTCTCGAAACTATTATAATTGAAAAAGAAATAACTCAATAATCTTCGACATTACATTCCATTCGCGTATAAGCAAAAATCGCCCCCCACATAATCCAAAATATCACTTCACCTGTAACTATAGACATATTGTGAGTCAAAGAATTTGCTGTTATTACCAAATAACCCAGTAATATAAAACTCAAAGCTGATGAGCTTAACAACTCTTTTAAATTAAGACAAGTCCTCATTTGAACAATTATGATGTAAAACATGAAAATTGAACCAAATACTCCAGAGTAGGCAAGACTATTGAGTAATAAATTGTGTGGGGATGACCCACCAGCATATTCTCTAAATCCCCATATGCCACCATAAAGAAGATTATTTTTTAGATATACCTTGGCAGAATCATAAATACGGTTTCTACCTTGGTCCTCAAAACTTGCATAGCGACCTAACTCAATGGTATCAAAATTACCAACAATCCAACACACTCCTAGCAAAAGTATTAAATATATCATAAATCCATAGTTGCTCTTATTTTTTATAAAGATAAAAACAGAGACCAATAGTAACATCAAAAACGATAAGCGTTGTTGACAACAAAAAGACCCCAAAAACACAAATATCCAAACAACTAATAATAAAACTTTTTTTAATATATTATCAGATTTAGCAACGGGATATAATGCCAATACACCTGATAGTGACAAATAATATCCATTGGGGACAGAAGTTGCAAATACCCCACTTAAGGAATAGTTTGCTAAATTTTCATTATAATCTAATATTCTTTCAAAATCCCCCACTTGAGTTGGAACATTTAAAACATCAAGTATTTGATTTGTAATCGCTATATATCCATAATATTGTAATATAGTTAAAACCGATGAAAAAAATCCCAAACAAATCAGAGTGTTAATCAAGTATTTTACAGCATCATACTTCGTTATCAATACTATTGTTGCCTGATAAGCCACTAATGCAACAAAATGATAGGCAATAAGGTCTTTAAAAAAAATAGAGACCATCCCTTCAAAGAGAGAGGATAAAAATACAAAGAATAAAAATACAATATAACCCTTTATAATATTATCAAATTCAAATACAACTCTTTCTTTTAATAAGATTATAAACATTATCAAAGTGGTCAATTGCCTTAAACTTATAAAACCAATATATGTACTTCCATATAAAATAATAGATATTAAAAATATTACATAAAAATATTTAAATACACTTTTCATTTATTACGTAAATTAAGAATATACTTTATATTTTTTCCATAACCAATATTAAATTTACCAAATATAAGCACTATAATAATAAACATTATACTTATGCCTATCGCATATAAAATCCACGTAAATCCATAACTATGTGGAACTATATTATTGCCTATAAATAAAATTAAGGATATTACAAAAACTGAAAAAAACAAATTACGTATAAAATGTCCTAACTTATAAGATGTTTTCTTTGATATAATAACCAACATAATAGGAGCAGCAACAACAACTGAAAGCAGAACAGCATACGAAGCGCCCAATAAATCATAACTTTTAGTCATTGGATATAAAAAAATAATCATTATAAAAAATTTAATAATATAGAACCAAAATTCATATTTCGATAAACCTTTCGCTCGAATTATTGGATTAAAAGAGAACAGCAAAGATTGTAATGAATATGATATAACAAGTATTACAAATGGTTCTGATAATTCAACCCACTGTTCACCAAGTACCAACAACACAATATTTTTTCCAAAGAGAACTACGAATACAATTATGAAGGAAACTATACATTGAGACAAGTCTAAAATAGTATTAGCAGCGTTTGAAAATTTTTTTTGGTCTTCTTGTAATTGAGAATATAAAGGAAATGCAACAGTATCTATAATGGAATTTATTAAAGTTCTAGGTATCGAAGAAATAGATTGCGCTCTATTGAAAAGACCAAGTTTAAATGTACCCAACACATTTCCTACTACAGCAACATCAATATGACCAACCAACCAATGTATGATATTCTTCAATTGCAGCCAGCCGCCAAAAGAATATAATTCTTTGAATTTTTTCTTATTAAAATCAAATTTTGGACGATACGGAATAATTATATAAGAATAAACGAATCTAAAGATACTCTCACATAATATGGCAATGATAAGTCCCCAATATGACTTCAAGACATACGCAAAGATTATGATTAACGTAAAGCTTAAAAACCGCGGGAACACCCGTAATGCAAACTGCTTCCTGAAATTCAGTTCCTTTAAAAATACAATTACCTTAGGATTCGTAGTGGCATTAAGAATAATTGAGAACAACATTATTATAGATGGCCATAATGATTCCGGAGAATTGTAATAATATTTGCAAATAAATGGACTTAATACTGATAAGACAATAAACGCTGATATTGAAACGATCAAACTTATGGTCCAAGTAGTATTAAAATAGCCGCTGATATCACCTTGTTTCTGAATCAAAGCAGGTCCTAACCCCATGGAGAAAGCAGTTGAACCAAGTGATGAGAAAAACACAGCAATCGCATATACACCAAAATCAATTGGAGTTAGGACACGACTCGTAACAGCAAGTTGAACAACACTTAGCAATAGAAATATTACTTGCTCACTTGCCGACCAAAAGGATGCTTTTAGAAATTTATTTACTAAAACATTACTCATTTTCTAAATAGTTTGCAATACCGTCAAATCTTCTACTAAATGCCATTTCTTTTTTTTCGACATTATAATTGCAAAGTTCTTCTTCAATCATTGCGGCGGAGAGTTTTTTACCTTTTCTACCTCTTATTGGATCTCCAATCTTGTTACGACATTCATAATAGAGCGATTTCAACACCAGACCACGAGTCATCTCTGGTCCTATATATGGTACAAAATCAGATTTTGAAACAATGTCAATCAATTGGACAAATCTTTCAAACGACAATCCATCAACACGATAATACCATTTCTTAATAAAATGATCTATAGCTAATTTATTATTAGCTGGCAGTATATAAGTTCCCATATAGTCAGAATTTACTGCATCTAATAAATCACTAATAGAATCAAATAAAGGAAAGATATTCAAAAACCAATACCTATTCAAATCTTCATCTGTTTTAAGAGCAAACACATTTTTTCCATCTAATAATGCCTGGACTGAAGAAGTCGAACACCAATATAATAAAGACTGACATATATGACTCCAATAAAAAAGATGCCCTTGATTTATACAATATATATTAGAATATGTAGAAAAATTATCAATCAACAGCTTCTGTTCTGATTCTGATATCTCAGGATGCGTTCTGAAAATAATATTGGCTTCTGGATGCCTTTGAGCTAGTTGAATAGTTAAATCAATGAATGCTTTTCTACGTATAGGAAACAAATCAGCTGGCTGATATTTTTCAATAATATTATCAGCAATCAGAAAATACGGAGCTTGGGCATTTGATATTTTATATTCATGCGCTAATCTGTCCTTCAATTCATTAACTGAGAACTTAAAATAGAACGATATATCATACTGCATAGATCCTATAACCCAAATTTTATTGCGTTCCACACCTAAATCTCCCAATTCTTTTGCAAATTGTTCTCCCCAACAAACGTGAAAATCTACATTATTCAATACATTCTTATTGTCATAAGTAAACGCAACACTTCTATCTGCATACCCTAATTGTTCTGAATAATAGCACATTATCTTTGTTTTAAAATGCTTTTTAGTATATGCTATTTCTTCATACATATATTTATCAGAACGAATACCATTAGTTACTAAAATATCTGGACGAAATTGACGTATCTGATGAAAACACATGGAACGGAAAGTTATCAGTTTCACCTCGTGTCCTTCCAATTCTAACCTCTTTTTTAATATACTTAAAAAAGGAAGTTCTCGTTTCAACACCTCTATAATTATGCCTATTTTCATAATACTTTTTTCTTTATATCTACAGTCAATAATCAAAACTTATCTGATTCCTACATCTCTTAATCGTCATTATATCAAAACTTATATTCTTTCTGATGTAATAAATATGTATTATTATTTAAGATGCTTAACTAATTCGTTTGCTTTCGCCAATTCTGAATGTTGACCAATATCAATCCAATAGCCAGTTATAGGAAAGCGTATCACTTTCATATTTTGCTTTACCAATTCTTCTATCAAATCTGTTGCATTAAAGAATTCATTTTGTGGTATATGTTTTAACACATCCTTCTTGATCAGATAAATTCCTGCATTTGCATAATAATGATATGACGGTTTTTCTTTTACACCTTTAATATCACGACCATCCAAATCAAATATACCCAATGGGATATTTACATTATAAGGTATTGCAGCTACAGACATGTCTGCATTATGTTCCTTAAAATGAAGGTAGAAGTCTTCATAATCTATATTGGTAAACAAATCACTATTCATTACCAAAATTGTATCATTATGGAATTCTTTCACAAATTGAATACTTCCCATTGTCCCTAAATAATTAGGTTCTCGTACAGTCTCAACTTTGACCCCATTTATTGGAGAAGAAAAATGTTCTTCTAATTGTTCACCTAAATAATTGATTGTAACATGTATATTTTTTAATCCGTACGAAATCAATCTTTCTACATTATAATCAATAATAGCTTTATCACCTACTTTAATAAGAGGCTTTGGAGTTTTATCAGTTAATGGACGAAGTCGTTCACCTTTTCCACCTGCCATTAGAACTGCATCAATAGGGAGAAATGATTTCTGCTTCTTAAGATTAACTAAATCTACAATTCTATGTTGCCTATCTAATACAGGCAGTAATTCTATTCCTTTATTTCTTGCAGAATTAATTATCTTCAAATCATAATCCCCATGCATTAAATAGATAAAATTACGGTGTGCTATATTTCCTACTTTCGTGGCAAGCGTTCCATTTGTTGTCAAACTACGTCTTATATCGCCATCAGTTAGACTTCCAATTATAACATTATCCTTATCTGTAACAAATAGTGTTAAAGTTTCATTGCTTTTTAATGAATTAATCGAATGCAATGCATCAAGCACACTTCTATCTTCATTAATTATATGTTGTGATATCATTTATCTATTATTTAATTGAATAATCTGTTCTGCTAACATGAAATCATAAATATCATCAATGTCAATAGATGATTCTTTTGGCATTATATATTTAACCTTACGAGTAAAAGAAGCTAATCCTTTTTCTTTTAAAGACTTCACATTTATAACATAGATTGCACCATTATACTCATAGAACGTTTGCAAGGATTGTCTTCCAACTGCATTTTTATTATGAACCAATTCTAAAAAACCATCTTCGTTTTCTTTGCATAAAACAGCAGGTGCATGCGATTTCATAACAGATACCACCATATCTATATCGTCTCTATAAAGTTTTATGGATCCCATTACATCTTCTATTGTACGTAAAGGTGATGTTGGTTGAAGCAAAACAAGTTTTTTGTAGTTGTGATTTAGATTTTCAAAAAAGTTCACAGCATGTACGAGAACATCATTAGTTGCAGCTGTATCAGTAGCTAAATAATCAGGACGTAAGAAAGGAACTTTTAATCCATAATTTTCAACCACCTCTTTTATTTCATTAGAATCCGTACTTACACAGATATGCTCATCATCAACAAAAGCACGAGCCACATCAATACTATAAGCAATTAAAGGTTTGCCACACAAGTCTTTAATATTTTTACCCGGAAGACCTTTACTTCCTCCTCGAGCTGGAATAACAAAGAGAGTATCTTTTAGATTATCCATTACTTCAAATTATAAAATGTTTTTTGTATCAATCCTTCAAGTTGGTAACTTTTCAGCACCTGAAGAATGTCTGTTGTGGTATTCTTACCCTCATAAGGATTGCGTATTTCTTTATGCTCAGCTTTGAGTACTTGCTCTAAACCTGCTAATATTTCGTCTTTATTTACACCGCAATTAACTACACTCTCTGCAGCAATACGACCTTTTTGTCTATTTCCAATATTCAATATTGGAATACCAAAACTCGGCACTTCAATAATACCACTAGATGAATTTCCTACAACGGCTGTTACATATTGTAATGCAGACAGATAACGTTTCAAGCCTAAAGACTTGAATGCAATAGCACGTTCCTTATTCTGCTCCACATATTTCTCTATTTCCTGCATGATGATACGTCCATTTGTATCCGAATTAGGCATAGTAAAAATAATCTGATAATCTTTATATTTATCTAAAGCCGCAAGCAAATTCTTACTTTGCTCTTCCGCAGTAAAATTTTCAAGAGTAACAGGATGATAGGTTACCAACAAGCACTTGTTGCCAATCTCAAAACAAAGACTTTCTTCCAACTCAGACTTAGACATCAATGATACTTTCTTAATATTCTCAATACCAATGGCCCCTACATTAAAAACTCTATCTGGATGTTCTCCTAACTGAATGACACGATTTCTGTATTCCTCAGTAGATGTAAAATGTAAATGACTCATTTTAGTAATAGCATGACGAATACTATCATCGTATGCTCCTTCTGTTATTTCACCACCATGAAGATGAGCAACTGGTATTTTATAAAATAATGCTGTAGAAACTGCAGACAATATTTCATAACGGTCACCCAAAACAATAATCATATCTGGTTTTAAATCTTCGTAAGCATCTGCAAAACCAATAGTTCCCAAACCTACAGATTTAGCTGTTGCATTTGGAGTATCTGATGAAAGCAACATCTCCACTTTCTTGTCTATCGTAAAACCGTCTTTTTCTATTTCACGATAAGTCAAACCAAATTCTGGAGAGAGATGCATATTGGTAGCAATGACCTGTAATTGTAATTCCTCATCATCGTGAATGGCTTTCATAAGACCACTCAACAAACCGTATTCAGCACGGCTACCAGTTATGACACAGATTTTTCTCATAATACAATTAAATCTTCTTCTTCGTAATCTTTGATTGCTTTTGTCCCAATAACATGTTCCCAAAGCATTGGAGACAATCCTGTTCCAGGACGCTTCACCGTCAAATTATCTTCTGTCAGCAACTCACCTTTTCGAATAGGACAAGCCGCCACAATGCTTTTACGGGCGACTGATATATTTCCTTTTTCAGAATCGGAAACCTTCTTTATACCATCACCTAATGCTTGTTCTATATGACGTATAGATGCAACCATAGCTTTTAGTTCTGATGGCTCCAATGATGCCTTATGATCTGGACCTGGAAGGTTTCTGTCCAATGTAAAATGTTTTTCAATCACAGTAGCCCCCAATGCTACTGCAGCGATTGGAATTTCTATTCCTTGAGTATGATCTGAATATCCGACTTTTGTTCCAAATGTAGTTTTTATGGAATTCATAGCATTCAGGTTTACATCGGAATACGGAGTTGGATATTGAGTATTGCAATGTAACAAGGTAATCTGTTCCTTTTTTATTCCATATTTTGTCAATACATCTATAGCATTTTGAATATCCTGTTCCTCGCACATCCCTGTAGACATTATCACATCTTCGCCATACGAAGCAATCTTACGGATAAAAGGATAATTGGTTATCTCTCCTGAAGGTATTTTCCACAAACCTAATCGAAGTGAATGAAGATAATCCATGCTTTCAAAATCAAAAGCCGTTGACCAGAAACGAATACCTTTTTCTTGGCAATACGCAATCAATTCTTTATGATTTTCTTCCGAAAGTTCTAATTTTTTGAGCATCTCATATTGGGAATCGTTACCATCTCCAATATTCTTTTTTTGATACTCTGCTTTCTTAGCAGTTTTAGATACCAATTTCTCAGTTTTGAATGTCTGAAACTTAATGATATCAACACCTGCTTCAACTGCTGCGTCTATCAATTGCTTGGCAATCTGCATTGAACCATTATGATTTACACCTGCTTCAGCTATAATTAGAACACTCATTTCTTTATTCTTAATATGGAAGGATTTCCTGAATAAATACCTGTTTGAAAAATACTTTTATGGACAAAACTTCCTGCTCCTACAACAACATCAGAACATATTGATATGCCATTTGACAGCACCGATTGACTACCTATAAAACAGTTGTTACCAACTTTACAATCACCATTAATCATTGTACCTGTAGAAATATGACATTGATTACCAATACATGCATCATGTTCAATATTGGCAAATGTATTCACGATAACATTTTCACCTATTTCAGTACCAGCATTAACAAAAGCCTGATGCATTACAACTGTTCCTTGACCAATTTTTGCATATTTGGAAACATAAGCTGTGGATGCAATCAATGTCGCAAATTTACCACCTGCTTGTATTACCTTATTATATAGTTTAATGCGTAAAGATGGGTCCTTAATGAAACCAACTGTTACAATAAATTCCGCTTTATTTACATATTGGGGAATGTCATCATCAACTCCAATAACTTCATATGCCAAAACTTTCTTGCCGACTTCCTCTGGTTTATCCAAAATACCCAGTATCGTATAACCAGCACTTTCAGCTACTTCTATAACTGACTTGCAATGACCTCCTCCACCGATTAGTATCAAATTCTTTTCCATCAAACTCTTACGGAACTAGGTATATTAACAACTCTATCAGCAAACCAGATAGTATTCTGCAAACCGTCATTTTGACAATGTTCAAACATCGGTAGACGTGTCATTATTTCCCAAATTGGACGAGTCATGACACCATTGTCATTGGTTTGTTGCAAGAACTCTAATTGAGCTTGCTTATCCTTTAAAACAACTGCATTCAACCAGTAGTTTGAGCGACAATCAGAAGGTTCCGTGAAGAACTCAATATCCTCAATGTCCTTAAAGAATTCTGAATATTGGATTGCCGTTTCACGCTTGTTCAATACAAATTCTTCCAAATGTTCCATTTGTGCGCAACCTAATGCTGCATTTATGTTCGGCATACGATAGTTATAACCTATATGATCATGGACAAATTCCCAACGATGAGGAACTTTAGCTTGTGTTGTAAGATGCTTAGCGAACTCTCCTAACTTTTCATCCATAAACAGAAGCATACCGCCACCACCTGTAGTAATGGTTTTATTACCATTGAAACTAATGGCACCAACTTTTCCAAATGTTCCTGTATGCCTACCTTTATAGAAACTGCCCAAACTTTCAGCAGCATCTTCCACTAATTCAATATGCCATTCCTTGCAAACATCAAGCAATTCATCCAAATGTACAGGATGACCAAAAGTATGCATAGGTACACAAGCTTTTATTCTTCTGCCAGTTGTCTTATTATAACAAGTACCATCCTTAATCTCTGCATTCACTTCAAGCCATACCTTGACAGCTTTCGGTGAAAGTCCCATTGTATCCTTATCCACATCTATGAATACAGGATGAGCACCGATATAACTGATAGCATTACAAGTTGCAATAAATGTCAAGGCTTGAGTCAGTACCTCATCATCACGTTCCACACCTACTAACATCATTGCCATATGCAGAGCATTGGTACCACTGACACAAACCACAGCTTTCTTAGCTCCAGTATATTCTGCAACCATTTCCTCGAAACGATCAACGAATTTACCTACACTAGAAACAAAGGTTGTATCAATGCACTCTTCCAGATATTTTTTCTCATTACCTATAAATTGAGGCACTGAAAGTGGGACAAAACCATCAGTTTTGTAAACATCCTTAATAAAAGAGATAATTTGACTGTAATCCATATTTCTCTATTTACATTTTCTGGTCTAAATTCTTTCCTTTTTCTTCATGTTCGAAATTAGGAATAAATCGTTTGATAGATGCAACTACTTCTTCTTTGGTAAAAGAAGGATTTGCAAATATTCCTTCCATCTCGGTAAAGAAAGCTTCTACATCATTCATAGGACGATGTTCTGATTCTTCAATGACACCAATTCCTTGAAAACGATTCATATCCAACTTTTCCCCTGGCACATAAAATTCCTCATATGCTTTTTCACCTGTAGTGTCACTCTTAAAATAGACTACTGGATATTTATCTGTATCATAAGACATGTCGCTAGCCACCTTCTTGGCTTCTTCGTCATTAGCACATTCTATCTTTTCACAGCCAATAGATTTCACATAGTCATCACAGATAGCAGAGAACGTCAACATTTGATCTTCACCAAGTTTTGGAAAGAAGATTTCACCATTCTTACCCAATATACAAGCCAACATACAGATTTGTCCGCTTTCGTCCAACGATACGAAATAACGTTTCACATCATAAGGAGCTGCTAATGGCTGTTTCTTTTTCACTCTGTTTAACCAACCATCTGGCAAAGAACCATTGGAAAAAGCAACATTAGCAAAACGAGCTGTTGTTACCTTAAACTTGGTAGTATAAGCCATCACCATATCTTCCATGATACGTTTGCTTGCTCCCATAATATTTACTGGATTGGCAGCTTTATCTGTAGATACACAGAAGAAATGTTTAGGAGGATACTCACAAAGCAAATCCATAAATTTCTTGGCTTTGATATCATTGTTTTCAATTAAAGCCTGTACGCTATATTTATCTTTTTCACTACGCACATGTTTGTGAGCGGAAAAATTAGCTACAATATCGAATCCCTTTTCTTCGCGGAAAATGCGAGCAAAGATAGGATCTGCAAAATTTAAAGTATATGCACGATATTCTTCAGGCACATACATGCCATATGTAGAACGAAGATCGCGTGTCAATTCTGCCAAACCATTTTCATTCAAGTCGATAACAATCAATTTGGATGGTTTAAACGGAAGAATAGCGCGAATAAATGATGAACCGATAGTACCAGCTCCACCAATTACACATACACTTTTACCTTCGATTTCTTGTTGCAACTTATTTTTATTGTTCTCTATATCAGCCGCAAACAAGCTTGTCGGACGCATAGTGATGCTATCCGATATGAATTTATTCAAATTAAACATTTCTAAAATTTAATGGATTCTTTTCACTCACATACCACTCCGCAAATTTTCTCAAACCTTCACGCAGACTTGTTGAAGGCTTGAAGCTGAAATCTGCTTCCAAGGCTGTTGTATCGGCATAAGTCACTGGGACATCGCCTGCTTGCATTGGCACGAGTTCTTTATGTGATTCAAAATCGTAAGCTTGTAGTTATACATCTTCTGCACAGATAAATTCTTCATGCAAAATTATTACAAAGTTTAATAAGTTTTCAGGGGTATCATTGTCTATATTTTAAATCTAGCCTATACTAATCATAATACCCCTCACGATGAATTTGTCTGTCATAGATTATACGATAGTTACTATTACCCATAGGTACTAGATAGCAAGCAGTAGAAAAAATTCTATCATTCAAGACCAATTTATCTAATCTGCATGTTTCAAACGGTGTTCCTTGTCGTTGAGACTCCAAATCTCTATCAGCATGTAATAAAGCTAATATATATATATTCTTACAAAACACGTGATCTATTGCAAATGATGTAGTTAATCCATCTTCATCTGTTTCAATACTAACATAAGTGTTAAAAGACATTATCTCAATACACACTTCAAAGTCAACATCAAAAAATTTGATTTTATCCGTACTATCATTAGCCTCAAAAGACATCTTCACGAATATTTGTTTAGATTGTGGCTCTATTCTAAAGACAGGCCCGCAACAATGTTGAGTTATGTCTGTTAAATCAGAAACTGAAACATTTTTAAAAAAATGGCATTTAAAACTTGCATTTACCGTTTTGGGCATTTTTATGCCATCCCATCTGAACGCAGGGAACTCAACTTCTGTGGGCAAGGACTTTTTTATGTAACACTTTCCAAAGATAGCATCATCCTTTGACCGAACATGTACATTAGGTAGAGAAAGATTTACATCCCAATTAATCCACGCCGTAGATAAACGGTAATTGGAAGAATCCTGAATTACCCATTCCCTAATATTCAACAACTCCGCCATTCTTTGCCAATGTGTACTGAGCGACTTGTCATATTTAAACATTCCTCTATCTACATCCACCATTGGCATTATAAACATATACATCATATCATAGATATATAAGATAGCGGTACAATAAGGACTATGCGGTAATTGCCCCTTGTTATTAATATAGATATCTAAAACAGGTTGAGGATATCTTATTTTATCAAAAGGGATATAATGCGTTAAAATGGATGGTAAAGAGTCGGGCATCCAATATTCCTCAGGATTAATCCAACTAATCGTTTGCTCGAAATGTTCTAACTCTTTTGAAGGAAGCATATCTATCACCATCTTGCAAAGTGCTTTGTACATCTCTTCATTTACTATTGGATCTTTCAATTCAAGATGCATCAAGAACGGTTGAGAACGATCTATATTGGATGATATTGCCTCCTCCATAATATATAACTCGGGCAAACCGTCTGCATTTGGATTAATAATAAAGTTTTTACCAACAATACTTGATGATTTTGTTGTACCTTTTCTTGGTATGTGGTACATTGAACGTCTAAAATCCATCAATACCCGAAAGTTGTCCTCTACACGAGCCATCTTATTGTTACAAGTATCACACTCTTCATAACAAAATAATATTTTGTTACCAAGTGCTTCCTGTACTGCATGAGCAACTTTGTCAAATGTTACATCAGGCATTTGTCTCCCACAGAAACGACAGACACGCTTATTTTCAACTTCTTCTCCGGCCCACTGCTCTAATCCATCAAAACCAAACGACAGATATTCATAATAAATATTCATTAAGGAATAATAATGAAATATTTCATTGTGAATAAGTTTTGAATCTGTATCTGCTAGCAGAAAGTCAATAGCTGTTCTTCTATCAACTATATTAGGCTTATTTTCGTTAAAATAATAAAAGATATCTGTATCTGTTAGTTTTGAAATAAACCCTTTTAGTTTTCTAATATGAGATTTCGTAACATCATCGTATTTCCTAACTAAAGCATCTAATGCATCATGCGTTTGTTTAGATGCCAGAATCCTTGCACCTCCTGAACAGAAATTTTCCACATCACATTTCCTTAGAAATGTATGTTCAATTTCATCTGCAACAACATCATCAATATTAACAAAACTAATGCGTTGAGTTTTTTGTTTTGAGTATAAAATAACATTTAGAGTCATTTGTGTACACGGACATTAACTAACATACTATCCATAAAACTCTTGATACCACTCCGCAAATTTTCTCAAACCTTCACGCAGACTGGTAGAAGGTTTGAAACCGAAATCTGCTTCCAATGCTGTTGTATCAGCATAAGTCACTGGGACATCGCCTGCTTGCATTGGCACGAGTTCTTTATGTGATTCAAAATCGTAATCTTGAGGCAAGACACCTGCTCTAACCAATTCTTCTTGCAAGATACTTACAAAATCCAACAAATTCTCAGGATTGTTGTTGCCTATATTATATACCTTATATGGAGGAATTGGCAGTCCGTCATCTCCTACTTGCTTGGCTGGTGCTTTCATCATCACTCTATATACACCTTCTACGATATCATCTACATAAGTGAAATCGCGCATGCAGTTGCCATAATTAAAGATTTGGATTTTCTCTCCTTTTACCAATTTATCGGTAAAACCAAAATACGCCATATCAGGGCGTCCTGCAGGTCCATATACAGTAAAGAAACGAAGTCCTGTGCTTGGAATATTATAGAGCTTGCTATAGGCATGCGCCATCAACTCGTTGCTCTTCTTGGTAGCTGCATAAAGAGAAATAGGGTTATCAACCTTATCGTCGGTGCTATACGGCACTTTCTCATTATTGCCATACACACTAGACGAAGACGCATAAACCAAATGCTCTACTTCATTGTGACGACATGCTTCCAATATATTATAAAAACCAATCAAATTGGATTCAATATAAGCATCTGGATTGGTAATGCTATATCTAACACCAGCTTGTGCAGCCAGGTTAACCACAATCTGTGGACGATATTCAATAAAAATATCGCCAACAAGTTGTTTGTCAGCGATATTTCCTTTAATAAACTTAAATGTAGGGTATTGCAACAATTCTTCCAAACGTTGCTCTTTCAAACGAACATCATAATAGTCGTTCATATTGTCAACACCGATAACGATGTCCTCTGCGGATGATTCGCAAAGTTTTTTCACCAAGTAGGAACCTATGAAACCGGCTGCACCTGTGACTAATATGGTTTTCATAATCTTAATCTCTTCTAAATATATCTCTGGTATATACTTTCTCTTTCACATCATCCAGACAAGTGTCGTATCTGTTGGCGATGATGGCTTGAGATTGTAATTTAAATGCTTCAAGATTATTAACGACCTTGCTTCCGAAGAAAGTTGTTCCGTCTTCTAAAGTTGGTTCGTATATAATTACCTCAGCTCCTTTTGCCTTAATGCGTTTCATAACGCCCTGGATGGAACTCTGACGGAAATTGTCGCTGTTGCTCTTCATCGTCAAACGATAAACGCCAACAACTACTTGCTTTTCTTTAGAAACGTCATAAACGCTGTTCGCTTCGTATGCACCCGCCATCTCCAATACTCTGTCAGCGATGAAGTCCTTACGTGTACGGTTGCTTTCTACAATGGCAGTCATCATGTTCTGTGGCACATCCTGATAGTTGGCCAACAGCTGCTTGGTATCTTTAGGGAGACAATAGCCGCCATAACCGAATGAAGGATTGTTGTAATGCGTACCGATACGTGGATCAAGGCCAATGCCTTCGATGATAGCAGCGGAGTCGAGGCCTTTCATCTCGGCATATGTGTCGAGTTCGTTGATATAACTTACTCGCAAAGCCAAATATGTATTAGCGAAGAGTTTCACCGCTTCTGCTTCAGTCAGGCCCATGAACAACATAGGAATGCCCTTGTTTATCTCAGCGTCATTTCCAATGGCACCTTGAACCAACAGGCTTGCAAATACCTTAGCTGCTTCTTCCAAACGTGCATCGCCTTCTGGACGACCGACGATAATTCGACTTGGATAAAGATTATCGTACAAAGCCTTGCTCTCACGAAGGAATTCCGGAGAGAAGAGGATATTGTCACTTCCAGTCTTCTTACGGATAGATTCAGTATAACCTACCGGGATAGTGCTCTTGATAATGATAATAGCTTTTGAGTTATATTTCAAGACCAGGTCAATGACTGTCTCTACCGCTGAAGTGTCGAAGAAGTTTTTCTTACTATCGTAGTTGGTAGGCGCTGCCACGATTACAAAGTCGGCATCTTTGTAAGCAGATTCAGCATCAAGAGTTGCTGTCAAATCCAAATCTTTTTCTGCAAAATATTTCTCGATATATTCGTCTTGAATAGGTGATTGACGTCGATTTATCATCTCCACTTTTTCAGGGACGATATCGACTGCCACCACGTGATTATGCTGCGCTAAAAGTGTAGCCATACTAAGTCCAACATAACCTGTACCAGCAACTGCTATCTTCATAATAAGCTTTTATTAAAATTAAATAGGGATTTCTTATAAGAAATATCACCAAACTTTTGGGTACACTTCGTTATCGTCAGTCACATCTGCTGTCGATACTTTTAAATTCATTATGATGAATTTCAGAAAGTTATAATTCACCTCACAAATCTCAATTTTGGTGTAGAAAAATACATTTCCTTACGCAAATATAATGAAAAATCCTATCTATATTACCCCCCCCCGAAAAAAAATATTATTACCTTTGCATATTACTCGCAAATGGCTTATTTTTGTACGATTTTCAAAGAAATCCCAATAGGGAAATTTCATAAAAAAACGCCCAAAAATACTGCGGCAAATTAAACGAATCAATCTATGAGAATAAATTCTAATTACAAAATACGCGAAATAGCTGGTGAAATTATCGTGGTCAACCAAGGCACTGCCAACGTAAATATGACACGCATCATCTCATTGAACAAATCCGCTCATCTGCTTTATCAGGCGATGGCAGAAAAAGACTTCACCATAGAAGATGCCGCCAAAGTTTTGGTCGATACATACGGAATCAGCGACGAGCGAGCATTGAAGGATGCAGAAACCTGGGTTGAATCTCTCAAACAATGCGGCATAATTGATTAAACCTAAAATTCATTATGAACATACTGAAAAGAATATATCATCTATTGCAGGTCGAAGAACGCAAGAAACTCATCAAAATGGCTGTCACGGTGTTCTTCTCAGCACTGCTCAACTTCATCGGTTTGGCAGTGTTGCTTCCTCTGCTATATTTCCTTTTAGAAGAAAACAGCAGAAACGAGGCTGCAATATTTTTCAGTATCCTTGCCATCGCT
Organism: Bacteroidales bacterium; assembly: GCA_045613105.1. GTDB lineage: Bacteria > Bacteroidota > Bacteroidia > Bacteroidales > F082 > Limimorpha. The sequence goes on along the minus strand of JAZLAI010000005.1, from coordinate 35,986 downwards.
GTCATCATCTTCAAGAGTGTCGCAATAACATTCATAACTCGCTACCACAATCAATGCCTGCTTTCTTTTTATAGAAGACTGAGTTTTTCATTGTTCTCATCGTACTATAAGCGTGGACTGCTTTTCATACGCGAACAAGGAAGCAACAAACTGAGATACGAGATAAATGCAATGTGTTACGGATTCAGTCATAGTCTGTTAGCTCCTATATGCAGAATGGCAGGTGACGTATTGCTAATCGTATTGGTAACCACCGCTCTTTTGATATGGAACGGAACAAGCATACTAATTTTGCTCGCCACATTCACGCCTTTTATGTGCTTCTATTTCTTCGGCGTAAGAAAAAAACTGAGGGAATACGGCACTGACGACATGAATGTGAAAAGAGAACAATCAAAGGTAGTGTCAGAGACATTTCAGGGTTATGTCGAGGTGGAAGTCAACGGCGCGTTTCCTGCATTACAACAGACGTTCATGGAAGGCATGGATAAGATAAGCCACAACCGCATGAAACTAGATATGCTGCTCCGACTACCGATGTTACTGACCGAATTATCAGTAATTTGCGGACTAATCATATTAATCATGTTCGGTCAAGGTGACCTGATAATGCTTGTCGGCGTCTTCGCCGTAGCATCGTTCCGTCTGCTCCCTGCCCTTAGGTCGATATTAGGCGGATGGACACAGATTCAGAATTCCATCTACTGCCTCGATGTGATTGAAGAAGGACTGAAAGACTATCAAGAAGATAAAGAATTTGAAAAACAGGATATTTCCTTTGAACGTGAAATTGATATAGAAGGAATAAACTATGCCTACCCTGGCGGAGAACCAATATTAAAGGATTTCAATTGCCGTATCCACAAAGGCGAATACATCGGCGTATGCGGAACTAGCGGCATAGGAAAATCGACATTGTTCAATCTCATCATCGGTCTTATCGAACCTGCATCGGGTAAGATAACTATCGACGGCGTGCCATTGACACGCAAGACACGCACTTCGTGGATGAAACATATCGGTTATGTACCGCAAGATGTCTTTATCTTCAACGGCACATTAGCTGAAAACATCGCCTTGGGTTGTGAGAATATCGACCATTTACGAATGAACGAAATCATTGAGAAGGTAAGTCTGGGCAAATGGGTAAAGACATTGCCTGATGGAGTTGACACCGTATTGAGCGAAGCCGGCTGCGAGCTGTCAGGCGGACAGAAACAACGTATCGGCATCGCCCGCGCATTGTACAAAAAAGCATCGGTATTGATGTTGGATGAAGCGACCTCAGCCCTTGATAATGAAACCGAAAAAGAGATAAACAACACATTACAACAATTGAAAGAAAACGGCGAAACGCTGACGATTCTCTCTATCGCACATCGCGAGAGTTCATTGAGTTTCTGCGACCGCATAATAACGATAGAAGATGAATAACACATATCAAATAGCAGGACATCGTTTCATGGTGTCGGGAGAAAATCTGTGCAAGGCGATGGAATCCCTTGACGGATTCGATACATTCCTCGTTGACGGAGGCGATGCGCTTTTCTCCTTTGTCGAAGGCGCTGACGTACCAGAGATGAAACATGTTCAATATGAGTTTTCATACGAAAATATTATCGGAGTTTTTGGAAAAACCGCAGAAGGTTTCCTGTTAAGGCTGAAGCCAGAAAACGAGGAAAGTCTGAATCTTTGGCATAACAAAAACGAGAATAAAGTATTGATTAGCGGAAACTTATCAGCCATGCTATACCGCTTCGCATTATGGATAGGTTTTGGGTTAATGACCATTCCATATAACACCGTAGCCATTCATAGCAGCTGCATCGTATATAACAACAAAGCAGTTCTGTTCTTAGGCGAAAGCGGAACCGGAAAAAGCACTCAAACGCGACTATGGCGTGAAAACATCGAAGGTGCTTTTCTCTTGAATGACGACAGTCCTTTCCTGCGTGTTGAAGACGGAAAGATATGGGCTTACGGAAGTCCGTGGAGCGGAAAGACACCTTGTTACAAACAAGAACGATACGAACTGAAAGCATGTGTCAGATTGTCGCAAGCACCATATAATCAGATAAGTAAATCATCCATATTACAAGCATACGGGGCCATACATCCTTCTTGTCCACCAGAGTTTGCCTATGATGAAAATCTGTACGACCACATCAGTGGTTTCATAAACGATTTGCTTTCTTCGGTCCCATTCTATCATCTGGAATGTCTGCCAGACAGAGAGGCTTCTTTATTATCATTCAAAACTATTTTCGGAGATGAAGCAGATACCAAATGACTTGTTTTTCGCTTGGGTTGAGAGTGAGATTGCCGAAGGACGTTCCGTGCGATTCCGTTCGAAAGGAGTTTCTATGTATCCTTTTATTCGAGACGGAAAAGATGAAATCGTGCTGTCACCTTGTTCCAAGGAAGAACTTAAACCTATGGATGTCATCCTTTTCAGATATGAAGGGAAACATATACTGCACCGCATCATCCGCAAGGAAGACAATTTGTTGACAATACAAGGCGACGGTTCATATAACGCCAAAGAAACATGTACCGTCGAAGATGTCATCGGAAGAGTTCAAGCCATCATACTACCATCAGGCAAGGTAATCTCTGTTGACAGCTGGAGATGGAGATTTCCAAGTTATATTTGGAATAAAATGGGAATACTTAAAAATCCTATTTTACGACTGCTGCACTATCTTGCGCAAAAGAAGTAGCCTTAGTTTAAAGTCATACATTTACCACTTTCACTACGATTCCTCTTTGTTTTCCTTTTTTGATGGTGTCTAAAGTACCTCTGGAAGAAGGCGTTACGAAAGCAAGGACATAATCTGCGTTTTGAACTATCAGCGAGTTTCGCTGGAGAGGCGCGCCGCGACCGTAGCGGTCGTAGTCGGGAAGAAACTCCATCAGTGGTATTTTGTTGAGGGCGGCGTATTTTCTTGCAAGAGTGTCGGCACCTTTCGCTCCGCCCGACACTATCAAATCAATTTTCTTCGTTTTCTGAATCTTCGCGACCTCAGCGCAAAGAAGTTCATAGTTCTCAAACTCACGAGAACCGACAATAGCTAATCTCATAATATTATATTTTAAAATTTATTTGCATTTGAAAGAACCACTGCAAAGATCCGAAGAGCTTCTGCAAAATTATGGCAGATGTTATTTTTATAGCTTATGCCACTTTTTTGCAGAAAGAATTTATATCTTTGCGATAATTATGGCAAAGAATTATTTCAAATCGTACATCTGGCTGTTGGAGACACTCCAAAGCCGCGGACCGCAGACCTTAAAGGAAATAAAGGACTTGTGGATGAGAAGTGCTATAAATGAAGACGGAAAAGAACTAGCTCCACGCACATTCGCAAATCACATCGATGCAATTGCCGACATATTCGGAATCGACATTGTCTGCGACAGACGAACAAACAGATATTACATCGAGAACATTGACGATGTCGGAGGAAAAAGCATAAGAGAATGGATGTTGGATGCATTATGTCTCAACAGTCTGCTCAACGAGAGCGCCTCTTTACGCGACAGAGTCATCTTCGAAAACGTACCGTCGAGTCATAAGTTTCTCGCTGACATCATACAGGCGATACGCGACAATTATAAACTTGAGATTCGTTACAAAAGCTACAGAAAAACCGAAGAAGAGACCTTTATCATTGAGCCATATTTACTGAAAGAATTCAAGCGACGCTGGTATCTCTACGGATATAAAGGCGACGCCGACGGTCCACATATGATGGCATTAGACCGAATGATTGATGTCGATATCATACCTGAAGAATTTATCATGCCAGATAATTTTTTGGCTGACGATTATTTCAGAGGAATCTACGGCGCGAGAGTCTATCCAAACATGAAAAGAGAGATGGTGAAACTTAAGGTTTACGGAACGCAGGTTCAATATTTCCGTTCGTTGCCATTGCACAGCAGTCAGAAAGAAGTTGAAACAAATGATAAATACAGCGTTTTCACATATTTCCTCACTCCCGACTACGACTTCAAGCAAGACGTACTTTCGTTCGGAGACAAAGTCGAGGTTTTGGAACCGAAAGATTTGAGGGAAGAGATGAGAGGGATAATTAGGTCATTAACTACTAGATATAAATGATTAATACTTTGATATATGAGAAAATTAAGTAAAAAGTTCTTGAAGGCATTAAGTGAAGGCGAACTAAAGAATTTGCTTGACTATATACGTAATGATAAGGAGTTGGATATACAAATAAGAAACAACTACATAAATATATATTATAAAGGTGGTAATATCTTAAAAATAAACTCACCTAAAAGCTTTGATTTTGATAAAATGTATTTCAATGACTATTATGAATTGAATAGTACAGAAGCAAAAAATAATCCAAAATTGATGAGAAAATATAAGGAACAACAAGAAGAACTTTTGTCTTTGGTTCCTTCAAATCCTAAAGAATACTTTGAACAAGCTAAAAAAGTAATGGATAAATGGGATAACGCTCTGAAAGATGTTATAAGACACGATGAAAGGAAAGAGCAACATCTAATTGCATGTAAAAATAGGAACAGTAAAGAATATGTAGTGTTGGACATAGAATATTCTGTTAGTCGCAAATCAAAATTTTCATATAATGGTAAATTAGACAAAGTCGTCCCTAGATTTGATATTATTGCCATTCATGACAGCAAACTAGTTGTAATTGAATTAAAAAAAGGTCTTGGAGCTATCAATGGAGATTCTGGAATAGAACAACATAAAGATTGTTTCGAACATACGATAGGCAGAGATAATGAACTTCGTTTTGTAAAGGAAATGCAAGAACTACTTGAGCAAAAACAAGAGTTAGGTTTGTTAGAATCATTGAAGATAAATAACGAAAAACCTATTTTTGTTTTTGCTTTTGCAGACAAAAAAGAGGAAAGCGAATTTGATCAATTCAAGAAGATATGTAATCAAAAAGGATACATATGGGATTTAATTTATGTGAATAGCAATCATCAATTTGAGAAAAGATGAGAAAAGATTTTTACTATGAAGAACGTAGGCACCAAATAAAGTGTATGCAAAATTACAAGCATACATTATTTGGCGATTCTAAATGTCTTCAAAATAACAATACAAAATTTGACTATATTCTGCATCCTCAAGATAGCATCAAAAACTTATACCATAAGATTCAAGAAGATGCAATCAAATATTTTAATCAATATGATATTACCTGGTGGCAATCTGGTAAAGATACAACAAATTCTCCCACAGGTCACCTAGTGTCATCGCAGATTCATTGTCTGAACCATTTATTTGCTCTTCGGACAGACAAGAAAGCTGTAAAACTGATAATAGAAAAAGCAACAGGAATGCAGTTCGATGAGGTTTTACCTTCTCTCATAGATAACGACGAACATTCATATATCTCATTTGAATTCGCATTAAACAATGACGAACTACTTGAAGAGAATGACAATGGTTGGAAAAGAGGAAAACTGTGTACTTCTATCGACGTAATGATTATGGCTCGAAAAGGAGATGAAAAATGGTTAATACCAATTGAATGGAAATATACAGAGACGTATTCAGAAACAGATTTGACAAACAAAAAGCGCATAGAACGTTATGCTCATCTTATAGAAAATTCAGCACGTTTAAAAATGCCTGACAATAATAAAATAGCGCATTCTATATACTTTAAAGAACCATATTATGAACTGATGCGACAAACTTTGTTATGCGAACAATTAATAATTAGGTCAGGATACGCTAATGATTTTTTCCATATCAATATCATTCCTTCAGAACATACAGAATTACGTAAAGCAGTAGAGACTAAATTTATCCCGATGCTTAATGACGAAAACAAGTTCAAGATTATTGATCCGGAAGATCTTCTCGCTCCTATTAAAGAGAATAATTTATATCCTGAGTTAATTGATTATCTCGAAAAACGTTACTGGTAATATAATAATATGATTATCAAGCATAACAACAAAAACATCTTCGTCTTTTCCGACACTCATGGTCTGCATCGTGACGTGATAGTGCCGGAAGAAGCGGATATTGTCATCTGTGCCGGCGACGCCGTGGAAGACAACCTCAAAGGTGACGAATACGACGATTTTATCAATTGGTTTTCTAGTTTGTCGGCAAAATATAAAATCTTCATCCCTGGCAATCACGAACTTTCCTTTGAAATTGATAATTCCAAAGAAATAAAAAAAGCGATGGATGACAAAGGAATCTCCGTCTTGCAGAATTCAATAGATGATTGCGACGGAGTGACGATATGTTCCATCGGCGGTAACATATCAATTGCCGACGAGGACATCCCTACCGACATCGACATACTTGTGACGCATTATCCGCCTTACGGCATTCTAGACGAAGAATTAGGAAGTCCGGAAATCCTGAATTTCGTCATGAAATCAAAACCAGCTTATCATCTTTTCGGACATATTCACGCCACAGCAGGACAAGAATTTCAATTCGGCGAGACGCTTTGCAGAAATGTGGTAATTTGTAAATAAAACATCATGGACAAACTGACGAAAGAGCAACGGCATCGTTGCATGGCAGCGATAAAAGTCAAGAACACCAAACCGGAACTGCTGGTGAGGAACAAAAAAGCGCAGAACATTTTAATATTCCGCGCTTTTTGTGTCAATTGTCAATATATCACTTAACAACAACCTTCTCTACTGAAACATAATCCTTTGTCTTTACTTCAACAAAGTAAATACCTGAAGAAAGTCCCGACATATCAATCTGTCCGTTATTTACATGATTTCTCTTAATAATCTGACCTTGATAATTATATACTGTTGCATCAAAAGTCTTGTCTATATCAACATGCAAGATTCCTGATGTAGGATTTGGATATACACTTATTGTTCTATATTCTGTTTCAACAACATCAACAAGTACATCCACTTCAGCTATAACAAAAGCTGGCATTGAATAATACTCGCCTTTTCTTGAAACAACATTATAAGTATAGACTCCTTTTTCCAATGTCTCTGAGAAACTAGTCTCGGCAACTGTCGCTATCATCTCACCGTCACGTTTGATGATATATTCGTCAGCACCATTGTCGCTCCACGACAGACTTATATTCTTTTCCTCTACTACAGCCTTAAGATCTTCTACAGCATTCATAGATGCGATGATATTTCCGGAAGGAAGTTCTATCTTGTCTATATACACACAGTCGGAGCCGAAACTGTCGGAGTTATCTTTCACATATCTCCATTCCAAGACGTGTGTACCTTGTGGTATAATATATGAGAACTGCTCCCAATTTACAACGGTACTGTTATTGCCTCTCCACATATCATATTCCTCACCATCGACTAGGAAATACAATTTGTCATAATAATCGCAGTGCAGTTTTCTATAGAAACTGACAGCATCTTCGTATGGGAACTCTACTTCCATCTTCATTATTGACTTTTGTCCGTCGTTGATGTCGCCAGACATCGCGCAATAAGAACCTTCGTATGCATCATTACAGATAATCCATTCTGCATCACCTTCAAACTGCCATGGCTTATCATCGAAACCACCTGATTCAAAATCCGCTGTAGATGATCCTATGGAAACAAAGCAATTTGATTTACTTAGATAATATCCTGAAGACACTGAGAAGTACACTTCATAAATTGCACCATTAGTAGCAGATGACGAAATATTGAAATCTGAACTGATGACAACGATCTGACCTGCATCTATCTTTTCAGTCTCTATCGTCTGTATATCAAAGACAAGGTCTGACGATGAAGAAAACATTTCTGTCATGACATTATAAATGCTACTATTACCGTTATTACAAATCTCTATACTTAATGTAGCGTTGTCGCCAGGAGAGAGCGGAGCATCGTTTTCTATCTTGGCTTCTTTTATTACGATTTCAGGAGCATTGGCAACGATATAAAAAGCGCTAGTCCATGTTTCTGAACCATCAGAGCATTTCACAACAAACTCCATATCGGTCTGATCTGGGACATTGTTGGCAACAAACAATCTGATAGCGTCGTCTATCGATATAGATTCGTCAGCTTGTAATGAGGTGATATTGGTCTTGTTATTTATCATGACTGCATATTCCGACTTTGAGATAACTTCAACAGAAATGTTATTGGCAGCAGTCTTTCCTATGTTCTTGATGTTTAAAGAAACGTCTATTGTCTCGCCATAGTCAGCCTGTCCGTCATTCTGGTTCAAGTCTATCGTCTCACATAACACATAAGCTCCGTCCATCGGCATGATGTCAATTTCTTTCTCTTCAGTGACCTTGTTATATCCCAAGACAACCAGTTTTGCCTTATTGTAATTATCAGTCAATTTAGGGAAGTTAAGTTTAGCCTGACCGTTTGAGACTTTGTCGGAAGCCAATATCTCGTCGTTTACAGACAATGTCACGATTGCATTTTCAGCATCGACATTAACAATCATCTGTGTCATTCCATGATATAATGTATTGTCGCAATCGACATTCATTTTTTCAGGTGCTTTTGTCCTGAGCATGAGAGAAGGGTCGCCGAAGAGAATCCATGTGTTATGAGTGTCGCCATTATCTTCAGGAGTCATGTCGAGTATGAACATATTACCATTTAATGAAGCTCCTCCGAGAGTATGTTTATAACCGTCACGCCACTCCGTCAAGATATTAGCCATTTCATCCTGTCCGTACATAGGAGGAATCCAAGGCTGGGATATCCATGAGAACATACCACCGATAGCACCTGTAGGAGCACCTGTCGTCTCGTTCATGGAACGAAGCCATGACTCGGCAAAACATTCTGTCTCGTTAAACTGTCCATTATAACAAGCGGAAGACCAGATGAAAGGCAACATATTGTCATTGACAAGATTATTGACATATTCTGTATTGAAATCTGCTATAACCCAACTTGTCTGAGTTCCGTGATTACAATAGTTAGTGATACCAACACCATCATTGACGACAAAAGCAATATCTGAAGCAGTAGGCACACATCCGTCAACGCCTTCATAAATCTTGACAATATTTGTGTAGGTATAATTCATAAGAGTGTCGCAGATGAAGTCTATATGTTGATAGTCTCTTTCACCGAAATGTCCGTTACCTTCTGTAGAACCGATACCTAGACCATTTGAAAGCCAAGTAGCATTTTCATCAATGTCACGTTCATAATAAATTATCTTGTTTACTTGATTTATGGCATCTTGCTCATTAGCTACAGAAAGACGTCCTACGAAAACCTCTTCATAAAAGTCATTACCTTCCAACATGCCGTAGTAATTGTCAGAGCGAGCTGCTATAAGACCTTCAGAGACTGTAACCTGATAAGGAGGAAGTCCGTCATATTCACCAGCTAAAAGTACGTAAGTGAGGTTTGGATGATTCTGATAATATTCTGAGATGAATGATTTCATGTCGTCGAGAGTTCCTGTTTGAGAAGCAGGCACCATTGTAGTAGGACGGCCAGAGATGTTTTTCCATGTCACCAATTCCTGTAATGCTGACATATATTCATCAACACAGATGATGAGCATCTCGCCTTCGTCTTCTATGAAACTATATTTATCTTGGTTTTGGAAATTGATGAAACGTTCTTGATATGAAGTCATCACTTCATTGTCAGCAACGATTCTGTTGTCACGACGGCTTGTCTTAGGATTGATGCCATTGTCGCTCACCTTTTTCACCGCGATACGCAATTCCGAATAAACACGCAATGTCTTTGTCACAGGATTATAAGCGTATGGATAAACCATAAGATTCTGTCCGCGGAAGTCACGCAATATATAAGGAGCATCCAAAGCAGCCTGACTTGCAGGGAAGAATGCATCCTGTTGATACATCTCTCCATAGACATATTCCACTTCGTCAGGATTTATCTGACGGCTGAAGTTACCTTTTGAAGGAGCCACTTCAACATTTTCATAATCTGTATATTTTGATTTGACGACAGAAACTTCCATCTCTGCATTATCACCGATTATCAAAGAGATAGGATACATCGGAAGATCAGGAGCGCCTTTAACAAGCATAGATGCCATGTCATCAGCACTGACAATTACCTGTTTTCCTTGTGGAGTATCTACTTCATTCATTAAAAAGTCGCCAGTCTTGACATCGACGACAATTTCTTTTTCAGAAGACCTGACCAATGATTTTTGAATTTTTGTTTGGGAGAAACCCATTACTGATGTCAACAAAAACATCACTAATAACAATGATAATTTTTTCATTTCTAAAAGATTTAAACCCTCTGCCAAAGGTTTGATTAAAAATAATTAAGACTTAATTAAGAGACTACAAAGATACAACTATTATCAAAAAATAGTTTGATGTAAAATAAAAAATATGATGTATTATTTCTGTAATTTTAAAATGCCATTTAATCGACACTATCAAATCTATTTTCTTCTCATACAAATCTTCACGACCTCAGCGCAATGAAATTCATAGTTCTCAAATTCACTAGAAACAACAAAGCTAATCTTATAATATTTTATTAAAATTCATTTGCATTTGAAAAGACTTCTACAAAGACGAGAAGAACTTCTGTAAAATTATGGTAAATGTTATTTTATAGATTATGCCACTTTTTGCTGAAAGAATTTATATATTTGCGATAACTATAACCTGGCAGAAGAGTCTTAAGAAGAAATGATGAAAACTATTAAATCATGAACTATTAGATATAAACAACTATGGCAAAAGTAACATTTGAAACACTTAATCCTAATGCGACAAACTTTGTTATGCGAGCAACTGGTTAGAAATGAATACGCTGATGATTTTTCCATATCAATATCATTCCTGCGAATCATACAGAATTACGCAAAACAGTAGAGACTGGATTTATATCGATGCTTAATGACGAAACCAAGTTCAAGATTATTGATCCGAAAGATCTTCTCGCTCCATTAAAGAGAATAATTTATATCCTGACTTTATTGATTATCTCGAAAAACGTTACTGGTAATATAATAATATGACTATCAAACATAACAACTAAAACATATCATCTTTTCGGACATATCCACGCCACAGCAGGACAAGAATTTCAGTTCGGCGAGACGCTTTGCAGAAATGTGGGAATTTGTAAATAAAACATCATGGACAAACTGACGAAAGAACAGCGACATCGTTGCATGGCAGCGATAAAAGGAAAGAACACCAAACCAGAGCTGCTGGTGAGGAAGTTCTTGTTCAGCCGTGGCTTTCGTTACAGGCTGAACCACCCACGACTTCCAGGACATCCCGACATCGTTTTAAGGAAATATAAAACCGTCATCTTCGTGAACGGATGTTTCTGGCACGGACACGAAGGATGCAAATATTATGTCATACCTAAAAGCAATGTCGAATATTGGAAAACGAAGATAGAACGCAACAGGGAAAGAGACGTAGAGACACAGATGAAACTCGCCTCTATGGGATGGCATTTCATCAATATCTGGGAATGCCAACTGAAACCCAATGTCAGACAGCAGACTTTAGAATCGTTAGTCAACACACTGAATTACATTTATCTTCAAGACCAGAAACTCAAACCATACGAGATTCCAGAAGAAGACTATCAGATGGTAGCGGAGAATGAGGAAGAGTATGGGGAGTTTTAACAACATTTCTCAAATGAGACTTTCTTCAACGCTCTTATCAAACCTTCATAATCCAAAGTTTCAAGAGTTTGTTTACCTCCAGCATAACTACAAAAATTAACCATCTTATCCCACGACACCGACGCAAACTTACTCGGTTTCTCACAATTTATAATACAACTCGGACTTTGAAATGGTTTATTGCCTGCTACATACACCAAATCCTTAGGAGTCGGCGTGTCACTAAATCGTTGCGGTATCAAGATAATCTGTTTAGGCAAAAGAAGATCAGACAAAACTGCATAAGCATTGCGAGCTGTTTCAATATTCTTTGACGAGACCAAAAGATTACATCCTGCAGTAATATCACATTGAGAAATCTTTTCCAACTGCTTCAAAACCCTATTCACCTCCTCGTCACAATCAGGATGATGAAGGGAAATATGAATCTTATCAGGTTTATGTTCCTTCAATTTTTTCCATATATGCTCATCGTCAATTTTCAAAGGCAAACCATTTGTAGTGACAGACAGATAAGCATGTGGGAAAATAGCATCAATAACATCCCAAATACCGTTATATTCAAATGGTTCACCACCGCCTAACGACACCGCTTTAACTCCGTTACCAACACAATCAAGGGCAAAAGAAATAATTTCATCTAGACGCCACAAAACATTACCTTCTCTCGTGCTATGATTATAACAAAAGTCGCATTGCTTTGAACAATAATTAGATACGTCTATTGACAACAATTCAATGTCTAGCTTCATTATTCTGCTGATTTATCATCTTTTTTAATCCATTCTATACTTTCTCCCCTATAGTCCATCTGCGCCAACGTTTCTATAGCCGACATATTAGCTTCGCGTTCCTCCCATACATAGATTGGATACTTCTCCTCGCCTATCATTATCTCATTATTTTCAATATCATATACTTCAGACAAATAAGGCAATATATTTTGAAAAACCATTATGACTCTAGGTTTGAAGAAATTTATATTTGTCTCCAGACGACATCTGCAATTTGAGAAATATGTACTGATTGGATATTCTTCCAGTTCTTTAAAAGCATCATAAAAATGTTCGCAAGGAACACCTTCTATCAATGAAAGTTCCACACTATCACGGATTATCGACAGATTATTCATCTTATCTGTATAACTCAGTCCACATAAATCAGATATAATTAGCACCGTAGGTTTTATGGAAAATTGCCGTGCTATAGTATGCTTGCACTCGCTGTCATCGTCATAGCACAAACGACAATATTTTCCGCAACCAAATCCATAGATAGCATCTTGGGCGACGAAAATTCTGCCACCATCTGGCGTATCTAAATCTAAATATTCTCTGCCGTCAATAACTTTTACTGATGCATAAGACATAGTTGGAGCATACATCGCTGTATGGAAATGTTCTGTTTCATCGAAACGGAAAGGAAGTCGCAAAGCTTTCTTTATGACATCTTTCGACAGCCTGTCTTCCTTAAATGCAGACTTTGGAATCTGCGTCCTTCTTATTGGAATATTTGGGGAATAGTTTTGACGATAAACATAAAACGGGAATCCATTCAACGCCATTTCTTCTTCAGCATCGTTATCTCCATCCAACAATGACAAGCTACATATTGGTTTGACGATATTTTTCAACATTTTCTCCACTTTATCATCCCACAGATCCAGATAAAATACACCTTCTTCTTTATTCAGACAAACCACATCATTGACTTTACAATCCAATTCTTTAATTATTTCAGAAAAACGATCCAGTTTGTCTCTTTCGACCTTTACCAAGACTTCCATCAAATTAAAGTCATATCTTTCACAAGGTCTTGAGTTAGATATAATTTCATTTATTTCGTCTTTAGTAAAATTCAAGATAGCATAAGGAAAATATTCGCATTTTCTTGGCAACACATCCATTATCACAGATTCCTCAGATTCATCGCCTGCGATGAGCGGAACTGGACCATTATCATCGAAATCCAAAATTGCCACATTGCCATCTGCATCTATAGCGAACCAAGAAGTAGACATCGAATGTGTTGCAGGATATTCTCTATCTTTTATCATATCGATATGATTTTTATGAATTACAAATAAATTTCTATTTCACAAAGTTAGAAAAATATCAAAAGAAAATAAAAATATTATTCATACTCAGAAAATTATCAGATGGTAGCGGAGAATGAAGAAGAGTATGGGGAGTGAGAGTTCTTAAATTATTCTTTCAAAGCACTCTTCATTTTCATAAATTCTTAGTACTTTTGCCATGAGAACAAACAAAAACTAAGAATTATGTCACAAGAAAAAGCGCGTATTATAAAATCGCATGATATTCGTATTGATAACGATTATGCCGATTGGATTGCAGAAGTAAAACATCGCTATCGTTCATCTCAGGTAAAGGCAGCCGTAAAAGTTAATGCAGAGAAACTTCTTTTCAACTGGCAACTTGGCAAGGACTTGGTACAGAAGAAAGCCGAAGAACGTTGGGGAGCAGGAGTTGTAGAACAAGTAAGCCTTGATTTGAAGCGAGAGTTTCCAGACAGCACAAACTTTTCACTGCGCAATTTATGGTATATGAAACAGTGGTATCTGTTCTATGCCGAGAATCTAGATAAACTGAAACAACTTGTTTCAGTAATGCTACCATACGACAATTATGACTTAAAAATAAAACAAATAGCAGATGAAGAAAAACTGAAACAATCTGTTTCAGAATTTCCCCTACCTTTTGCCTGCGTACCATGGGGACATCATGTTCGTATTGTCCAGCATTCAAAAACTATTGAAGAGGCCTTGTTCTATGTGGTTTACACCATTCGAGAAGGCATTAGCCGCGATATATTGACGCGAGTGATGAAGGATGACATTTACAAAAAACAAGGTGCTATCCCGAACAATTTTTCACAACACTTGACTCCACAATTGGCACATATGGCGCAATATGTGGTAAAGGAAAATTATGATTTCGGCTTCGCCACTGTGGCTCACGAAACCTACAACGAAAGCGAATTAGAGAAAGCCCTTCACGATAACATTACTGCACTGCTACTTGAAATGGGCAACGGCTTTGCATTTATCGGCAAACAGAAAGAAATAATTGTTGGCGGCAGAACAAGAAGAATCGACCTACTTTTCTACCATATTCGGTTGCGTTGCTACATAGTATGCGAACTGAAGGCAAGATCGTTTGAACCAGAGTTTGCAGGTAAATTAAACTACTATGTAAATGTTGTTGACGAGGTCCTGAAACAGCCCGACGACAACCCAACTATAGGTCTTTTAGTATGTTCTAACATGAATAGAGCTGACGTCCAATGGTCATTCAAAGGCATCTCTACGCCTATGGGAGTCGCGACATATAACAATATACGAATCAAAGACGCATTGCCAAGTCAAGAACAATTAGCTGATAGAGTACGACTTCTGCAAAAGGAACTACAGGAAACAAAACGGCTGATGAAAAAGTAATGATTTCACTGACAAATTGATGAAAGAACAACGGCGGCAGTACAAAAGAAGAGGAATATGTGGAGAGAAGAAATAAATATATAACCAATTGAATTATATTCAAATATTAATTAGTTTTGCAATAATGATTAAAACCGTAAAATCTAATCAAGAACAATAAAAAAATTAACACTAAAAGTTATGATAACATTTAAGGAATATCGAAAACAAACTAAAATGACATCTAAATTTCTATTGAAAGTTTGCGGTGTAATATTTTCCGTATGTTTTTGTGTCATATATTTATTAACAGAGTCATTATCAGATCCATTACTAAAAAATATCATATATTATACCTTTTGTATATTAATGGGAAATCTTTTTGCAGTATTTATCTGGATATTTGCCATTTCCTCTTCTTTCAAAATTACAAAACGTTCATATAAAATTATTGAAAATCTCTCAGAAGACATTATTGACTCATACAAAATATCTTTGATGGTCAAGAACGCAAATGACAAGAACAATTATCCAGTATGTAGTGTGATTGGTCAAAAAGACAATTTTTTGTTTATTCTATGGAGCAACAACTCACAAATGTTTTTCACATTATTGAGTAATCCTAGCAGTATTTGGATGATGAAAAACAAACTCGACAGAAAGTACAGAAAAGAACATATTGAACTGGTAGGCAATGGCTTCAGAGAAGTATCGAAACTAAAAAATTGGCGCAACATAACCAAAGAAGATTTCGACAAACGCATACAACGCCTTATCGAGATAACACAAACGGAGAATCCTGAGTATTAAGATTATCTTAATAGAAGAAGAATATCAGATGGCGGCGGAAGAGATGGAAGAATATGGTGAGTGAGAGAGGGAATGAATTATAGAACTAACAATATGACCCCTACATTCTTGACATATAATTCAATTTTTTGATATATTATACATTAAATCTCAAAATAATCCAATAAAACTTTCCTTAACACTCACAATTATTCATATATTTGTACACTTTATAGATTTAAAGTAGGATACATATGAATAATGACAATATGACACAGGATATCAATCGTCTAAAAGTAGTACTTGCTGAAAAAAAACGTACTAACAAATGGTTATCAGAACAGTTGGGCAAAGATCAAGGGACTATTTCAAAATGGTGTACTAACACCCTACAACCAAATTTGGAGACTTTGGTTGCAATAGCAAAAGTTCTTGATGTAGATGTAAAAGATTTGTTGTGGTCAATAAAGAATTAGTATTATATGGCAACCAATAAAAATGCATCTATACGTTATCGAGCATTAGATAAATGCTTTCGCGATTATCGTCACCGTTATTTCATAGAAGATTTGATTGATAAATGCGAAGAGGAGTTGGAGTCATTCAATTTCACTGCCAATGTGAGCCGTCGTCAAATTTTTGATGATATTCGTTTTATGGAGAGTGAAGCAGGATGGAGCATTCCACTTGACCGTTTGAAAGATGGTAAAAGAACATATTACCGTTATTATGATAAGGATTTTACTATTAACGAACAACCTTTAACGGATGAAGAGGCGCAGCAGTTCAAGACGATGATTATTACTCTAAGTCGTTTCCGTGGTTTACCAAGCAACGCATGGGTAGAGGAATTAATATCAAATCTTGAGTGGCGTTTTAATTTGAAAGGAAAAAACGAGAACATCGTTTCTTTTGAGCAGAATCAAAACTTAAAAGGAATAGACAAGCTTGGGGTGATACTTGATGCTACATCCAACCATCAAGTTTTAAAATTACTGTACCATAATTATAAGAATGGTGGCAGAGACCTTTCTTTCATTCTCCATCCATACTATGTAAAGCAGTTTAACAATCGTTGGTTCCTTTTTGGTTTAAACGATGAGTATAATACTATATCTACCATAGCATTGGATAGAATAGTAAAAATGGAAATAGCAGAAAATATTCACTTTATCCCCAACGAGCATGTTGACTTCGAACACTATTTTGATGATGTTGTTGGAGTCACTATTCCCAAAGACGATATTGCCAAGGAATATATTGCACTTAAATTTTCTAAAGAAAGATTTCCGTATATCACTTCTAAACCTATCCATCACTCGCAGAAAATAGAGAGTGAAGATGAGTGCATTATTAGTATTGAAGTTCGACCCAATCGAGAGTTAGATGCACAGATTCTTTCTTATGGTTCAGATGTTGAGGTATTGGAATCTGCTTCATATCGTGAACATATTTCTAAGATAATTGAAGAAAATTTCAAAAAATATTTTGTAGTGCAGAATAGTTGCACAAAAGATATATAATTTTGCAGCGTAAACAATAGAATAATAATAAAAGCTATATAACAATGAGACAAATTGGTTTTAAAAACTTTAGAAGATTCGAAAACTTTCCAGCGTTGGATCTTGCTCCTATAACAATTTTTGTAGGCGAGAATAATGCAGGTAAATCTACTGTTGTCAAAGGTATTCTTGCACTTTCTGACTTTATGAACTCTAGATATAACAATGATTTAGATTATCGATTTGACAGAGATGACAGAAGCGAAGAAGAATATAAGACTTTTATTAAAGAAACTCTTAAGAATATAAAATTTTATTTTAATAGTAGCTATCTTGTTCATATTGGAACCTTTAAAAGGGCTTTATTCAATAAGGCAGTTGGTAATGCTATCACATTCACTACAAACCTAGGTTTGTTAAATGTAAGTATTGAAGTCAAAGGCAACCGTAGTGATGATGAAGCAGTAAGTGGAAATGTGTCTACTGTGGCAGTAGATATTGATATTTTTAAGATCTCTTTGTTGTTTGATTTGGATAATGATAAAGTTTTCATTACATTCCGTCCAAATGACAAGTTCAATGAAGAGCAATGTCTTATGGGCGGAAGAATACGAGAGTCACTTTCAAGATACTTCCAAAGTTTTGATAAAGAATATACTATAGATTTCAATATATCTTCGAACTGGAGACCATATCGTGGCGATTTAATTGCTTCTTTAATGGATTCAATAGAAGTAGCTATTGATAGTACACTTTTCCCTATTAGTAAAGAAGATATAGAAAATGGGGATTATTCTATGTTGAGAAGAAGAACCCCGTTTGGGACTCCAATCGAAGGAGTTTCTCAAGAAGTAGTGGAGTTCCTAAAAATGTATTGTGAAACTGTTTTGGCGTCTCCTGTGAGTACACGCGATTTAAGGGGAAGATTTAGACTGCCAAGTTCTAGAGGCCCAATAAATAGAATGGTAGATATAGAGTATTTGTATGCCCATGCTGTAACACAAACTGTTGTATATAGTGCAAAGGATACAAATGACTATCTTTCTCGTACTATACATGAGTTTGCTCCAATGCAGGGTGTTAAACATAAAAGGAATTTCATTCTTGATTGGATGAAAGAATTCGGTATAGGTTCTAATTTTTCTATTAAATCAGTAGGAGGTGAAGCTCACATTGTGTATATAACTAATTCTGATGGAGAAAAAGTAAATCTTGCTGATAAAGGGATGGGATCCATACAATTAATGGTTCTCCTATTTAGATTAGCAATCACTCTACCTAAAATAGATGGAAATGACAGAATTGGGTATTATAGGATGAATGGAAAGGTTGTAATAATTGAAGAGCCAGAACAGAATTTGCATCCAATGCTTCAAAGTAAATTGGCAGATCTTTTTTATAAGCTTAATAAGGATTATGGCTATCGCTTTATTATAGAAACACATTCTGAATACTTGATACGCAAGACTCAAGTCATTGTCAAGAATAACTTTAACGATATTGACCGTCCGCTTAAGGAGAATCCATTTAAGGTTTATTATTTCAATTCTTCATCAAAAGAGAAACCATATTATGAGATTGAATATCAAAATGATGGAAATTTCTCTAATGATTTTGGCCGAGGATTCTTTGATGAAGCTTCTAATCTTGCTTTTGAAATTTTATAGACGATGGATGCTTATATTGATTATCAAAACTTTTGCTCATACCTGTCATCCATGAGTAACCAGGACTTCGTTAAATGTAATGAAGCCCTGCTTGCAGGTTTTAACCTTAACTTCACATTTGATAAAAAAGAAATACTCAATGCTAAGAAAGAGATAAAACGCAACTTTGAACAATGGTCAAGATTAGCGACTAGAAATCGAAACGGTAAGAATAATAACTGGAATATATCCTTTCCTCCTCGTCCTATTACAGAAAATACGCATGAAACATTTAATGAAGAGCAACTATCTTCTGTATATATGATTGACGGGGAAAATGTTGATAAATGGGCAAATACCGGATGCCTTTTAATTGCAACAAAGGGTAAGGAGTTAGATGTGATTAAGAATTTGCGAATTGCAGACAGTTTTAATCCGACAAAACAATTCCGTATTAGAAGTATGTCTGATTGGTCTTCTTTTGGTAATAATAGTTCACCATGTACTGATATTATACTTGTTGATCAATATGTATTCTCACAGTCAGAATTAGAATATGAAATTAATTCTTATTCCTTAATAGAACAATTGTGCAAATGGGCAAAAGGTGTCGTCGTAAATATCGTAATATTCACATTGAATGAGTATAAAGATGGTGCAAATCGTTCATCAGTTCCATTCACTACGATTAAAAGGAAATTAAAAGAAAAACTAAAAGACAAAATTGGTGCAGAACCTAATATAACATTTGTTGTGTTACCTGGGCAAGAGCAACATGACAGAACAATCTTTACTAATTACAAGATGTTCACAAGTGGTGATTCTTTTAAGTATTTTAGAAATGGAACAAATGTTTCGCTATGCACGCATGGTGAATGGATGTATATAAGTTCACTTCACGATGCAGACAATCATCAAAATGGTAAAGATTTTATCTCGGATTTACAGGCAGTTATCGATAAAGTAAAGGGAGGATTAATGTCTATAATAGGAGATCGAAAAAGTTTTTTCTTACATTTTTAAAATAATATTTTTCTGTGCAGAATAGTTGCACAAATGATTAGTAACTTTGCACTCAGAAACGATAAATAAACATATAGAATATGAATCAAGCTCAATATAACCAGCTGTTTTCCTTTATTTGGAACATTGCTAATGATGTACTTGTACAGGTTTTTACCAAAGGTGATTACAAGAAGATTATTTTGCCTATGATGGTGCTACGCCGTCTGGATATTCTTCTTGAACCAACTCATACAGAGGTTTTGAAACAAAAAGAGATGCTTAGTCAGATTGGAATACCTGAAGACGTGCAGGAACAATCGCTCTTTCAACTCACAAAATATCCGTTTTGCAATACATCTAAGTTTACGATGAAGACGTTGCGTGGTGAAACGAACCCTATACGTCTTAAACAAAACTTCATTGAGTATCTCGATGGCTTTTCTAAGGATGTGCAGGATATCATCGAGAAATTCAAACTAAAACAGCAGGTTGACAATCTGAGTGATGCCGGTCGATTGGGCACTATCATTGAGAAATTTACCGACGATGGTCTAAACCTTGGTATTAATCCTATACTCGATGCTGATGGTAAGGAGAAATTGCCAGGTGTGGACAATCACACGATGGGAACCCTTTTTGAACAGTTACTCCGCAAGTTCAACGAGGAGAACAGTGTTACCGAAGCGGGAGAGCACTTCACTCCACGCGACTATGTGGCTCTGATGGCGGACATTGCTGTTACACCGATTGCTGACAAGTTGCAATCGGCAACCTATACTGTATATGACGGTGCGTGTGGAACTGGTGGCATACTCTCTATAGCAGAAGAGCGCATACAACAATTGGCAACAGATCGTGGCCGACAAGTGAAGATTAATTTATACGGACAAGAACTTCAACCTGAAACCTACGCAACCTGCAAGGCAGACCTTATGCTTTCATCATCGGCTAATACCTTCCAATACAAGCATGCCGGTGCTACGCGTGAGCGTTTCTTCTGTGGTTCAACCATCAGTAACGATGGACATCCAGGAATGAAATTTGACTTCTGTATATCCAATCCTCCATTCGGTACTCCGTGGAAGGAAGACTTAAAAGCGTGGGGATTGAAAGAAAACGAAAAGGATAAGATTGCTGACCGTCGTTTTGTTATACCTCAAGGATATAGAGATAAAGATGCTTTGCGCTTTATTCCTGGTATTGGAGACCCGCAGATGTTGTTCCTTGCCAACAATGTGAGTCGTATGAAGAATGACACTGAACTGGGCACTCGCATTGTGGAGGTACACAATGGTTCGTCGCTATTTACTGGCAATGCAGGTGGTGGTGAGAGCAATTTGCGCAAGTTCATCATTGAGAATGATATGCTGGAAGCTATCATTGCCATGCCAGAGAAATCGTTCTACAACACAGGCATTGGCACATTCATTTGGGTGGTGACCAACCGCAAGGCTCCACATCGTCGCGGTAAGGTACAACTAATTGATGCTACAGAAATCAAAACACCTCTACGCAAAAATCTGGGTGAGAAGAATTGCGAAACCAACGAAGACGACCGCCGACTGATTATGCAACTGCTTACCGACTTCAAGGAGACAGAAAAGAGCAAAATATTCGCTAATGAGGAGTTCGGGTATTATGAGATTACGGTAGAACGTCCCTTGCGTCTTCGTGTTATCCCTGATGCCGATATTACGAATATTGGACTGAAGGCTTCTGACCTTGCCAAATGTCAGAAGGCATTAGAGAATGTTCCATCGGATACACCTTTGGACGATTGGAATAAATATGCAGCTGCTTTAGGACTGACCAAGACATTACTCAATAAGATTCGTCCTTTCATTACTGTGCGCGATGAGAATGCAGTGGCCATAGAAGGCGAAGCCGATAAGATACTGACCGATACCGAACAAGTGCCTCTTCTTTATGAAGGCGGTATTGAAGCCTTTATGCAGAACGAGGTGCTACCTTATACTCCCGATGCTTATGTCAATGAGGAGAAAACGGTAGTTGGCTATGAACTCTCTTTCACAAAGTATTTCTATAAGCCAGTGCAGCTTCGCCCACTGCATGTGATAGCAAAAGAGATTCGCGATTTCGACAAAGAGACAGATGGATTGTTGAATGAAATTTTGGCGTTTTGAGTATGAAAAGGTACGATGAGTATAAAAATAGTGGTATACTGTGGATTGGGGAGATTCCCAATCATTGGGAGGTTGTTAGATTGAAAAATGTAGTTTCTTGTAATGATGAGACTTTAAGTGAGAAAATCGACGCTAATGAAATAATTGAATATGTAGAGATAGGTGATGTTGAGGAATCTAAAGGAATAACAAACACAACTCATTACTTATTCAAAAATGCGCCTTCAAGAGCTAGAAGAATAACAAGAAAAGATGATGTAATCGTTTCAACCGTTCGAACATATTTAAAGGCCATTGCGCGCATAAATAGAGATGGTTTGATTGTTTCAACTGGATTTGCTGTACTTCGTCCTAAATCTATAGATCCTTTGTATATTGCTTATTTCAGTAAATGCGATGGGTTTACAACGGAAGTGTTAAGATATTCCATCGGAATAAGTTACCCCGCTATTGCAACAAGTGGTTTATTAGGTTTATATCTTACCTTTCCTCCACTCTCCGAGCAACAACACATAGTATCTTTCCTTGATAAAAAGACTGCAAAAATAGATGAATACATAGATAAGAAGAATAAGGAAATAGAAGCCCTTAAAGAATGGAAAAAGGCTTTGATCGCTCATGTTGTGACCAAAGGGTTGAATACTAATGCCAAGATGAAAGATAGTGGCGTCAGTTGGATTGGTGAGATTCCTGAGCATTGGAAAGTGGACAAATTGGGAATGCACTTTAGACAGAGAAATGAAAAGGTTTCAGATAAAGAATTTCCAGCCTTATCTGTATCAAAAGAAGGTGTAACCCCTCAGTTATCTACTGCTGTAAAGACAGACAATGGAGATAATAGAAAAAAAGTTTGCAAAGGAGATTTTGTCGTTAATTCCCGTTCGGACAGGAAAGGTTCTTGCGGATTTTCTTCATACGATGGTTCTGTATCTTTGATTAACATAGTGGTAACTCCTATTGATTTATGTGATAGATATTATCATTATTTATTTAGAAGTAACAACTACATAGAGGAGTTTTATAGATTAGGTAGAGGTATCGTTGCTGATTTATGGACAACGCGATATGTTGAAATGCGAAACATAATGATTCCTCTTCCCCCTATTGAAGAGCAACAAGAAATAGTAAAATATATTGATGCAGCCACAACCAAAGCTGATAAAATGATAGTGGAACTGACCAATCATGTGGAAAGCATGAAGGAATATAAACAAAGGCTGATAGCCGATGTGGTGACTGGAAAAATAAATGTTCAACCATAAAAAGGTGATATAATGTAATACGATAAACCTACATTGCCGTTAAACACTGCCTGTAGTTATTAACGTGAGAAAGAATACGTGTTAAGAAAATCGCATTTCTTTAACATGAGAAAGGTAACAAGTTAATTCATTAGACAGAAATAAAGGAGATTTGCTTATGCCAACAAATATGAACGAAACATCGCTGGAGACTCTGATTGTAAATTATCTCGTCAATCAGAATGGTTATGAATTGGGTACATCGGCAGACTATGACACGACGTATGCTCTTGATGTTCATCGCCTCGAGCAGTTTTTGCGTGCTACCCAAGAAGACAAGGTACGTGCATCACGCATCTTTGATACAGCCGTTAACTGCAGAAAGTTTTTGGAACGTGTACGTGAAGAAATATCAAAGCGAGGTGTAGTAGATGTTCTACGAAAAGGTGTAAAGCATCTAAGCAACACCTTTGAACTTTATTATCCATTACCGTCTGAATTAAGCAGTGCCGGTAAAATGCTCTACAACCGAAACCGGTTCTCTGTGACACGTCAGTTGCGCTATTGTGCCAATGACCAACTGCTGGCGCTTGATGTGGCAATCTTCATAAATGGTATGCCTATCATAACCATGGAACTGAAGAACCAGATAACATGCCAAGACACGGCCCATGCCATTGCGCAATATAAATCAGATCGTGATGCAAAAGACTTGCTTTTTATGCCGAAGCGTTGTGCCGTGCATTTTGCAGTAGATGATGAGACTGTAGCAATGTGTACTAAACTTTGCGGTCGTGACAGTTGGTTCTTGCCATTCAACAAAGGTGTTGACGATGGAGCTGGAAATCCTGTAAATCCGAATGGTCTGAAAACAGCTTATCTGTGGGAGGAAATATTAAGGAAAGAACGTCTGAGCGATATCTTGGAGCACTACGCACAAGTCATCGTAGAAAAAGATGAAGAAACAGGCAAAAAGAAAGAAAAGATCATTTGGCCTCGTTGGCATCAGCTTGAAGTAGTTCGCAGCCTTCTTAACGAGACTGCCACACATGGTATTGGTCAGAAGTTTCTTATCCAACATTCAGCCGGTTCTGGTAAATCAAACTCTATTACATGGCTCGCATACCAATTGGTAGAGTTACTTCAAGGTACACAATCCATGTTTGACAGTGTGATTTGTGTTACTGATCGTGTGAATCTTGACAAACAGTTGCGCGATAACATCAAAGCTTTCAGTCACAATGAAAACATCGTTGATTGGGCGAACTCAAGTGATAAACTTAGGCAACATTTGGAAAACGGAAAGAAGATAATTCTCACTACAGTTCACAAGTTCTCATTCATTATCGAAGCGGTTGGTGCAGAACTAGCGAATAAACGATTCGCTGTAGTAATTGATGAAGCGCACAGCAGTCAAAGCGGTAAGATGAGCGCTAACCAAAACCAAGTACTTAGCGGTGGAACAGAAGATGATGAGGATGAAGTAAACAAGGTTATAGAAAAATACATGCAGGGACGCCGTATGGCACCAAATGCAAATTTCTATGCCTTTACAGCCACTCCGAAAAACAAAACATTGGAAACCTTTGGTGTTGCTTATCAGAAAGAGGATGGTGAAATTGGTCATCGTCCGTTCCATGTATATTCAATGAAGCAAGCGATAGAGGAAGGTTTTATCCTTAACGTGCTGAATAACTATACTACATATCAGAGCTTTTACCGCATTCGTAAGGCGATAGAAGAAGACCCACAGTTTGAACGTACGCAAGCTATGAAGAAACTTCGTTACTTTGTGGAAAGCCAGCCGGAAACGGTAGCTGAGAAAGCGAAGGTAATGGTAGAGCACTTCCATACATCCGTGGCTCATAAGATAGGTGGAGAGGCACGCTGTATGATTTGTACAGTAGGAATAGAACGTGCCATTGATTATTTTTATGAGGTAAATCGACTGCTTGAAGAACGCCATTCACAATATAAAGCTATTGTGGCCTTCAGTGGCGAATATAACTATCATGGTGTAAAGGTGGACGAATATAAGCTAAATAGATTCCCATCATCACAGATAGAAAAGGCTGTACGTAGCGGAATGTACCGTTTCCTTATTGTGGCAGATAAATTCCAAACAGGATACGATGAACCGTTGCTACATACCATGTATGTGGACAAACCGTTGCATGGACTTCAGACTGTACAAACATTGTCACGACTGAATCGTATTTGTCCTAAAAAGGATGATACAAGTGTGCTTGACTTTGTGAACACGACGGAAGAGGTAGAGGAAGCATTCCAGACTTTCTTCAAAACTACTATGCTAAGTCGTGAAACAGATCCTAATAAGCTTAATGACTTGCTTTCAACTATTGAGGAATATGATATCTACACTGAAAACGAGGTAGAATTGCTGAATCAAAAGTTTTGGAGCAATGTATCACGTGAAGAGATAGACCCACTACTTGATACGATGAAAGAACGGTTCTGTGCTTTGGATGATGAAGGCAAAGTAGAGTGTAAAAGTGCTATTAAAGCATTTATCCGCACCTATGAATTCTTGTCTACAATCATGCCTTTCGGTAGTTTGGAATGGGAAAAGAAAGAAACTGTTTTTACTCTGCTCATACATAAATTACCATCTTTAGGTATGGATGATTTGACACGCGGACTGTTAGAAGCTGTGGACTTTGACCGTTATCGTTTAGAAAAACGTGAGGAGCGTGATATTCAATTACAAAACACGAACTCAGAAATAGCACCTGTACCGACCTTTACATCAACAAGTGTTGCTGAGCCTGATATGCAACATCTTAGCACCATAGAAACCCAATTCAATGAGTTGTTCGGAAATATTGAATGGGCGGATAATGAGGTGGTACGTAAACAGGTAACAGAAATCGCAGAACGTGTTGCGGAGGATGATACTGTACGTAACTCTATGTTGAATAGTGACGATGAGACAGCTAATCAAGATTGCGACCAATCAACAGCTAGTCAAATGGCAATTATGACTGCTACCCATACAGAACTGATGAAAGTTTATTGGCAACGAGCTGATTTCCGAGAAAGTCTCAACCAAATGATACGTGAGAAGGTACGTAACAGTATAAATCCGCCTTATGACGAATCTGCTCTTAAACAAAAAATGCGAGAAGAATTCCGAAACGACTTTGCAGATTTCTGCGACGGAGAGCATTATGTGGAATTCAACGAAGTGATAGATATTTTCTTCCGTTTGGTAAATGCAGACACTATTGCAGACTTGCAAGGATTACGTGGAATATTGCGTCGTATTCTCAATTGTCTGTATCAAGCTCAACACCGTGAAGAAGATTTCAGAACCTGGTATGCAGATTTAGTGAGTCGATTTGAAGCTTTCTTGAAGAAAATCTATTGGGTAAAAGAAGGAACAGCTATGCCTCTTAATGCAGATGGCAGAGAACCTGCATTGCGAGAGACTGTTAGCTATTTCCCTAAAGTTGAAAGTTTGTATCATACAAGGAATCCGAAATATGATATGTTCAAACAGTTCTACAGAGTTGTATATGACTGGAGAAACAATGAGAACCATCGTGCATTGGAAATTCCTGCAGAAATGCTTCCTGTTGGACTTCATGCAGCTGTTGCTCTCTATCTTTATACAACAATGGTATATGCTGATACTATTAAAGACAAGGTATAACAGTAAATCAATTATTGATTTTTATTACACACCTTTCGTTACTATAAGAATCGCCATAATATGGCGATTCTTTTTTATATGACAGCAATTTAATTCGTAAAAAATCACCATCATTACTATTTTTCTTTTCATGTGCAGAATGGCTGCATATGTGATATTTATCTTTGTAGCAACATTAAAACAGTATTGTATGATTAAGATTTTTGAAAGAGGAGCATTCCACTCTCAAAGAATAACGGATGCACAGTTAAGCCAAGCGCGCGAACATACGCGCAGCTTTGCAGATGGAGGTCGTATGTCGTATAAAACAACAGTATTTTTATCTCATAAACATAGCGACCTTGAAGATTTGAAGGATGTCATTGGTTTCCTTCGTTCTAAATACGACATAGAGGTTTATATAGACAGTTTGGATCCTGCTATGCCCAAAACAACATCTGGTGATACAGCTCGGCGAATAAAAGATATCATATCCAAAACTGATAGATTCATTTTACTTGCAACCGATGACGCTATTGATTCCAAATGGTGTAATTGGGAATTGGGATATGGAGATGCGAAGAAATATAGAGATAAAATTTGCATCTTTCCGATAAAGGAAAAAGGGACATATGATTACAAATATAAGGGGAATGAATATATGCAAATATACCCCTTCATTGCGTATTATGATGGCTCTGAGATTTACAAATCAGGAGAACATGTAAAAGAAGGTTATTATGTATGTTATTACGACAACTCTGGTACAAGTATAATAACTCCTTTATCGTCTTGGTTGAAATAATAGCAAATTATCGTATATATGTTAGACATTAATTCAATAAATGATCATCGTAAAATGGAAACACCTATGCCAAAATTAGAAATTGATGAAAATAGAATAAAACATCTTGAGTTTATCCAAGCTACAATAAACAGAATGGCTTCAAATTCGGCGATGTATAAAGGTTGGGCACTGACAGTAAATGCAGCATTGGCAGCATTAAGTGCTGACGATTTTCATGCAAGGAAGTCACTGTTAATAATTGCTGCTATTATAACTTTGGGATTTTCTTGCTTTGATACTTATTATTTGGTGATTGAGAAAAAGTATAGGGATTTATATTCCGAATGCATTAAACCAAGTAATAATATTCCACCATTTTCTATGGATATTAGAAAATATAATGGATGTTTTTTAAAATCCTATTTTACGGTTTCTATATGGCCGTTATACATCACGATGATTACTGCTTTAGTTATAAGTTATTTAATTTTTTAATATGGCACATAAGACGTTTATATCCTATAAGTATTCAGAAGCGAGAGAACTTAGAGACAGAATAATCAGAGCGTTAGGAGATGATGCAAAATATTATAATGGCGAAGATGGGTTTTCAGATGATATGTCCAGTCTTGCAACATCTACTATTAAGAAAAAACTAACTGATATGATGTATGATACTTCTGTTAGTATAGTGATTTTATCCCCTCATATGAAAGAAAGTAAATGGATTGATTGGGAAATAGAATACTGTCTAAAAAATATTACCAGAAAAGACAGAACATCTCATATGAATGGAGTTGTAGGAGTTATTATGAAATATAATGGTGGATATGATTGGCTTACTAACCATTTTATGAATTGTCATAATCAACCAGTAGTTAATTATAAAAATGAATATCTCTATCCAATAATTCACCTAAATCATTTTAATTCAGAACCTCCTAAATGGCATTGCTCTGAATGCAAAACCTATGATTGGTTAAATGGATCGTACATAGAATATATTAATGAGGAAGAATTCTTAAATAATCCGCAAAAATATATAGAAAACGCTTTTTCTAAAAGTGAAAATGATGCAGCTGGTTACAAAATAACCATTCCCTAAAAGTATTTTTAAT
Source organism: Bacteroidales bacterium (assembly GCA_045613105.1). Classification (GTDB taxonomy): domain Bacteria; phylum Bacteroidota; class Bacteroidia; order Bacteroidales; family F082; genus Limimorpha. The sequence goes on along the minus strand of JAZLAI010000005.1, from coordinate 7,067 downwards.
AAAACGTTGATGGAAGGCAATTTTTATTTTGCTATGCAGGATAGTTGCATATATGATGCGTATTTTTGCATCCGAAATCAGTAATGAAATTCTGATTGTATGTTCAAATAGTATTAATTCTAAACTCGACGAAGATATGAAAGAGCTTATTTGTCCTAACTGCCACAAGGCATTCAAAGTTGACGAAGCAGATTATGCTTCAATAGTTAATCAGGTGAAAAACGTAGAGTTCAATGCAGAGGTAGATCGTCGCATAGCAGAACTGCATGACCGCCATAAAGCAGAGGAGCAACTAGCTGCTGCTAAGGCAGAAAAGGCTTATCAGTCAGAACTTAGCAAAAAGGATATCGCCCTCACAGAGAAAGAGGCCCAGATTGCACAGTTGAAATCGGAATTGGAAACTGTTGAAGAAAAGAAGGCAACAGAGTTGTCTCTTGCTCTTGCAGGCAAAGAACAAGAAATTGCGCGTCTCCAAAGTGCTATTAATGAGAGTGACAGCAAAATGAAGATTGCAGTAATGGAGGAACAACGTAAGGCTCAGGAAAATATTCAGAGCAAGGATGCTGAAATTGCACAATTAAAAGCAAACGCTGAACTTAGCAAGCAAGCTGCTGCTATTCATGAGAATACTATTAAGGAGCAATACGAGTTGAAACTGAAGACTGCTCAGGAACAGATTGACTACTACAAAGATCTGAAGACTCGCATGTCAACCAAGATGATTGGTGAAACATTGGAGATTCATTGCTCTACACAGTTCAACCAGATGATGCGTTCGATGATGCCTAACGCTTACTTTGAAAAGGACAATGACGCATCAGCCGGTTCAAAAGGTGACTTTATTTTCCGAGATTTCGCTCCTGATGGAACAGAATATGTGTCTATCATGTTTGAAATGAAGAATGAGGCTGACGAGACAGCTACCAAGCATAAGAACGAGGACTTTTTGAAGAAGTTGGATGCAGACCGTAAGGCTAAGGGCTGTGAGTTCGCTGTGCTCGTTTCACTCTTGGAACCAGAGAACGAACTTTATAACGGTGGAATTGTAGATGTATCATACAAGTACGACAAGATGTATGTCATTCGTCCTCAATTCTTCCTGCCTATCATCTCTCTTCTCGTTCAGACATCAAAGAAAAGTCTAGAGTATAAGCAACAATTGGCTATTGCTCAGAGTCAGTCAATCGACGTAACCAACTTTGAGAACCAACTTCTTGATTTTCAAGACAAGTTTGGAAAGAACTACCGCCTTGCAAGCGAGAAGTTCAAAACTGCCATCGATGAAATAGACAAGTCTATTCAGCATCTCCAGAAGATTAAGGATGCTCTCATTGGTAGCGAGAACAACTTACGACTTGCTAACGATAAGGCTGAAGCTTTAACCATCAAAAAGCTTACACGCAATAATCCCACAATGAAAGCGAAATTTGACGAAGCAAGGGAACAATTAAAATAGAGCGTATTTTAAAAGTACAACCATTTATCCAGTTATGAGGTATACATTTCTCATAACTGGATAAGTCTATTTCCTCCATTGCAATTCCATCAGCTGTATCTGTTCATGTAGCGCCATATTATCCCGAATAATAAATCCAGTTACTCCAATAGAAATTGCCCATAGACATATCAAGATAATTAGCATCAGATTTTTAACATGTTTGCTATGCCAAATTCGCTTGAGATATTTTATTTTCTAATTTATCTCATATAGGAACATGGTAATGACTATAAAAATTCATTTTACCCACTTCTTCAAAAGACATAAACCAAGCAGAGAAAAGCGACTAAAAAAGGTGTAACATTTTGGGTTACACCTAATCATAACATTATGTTACGAGTATTTCTGCTCGATTATTTTTTCCTATGTTTAATCGCTAAATAAAAATGCTATCATTATCACTCATATGTTTTTGTTTTGCTTCTAAATTAGTCCTGAAGCTATACCCTGTGCCGTTATTTCAGGAGAGAAGTCTTTCATATATTGCTCCCAAATATCTTTTCTCTCTTGGAGACAATCATTTATCTCCTCTTTGGTATAATTGAAATTCTTCTTTAGATAATTGATTACTTCTTGTATGAAGAGCTCTAAATTTTGTTGTTTTGTATGTTGATTCATTTCCATTAACATTTAAATTTTTTCGTATAAACCACTATTGCCAGAGTCTCCATTAAAAACTATTATTCCGTGCAAGAAACCATACGGATTATCTCGAAGCAATATTCCAAGAGATACAGTTCAATGCTCCACCCTTGCGTACTGCCTCCATTGACGTGATTCCTATTACTTTGCAATCCGGATTTGCTGTTGCAATCTGCAGCAATGCTTGTTCATCCTCAGATATCCCCAATTGCGGGACAAAGATGAAATGTCCTATTTGAAGATAATTTATGTATGCCCAACTGTACTGATGCTTTCTCTTTACATTGTATGACAAAGGGAACACCTCAAAATGCTGTTCAAGGATTTTTAGATATTTCTTGGCTAATGCAGGATTGAAATCCTGATAATTAGTAATCAATAATCGGTTGTTCCCTGCATAATGGATGATTCCATCGCTATGACCAAAGTATTCGTCACGGTCCCACGGCAACATAATGACTTCGCTTTGAAAAGCATTTTCGAGTATATTCAAAATATCAAGATGAGTCTTGTCCGTGTTCTCTTCAAACACCTTATCGGTCATCACTATCTTGTCACCACACTTCACAACATTACCACCATCGATAACAAGGTCTAATGATATTATTTCACATTCCTGCTGCAAGCTTATGAAGTACTCCATATTTCTAACATCTGTGATAGTGCGACGGTAATACTTTGTCTGTAAGTAATCGGGATTGTATTTGTAGCATACAAATTGTTTTTTATCAATCTGTATCGGCATATAATCACGACACCAGATGTCTTTTGTATTCTTCAATAGAAAGTGACAAATATTGTTAACGGTCAGTTCTCGAGCCAGATGTTGATACAATATTGGACAACGATGATGCAATAATTCAGAGAAATACACCGTATTGGTGGAACCATCGGTCATTATATTGCCCAATCGACGAAATTGGACTGAGTTGCTCATTTCACTAATCATAGTTGTTTTTTACTTTGGTCGGTATGTATCCTAAATATTTCTTTGAAAAAGCCAAAGCATCTTCCTTGTTCATCTTTGAAGATAATAAAAAATCGGAATTATCCCTTTTAGTATTGTAACATAACTTAATCTTTTTGGTATATTATAGTAGATTAAATATAAAACTTATCTACTATGACATTTTTTGAGTTTCAAAAAAGATTTCCGAATGAAGATGCTGCTATCAACTTTATTGTTGCTGCAAAATATACTAATGGTTACTATTGTCCTAAATGTGGATGTTTCCACAAGGGTATTTATCGTAGCAGCAAGAGAACAAAGGTTCTCCACTGCAACAACTGCAAATCGGAGTTCTCTGTTCTCGCAGGGACTATTTTTGAAGGAACACATCTTGATATCAGAATGTGGTTATATGCGATGAACCTCATTATCGTAGCAAAGAAAGGTATTTCTGCTTGTCAGTTACAGAGAGAACTTGGAATGAAGTCTTATAAAGGTGCTTGGAGAATGCTCCAACTTATCCGTCAAGCAATGTCAAAAGAGGAATACAACGAAGTATTTGAAGCAGTTGTTGAGATTGATGAGACTTATGTAGGTGGAAAACCAAGAAAGTTAAATGTGCATACTGAAAGAGAGACCAACGAGAAGCACAACAAGAGAGGTAGAGGTACATCCAAGACTCCTGTTATCGGTGTTAAGGAGAGAAACACAGGTAAGGTTCACGCAGTGGTTGCTAACTACAACGATGAAGGAAAACAACTTACAGGTAAACAACTTTTCAATGTATTGAAAAAGGTTTGCAAGGATGGTGTTACCGTTATGACCGACCAATATAGCGGTTACAATATCTTAGATAAGGAGAATGAAAAGAATTTCATTCGTGTCAAGGTTGACCATTCTGTCACCTATTCGTTGGGTAATGGAAAGCATACGAATGGCATTGAGAGTTGCTGGGCGATACTAAAACGTGGTGTGTACGGAATATACCACCACGTTTCGGTTAAGCATATGCAGAAATATGTTGATGAGTTTTGTTTCAGACTTAATCACAGAGAGTGTGGTGAAGCATTTGAAAGTCTTGTAAATCTTGCGATTGCTGCGTAATTAGACTTGTTTTTTACAATAATTTTTGTTATATTTGAATATATAGAAAACTAATGGAAGAATAGAGATATTACATTTCTAATTGGAATTATGTATTTTAGATTTGGTTTTTTCACGAAAAAATGTTATATTTGTAATAAGAACATAAAACATATACAAAGATGGCATTTTTTGAATTTACCAACAACTTCCCTGACGAAACCCATGTAATAAATTTCATAGTGTTGTGTTAGCAGTGGTATAAATATAAATATTGATGATATACAACTGATTAAGAATGTTTAGGGTATAATATAATAAATTATAGAATATGAAACATTTAGAAAAATTTGAAGATTTTAAGACCAGAAAAGAAGTCGAGAAAATAGATATTTTTGACTTTAACAACATTCCGATGTCGGAGTTGGACAAAGCGTATATTGATTACGAACCATTGTATGATACTGTGGATTTGTATTCCGTTGATGAGGACTATTTATATGAGGAAAGGAAAAACGATACCAATGGAATCCAAAGTGCCGTTGATGTTGTCAGTCGTGCAATGAACCAGTTGAAGATATTGGAGTTTCAGATAAAAGTAAAGTCACCAAACGGTGTTGAATTCATTGAAGTTAAACGTCTAATGGAAGATTATCCCGACTTTCTTACAATGAACACAGCAATGTTGGTTCCAGACATCAAGAAGAATGTTGAGATAATCACTGAATTTATGGACGAGAATGGTTATTATGGAGCAAAGAAAACCATATATAAGGATAAAGGTGGCAGAAGATGGATGTTGTTGATGTTTGACCCCAAAAAGCAAGAGAGCATAAAAGAGATGGTTCTGAAATATCACAAGTATGCATATCACACTTCACCTATATACAATGCAGAATCAATAGAAAAAAATGGTATTCTTGCAAAATATGCAAACACACCATTCATTTCAAATACTCCACGTATTTATTTGTATTTGGGGAATACATCAAATCCAGAATATGTGAATATGATGAAATCCATTTCAAAGAAACTGCAAATCAAGGATAACAAATTCACTGGTGATTTTGTTGAGTATGAAATTATGTTGAAAAAACTTCCTGAAAATGCCGAATATTACGTTGATATACACGGTTTCGGTAAGGATTACATATATACGGAGACTGATATTCCGATTGAATCCATAAGAGACACTGAAGACAAGACATACTAGGCAAAATAGATATTATATCGGATGGTGGATGTTAAATTACAAGTCTAAAGTAGATAATTCCGAAAGAGAAAATGATAAAGGGGAGTTTTAACTCCCCCTAAAATATAATTTATAACAATATAAAAAGGGATAATTCCGTAAAAAATTTGTAACGAGTATTTCTTTCTGGGGATACTTGCTGTATCTAAAATAATTGTCACACACTACTGCTCTGAATTTTAATGAAGCATATTCGCCTGCATTATTGCCTAAATTTATCCTATCCGAAAACAATACGTCTCCCAGAACAGAAGAAGGTTGTATTACGACTGGAATGTTTTCGATTTCCTTGAAATTATTGAATGAACCTGTTGACATAATTTCCATCAGAACTTTATGGGGACCAATAATAGGGTTAGGGTTGCTGTTTATTAGGGCACTCCGAATTAAAAATGTATAGTATACGTTTTCTGTTCCGCTCACCACCAAGTCGATTCCCGGATAATTGCCACCTTTATAGGAATCTGTTTTCTTTGTTCCCCAACGATGAATATAGAAATGGCTTTTATTGTTCTGCTGCAATTCATTTTGATGGACAGAGCCGTCTTCAAAGACCCCCTTTTCATAATAGTATATTTCAATTTCTTTCGGAATAATAGTGATGCCATTCAAAAGCAAGACTTTCTCTTTCAATAAACAAGCGGCTTCACACTGTAGTTTATAAACTAATTGTTCATTCATTATTAGTGTATTTTTCATAATTGATTGATTTTTTTTACTTTCAACTGCAAAGGTATATGCATTTTTGAGAATGACCAAGTTTTTTTTGTTAAAGTTTCTTAAGATTCTCAAAATAGTTATTCTAAATTTTTATCCAAAAAAACAAACGTAAAAATTGATTATTATTACCTTGCTTTTGATAAATAAACATCGGGTTATTCCGAAGGGGTCATTGCCATTTCATACCGAGTGTTATGCTACTCTCTGTTATGCCAAAACGCTTTGTGATTTCCCCAATGGTGTAGCAATTCTTGGGGTTCATATCATACACTTGTGATGCTTTGGGTGTTTCAACAACAATGGGTGTGCTTCTCAATGGGAATAATGCTTCGAGGTCTTTTACACAAACAAACCATCGTTTGGGACTTGTCTTGAAACATCGGATATTCTTTGAATGGACCAATCTTATGACGGTGAGTCGTGATGTGGTGAAGATTTTCAGTGCCTCGGTAATGGTGATGTATTCTGTTCCCGCCGCCTTGATTTTCCAGAGACATCCAGTCCGGAAAGCAATAAAAAACGGGTGCTGAAATCTATCCTGCACCCGTTTTTATTTAGTGTATTTCAGTGAATTATTTCACTTCTTCAAAATCAACGTCAGTAACGTCGTCGTTGCCGTTGTTTGGATTTTGTCCTGCGTTAGGGTCTTGAGGACCGCCTTGTGCTCCGGCGTTCTTGTACATCTCTTCTGATGCTTTTTGCCAGATAGCGTTCATCTCTGCCATTGCTGCGTCGATGCCAGCGATGTCTTGTGCTTGATGTGCTGTCTTCAACTTGCCTAATGCGCCTTCGATTTCTGCTTTCTTGTCAGCTGGCAATTTGTCGCCGTATTCCTTCATTTGTTTTTCTGTTTGGAAAATCATTGAGTCGGCAGCGTTCAATTTGTCAACGCGTTCACGTTCTTTCTTGTCAGCGTCAGCGTT
>JAZLAI010000004.1:0-5582 GCA_045613105.1 Bacteroidales bacterium | reverse complement strand
TCTATCACAACAGGTTTACGCGGCTTGGCATACTGGGAAGTTGAAGTGACAGGTCCTAACGCTGACCTCCACTCAGGATTATTCGGCGGCGCTGTAGCAAACCCAATCAACACATTATGCGAGATGGTTGCTAAGGTCATGGACGAAAACAACCACATCACAATCCCAGGATTCTACGATGACGTCATCGAAGCAACAGCAGAAGAACGCGAATTGCTCAACATGGCTCCATATAGCGAAGAAGAATACAAAGCAGGCGTTGGCGTCACAGCATTACGCGGCGAAAAAGGCTACACCACAATCGAGAGAGTCGGCATCCGTCCAACATTCGACCTCTGCGGTATCTGGGGCGGCTACACCGGCGAAGGCTCAAAGACAGTTCTTCCTTCAAAAGCATACGCTAAAATCTCTTGCCGTTTGGTTCCTAACCAAGACCATGAAAAGATTTCTGTATTATTCAAAGAATATTTTGAAAGCGTAGCACCAGAATACGTTACAGTTAAGGTCACTCCAATGCACGGCGGTCAAGCTTACGGATGTCCTATCGACTTGCCAGCATACAAGGCAGCTGAAGCAGCTTATATGGACACATACGGCAAACGTCCTATCCCAATGAAGAGCGGCGGCAGTATTCCAATCATCTCTGCTTTTGAAAAAGTTCTCGGTCTCAAGTCAATCTTGATGGGCTTCGGCTTAGGCTCAGACGCTATCCACTCACCTAACGAAAACTACAGAGTCGACCACTTCTTCAAAGGAATCGAGACTATCATCGCTTTCTATCAACATTTTGCGAAGATGCAATAATTGTCAACAGACTACAGACAACGGTCAACAGACCTAGTCCATAAACAAACAAGGTATGCCACTGATTGTGACATACCTTATTTTATAGTCTACGAATTTAAATCCACAAATTTTCACGAATTCACATGAATTATTAATGTTCCTCTCGCAGAGACGCTGAACAACGCAGAGATTTACTTTGCGACACTTTGCGACTATGCGTGAAACATTCAACTCCTGAAATCGTCCCCGAGAGACTATTCGAATCTAAAAACTTCAAAAATAGAAGAACTTTGGCTTTTGAGCTAAGACTTTTGAACTTTTTTTAGTAATGTAGTGATGAAGTCCGTAATGATATTAAAACCATCCCTCAAATCCTCAAATCCTTAAATCCCTCAACTCCAGAAATCCTAAAAAAGAACCCCAGAGTGTTTCTGAGGTTCTGAGGTTTTAATGTTTTAATTTTTAATCAGCTTTCCTGTTTTGACATACTCGCCGCATCTGACGAAATAGGTGTAAACACCAGAAGGAAGTTTTTCAAGGTTTATTGTAGTTTTTCCATAATTGCCGACGAGTTCTTCTTTAATAACATTGATACCAAGTGCGTTTGTTATTACAAGTTCTGCTTTATTATAGTCAGCTGGCAAGGTGTATTCTATCTCACTCCATGATGATGCCGGATTTGGTGCTAAGTTTACACTCAATCCCATAGCTTCTGCAATATCTGACTGAACGTCGACTTTTCCTCTGCTTGAATTTGTAGCCGATGGCAATGTCGGACAAGTCGCTCTTGAAGACATTGTCTCATCGTTCTGCGACAAGATAGAATATGCCATCATCTGTGAGTTGCCGTTGCCGTTTTCTGCTATCTCTTCCACCATAAGAGTTTCCTCTTCTGATAATTCTTTAATGCTGCGGCCGCTTTCTTCCAATGTCTCATATAATCTTACAAGTGTCATGTAATCGTTATGTTCTACGAGTTCACTGCCTTGTAAGTCATAGACGTAAGGTAATATCTCAGCCAAAGCGACTGCGTTTTCAAAATCGCCTTCTTGAATATATGAAGCTACGATAAGACGGTCTGACAACATGTCGTTCATATTAGCCAACCATGTTCTCAACTGCTCGTGGTCCGACTCCTCACTATTAAGGTTGCTTCTGACTATGTCGCCTGCTGCAATAAGATATTCTCTTTCTGATTTAGCCATCTGTGATTCCAATGCCGTACGAGCTGTTGAGCCGTTAGCCATTTCTCTCAACAAGTCAGTCATATATTGTGGCATTGGGTTGTCCTTGTTTTCAAGATAGCTGATAAGAGTGTCTTTCTTTAACTCGTCTGGATTGGCAGAAAGAATCTCAAACAAGACTGACGAAGAGAACACGTCATCACGTCGTGACGCTGTTGTGAGAACCTCTTGTGACAGATAAGGTGAAAGACCTAACAGCTCAGAACGAAGCCTCATTGCATCATTTGAAGTCGCAGTGTTGATGTCCAAAACTTCAGCCTGAGTGTTGCCGCCGTCTATTCTGCTTGTATAAATATTGTTCATCTCGTTGAATGCTGCAAGCGAAATCTCATATTCGTTTTGAAGAACATCAATCTCCTCTGCTGTCCTTGTGATTGTATTGCTGCCACCGCCATAGTGAGAGGTACATGTATTAGAGTTCAGTGTTCCTATAGCTGTAACACGATAACTCTTTGAACTGACAGGCTGTTCAAATCGGCCTCCGCTATGATAATAGTTTATAACATTATCACCGTCATTATAGAAATGATATTGGACAGCAGTGAATCTGTTTCCGGCAGCAGAAGCTGAAGAACCCTGATTACGAGACACGCCGTTGACATTGGCATCTCTTACAACACAGAAGTCATTGAGATTGCCGATGTTGTTGTTGCATGTATAAGTCAGACCGCTTTGAGAAGATGATGAAAGTGTGGTTCGTGTATTATTGCCTATTGAGATATTGCCACAATCCAAGTTTTCAAAACTGTTAAGATATATGTCATTGAATGCATTAGAATTCTTTATTGCGACACCATAATTTACACTTGAAAACTCATTATCTCCAACAAAGCTGTTTTCTTCTATTGTGAATCCTATTACACCATTTGCATAAATGCCAAAGCTGCAATCCGAACTGCTTCCGACATTGAAGATGTTATTCAATATTGTGGCGTATGACGTATTTTCAATATAGACACCTATATGGTTATTGTTGAAAGTTGAATTCCTTATTACGGAAGTGTAGACATTTCCTCCATTGTTTATAGACTTTATACCATCATGAAAACCTGTGAATGAGGAGCGGACAAGGTCGTTATCCGGACATGGAGAGATATTAGAATCACAATAGGAATCTACCGAGAATCCTGCGCTATAGGCGGCGATGCCTGTAGCGGTTGACGCAACATTAGAGACGTTTCTGTTGGCGGAGAACGAACAACCCTTGAAACTGATTCCGTTTACCCTGTCTAAGTCTATATGTTTATGGAATGTCTCGTCGCCGATATAATCTGAATCAACGATAAACTCGCAGTCTTTGAACCAGCTGTTATAAGACGAGCTATTGCCGTTGGTAGGGACATAGTTTGTATAGTTTATAGCATGGACGGCCTTGGCATTATTACGAAACACGGCATCCGTAGCGTGGATAATTCCGCCCTCACTGCTATAGTTCCCAGGTTGCCACAACTCCACGGCGCATATAGCGTTCTCTATCGTCGCTCCGTTCTTGAGTTCGAGATAGCCTTGCTTATATTTGCCGTCAACAATATATTGATGGAGAGTGTCAACGCCCCATACTTCTATGCCTTGCCATTTCTTAGTGTAGCATACACTTGTCAATAAACCTCCGTCTATTATTAATTTTCCGCCAGGTTTAATTTTGATGGATGCCATATCAGAGCAATAAACATTACCGGTTATTGTTAAAGTGACATCTTTCTCCACGATAGCATTAAACACTAAAAAATGATTATTATTATTCAATGTCGCATCCTCAGTTATGTACAAGTTGCTTAGACTTAAAGGAACAAGATTGCCTACATACGCTTCATTGATGACAATATTATCTGCCTCTAAGGTCCGAATCAGTCTGTTTTCAGAATAAATGTTTAACTTGACCCAGGCATTGCCAGAACCTATTGGCTTTAGATTAATATTGTTAAGGTTTGTTGATATGACGGCTAAATTGTTACTATATGTCCATTCGTATGAGAAAGCTTCTGGATTTATAATATCACAAGAAAAAGTATAATCATTACATAAATACATTTCTCTGCTACCATTTAAAGTAATATTATGACCATATAGTAAAGACTCAACTACCGCTCTATGAGCGTCAATCAATCCATATCCCGTTTCCGGACACCATGTCATTTGTGGATCGTTGTTCTGTACTTGATAATTGTATCCACCAACTTTCTGTGCTGTTCTTTTTATGATATCCGTCATTTGTAATCTTGTTAAATCAGGATTTACAGAAAGCATTAATGCAGCGACACCTGAGACATGAGGGCACGCTGCAGAGGTACCTTCAAATGTCATATTATAGTCTGGTTTCAATGTACCATTATCACAATGTCCATAATTTCCCATTCTATCAATTGTAGGGACAGCACTTGGCGCAACAATGTCTAATTTATCTCCAAAATTAGAATAGTCATACTTCATTCCATTCTTGTCTATTGCTCCAACCGCCATTACGAAATCGAGATCTGCAGGAAAATTAACTAATGTATTATATGGATAAGCAGTTACGTTACCGGAGGAATATACCACAAAACATCCCTTACCATTTCTACCATTTACAGATACATATTCAATTGCATCTGTTATTTTATCGTTAGAATTAAACAATCTCCATGAATTACTTAAAACAGGGCAACTATAATCATTCCACGCTTTCTTGATTGTATTTGCTATTTTTGCATTACTAAAAAGTAGCAAATTACCAGATTGTTTTTTAAGATTTTTATAAATTCTAAAAGGAACAATTCTAGCGTTTGACGCCACTCCTGCAACTCCAATATTGTTATGCACAGCAGCTATGACACCAGCGCACATTTGCCCATGGAAGTGTTTATCCAAAGGTCTACCTGTTCCATGACCGTTTGCAGTGTACCCTTCTAATACTTTACTAACACCTCCATTTAAATACAAATCCTCATGTTCTTCTACACCATCATCAATTACAGCAACTTTGATATTTGATCCAGGTTCTCCAATTACCTTGTTAAGAAAATTCCATGCTTCCTCTGCCTTAATGTCTACTCCTGCCGTACCTCCATCATCTCCTATGTTTCTAAGATTCCATTGCTCATCGTAATATTCGTCATTAGTACACATATCTACTTCGCTATAAAAGTCTGGCGTGGAGTATACAACATAATTTGTATCATATAATTGATTTGCAATTGAAATAACTTGCTCTTCCGTACCGCATACTATCCTATATTCGTTATCACCCTCATAATGAATGTCGATATTCTGCTGTTGGGATATAACTGGTAGAAAATGCGTTGAATAGTACAGGCTATCTTTAAGTTTTACATACACCTCATTTGTTAGCCATATATGACTATCATTAATTAATTTGGAATAACTAAAAAAAACCTCATCTGAAGAAATAGATATATTATCAATTATCTCATATAGGTTTCTATTCGATAATGATGAACTGTTTATTATGATATTGTTATCTTCACTACTAAACAATATTTCATCGTTAACATCTCTGAATTGTGATTTTAATTTGCACACCAAAGTGTCTATACTTTCAATATTGCCTACTAT
>JAZLAI010000003.1:0-9683 GCA_045613105.1 Bacteroidales bacterium | reverse complement strand
CACCTTTTAATATACGTTCGCGTATTGACAACGCTTTGTTATAAGCGGCAAGAGTGTCTGCAGGAACTGCATTAGCATCGCATTTGATAAGGATATGAGCCGCATTGATGTCATATTGCATTCTCTCATAAGCCTCGTTTATCAATTCCTCTGTGATATCGTCATTTGAGAAATATGGTTTGGCAAGCTGTGAACGATAGTTTCTCAACTCTTTTACAAAAGATGGCATTGTATCCATCTTAAGTTCTTCTGCTTCCGTCACTTTTAATTTAAAATCAATATATAAGTCAAGATATTCCTCAACATTTTTCTTGTCTACAACATCTGTCTTAACATTATTTTTTTCGTAAGTATCTACGAATTCTTTAGCGGAAATTTCTTTATCTCCAATAGTTATCAAAGTCTTTTTAGCATAAGACTGAGCTGATAATAGTGACGGCATCATCATAAATAAAGAAGCGATGAGCCATGTTTTGAGTGTTTGTTTTCTTATCATATTCATTTCATTATTTGGAAAAATAACGAGGATTTTGAAACTATATTATGTTGAACTATAAACTATGAACTTTAAAATTTAAGCTTTGAACCCTGAACCAAAAAAATAAAAAGTTCTTAGTTCAGGGTTCAATAGCCTTAGTTCAAATACTATTATGCTTTTGTGCTATAGTTTGGTGATTCTGCTGTGATTGTGATATCGTGTGGATGACTTTCACGCATACCTGAAGCAGTAATCTTGATGAATTGTGCTTTCTGCAAATCGCTGATTGTTCTTGAACCAGTGTAACCCATACCAGCGCGGAGACCACCGACCAATTGATAAACGACTTCTGAGAGGCTACCTTTATAAGGAACACGACCTACGATGCCTTCTGGAACAAGTTTCTTGATATCGTCTTCCATATCTTGGAAGTAACGGTCTTTTGAACCATTCTGCATAGCTTCGAGAGAACCCATGCCACGATATGTCTTGTATTTTCTACCTTCGAATATGATTGTATCGCCTGGAGATTCATCGACGCCAGCGAACAAGGAGCCTGCCATGATAGATGAAGCACCTGCTGCGATAGCCTTGACGATGTCGCCTGTGTAACGGATACCGCCGTCAGCTATGACAGGGATACCTGTTCCTTGGAGAGCTTGTGACACGTTGTAAACTGCTGTAAGCTGAGGAACGCCAATACCGGCGATGATACGTGTAGTACAGATAGAACCAGGTCCTATACCTACTTTAATAGCATCGATGCCTGTCTTTGCCAATTCGCGTGCAGCGTCAGCTGTAGCGATGTTACCGACGACGATGTCGATGCCAGGGAATTTTTGACGCAATTCCTTAGCGACATTGATGACGTTTTGTGAGTGACCGTGGGCTGTGTCAATGTTGATAGCGTCAACACCTTCTGCTACGAGAGCCTCTGCTCTTTCGATAGTATTTGATGCGATACCGACAGAAGCTGCTACACGCAAACGACCGAGAGAGTCTTTGCTTGCATTAGGACGAGCCTTGATCTTGATTATGTCTTTATATGTGATAAGTCCGACGAGACGGAAGTCTTTGTCAACTACAGGTAATTTCTCGATACGATGTTTTTGGAGTATCTCTGCTGCTGTAGCGAAGTCGGTGAACTCAGGTGTCGTGACGAGATTATCTTTTGTCATGACTTCGCAGATAGGACGTTTCATGTCTTGGATGAAACGAATGTCACGATTGGTGACAATACCTACAAGAACTTGATTTGCATCTACTACAGGGATACCGCCGATACGGTTTTCATTCATCATACGGAGAGCTTCTCCAACGGTAGCACTTTCTCTGATAGTGACAGGGTCGATGATCATGCCGTTCTCAGCACGTTTAACTTTACGTACCTCAGCAGCCTGACGTTCGATAGTCATGTTTTTGTGAAGAACACCGATACCACCTTCTTGTGCGATAGCAATAGCCATAGCAGCTTCTGTTACAGTGTCCATACCTGCTGTGACGATAGGGATATTAAGTTGGATGTTACGTGAGAAATTCGTACTTAAATTAGTATCTCTTGGAATGATATTGCTGTATGCAGGCACCAACAAGACATCGTCGTATGTGAGACCGCCTTCGATAAATTTTACTGTATCTGACATAATGATTATTTTTTTTGAAAATTATAAACTATATAAATTGGGCAAAGATAAGAAAAAACTTTGAACTAAAAACTATGGCTATTGAACTTTTTTTAAAGTCAATGGATTCGGTGACTATAGCTTATATCGATGCATGCTTTCCATTGAATTTATAGCTTTTCCTCCAACACACAATGCTTTCAGATAACACTACTGCGATTGGTATGATTTTATGTTCTATCAACAAAAAAGGACGTGGAATTTCCACGTCCCTACTTGTTGCCTCATCTCCTTATAACCTCACCGATAAAGAAAGTCCTGTATTGTCGAATTTAACTCCAGCATTCTTATTCAATATTGTCGTGGTCCTTCCGTAGAATAAACCAAGCGACATCCTTTTGCTTATATCAAAATCTACTTCAAACATTCCACCCACACAAGATCTCAAATACATGACCGTATATGGCTGTACAGGAGGATAATCTCCATAACATGTCTGCGCATGATTCATCAAACCTCCTGTAAGTGAAAGCTTAAGATTCATGAAATCAAAACATTTCACTTTTCCTCTAACACCTATTTGCAGTGCATTACAGTAATACATACGATCAATATATGAAAACTTATCAATAGCCATTCTTTCATCAAAACTTTCATATCCACTATATGTACTAAATGCTGCAATAATATCTAAATTATTAATCAAACCGTAAGCATATCTCATATCGAAGCTCAAGCCTTCAACCGGAGGAGCATCTGAAGTATAAATCAATGGAATATCGCTTATAGAAAGTCCTGTTTTGACTTCCAAATAATGCGCGCCTTTGTTAGTTTTTTCAGACTGCGCCATAGCTAATGCCGGCATTATAGCCAACATCAATAGAAATAAATATCTTTTCATGATTTTAATATTTAATGAATTTAACATTTTTTATCGTGTAGATAACGTCGGTTATGTATTATTATTGTCATACAACGATATTAGACACAAAAAGGCGCAGAATCACAAACAGACTCTGCGCCTTATATCTTGCCGATTTGGCATTTTAGCAACTATGTGTCTTATTTCTTCAATGTTGCCAATTGTTGTTCAATGACTTTAATCTTTGCTTCAGCGTCTGACTTTTTTTTTCTTTCTTTATCGACGACTGCTGCCGGTGCACCATTGACAAATTTTTCATTCGACAATTTTGCTTCAACAGATTTCAAGAATCCTTGTGCGTAAGCCAATTCTTCTTCCAACTTCTTGATTTCTGCTTCTGTGTCGATATTGTCAGTAACAGGGATGAAATATTCTGTAGCTTTTACCAAGAAACCGAATGCGTCTTGTGGTGTTTCTGTCACATAATTGATTGAGCTTACATTACATAACTTCATGATGACAGAATCGAATTCTTTGTTAACGCTGCCGTCTTTATCCACAACGATGAGTTCGATAGCTTCTTTCATTGAGATGTTCTTCTCAGCGCGAATCTTACGGATGTTATTGATAACGTCTTGAGTGAACAAGAATTGATTTAATATATCATTATCAACGACTTTTTGTTTAGGCTGTTGAGCGATGATGAGGTCGTTGCCGTCTTCACGTTCTTGCAAAAGATGCCAGATGTCTTCTGTGATGAAAGGCATGAAAGGATGCAATATCTTCATGAGGTTTTCGAAGAATGTGACAGTTGCATTGTATGTCACAGCGTCTAATGGTTGGCCCATTGGAGCTTTCACCATTTCGAGATACCATGAGCAGAAGTCGTCCCAAACGAGTTTGTAGATTCCCATCAAAGCGTCGGAGAGACGATATTTATCGAGGTTGTCGTTTGTTTCTTGAAGCACTTGTTGGAAACGTTCTTCGAACCATTTCATCGCCATCTTAGCTGTCTCTGGTTGAGCTATGTTTTCATCTACTTTCCATCCTTTTACGAGACGGAGAGCGTTCCACATCTTGTTACAGAAGTTACGTCCTTGTTCGCATAATGCCTCATCGAAAGGAAGGTCGTTGCCAGCAGGAGCTGTTAGCATCATACCTACTCTCACGCCGTCAGCGCCGTATTTGTCGATGAGTTCGATTGGGTCTGGAGAGTTACCCAATGACTTAGACATCTTACGACCGAGTTTGTCGCGGACGATACCTGTGAAATATACTTTCTTGAAAGGAACTTCTTTTTGATATTCTTCGCCAGCCATGATCATACGAGCGACCCAGAAGAAGATGATGTCCGGACCAGTGATGAGATCGTTTGTTGGATAATAATATTTGAATTCTTCGTTGTCAGGATTCAAGATGCCGTCGAACAATGAGAGAGGCCACAACCATGAAGAGAACCATGTGTCGAGGCAGTCGCTTTCTTGACGGAGGTCGTCCATTGTGATATTGTCGCCAGCTTTTTCTTTAGCGAGTTTAATAGCTTCTTCTGGAGTTTCAGCAACAACATAACCACCTTCTGGGAGGTAGTAAGCAGGGATTTGATGACCCCACCAGAGCTGACGGCTGATACACCAGTCTTTGATATTTTCTAACCAGTGACGGTAGAGGTTTACATATTTTGAAGGATAGAACTGGATGTCGCCTTCGAGAACTGGTTTAAGAGCGATCTCAGCAAGGTGTTCCATCTTGAGGAACCATTGCATTGAGAGTTTTGGTTCGATAGCGACGTGAGTACGTTCTGAGTAACCCACCTTATTATTATAGTCTTCAACTTTTTCGAGGAGACCAGCAGCGTCGAGGTCTTTCACAATTTGCTTACGGACAGCGTCGCGGTCCATTCCAACGTACATGCCAGCTGCTTCGCTGATAGTGGCGTCATCGTTGAAGATGTTAATGCTTTGAAGATTATATTTCTCGCCGAGCATATAGTCGTTCACATCGTGAGCTGGTGTCACTTTAAGACAACCTGTACCGAATTCTATATCGACGTATTCGTCTTCGATGACAGGGATAGCGCGGCCTACGAGAGGAACTATGACCTTCTTACCTTTAAGATGTGCGTTCTTAGGGTCGTTAGGGTTGATACACATTGCAGTGTCGCCCATGATAGTCTCAGGACGTGTTGTTGCAACGATAGCGTAAATATCTTCGCCTTCTACTTTATAACGGAGGTAGAAAAGTTTGCTATGTTCTTCTTTATAGATAACCTCTTCATCGCTGAGAGCAGTGAGAGCTGCAGGGTCCCAGTTGACCATGCGGACGCCGCGGTAGATGAGACCTTTATTATATAAGTCGCAGAAGACGTGGATGACGCTCTTGCTGCGTGTTTCGTCCATTGTGAAAGATGTGCGTTCCCAGTCGCAAGAAGCACCGAGGCGACGGAGCTGTTTGAGGATGATACCGCCGTGTTCGTGAGTCCAGTCCCAAGCATGTTTGAGGAACTCTTCACGAGTGATGTCGGTTTTCTTGATGCCTTGTTGAGCGAGTCTGTTAACGACCTTAGCTTCAGTAGCGATAGAAGCGTGGTCAGTGCCAGGAACCCAGCAAGCGTTTTTGCCTTGCATACGAGCGCGGCGTACGAGAACGTCTTGTATTGTGTTGTTCAACATGTGACCCATGTGAAGCACGCCGGTCACATTTGGTGGAGGGATTACGATAGTATAAGGTTCGCGTTCGTCTGGTGTAGAATGAAAATAATTCTTATCTAACCAATGCTGATACCATTTGCCTTCGGTATCCTGTGGGCTGTATTTACTGCTGATTTCCATTTATATCTTGTTTTTTTATGAATAAAATCTTTAGAACTTGCAAAGATAATAAAAAGACTAAAGGCCAAAGGCTAAAGGCTAAAGTTTTTTTAATTCATAATGCATAATGCATAATTGGAGGGTAGAGTTACTTTAAACTATAAACTCTTTTATTACGTTTTGTAAATTTCTATAATTACAGAAGGTATCATATTGTTGAATGAAATCTTGATCTCCATCGTATAATAGTGTCGTTGAAGCAATGCGTTCTTTTAATAAGTTTTGCAAATAATGCATACCTTCAAAAAAATCAGGTCTATATGTCTTTGAAGATTTTATCTCGTATGCATTTATTCTTCCATCTGGATTCACTTGCAACAAATCAACTTCACGTTGTCCTTTATCTCTATAGAAAAACAGGTCAGCTCGTTCAGATTTATTGTAAAAATATTTTTGAAAATCATTAATAATCATATTTTCAAACAAATTACCTCGTTGAGGATGTATCGACAACTGTTCTTCTGAACGAATACCCATCAGCCAAGCTGCCAAACCTGTATCATAAAAATAAAGCTTTGGAGTTTTTGTCAAGCGTTTACCTATATTAGCATGAAAAGGATGCAGACGATAAATAATATAAGAAGCTTCCAAAATACTAAGCCACGACTGTATAGTAGGAACGCTGACACCGACTTCCACCGACAATGCAGACGCATTACATTCAGAGCCTATACGCCCCGCACATAATCTTATGAATGTATTAAACTGCGTAAGATCTTTAATATTGATCAGACTACGCAAGTCACGTTCAACGTAAGTAGTATAGTAGTTGCTAAACATCAGATCACGTCCTTTTTCATCCGTTTTCCATATTGCAGGATAACCACCTCTCAGAATTCGAGTGTCAGTATCAACATCAGGGAATTCAGAATTTATCTCTTGCGTTGATAAAGGCAATAATGTCATAACAGCCGTTCTTCCTGCCATAGATTGAGTAGCCTTTTGCATCAAAGAAAAATTCGCGCTTCCTGTAACGATGTATCTTCTTCTTTTTCCTTCATTAAAATTTTGTTCATCAACCAACACTTGCAAATAAGAAAATATCTCAGGAAAACGCTGCGCCTCATCAATAATCATCCCATCATCATGTTTCATCAAAAAAGACTTTGGATCTTGTTGAAATGCAGATAACGTCGCCATATCCTCAAAGTTATAATACGGCAAATCTGCAAAAAGTTTTCTGCATAATGTAGTCTTGCCCGACTGACGAGGTCCTGTAAGAGTCAATACAGAAAAATAATCAAAAGCACACTGAATTGAAGACAATAATTCTCTATTTATCAAATGATTATTCATATATTGGACAAATTTAAAGTTCCATTTTAATTTTTGCAAAGATAATAAAAAGACTAAAGGCCAAAGGCTAAAGGCTAAAGTTTTTTTGTTATGAGTTATGAGCTATGAGCTATGAATTTGGATTATTAGCATTATACGCAATAAAATTTTAAATTAAATACCTGTCAATCACCAAAAAAATACAAAAAAAAAAACATTCTTTTTATCAAAAAAACAACTACATTTGCAGGCATGAATTCAAATCCCCTAAAAATTAGAAGTATGAAAAAGTCAATCACATTATTAACATTATTGTTCATTGCAATGTTTTCGTTTGGACAAACTTCGAACGAGAATATTACAATTAAAAAGCGTAATGGCAGGATTATCAATGTTGAGACTAACGAGAAATTATCCAAATTAGAGTTAAAGTCGATGCTTGATGAAGAATCGTACGACTCTTATGTCAAGGGCAGAAATCGTTATATAGTATCTATTCCATTTTGGGCAGCCACTGCCATTGAAGGTGCGGGTTCAATCGCATCATTTGCAATAGCCAATAGTTTAAAGAACGATTGCATCAACAATCACGACCATGCTGACGAATGGGAAGGCGGCGCATTTTGCGATAATGGTAATTTAGCATACTGGTTGATTGGAGGCTTTATGGCAGTAGGAACTGTGATGTATGCCATTCCAGCAACGATACTGACAATCAGCAGTCACCGAAAGCTCAATGCGGCTGTTGAAGGTTACAATCAGAAGTCGTCAGATGTGACACTCAATTTCGGTGCGACGAACAACGGGTTCGGACTTACGCTGAAATTCTGAGATTTGATTTTTCAAAAAAAGAAAGACATATTTATGTAAAGGTTGGATTATTTCCGACCTTTTTCTTTTATTTAACTATGGCATCCAAAAATTCTTCTTTGTTTTCAGAAAAATTTTCTTATCTTTGTACGCTTTTAAAAACTCTGTAAATTCTAAGATTACGGAATTACATATTGAAATTGAAAACGAATTAATTTATTGTATAATTAAAAAATTTTAAAGTTATGTTAAAAGGACACCCAAAGGGTTTGTTAGCTGCTGCTCTCAGTAACATGGGAGAAAGATTCGGCTACTACATCATGAACGCGGTTCTCGTATTGTTCCTCTGTTCAAAATTCGGTTTGAACGAAGCAGTTAGTGGAACTATCTACTCATTCTTCTACGCTGGTATCTACCTTCTCAGTTTGATCGGTGGTCTTATCGCTGACCGTACACAAAACTACAAAGGTACTATCCAAAAAGGTTTAATGACAATGGCTGCAGGTTACATCCTCTTAGCTATTCCTATCACAGCAACAGCTGGTAACCAAGCATGGTTATTACCATTAACATGTTTTGCTTTATTCATGATTGCTTTCGGCAATGGTTTATTCAAAGGTAACTTACAAGCTATCGTCGGTCAAATGTACGATAACTTCGAAGCTGAAGCAGCTAAAGAAGGTCCAGAAGCTCTTAAAATAGCAAAAGACAAGAGAGACTCAGGTTTCCAACTTTTCTACGTTTTCATCAATGTTGGTGGTTTGATCGCTCCATTCGTAGCTCCATTGCTCCGTGAATGGTGGTTAGAAACAAACGGCATGGTTTACAACCCAGCTCTCCCAGCTTTATGTCACCAATTCCTCAACGACGCTGCTGGCATGGGTGCTCAAGCAATGCAAAACCTCAACGAAATGATGGCAGCTGTTGGCGGCAACGTTTCTGATATGGCAGCATCATGCGCTAACTACTTACAAATCTTCAACGAAGGTATCCACTATTCATTCATCGCTTCTGTTGCAGCTATGTTGATCTCTTTGACAATATTCATCACAAACCAAAAGAGATTCCCTACACCTGCTAAGAAAGAAAAAGTTGAATCAGGTTCATATACTGAAGAAGAAAAACTCGCTATGGCTAAAGAAATCAAACAACGTTTGGCAGCTTTATTCGCAGTTTTAGGTATCGTTATCTTCTTCTGGTTCTCATTCCACCAAAACGGTATGTCATTGTCATTCTTCGCACGTGACTTCGTCGATTCATCAGCAGTAGCTCCTGAAATCTGGCAAGCCGTTAACCCATTCTTCGTTATCGTTCTTACTCCTATCATCATGGGTATCTTCGCTGTATTGGCAAGAAAAGGTAGAGAAGTTTCAACTCCTCGTAAGATCGCTATCGGTATGTTCATCGCTGGTTTAGCATTCTTGTTCTTGGCTATCTTCTCATATATGAAAGGTTATCCATCAGCAAACGAATTCAAAGCATTACCAATCGCTGAACAAATGGCAGAAAAATCACACTGGTGGGTTCTCATCGCTGTTTACTTCTTCTTAACAGTTGCTGAGCTCTTCATCTCTCCACTCGGTTTGTCATTCGTATCAAAGGTAGCTCCAAAACACATGTTAGGTTTATGCCAAGGTTTATGGTTAGGTGCAACAGCACTCGGCAACCTCTTATTATGGATCGGACCTCTCATGTACAACGCTTGGCCAATCTGGCAATGCTGGACAGTATTCTTGGTAGTATGTCTCATCTCTATGGGCGTCATGTTC
>JAZLAI010000002.1:0-59396 GCA_045613105.1 Bacteroidales bacterium | reverse complement strand
CCGCAGTAGTTACGGTTCAAGAAACCTGTACAGTTAGGACCGATGAGGCTGCCGCCGACTTTATTTATTGTTTCAACGATTTGTCTTTCGAATTCAGCGCCTTGTTCATTTTCTTCGCTGAAGCCTGCAGAAACGATGATGAAGCCTTTTGTGCCTTTTTCAAATGCCAATGTGTTGACTGTTGCTGGACAGAATTTAGCAGCAATAGCGATGATTGCGCAATCTACTTGTGGAAGGTCTTCAACTTTTTGGTAACATTTTACGCCTTGAACTTCAGTTTCTTTTGGGTTAACAGTGTAAACCTCGCCATTGAAGTTGCTGTTGAGAAGGTTTCTTAAAATGCTGCCGCCTGGCTTTTGTGTGTCGCCTGAAGCACCGATAACTGCAATGCTTTTAGGATTTAATAATTCTTTTGCTATCATATTGATGATGTTTAAATAATAATCAAAAATAAATGATACAGGAAAATATCATTTTGTGCAAATTTATGAAAAAAAAGAATATGAAGGAAGTGAAAAATGAACAAATTAAAACCTTCTGGTAGATGCTATAAAAAACAGTCAAACTCGCGAGGAGTCTGACTATTTTGCTAAACTTTATTCAATTGGAATCTGAATGATGGAGAGCCATTTTTCTGGGTCTTCCTGATTCCAGATACCGTCTATGTAGCTGGCGCGAGCTTTGTCAGTTACCTTGTATCCATGCTCTTCAATATAGGCGAATGCTTCGGTGAATGATTCGTAGAAACGTTCGTATGGCCCATAGTGTTTCATGCACAGAACCTTTGGAACTGCTGGCAGTTTTTTGAATTGTATTTTGTTACTGTCTGTACCCATTTCTTCTACCTGTTCGCAATACTCTATATCGATGTCTGTAGGTGTGTATTCCTCGTTATGCTCTATTGTGAAACAATAACCGGGAAGAGTACATTTGCAGCCAAGTCGAAGCATTTCAGGACCAATTACGTTACAACATAACTTTCCTAATTCAGAGTAGTTGGGAATGATTTCGCGATGTGATGCAACAATCATTTCAGGTAATGATTCAATACTAAATTTTTCCATTTTCTTGATCTTTTTGTGAGAGCTTATCCATTCTTGCAGCTGATTGCGCCTAGTCATCAGTAGTTTAAGCTGTCTTTCTGTTTCTTCAATTTTCTCGGTTAGCTGTTCAATGCTTGGGAAATGAGATTCATCATCGAATAAATCTTTTATTTCATCAAGCGTAAATCCCAACTGTTGCAGATGTCGGATGGAATTCAGATTCTGCATCTGATTAATACTGTAATACCGATATCCTGTCCATTCATCCACTTCGTCAGGGATAAGCAGCCCCTTCTGTTCGTAATGACGCAACGTCTTTACAGTAACCTGCATTAAACGTGAGAACTCTCCGATTTTTAACTTGATTTTATAACTCATAATCGTACGATGTTTTGCTAGCAGTTGCAAAGATATATCATGACCCAAGGTACGAGTCAAGAGAAAAATGAAATTTTATTATTTCCTGGAAATTTGC
This sequence comes from Bacteroidales bacterium, assembly GCA_045613105.1. Classification (GTDB taxonomy): domain Bacteria; phylum Bacteroidota; class Bacteroidia; order Bacteroidales; family F082; genus Limimorpha. Next base: position 57,878 of record JAZLAI010000002.1, on the reverse strand, counting down.
AACAAATAATAAAAATAACTTCAATCCTAAATAATTTTTAACCAAAACATTCTACATTTTTAGTAAAAATCAGAAAAATGAATTTTTAGTCTGTTTTTCTTCTCAAGAAGATGGGATAATATGATTTTGTTTGTATAACTTTGCACTGCTCAAAGTCAAAAGTTTATGCCTTTAAGCAAAAAAAATACTAACCCAAAATTAAGATTTATGAAAAATACATTACCAAATTCTAGTCATTCCGAAGAATATAAGTCTTGGATTTTTGAATTGAAACAAAAGATTAGACGATGTCAGATAAAAGCTGCTATTAAAGTTAATACAGAATTGCTTAAACTTTATTGGCAGATGGGGAAGGATATTAATGAAAAATCTCTGGACGCTAAATGGGGTGCAGGTTTCTTTGATAAATTAAGTCGAGATCTTAAGGCTGAATTCCCCGATATGACAGGTTTCTCTGTGACTAATCTGAAATATATAAAACGTTTTTATATGTTTTATAATCAGAGTGATATAATTCGTCAGCAACTTGCTGACGAATTTGAATTACCTATATTTAAGATTCCATGGTTTCATCATATTTATATTATTTCTAAATGTAAAACGATTAAAGAAGCATTGTTTTATGTTAATCAAACTATAGAGAATGGTTGGAGTAGATCTATATTGGAGCATAATATTGATTCGGAACTGTACAAGCGAAAAAACAATGCTATTAGTAATTTTTCAAAAGCCTTACCTGATGTTCAAAGTGATTTGGCTAATCAGATTTTGAAAGATCCTTATAACTTTGATTTTTTAACAATGACTAAAGATTATTGTGAAAAAGAACTTGAAGATGCGCTGATACATAATATTACAAATTTTCTTGTAGAATTGGGCAAAGGATTTGCTTATGTTGGTAAACAAGTTCCTTTGGAAGTTGGTGGCAGGACATTTTTTCCAGATTTGTTGTTTTATCATCTTGAACTCCGATGCTTTGTTGTAGTGGAATTGAAAACAAAAGATTTTGATCCATCGTTTCTTGGACAATTGAATTTCTATGTCACTGCAATAAATCATGTGATGAAAAAAGAGTGTGATACACCAACAATTGGCTTGTTAATTTGCAAGACGAAAAATAATATTATAGCACAATATGCTCTTGAATCATCAAATTCTCCGATAGGAATTTCAGAATATGAATTGAATAAGTTTATTCCTGATAATTTCAAATCTTCATTGCCAACAATTCAGGAAATTGAAGAAAATCTTGCGGAATAAGAGCAGTATTGCTGAGTTTGTTGTTTCAATTTTACTTCTTCCTCGGCACAGCAAACCTTATCTTTCTTTCCAGATTATCGACTTCAATATGTTGGCTTTCGTAAATCTCGCCGTCAATCGAAACGCAGAATCCTTTCGGCCCTTCGATGACGACTTTCCTTGCCTGACGATAGACAACTATATTTTCAAACTTAGGATTGTTGATATGTGTTCCTGCAACGTAATATTTTATCAGTCCGATGAACCTTAATCTCGGAACTGGTTTTACCAGACATACTTCCAACAGACCGTCGTCGTTGAGCGAATTAGGCGCATTGAAATATGAACCGCCGACGTATTTGCCATTGCTTACGGTGCATAATAAAATGTCTCCATCATTGAGTTGCTCGCCGTCGGCATAGACTGTGCATTTAGTACGCATGCCGAAAAGAAATCCCCATACGACGGCAAAAGGATATGCTCTCTTCTTGCCGAATAAAACATTTCTTCTCAATTTGTTCATAGCCTTGGCAACGACGCTGTCCAATCCAAAATGTGTTGAGTTTAAAGCGTATTTGTCGTTGACTTTCATAATGTCAACTTCTTTCTCTTCGCCATGAATGACGTCGCAGACATTGGTGAAAGTGTCTGATCCGAAATATTTTACATAGTCATTACCGCTTCCGAAAGGCAATACTGTCATGCTGGCATTAGGAAATCCTACTATTCCAGAGGCTACTTTGTTGACAGTTCCGTCACCGCCGCATGCATAAAATCGTACCTTTTCTTTCGGATGTTTTTCTAGATATGTCTTGATGAAATTGATGGAATCGTTGGGTGAGTCTGGAGCGTATATTTCATAATCAATGACTTCTGCGCATTGAACGATACCTTTTTTAACCATGTCGAGGCATGATTCCTTTCCTGCGGTTGTGTTGACTATAAATATGTGTTTCATCTGCTCGTTTATTCGCCGCAAAAGTAATAAATAATTTATAGTGAAAAACAAAATTGAAATATTATTGCTTTTTATTGAAAGTGTAGTTCTGACAATGTTTTATTTCGTAAATTTGTCACACTGAATTTCTCAACCGTTGACTGTAGTCTGTTGACAGTTGACATAATCAATTATCATGAAAAGAAACGAATTAGTATTAAATACCACTATTTTATCAGGTCAATGTGACACTCTGATGCGCTTCAAGACAGAAGCTGCTTTTATGACATTTCAAGATGTGGCAGGAACGCACGCTGTGTTTATCGGTGTTGATGATCGTTCGATTTTGAAAAAGGATAATGCGCTTTGGGTTATTTCTAAAACCAAAATGAAAATCAATAGTCTTCCTCTTTGGGATGAAGAAGTTACTGTGAGAACATGGCCTATGGGTGCAGAAGGAGTGCGTTGCAACCGTTGCTACCAGATTAAGAAAGGCGATGAAGTGTTGATAAACGCAATCTCAGAATGGGTTATCATCGATGCTACAACACGTGCTTTAAGAAAAGTAGAGACTACATCTTATCCTAACGACATTGATTGGATTCAAGAGAAATCGATAGAGGAGAGGTTCAGAAGATTTAAAGATGACTTCAATGATGAAGACCTCGTATATAAAAGACTCGTCCGCTCTGGCGACATTGATGTTACTCATCATACTAATAATGTTACTTATATCACAATGTTGCTGGATACTTTCTCTGTAAAGGAGTTGGAGTCGAAACAATGGGAAGATGTCGAGGTTTCATATCTTAACGAAAGCTTTGAAGGTGAGATCTTGTCAATTTATAGAAAAGAAAAAGAAGACGGATATTATTTCTCTATCAAAAAAGAAGACGGCAAAGTGGTGCTGATGGCTTTTTTTAAATAATTAGGAATGAGGAGTTTGTAATTAGGAATGAATTAGAGGGACACTGTGTCCCTTTTTTATTTAGTCTGTTGACTGTTGCCGTTGTCTTTCTTTGGGCGTTCCGGCAAGCCGTCGGGCTTTCCGCTATATCTTTGCTTGCTCCGTTATCACTCCGCTCGCAAAGGATGCCGCTCCAATCCCTAACGCGGCAAGGAGTTCTCTAGAACTTTAGAATATCCCAAATCCCTTTACGCCTCAATGACATAAAAAATCAAAACCTCAAAATCCCAAAAAAATATCTGAGATTCTGAGGCTTTTTATTTCTGAGTTTCTATATTCTATTCTTCCATAATCGCTACAGCTATTGCCTTAGGCCCTACCTTACCAGCAAGCATTGGACAAGCGTCTTCGATATATAAAGGTTTCCTGCCTGATATTTTTTCTATTTCCTTGCTGAGGAATTGTGCTGCTTCTAAGTTGTCAACGTGTGTGATACAATAGTTCCACATTTTCTTATGTTCGTAGTTCTCTTTCATCAAGTCAAGGATTTTCTTATAGCTGTCTTTGCTTGTGAATGAAATCTTGCTTAAATTCAAATCGCCTTCGTTGTTTAATTCTATGATTGGCTTTATGCCGAAGAGTTTGAGTGCAAGTGATTTGAATGTGCTGATACGACCACTATTAATCAAATATTTTGTGTTGACGCAAGAGATGAATAACTTTGTTTTCTTGGTCCATTCTTGAGCGTTCTTTAAAATGTCATCGTGACTCATTCCGTTGATTGCAGCTTCTGCTGCTCTTATAACGTTCAATCCTAAAGCTCCAGTGGCAGTTTTGCTATCGATGACATCGATTGCTTTGTTGGTGTTTTTGCTTATAGCGCCGGCTGCTTTACGGCTGCTGTTAATCATGCCGCTGAATTTGCCATTAAGGTGTACGCTGATTATTGAGTCGTAATGTGTTGAAAGATAATTGTATCTATTGGTGAAATCCATTAAGCTCGGTTGTGACGACTTAGGAATTTCTGTAGATTTCTCTAACTTGTCGAGGAATTGTTTCGGCTTTATTGTCAGTTGGTCAAGGTAGAACTCATCACCGAAACTGACCGTTAAAGGAACGGTTTGTATTTGATATTTTTCTAATAACTCTTTAGGGATGTCGCAGGCGCTGTCTGACAAGATGCCAATACTGCTTTTGCGGTTTGATACCAAGTCGTTCTGCATTACCATATCTTCCACTTTCTGATAGATGACTCTTCCCATAGTCTGTACTCTTTCGAGCACTACCCAAGGTTCATCAGTATGTATGTGGAGACGCATTTTTTTAGGTGAGCCTGCTATCACCAAACAGTCGCCCATCATTTCGATGAGTGAAGATATTTTTTCTCTGTTGAGATCTTCGCCTATGATGAGTGCTTCGGTGCAGTAACGGAATGTGATGACTTCGTGATTCACATCGCCAAGCCATTCTGAATCCATGATTTCTGCTTCGGCTACTTGTACGGATTTCTCGCCGCTGTGGAAATATTCGCACATGCCTTCCAAGAAAACAGCAAAACCTTTTGCGCCAGCATCGACGATTGTCTTGGCTTTTGCTGCGATGAATTTGCCGGTTTGTTTCAGTGACTCCATGGCTACTGTCAAAGCATTGAGTAATAATGTGGTGAAATCATCGTTACTGTCTTTTGTCTCGTAAATGCAGTTGGCCCAGTCTTTGATGACAGAAATCATGGTTCCTTCTTTAGGATTAGCCAATGCGTAATAGGCGCATTCTGAACCTACACGTACATATTCGGCGAATTCCGCTATCGTCATTGTAGGACTGTCTTTGATGTCTTTGCTGAATCCATATAAGAATTGGGCGAAAATGATTCCTGAGTTACCTCTTGCTCCCATTAAGGCAGCGTCAGCTAATGCCAATGCAGTCTCTTTTATGTTTTCTTGTGGTCTAACTGTATTAACTATGCTGTACATAGTAGATGCCAGATTGGTTCCCGTATCAGCATCCGGAACAGGATAGAAGTTTATATTGTTGAGGAGTGTCTGGTTTTCAAATATTTTTTGTGCACCAGCAATAAAACTATTGTATAATTGAACTCCGTTTATTTCAGATATTTTATCCACGATAAATAATTTTTCTGCTCAATTTTGCAAATATATAAATAAAATGGACACGAAGGGTAAAAAATATCTTAAAGCTACAAAAATGAGCTTTAAACTCTCCTTTGTCTTATTGCTTCAAATACGACAATAGCTGTTGTTACAGATACATTCAGAGAGTCTGCAATACCGTTCATGGGAATTATCAGATTTTGGTCGGCGGCTTCTACCCATGTGTCAGAAATGCCTGTAGCTTCTGTTCCCATCACTATTGCTGATCCTTCTCTGAAGTCGGCCTCAAGATAATCTATTGAGGCTTTCAGATATGTGCAATATATTTTGATGTCGTTTTCTTTCAGCCATTTTACACATTCTTCGGATGTACAAGCAAACAGTGGTACGCTGAAGATGGTTCCTATACTTGCTCTTATGGCATTTGGATTATATAAATCGGTACGAGGATCTGCAATGATTACAGCATCAACACCCGCAGCATCGGCAGTACGCATCACAGCACCTAGGTTTCCTGGTTTTTCTACAGTCTCCAATACGATGATCAGAGGTTTTTTCTTTGGTTTGAAACTCTTTAAATCCGCATATTTTGGTATGGCTATGGCTAAAAGTCCGTCGCTGCCTTCGCGATAAGCAATCTTTTCAAAGACTTCCAATGTAACTTCTTCAACGATGTTGGCCTTGATGTCAACAGTTTCTTTTACGATATCGTTGCATACAAATAAGGTGTCAACAATGAATCCGCATGCTACAGCGCGTTCTATCTCACGTCTGCCTTCGATGATGATTCGGTTCTGCTCGCGTCGTTCAGATGATTTCTGTAACTTTACGACGTTCTTTATCTTTGGATTCGATTTGCTTGTTATCATGACTTCTTGAATTTTAATTGTGATAGAATAAGTCCTCCAATGACTAATAAAATTCCGGATATCTTTTGAATGTTCAGATTTTCACCTATAATTATACAACTGAAAATAGCTGTGAAGACTGGAATTAAATTGCTATAGATATTTGCTTTAGCAGCACCTAGCTTGCTGAAAGAGTATGCCCATAAGGTGTAAGCTACTGAACTGGCGAATATACCTAATGATAATAATGGAATTATGTAATTGTTGATTCCTGTTATATTTGAAGGACTTACTTTTTCCATGATGAAAAACATAGGGATGAAATAAATCATTCCTATGACGTTCTGAACAAATGTTATTGTTAATGGCTTGTACAATAATGTTAATTTCCTTAAAGAAATGGAATATGCTACGGCAACAAATACTGCTCCAAATAAAAATGCTATGCCTTTTATTGATACTGTCAATTCCAGATTTTTGTTGAGAAGCATAAAAATGACTCCGAAAAATGAGATTATGAAGCCTGCGATGTTCCAAGGGGTGAGGCGTTCCTGTAGAAAGAAAAATGCAGCGATTGGAGTGAACAATGGTATGGTCGCGATGATGGCTGAACTTACTACCGGCGCTGCGTTCAACAAACCGTAACTTTCAAAGATGAAGTATAGGAATGGCTCGAATAGAGCTGCCAGTGCGAACAGCTTTATATCTTTTCTGTTGACTTTCTCAAAAAGTCTGAAAATCAATAAAAGGCTTCCTAGGAATATGCATGAAATGATAAGCCGGAAAAATATTGTCGTCGTCGGATTTAAGTAATTGAAAACCTGTGTTGACCAAATGAACGACAATCCCCAAAACACCATGGCTATAATGCCGCTGATATGTACTATGAATTTCTTTTCTTTCATTGTGCAAAAATAAGAAAATAAAGGCACCGTGGCATAATATTTGAACAAAATAGCTCGTTAATTTTTTAATGAAAAACAAAAAAACTCATGTTATGAAGACTTTAAGAACTTTCGGTTTGTTTTTGGTGATGTCGTTATTTGCCATAACTTCATGTGAAGGACCACGCGGTCCGCAAGGCCCTCCCGGCAACGCTAATGTTCAATCGGCAACAGTAGAGACGATAGACAGCGACTGGGGCTGGGATGACAATGCCTGCAACTGGTACCTTGACCTGGATTGGGATGCGATAGACCTTGATATGGTTGATTATGGAGCTGTACTCGTTTATATGGAAAATCCTGGAGAATTTTATGGATGGCATCAACTGCCTCTTACAATTTATCCTAATGATAAATATTCTGCAACACTGGAAACAATCTATTATGATTATGGTGTGACAATATTTTGGACTAACTCCGATCTTCAGAAACATCAGAGCCCATGCGATTTCTATAATGCCAACCTTACTTTTAAAGTCGTTATCGTGGATGCAACTTTATATGCAAAATATCGTAATGAAGATTTGAGTGATTATGAAACGGTCAAGAAATTGTTCAATATCACTGATGATGAAAATGTGAGATAATTAAAAAAAAAGACGTCATACAAGACGTCTTTTTTTTGTATCTTTGTAATCCTAAATGTACAATCTTATTAATGATAAAAAAAGTCCTTAAATCAATACTGTTAATAATATCAGCATTCGTTGCCATTGTCGTTTTGACAAGCATTTTTGTTCCATCATATTCTTTTGATGAACCGAAACCATTTCAAGGAAATTATTTACATAACCCATATCAAAATATGAATCCTGATAATTGGATTCAAACTAACTTTCATGCTCATTCCCGCCAGTTTGCAGGACTTACGAACGGTCGTGTCAATACCAATGAAATGATAGACAGTGTTTATTCAACATTAGGATTCGATCATGTGGGGATATCTGATTACAATAAGATAAACTATTACGATTCAACAAATTCAAGTTTCATACCTGCTTACGAACATGGGTATGGAATGTTCAAGATACATCAGTTATGTATCGGTGCAGAACGGGTGAGAATAATGGATTTTTTTGCGTTTCAGAATCTTAGTATGAAACAGCATACCTTGAATCGTTTGGAAAAGCAGACTCGTCTTGCTGTCATCGCGCATCCATCTTTTGTGAAAAAGGGGTATCTTGTTGAAGATATGAAATATCTGAGCAACTATAAGCTGATGGAAGTTCTTAACGGATTCAGGATTTCTACTGCTCATTGGGATACGGCTCTCTCCAATGGCCATTTGGTATATCTTATTGGTAATGACGATTCTCATGATATGACAGACATAACTGACGTAGCAACGCGTTTTACCATGATAAATGCTTCTGGAAATGAAGCAGAGCTGTTGCTGTCTGCATTGGAAAACGGCAATGCTGTAGGTGTAGATTTTCCAATAAAATACGATGAAACTCTAGAAAAGAAAGCAGATCGCCTTGAAAAAGAACTTCCTTATATTACTCAAATAGAACTTAAAAATGATACCTTATTAATATCGGCATCTAAGCCTTTCTCTAAAATCAAGTTTATAGGTCAGGATGGTAAGGAACTCAAGACCATGAAAGATAAGAGATCGGCCTATTATGTGATAAGGAATGAGGATAATTATGTGAGGACAGAGTTGAGTTTTAAAGGCGGTGTGACATTGTATCTCAATCCTATTACGCGTCACGAAAACAGTGATGTTGTAAAGCAAAGACTGGATTCTGTCAACTGGTCTAAAACCATAATCCTTTGGGGAATATATCTGATGATTATGGTGTGTCTCGTGAAATTTATGATGAGAAAGTAGCTTTTTTTTACGAAAATTATAGTGCTTTATTTTGTTTGAATTATTTGTGAGAATGTTCAAACAATAGCTGTTCCTCATGTATTGGTGTATGAAGAAAAAACTTTTTTACGTTGTGGTTTTGATGTTTTTTTTCACTATATTTGCGCATTAAAATTGCGATAGTAATGAAAAAAATTCTTTTTTTGATTTTGGCATTTATGTCAATTAATGCCTTTTCACAAATTACAGTGAAAGAAGGATCATTCCGTTATGTCGAAGACGGATTGATGTTGGATAAAAAAACTGATGATAATGATAAGCCAATGGCTTTGATTGTTATTTCAACTGAAAATATCAGCCAGAAGGAGAGAAGAAGATTTCAGTTCTCAGGTTCTGGTTTGACATATACTTTGGTTGAAGAAAAGCCAGGAGCATTACATCTTTATCTTACAGCAAAAAATACGACATTTATCAAGATGGTGCATCCTGATTATGGTTCATGTACTTTGGAATTTGATGAAAAATTGAAAGATTATGGATGCTATGAAGTAACTGTCGTAAGTGCATATCAGCAGAAGGAAGAAGATAAGCCAAACGTAAGTTATCTTACCATAAGTACAGACCAGCTAAATTCCATGATTTTTATTGATGGAGAGTTCGTCGGTACTCATGATGTCTCAAAATTATTGACAGTTGGTGAAACCCACAAATGGAATGTGGAATGTGACTTATATCATAGCGAGTCAGGTGAAGTTGTTTTGTCAAATGGTGAGTCAGTGGAAAAGGAGGTGTTCCTTCGCCCAGCATACGGATACATCAATGTTACATCATCTCCAGAAGATGGAGCCGTCATTTATGTAGATAATAAAAAAGTTGGGGAGACACCATATATGTCGGATAAAATGATGATCGGTACTCATAAGATTGTTGTTTTCAAAGATACATATAAACCATATTCTGAAGAAATTGAACTTTCAAACGATATTTTTAATATGAATATAGAATTGGTATCCAATCTCGCTAAAGTAGAAGTGAAGACAGATTCTTTGTCATATATCTATATTGATAATGAAATGAAAGGCATTGGAGAGTGGAAGGGTAATATTCCTCAAGGAACTCACCTTTTTGAAGCTAGAAGACCAAGTCATAAAACAACATACTATGATGATGACTTTGATATAGGTGAATCAAAAACCATTGTACTGGAAACTCCTAAGCCTATTTATGGTAAGATTAATGTTGTGTCAAATCCTGAAGGAGCTTCTATATATGTTGATGGCGAATACAAAGGTCTTGCTCCAAAAGAATTGGATAATCTTCTCGTAGGAGAACATGAGTTGAGACTTAAGAAGGAAGGTTATGCTACAATGATAAAGAAAGTATATGTGGCTGAAAACAATGTCTTGAAAGAAGATGAAGTTCTTTCTCTTGGTAAGGATGTTACCATCAAGACGGATAAAGATGGCGATAGACTTTATGTTGACAAACAATATCTCGGTGAAAGCCCTCAGACAATAGGCTTGCCTTACGGACCTCATAGTGTAACAATTGAAAGAGGTAATCATCGTATTATAAAAGATATTGATGTTAAAGTGTCTAGTTCTTGCTTTGATATTATTTTCGGTAAAGAGGTTGTGATAAAGACAGATAATCCTAGTGATATACTCATAATAGATGGAAAAGAAATTGATGGAAATCCTTGTACCATGACTCTTTCTTATGGAATACATAATCTTCAAGTTAAAAATGGAAGCAAAGAATTAGATACAAGAACTATTGATATTGATAATGATAGTGATAATCTGATAAGTGTTAACTTGAGAAGAAAGATAACCATAAAAACACTTAACAATGGAGATATGGTGTTTGTAGATAATGCCAAGAGACCTATTGGTTCTACTCCGTTGACTACAAATATGTATTTGGGCAAACATGTCGTTAAAGTGGTGAATAAAAAAGACAATAAGAAGGTCGCAACAAAAAATATAGACGTTAAGGAACATGGTGGTGAAGATACACATACATTATACTACGGACAGTTGGTTAAGATTGGATCTAACAAAGATGGAGATGCTGTTTTTGTAGATGGTAAGAAACTTGGAAATACACCTCTTGATCTTGATCTTGAAATTGGAAAACATGAAGTTATGGTAAAAAGACATCGTAAATTCCATAAAGAGACATTGATCTTGGGAAAAGGACATGATACTGAGTTCATGTTCTTCCCAGTAAGAGAAACTGTAAAGCAATTTAATAATTGTGGTGTTAAATTCTTTACATTCAATGCTTCTCCTTCTATAAATAATAGCGGAATATCATACGGACTTTCTTTCGGTAGTTATACTGGTGCTGGCTGGTTTATATCAGCTATGACAAATGTTGATATGAAGGATGGCGTTTATTATACGGCTATGACTCAGATAGATCCTGACTATGTGGATTATATCAATAGCTATGAAGGCCTTGAATTTGTTGAAGACAGTAAGGTTTATTCAAAATTCTCAATTATGGGAGGTATGATGTTTAGAATGTTTGGTCCTACATATTTGAAGATAGGTGCAGGCTATGGAAGTTACATGACATATCAGACTACAATAAATGAGGAGTTGTGTAAGATGAAAGACGAGTCGTATAATGGCTTGTTGCTGACTGCAGGTTTGCAATTTAATATGAAAAACATCATTATGTCGGCAGATATCATGTCGGATCCTGACTTTGAAACAATAGGCCTCAAATTGGGATTTGGTTTTGGTTGGAAAAAATAAAAGATAATTGTTATGAGAGGCTGCAATTCATGGTTTTGAATTGCAGCTTTTTTTTGTATATGGTTGATAAGTATTAGGCTCAATGTACTGTGATTTAAAAAACTTGCAGGTATGCAGACTATATACTTTTTTAGTATCTTTGTGACATTAAAATAATAGTTATGATACAAGAAAATCTAAATATCGTAAAGGCTACAGTGCCTTCAAATGTCACTCTTATTGCAGTTTCTAAAACAAAGCCAATATCAGATCTTCAAGAGGCTTATGATGCAGGTCAGCGCGTTTTCGGAGAAAATAAGGCATTAGAAATGCGTGATAAACATCAACAACTTCCTGACGATATCAAATGGCATTTTATAGGTCATCTCCAGACTAACAAAATAAAATATATAGCACCATTCGTAACCCTTATACATTCTATCGACAGTGCATCGCTTCTCGAAGCTGTCAACAAAGAAGCCGTCAAAAATGACAGGGCCATCGACTGTCTTCTTCAGTTTCATATCGCACAAGAAGAAACCAAATTCGGTCTTGATTTGGAAGAGGCTAAATCATTGTTGGAATCGGATGATTTTAAAAGATTGAAAAATATCAATATCGTTGGAGTTATGGGTATGGCAACTTTTACGGATGACGAATGTCAGATAAGAAAAGAATTTCAGACATTGAAAAATATCTTTGACACATTGAAAGAATGTTATTTTGCCGAAGAAGCGTCTTTTAAAGAAATATCGATGGGAATGTCTGATGACTATCTGATAGCAATAGAAGAAGGTGCTACTATGGTAAGAGTAGGTAGCAAGATTTTCGGAGCAAGAAACTATAATGCGTAATGAGTGTCGGTCAATGTACATAGCTGTACTTTATGTTAATTGATTGTTTTCTCGGTAAAATGAAAAAGTAAATGAAAAAAACTCTCCTTACATTATTGAAGATGTTGGTTTTCTTGTTGGTGCTTTTTGCGTCAATGAGGATTGTCTTTGTCGTGAAATATTGGTCACTCGTTACATTGGGTGAAATTCCTTTTGGAGAAATATTAAAAGGTTTTTGGTCGGCATTGTCTCTCGATATAGCTACGGCATCATTCATGTTGGCTTTGCCAGCTATATATATGTTCGTTGCATACGCCATAGACAAAGAGACACTTTTTGCTCCGTTGAGGTGGTATTTCTATCTGATGGTGGCAGTATATAATCTGGCTGCTTTTGGTGATATTGGAATTTATGGAGAATGGCGGACAAAACTGTCGTACAGAGCATTGATGTATTTGCAAAATCCTTCGGAAGTTATAAATACAGCAGAGACAGAGCAGACCTTACTGTTGATAGTTCTATGGTCTTTGTTTACAATTCTGTTCTGCTGGCTTTATACAAAATTTGTGGAGCCTCAGCATAAAATAGGAGCGAAGGAAGAATCTAAACCGAATGTTTATGTGTTGTCTGGAACTTTTGTCTTGATTGTCGGATGTTTGTTTCTAGGAATGAGAGGCGGATTTAATGAGATCCCAATTACATCAAGCAAGGTCTATTATAGTAATCATAAGTTTGCAAATGAGATGAGCGTCAATCCGGCTTATTATCTCGTTGAGAATATTTTGAATTCTAAGAAGGTGGAAACACGTGCTCACTTCAACTATATGGATATGAAGTCGGCAGAAATAAGGACAAGACATCTTCATGGTATTTCATGTGATTCTACGACATCTATATTAAAAATCGAAAAGCCTAATATAATTGTCGTGCTTTTGGAAAGCTGGTCGGCTGACTTGATTGAATCGCTTGGAGGTGAACCTGGAATAACGCCTAATTTCCATGAGCTTGAAAAGGAAGGCTTGCTGTTTACGAATATCTACGCAAGCGCCAACAGATCACAACATGCAATGTCGTCATTGTTCGGTGGACTCCCGGGCATGCCTGTTACGACGATAACAAATCATCCTGATAAATATTATGCGGTGCCTTCTCTGGTGAAGAAAATGGATTCTATCGGATATTATAACAGCTTCTATTTTGGAGGTGAATTGAATTATGGCAATATCTTGTCGTATTTGCGCTATAATGAATTTGATGAAATTGTAGAGGCTAAGGACATTGACGAAGGTTTCCAGAAAGGCAAACTGGGATATCATGATACAGACATCATGCCTTGGTATGCAGAACAACTTAAAGATCATCCACAGCCATTCTTCAGCACGCTTTTTACTCAAAGTACACATTCCCCTTACGATTATCCTAAGATTTTTGATGAGATAGAATGGCCTGTTATAGAAAAGCAATATGTCAATTCTGGATATTATACGGATATGGCTATAAAAATGTTTGTGGATAAAGCACGTCAACAGACATGGTATGATAGTACCTTGTTTATTTTTGTTGCAGATCATAGCCATACTTCATACAAAAACCATAGAATAGATTCTTTTGATCATCATAAGATACCGATGCTGATTTACGGAGAACCACTTCAAGATTCATTGAAAGGAAAAACTTATGACAAAATATGTGGCAATACAGATTTGCCAGCGACAATATTGGCGCAGCTAGGCTTGAGTCATGATGAGTTTTTCTGGAGTAAAGATGTATTCGGAAAATGTTACAAACCATTTGCATTTTTTGAAATGAATGACGGTTTGGGATGGAAAACACCAGAAGGTGAATATGTGTATTCGAATACAAGTGGCTTTGTGAAAAATACATTGCCTGAAAGTATCAGCGATAGTATCGTGTCGGATGGAAAAGCATATATGCAGTACCATTTCGATTTGTTTAATTCGTATTAAAAAATCAAGGAAACACCATTGTCAATTAAGCAAAAAATAATTATCTTTGCGCTCAAAATATATAGAACATGTTTGAAGGATTAACAGAAAAACTTGAACGCTCGTTCAAGATATTAAAAGGACAAGGACATATCACTGAAATTAATGTCGCAGAAACATTGAAGGAAGTTCGTAAGGCTCTCTTGGATGCTGACGTTAGTTATAAAATAGCAAAAGACGTAACAAATACAATTAAGGAAAAAGCTTTAGGTCAGAAAATTTTGACATCAGTATCTCCTGGTCAGCTTATGGTTAAGATAGTTCATGATGAATTGGCAGAGCTGATGGGTGGCGACCATTCTGAAATTAATATCAAAGCTAATCCTGCCATCGTCTTGATGTCGGGTCTCCAAGGTTCTGGTAAGACAACATTTTCTGCTAAGTTAGCTAATTTCCTGAAAAGCAAGAGAGGCAAGAGTGTGTTGCTCGTAGCTTGCGACGTTTATCGTCCAGCTGCTATCGACCAGTTGAAAGTCTTGGGTGAACAAGTAGGTGTTGAAGTATATTCAGAAGTAGAAAGCAAAGATCCTGTTAATATCGCTGCAAATGCTGTTCAATATGCAAAAGAACATAATAAGAATGTAGTTATCATAGATACAGCAGGTCGTCTCGCTATTGATGAGCAGATGATGAATGAGATCGCAGCTGTTAAGGCAAAAGTGAATCCTCATGAGACATTGTTTGTTGTTGACTCGATGACAGGCCAGGATGCTGTCAATACAGCTAAGGCATTTAATGATCGTCTCGATTTCGATGGAGTGGTTCTTACAAAATTAGATGGCGATACACGTGGTGGTGCTGCTCTTACCATTCGTTCTGTTGTCGATAAGCCAATTAAATTCGTCGGTCTCGGCGAAAAAATGGATGCACTCGATATCTTCTATCCTAAACGTATGGCAGACCGTATCCTCGGCATGGGTGATATCGTTACTCTCGTTGAAAAGGCACAGGAACAGTTTGATGCAGAAGAAGCAGCTAAGTTGAAAAGAAAACTCGCAAGAAATGAGTTTAATTTTAATGACTTCCTTAAACAAATACAACAGATTAAACGTATGGGTAACATTAAGGATCTCGCTGCAATGATACCTGGACTTAATAAGATAAGTGACGAAGATATTGATGAGGATGCATTCAAGAGCATTGAAGCTATTATCGGATCAATGACACCTGCAGAGCGTGAAAACCCTAAAATTTTGAACGGTAGCCGTCGTAGAAGAATAGCAATGGGTAGCGGTACTAACATTGTTGAAGTCAATAGATTGATAAAACAATTTGAAGAGACTTCAAAAATGATGAAGATGATGACAACAGGTGGCGCAAAGAAAATGATGCAGATGATGTCACAAATGAGAAATAAAAGATAACACATAATAAAAATTAATATTATGGCAGATAATAAAATCATCGATGGCAAACTTATTGCCGAAACAATGAAAAAAGAAATTGCCGCAGAAGTAGCAGGTATGCTCGATAGTGGCAAAGACGCTCCTCATCTCGCAGCGGTTATAGTGGGCGAAGATGGTGCAAGTCTAACTTACGTTGCTTCAAAAGAAAAAGCTTGCCGTAGCGTCGGAATGCTCTCTTCTGTTTACAGATTGAGCGCAAAGTCAACAGAAGAAGACGTGCTTAAGACAATCGACTTCTTGAACAATGATCCTGAAATTGATGGTTATATTGTACAGTTGCCATTGCCAGAACATATCAACGAGACAAAAGTCATTCAGTCAATTAATCCTAATAAAGATGTTGATGGATTTACATTGTATAATATTGGTCTCATGCAGCTCGGTGAACCATGCTATCTTCCTGCAACACCATTCGGAATATTAGAATTGCTTAAACGTAGCAATGTTGAGATAGCAGGCAAGCATGTCGTCGTTATGGGTCGTTCTAATATTGTTGGTAGTCCAATTAGCGTGATGCTCTCAAGAAAAGGTGTCGATGCAACAGTGACAATCTGCCATAGTAAAACGCAAAACCTTAAAGAGCTGACTCGTCAGGCTGATATTCTTATTGTAGCTATTGGACAGGCTGAATACGTTAAAGCTGATATGGTTAAAGAAGGCGCTGTCGTTATAGATGTCGGTATTCACCGTATAAAAGACAATTCTGAAAAAGGCTATCACATTGTCGGTGATGTCGATTATAAGGATGTTTATAATAAGGTGTCTAAGATAACACCAGTCCCAGGTGGTGTTGGCCCTATGACAATTGTTTCATTGCTCCATAATACATTGATGGCAGCAAAGAAAAATAGATGAAATTTGATATAAATTTAAATGATATAGAGACGTCACATTGTGGCGTCTCTATTTGTAAATAATGATGGATTTTTTGACCAAAATATTGAAACTATATACAGTGCTGTTTTTGCTTATAGCATCATCTGCTGATATATTGTCACAGTCATATAATTCTACATCTTCTAAAGCCATAAAATATTTTGATAAGGCCAGACAAGATCTTCTTAATGAAAATTATGATGATGCTATGTATAATGTTAATAAAGCCTTGAAGATAGATGCTGGATTTGTTGATGCATATTTGCTTAAAGCAGAGTTGTGTGTGGAGTTGAACGATGATAGTCTGGCTTTGAAATCGTATGAAAACGTCTTTGAAATAGACTCGATGGCTTTTCCTGGAAGTGCAGTTTCGTTGTCAAAACTTTATATGAAATATTATGAATATGATAAATCAATCGTTTTGTTGAATTGGTATCTCTCCAAAGATAATCGTAATGAAGCATTAAGAGCTGTGGCTGAACAGCAAATGGTTTTGGCGAAGTTTCGTAAGAGTTTGTATGAAAATCCTGTAGAATATGATCCTAAAAATATCGGTGATGTCGTTAATACATCATCTGATGAATATGTTAATCAATATTATGTTAATGAAGATAAACTCATATATACGAAGCGTTATAAAACAGAAACGAAATCATATCTAGAGGAGAATGTTTTTGTGACAACTTCTTATGATTCTATTTGGTCATATCCTTGTCTGTTGTTTGAAGAGTATGAAGATGTTGGAGCAGCCTGTGTTTCTTCCGACGGGAATGAGATTTATTTTTCTGCAAGTAACTGGAGCGATGGCTTTGGAAGTTGTGATGTTTATTGTATCATATTTAAAGATGGAAAATGGTCTAGACCGGAAAACATAAAAGCTATTAACACATCTGAATGGGAATCACAACCGTGTATTAGTTATGATGGTAAAGAGTTATATTTTGTGAGAAGAAATAGACGTCTCGCTACTTCAGATATTTATGTTTCAATGCGAGATCATGACGGGACTTGGATGAAACCATCAAAGCTAAATCATAATATAAATACTGATGGAAATGAAATGGCTCCGTTTATTTATTATGATGGAAAGACATTGTATTTTTCTTCTGATACTCATCCTGGAATGGGAGGTTATGATTTGTTTGTTTCCACTCGGGTTTCAGATAATGAATGGTCGGAACCTCGTAATATGGGCTTTCCGTTAAATTCATGTGGTGACGAAATAAATATTGTAATTGCCAATGATGCCCAGAATGCATATATTTCTGCTGTAAGAGATGAAGGATATGGTGCTTATGATATATATGAATTTGAGATTGATGAGGCTTTCAGACCTGATGCGGTGGAAATTGATGTAGCAATTGATGAAGATTTTTATGCTTCTGTTTTGGATAAACAGAAGTCGGTTGTGTTGAAAAATATTTACTTTGAATTTGATAGTGCGGAACTGACTAAGGATTCTGGAGATGGTATAGATATGCTCTTTAATTTGATGAGCTCTAATGAAGATATGAGGATTTTACTTGAAGGTCATACTGATGATATGGGTGATGCTGAATATAATGTTGAGTTGTCAAAGAAGCGTGCTGAAGCTGTGAAATCAGCTCTTGTAAATAAAGGTGTGGCAGAAGTAAGAATAGAAACACATGGTTGTGGCGCTGTTTCACCGATAGTTCCAAATGATGGAGATGAGAATAGAAAACTTAATAGAAGGGTAGAGATGAGGTTGATAAAATGATATTCTTAAACAAGAAAAGGTTGCGAATCCGCAACCTTCGTCCCTACTAACCTTGATGATGAACTAAACTTTATAGAAGGGGTATTTCTTTTATTTAGATGACTTCTGCAAACTTAGCAGAAGTCAACGTGATTTTACTTAATCATTAAACATCTTTTCAATGAAGTCTTTGTATTCCTTCATGACCACGTTTCTTTTTACTTTTAATGTCGGGGTCAAGAATCCATTTGCAACACTCCATTCGTCAGCGATAAGTTCGTAGCGTTTGATTTTTTCAGTGTCACCGAAGTTTTGGTTGATCTTCTTGACTTCTTCAGCATAACGTTTCTTGACGTCAGCGTTGTTTATCATTTCTTTAGGGTTTGTGTATTTTATCTCGTGTTTCTGACACCATGTCTTTAAGAAAGCAAAGTCAGGAATGATGATAGCACCTGCATATTTTTGATTTTCTCCGAGAACAACGATGTTTTCTATGAAACCTGATTCTGAGAATTTACCTTCAATAACATCAGGGTTGATGTATTTGCCTAATGATGTTTTGAACAAGTTCTTTAATCTACCTGTTATTCTGACTTGTCCGTATTCGTTTATCTCTCCGAGGTCGCCAGTATGCATCCATCCGTCTTTGTCAATTACTTCTTTTGTTAACTCAGGTTGATTGTAATAACCCATCATGACATTATGACCACGACAGATGATTTCCTTGTTGTCTGCTATTTTGACTTCTATACCAGGTAATGCGAATCCTACAGTTCCGATTTCGCGGCCATGAGGCAATCTGCATGAAACGGCAATAACAGGAGAACATTCTGTCATTCCGTATCCTTCAAAGATAGGCATTTTGATTGCAGAGAAGAATGATGCTATATTAGGTTGAATGCTGGCAGCTCCAGAAACAACGATGTCGAAGTTTTCTGCGCCAAGAGTTTGACGTATTTTTTTGTAAACTAAGGCGTCAGCAATTTTTAATTTTTGGTTATATAACCATGTGCGGTTACATGGATCTATTCTGTAACGTTCTGCCAAAGCCAAAGCCCACATGAAAATGACTTTCTTGATGCCCTTGTTCTTTCTTCCGCTGTCTTTTACTTTGAGATAAATCTTTTCAAGAAGTCTTGGGACAGCACTCATCATTGTTGGCTGTACGTCTTTTAAGTCAGATGCTATTGTTGCGAGACTTTCTGCGTAATATACAGACATTCCCAAATATTGATATAAGAATACCAACATTCTTTCGTATGCATGGCATATAGGTAAGAAACTGAATGCTTTCTTTGACCATGGAGATGGGATCTGCTTCAAATTATGTACTTGGCTCATTATGTTGTAATGAGAAAGCATTACACCTTTTGGATTTCCTGTGGTTCCTGAAGTATATATGATGGTTGCGCAGTCTTTTTCATCTACGCATTCTTCTCTTCTGCTTAATTCCTCAGGATTAGGGTTGTTCTTGCCTAACTCAACAAGTTCATCGAATGATGGATAATCACATTTTGTGCTGAGTGCGTAAATGGCATTAAGACTGGAAGTGTTGGCTTTGACGCTTTCTATTTTTTGCAGAACAGCTTGTCCTTCCAAGACTATAAGTTTTACGCTACAATCGTTAATGATATATTGATAATCTTCTTTGCTGATGGTAGGATAGATAGGAACAGATATTGCTCCGACCTGCATTATTGCCATGTCAAGCATGTTCCATTCAGGACGGTTGTTGCATATAATACCGACTTTATCATCTTTATTGATACCTAAGTGAATTAATGCGTAACTTATATTGTTTGTTATTTCAACATACTCTTGGATACTGTATTTTCTCCAGCTGCCGCCTTCTTTTCTGGCTAAAGCTGCATCTTGATTAGGATATTTTTCAAGATATAACTTTAGAATGTCAAATAATCTAGTCTCTTTCATTTTATATTTTTTTTGTTTCTGCAAAATAAACAATTATTTATATAAAATGAAGTGAAAATACGTTAAATAGGGGTGAAATGATGTTAAAAAAAAAGTTTTGGGATAAAATTGTATATATTGGGCTGTTTGTGTTTTGTGTAAAAAGCGTTGTTGTGGCGAAAGTGCTGTTTTTAGGGATGAAAAATAGATCGTTTGTAACAGCACTTTCGCGATGTGTCTATAATTTGATTATTTTTTGGACAAAATTGTTGCTGTTTTCTTTTTCAATAATCTGGATGATGTAGATGCCTTTTGAATTTTTTATTGTTATGACATCATCGTTGAAGATCTCCTTTTCTTCTATGATCATGCCGTTGATATTAATGATCTTTACTAAGGCTGCGCTATTCTTTTTGTTTTTTATAGTTATAGTGTCGTCATTAGGGTTGCTTATGATGCTGAAGTTTTCTTCTTTGATGTTATCTTTGACATCTGTCGTGTCTATTTTTATATTCCATTTTTCAAGATTATTGAAAACTACATCTGATGCGATGGTTTGTAATAATGTGGCTTTATCTTTATCTATATTTGAACTATGATATGTTCCAATAGGGCTTTCTTTCCAGAATACAGCATGGAATACGCAGGCTGCAAGATAGCTTCCGTCGTATGATGGATGACTTTGGTCGGAACTATGTAAAACTAGTTCGGGATGATTGTTCAAAGCTTCTTTCCATGCATCGCCGACAGGGGCTACGTATGAGTCCGTTGCGTATGCGTTTTCGCAATAAGCTACACTCATTGTGTCTTGCATGTGATTGAAATCAACAAAATCGGCACTGCAATATGTGCCTTGTCCGAAATTGACACATTGCTGACCTCCATATTGACGTCCCCATGTCATATATCCGACAACCATAGCTTCAGGATTATATGTCATGATGGTGTCGTATAATGCCTGATATGATGGGCGCATGGCATTATGACGGTAATAGTCAATTGATGGAAGCTGGCTTTGTTCTTGTAAAACTACATAGTCCCATCCTCCCTTTCTTATTGCATTTAATGATGTTGCGCTGACTTCGTGTTGAAATAATGTGCATCCTCCTGGAGTGACAGATTCGTGTTTGACGCTTCTGTCTGTGCCAATACACAATTCATTGATCATTTCTGGAAGGTTGTTTACGTAAGTGTAGCTGTTTCCTAACCATAAAACATTTATTTCTTCTTGTGAGAATGAACTCTTGAAGATAGTGATGATGAATAAAAGTAAAAGTGTTTTTTTCATAGATGTTCTTTAATATAATGAGGCGTACATTATAGGTACGCCTCATATTGATGTTTTTTTAATGAATTATTTATTTTGCGAGGAAAGGATATCCGTATTCTGTAGCAGGCACGAATGTCTCTTTTATTGAACGTGGATTGGTCCAGCGGATGAGGTTCCATAAACCACCAGCTTTGTCGTTGGTACCTGATGCGCGTGAACCTCCGAATGGCTGACAGCCAACGACGGCTCCTGTAGGTTTGTCGTTGATGTAGAAATTACCTGCGGCGTATTTTAGTTTTTCATCAGCTATCTTTAAGGCTTTCAGGTCGTATGAGAATACTGCGCCAGTTAATGCGTATGGCGATGTGCTATCGCAGAGTTCGAGTGTCTCTACATAATCTTTGTCGTCATAAACATAGATAGTGATGATAGGTCCAAAGATTTCCTGTGCCATCGATTCATATTTAGGATTTGTTGTTAAGATGACTGTTGGCTCAACGAAGTAACCGACAGTTTTGTCGCAGTTGCCTCCGAATATGACTTCTGCCTCGTTAGATGCTTTTGCTCTGTCAATGTATCCTTTGCAGTTGTCGAATGAAGCTTCGTCGATGACAGCGTTGACGAAGTTTGTGAAATCTGTTACATCTCCCATCTTGATTGTGCTGAGCATTTCTCCGACATATTGTTTGATGTCGTTCCATAATGATGCTGGTATGTAAGCTCGAGATGCGGCAGAACATTTTTGGCCTTGGTATTCAAAGGCTCCACGGACTATGGCTGTTGCAACTTCACGAGGATTTGCTGAGCTGTGTGCGAATATGAAGTCTTTACCTCCTGTTTCTCCGACTAATCTAGGATATGCTCTGTAGTTGCTGATGTTTTCTCCGACACCTCTCCATAATCCTTGGAATGTGGCGGTCGATCCTGTGAAATGGATACCTGCAAGATTAGGGTTGCTCAATGCAATGTTACCAATGAGAGATCCTTTACCTGGTAAGAAATTGATGACACCTTCAGGAAGGCCTGCTTCCATGAAAATCTGCATCAGATGATAGTTTGATAATAAGGCTGTCGTTGATGGCTTCCAGATGGTTGTGTTACCCATCAAGACAGGTGTCATGTTAAGGTTGGATGCTATAGATGTGAAGTTGAAAGGCGTGACTGCCAATACGAAACCTTCTAAAGGACGATATTCTGATCTGTTGAGTTGATCTGGTGTTGATGAAGGCTGTTCGGAATATAAGTTGCCTGCGTAATAGTTGTTGAAACGGAAGAAGTCTATGGCTTCACATGCTGAGTCTATCTCTGCTTGGAAGGCGTTCTTGCTTTGTCCTAACATACAAGAAGCGTTGACTCTGGCTCTATATTTAGTTGCTATGAGCTGACCAATGCGGGCAAGGATGGATGCGCGTTCGACCCATGGGATGTTTTCCCATTCCTTCTTGGCTTTTAAAGCGGCTTCTATAGCCATGTTGACTTCTTTCTCACCTACTTTGTGATATTTTGCTACAACATGTTTGTGGTTGTGTGGCATGACGACATCGCCCATGTCGCCGGTACGAATTTCTTTGCCTCCAATAATAATAGGTATTTCTATGACTTCACTTGCTTGTTTTGCGAGTTCTTTCTCCAAAGCAATGCGTTCTGGACTGCCTGGTCTGTATTCTTTTACAGGCTCGTTTGCCGGTTTTGCAAACTGGAATAATGCATTGTTCATGATAATATGTTTTTAGTTATTAAGAATTTTGTTTTTATGGCTACAAATATAAATTTTTTATGCTAGAAATTAAAGTTAAAAAACAATTATTTTCATCAATTTTTGTCAATAAGGGTTCTTATACCATACAGTTCATGTGTATAGCATCCTAAGTCTTTGTTGTAGATTCCTTTCTGGTCGATGCTGTCGATGCGGACTTTTCCTGAGGCATGTATTATCTTTTCTTTTGATAGTAATATACCTACATGTGTTATATGTTGATTTTCGTTTTCAAAAAAAGCTAAGTCTCCAGATTGACATTCGGATAGGTTTTTGATGACATTTCCGTATTTGATTTGTTGTGACGCGTCTCTTGGAAGTTTGTATCCCGCAACTTTTGCACATAATTGTACGAATGCAGAGCAGTCGATACCCATGATACTTTTGCCTCCCCATCGATATGGTGTGTTGAGTAGTTTTATTGCAGATTCAACCATGATTCTGGAATCGAAAGTCTTTCTTAATGCAATGGAATCTTTTGTCTTTTCAAAAACTTTGCTTCCGAAACTTAAGATAGTATTGCCATAGATGGAACAAGGTGTATTGATGATGAATTTATCTTTTTTAAGAACTTCCTTGAAATCTTCTTCTTTAATCTCTGTGTGTTGTAATGTCCTGAGCCATCCTTCGTATTCATCATATAGATTCTTTATCCTGATCCATTCATGGCATTCTTCCTGTACTTCATAAATGTCGTTGTATAACAATTCGGAAACCAGTTCGCTTTCGTGTGATTTCTCCTTTCTCAATGGAACGACAGATAGTTTGCAGATTCCGTATCTCATTATGACTTTATTTATTTCGTTTGTTATGATTGCTAAATTATGAAAAATAATCGTATATTAGCAAATGTTTTTCCGTGAAAGCATTAATTTTATAAAGAATAATAAAACTATTGAAAATGAGTAGAATATCGTCATTAATATCTAAGTTGGGCCATTCTTATCAAATTGTATTTAGAGTGCTTGCTTTTTTGTGTGTTATATTTTTGGTGGTGTGGCAGATGCCTAGAACAGTTAAATTCAAATATGAGTATCAGAAAATGCGTCCTTGGCAATATGAGTCATTATATGCGCCATTCAATTTTCCTATCTATAAAACAGCTGAACAACTTAAGATAGAGGAAGATGATTATTTGAAGGATATCAATCCGATTTATGTATATGATCAGGTTGTTACTAAAAACAACAAAATTGCTATGCTGGCGGAGTTCGATTCCAGATGGACTGGAAGTCAGGATCAGAAGATAAAAAATAGAGCTCTGTTGGAAAATTTGTATGATACAATTGAAAATGTCGGTATCATTGCTGCAGCGTCACAATTTGATAACATGAAACCTGAGACCATGATAGATGTTGTACGTGATAGGGTCGGTAAAACCAAACAATTATGTGATTTTTACACGATGAAATCTGCGACAGATTTTATATCTGACTATCTTTCCGTAGTAGATGCTGATATAGATAAAATTATGATCAATAGAATACTTCTGGTATATCTTAATCAGAATGTTGTCTATTCGGAAGATTTGACAAAACAGTCTAAGGAACAGGCTCTGTCTTCTATTTCATTGACATTTGGAATGGTACAAAAAGATGAGTTGATAATAACGGAAGGCGAACTTATTACAGATGAAAAGTATAATATTCTCAATTCGTTGAAAACGGAATATGCAACTATTGATGATGGAAACTTCTTTAACAGAAACCTTAACCTCTATGGCCAGATAATAGTTGTCTTTGTCGTTTTCCTTACTTTGTTCATGGCATTGAAACTGTTGCGCCCTGATATATATAAGGAGTCGCGTTCTCTCAATATGATTCTGGTGATGATGTTGCTGATGATTATACCTTTATTCTTGGTCGTAAAATATTATCCAGACATGATTTATATGATGCCTCTGCCAATATTGGCGATGTTGCTGGTGACATTCTTTGATGTAAGGTTGGCTATTTTTGTACAGTCACTTACATTGGTCATCATAAGTCTAGCGATTCCTAATTCATTCCGTTTCTATGTGGTACAGTTTTTTGTTTCAATGACATCTATATTTGTGTTGTCAAGAAATACATCCCGTTCTAGATATTTCGTTACATACGCTGCTATATTTGTTTCTTATATAGTTTTGAAGATAGCTGTATCTTTAATATTTGATGGAGGTTTGGATAATTTTGGATGGAACGATGTCGGTGTTGTTGCAATGAATGTCTTGTTTGTTATGTTGACATTGCCTTTGTCATATCTGTTTGAGAGACTGTTTGGTTTTGTTACAGATATGACGTTGTTGGAGTTGAGTAACACTAACTCTCCATTGTTAAGGAAGTTGTCGTCAGAGGCACCAGGCACATTCCAGCATGTGATGCAGGTGGCTGACCTTTGTGAAGAGGCTCTTTTCGCAATAGGCGGTAATATGCTTTTGGCTCGTACTGGCGCTATGTATCATGATATTGGAAAAGTTAAAAATCCATTGTTCTTTACAGAAAATCAACATGGAAAATATAACCTTCATGAAGATATGTCGTATTATGAAAGTTCTCAGATTATTATAAATCACGTTATTGATGGTATAGAAATATGTAGAAAATATCATGTGCCGGAACAGATCATAGACTTTGTGAGGACTCATCATGGAACGAGACGTACTGAATATTTTTATCAGATGGAACTTAAGGAAAATCCAGGAGCGGATATCAATGAGGCTGACTTCCGTTATCACGGTCCTATTCCTTTCTCAAAGGAGACTGCAGTCCTTATGATGGCAGACTCTGTTGAGGCTGCGTCAAGAAGTCTTAAAGATAAAACGGAAGAGTCTATCAGCAAGCTCGTGGATGGAATAATTGATGCACAAGTGAAGGATAATCAGTTTATCAATACTGACTTGACGTTCCGTGACATCACTACGATAAAGAAAGTTTTCAAGAGAAAGCTCATGAATATATATCATGTCAGGATAGCTTACCCTGTTTGATATGATTATAAGAACTGGGTGGCGTTGGGCCCTTCGTTGAAAAGCAAGTCTATTATTGAAAGATTTGGAACGAATCCGTGTCGATCGGCAAAGACTTGATAATATGTCTTCGATTCAAAAACGTTTTCTTCGTTTTTTGATAATGAAATCCTATAGTCATCGTCGCATGTGATTTTTTCAAAGTCGTCAGTATAGGAATATTCCTTTTTTGACTTCAATATTTTCAATATTACCTTAAGGCAATAGTCGTTCAGTTCGACCAAGGTGTTGAATTTCTGTCTGTATATTTTTTCAAAATATGGGAAATAGTAATCAAAGTAAGCTGATTTCCTGTATGCAGATTCCAGACAGCGCAGATGAATCTGTTGCCATGATTCCTTGTAGCTTATCTCGATGTCTTTTGTCAATGTGTGGTTGCCATTGGTTTTAATGACAGGAATAGTAAGAGTTTGAATGCCGTTTGCCGTCATGACTTTGCATCTTGTGCGGCAGGATTGTTTTTGATATGTTTCAAATAATTCAATAGAAGGTTCTTCTGTTTCTAAGAACAGTGACATGTATTGAATTGAAGGTAGATATGCGGTAGGAAAAATCTGTGACATTAATTAATAAGGTGTTTGTTGATGATGCTGATATATTCTTCTTTGCTAAGGCCTCCGACTTGTGATAAAGGCTGTCCTTCTTTTGGTAGGAAAAATACTGTAGGTATGTTTTTGATTTTAAATGCTGTCGCTAATTTAAGGTCTTTATCGACATTAACTTTATATACCATTATCTTGCCGTCATATTCTCTGGCAATCTCTTCCATTATAGGAGCTATTTTTCTGCATGGTCCGCACCAGTCGGCGTAAAAGTCGATGATGCAAGGCAGTTTCGCCTGAAATGCAAAAGAGTCAGGGTATTTCTCAATGTCCCAAATGTTTTTTACGAAATATTTGTAGTCGATGCTTTTTGCAAAACTATCGTCTTTAACTATGGTTTCCTGCGTTGTCTCTGCTGGTTTCTGCTCTTTGCTTTCCTTTTTTGATCCGCCGCAAGATGCTAATAATAAAGATGATAGGATTGTTATGAATATTTTTTTCATGTTGATGATGTTTTTGTTGATGTGATGTTTTAAATTTCTGTAAAGATACAGTTTTTTAATTTAATAACTTGAAAAATATGATTTTGTTTTGCTTGTGAATGTGAATAATAAAATGTATCTTTGCACCACAAAATTGAGTTTCAAATTAAAATTTAATAACAATGGAGAAAAAAGATTTATTGAAAGATGTTATTAAACACATCGACATAAAAAGTTACAATTCAACAGAATTAGTTGATGCAATGCGTAATATGTCATTCACATCACGCGATACAGCTCGCGCTGCTGATATTTTGATGATGATGTGTAAAGAAAAAGAATGTACAAACATCTTGACTTTGGCAGGTTCAACATCAGCAGCAGGTTGTATGCAAGTTTATGTTGACATGGTACGTAACAAGATGATTGACGTCGTTGTAGCAACAGGTGCTTCTATCATCGATATGGACTTGTTTGAAGCTCTCGGTTTTAAACACTACATTGGTGAAAAAGAAAACGTTATTGCTGATACAACATTACGCGACCTCTATATCGACCGTATTTATGACACATATATCGATGAAGAAGAACTTCAAGCTTGCGACCACACTACTTTTGAAATCGCTAACATGCTCGAAGCTCGTCCTTACTCATCGCGCGAGTTCATCTACGAAATCGGTAAATGGTTACACGAAGGCAACGCTGTTAAAAAAGACAGCTTGATTCAAACATGTTACGAATGTGGCGTGCCTATCTTCGTTCCTGCATTCAGCGACTCATCAGCTGGTTTCGGTATCGGTAAACATCAATGGGAAAGAATGCAGAAAGGTGAAAAATACTTATCAATCGACTCAGTTAAAGACTTCGTCGAATTGACACAAATCAAGATGCAAGCTCCTGAAACAGGTCTGTTCATGGTCGGCGGCGGCGCACCTAAGAACTTCGCACAAGATACAGTTGTCTGCGCTGAAATCCTCGGCTACGAAACACCAATGCACAAATACGCTATCCAAATCACAGTCGCTGACGTTCGCGACGGCGCTTGCTCATCATCAACATTGCTCGAAGCTGGTTCGTGGGGTAAAGTAAGCCACCAACTCCAACAAATGGTTTACGCAGAAGGTACAACAGTTATTCCTTTGATCGCTTCTTATGTTTACCACAACGGCCCATGGCAAGAAAGAGAATATAAAAACTGGCAAAAGATTTACCAAAAATAATTATGTCTAAAGGCGAAAGTCTAAAGATAAAAGAAGGAGCGCTGCTGTTATAGTGGCGCTCCTTCTTTGTCAATGGTCAATGGTCAACGGTCAATAGTCAAAAAAACTTTCAACTTTCAATTCACTATAAACATTACACTCTCAACTCTACACTTTATTTGCGCGTTCCGGCGATGCCGTCGGGCTTTCCGCTATATCTTTGCTCGCTTCCGTCCTCCTCCACAAAATCCAAATCCCATCATCCGCCTCCGCCTCCATCATCCGTCTCCATCATCCGCCTCCGTCTCCATCATCCGCCTCCGCTCGCAAAGGATGCCGCTACAATCCCTAACGCTTTGGGGTGATTGGAGTGGCTTTTTTTTAATACATCGAATCATCATTAATCAATTAGGGATGCCTTATGCTTTATATGTTTAGCCCTTTCAGGGCTCTAAATCCACACCAGCTAAAAAGTTTTTAGTTCAACAACTAAAAGCCTTAGTTCAAAAAAAAACTTTGGCCTTTCGTCTTTTGTCTTTCGTCTTTTATTATCTTTGTGAAAAATAAAATCTCGTTGTTATGTTAATTATTAATATCAAGGAATTGGTCGGTATCGTGGAAGACGGCAGTCTCATGAAAGCCGGCGCTGCAATGTCAGAAGTCAACCGCATTGAAAATGCGTTCTTATATATAAAAGGTAAGAAGATCGCCGATTATGGCAAGATGGATTCTCCGGAATGTCAGCAATATCTTCAAAAAGAAAGAAAAATCGTTGATGCAAAGGGCGGTCTCGTGATGCCAACATTCTGCGACTCTCACACTCACATCGTCTATGCCAACTCACGTGAGATGGAGTTCGTTGATAAGATCAAAGGTCTGAGTTATGAAGAAATAGCCAAGAGGGGAGGAGGAATCCTCAATTCTGCAAAGGCGACAGCAAACGCTACGGAAGACGAACTCTACGAATCAGCGATGAGACGTCTTGATGAGATAATGCGTATGGGAACCGGTGCTGTTGAAATTAAGAGCGGCTACGGTCTTACAGTGGAAAGCGAACTTAAGATGTTACGCGTTATTAAACGTTTGAAAGAAAACTCACCGCTTACTATAAAAGCCAACTTCCTTGGCGCACACGGCATTCCGATGGAATACAGAGGCCGTCAGGAAGAATATGTAGATTTAGTCATCAATGAGATGATGCCTTTGGTCGCGACAGAAAACCTCGCTGACTTCGTCGATGTGTTCTGTGACAAAGGATTCTTCACTGTCGAAGATACAGAGAGAATCTTGATGGCAGGCATCAAATACGGTATGCGTCCTAAGATTCATGCCAACGAAATGGCAATCTCTGGCGGTGTTCAAGTTGGTGTTAAATACGGAGCTATCTCTGTTGACCATCTCGAACAGATGGGCGATGAGGAAATAGAAGCTCTCAAAGGTTCTGAGACGATGCCTACAGTATTGCCAGGCTGTGCATTCTTCTTGAATCTTCCATTGTCTCCGGTACGTGATATGATCAATGCAGGACTTCCAGTTGCGATGGCATCTGACTTCAATCCAGGAACATCGCCATCAGGTAATATGCAGTTCATCATGTCGGCGGCATGCATCAGATATAAGATGACACCAGAAGAAGCTTTCAACGCAACGACATTGAACACAGCCTACGCGATGGATTTGAGTCATGAACTCGGTTCTATCACCAAAGGAAAACTGGCCAACGTGATAATAACACAACCGATGAACGGACTTGAATTTATGCCATATTATTATGGAGCAAACAAGGTAGAAAAGGTTGTTTTGCAAGGAAAACTTATGAAATAAGACACAAAGACTTAAAGACTCAGAGACGCAAAGACTCAGGGTGGTTATACAACTCTGCGACTTTGCGTCTTTGTGTCTTTGCGACATTAAAAAAATAATTCCTAATTCCTAATTCCTAATTCCTAATTTTCTTATATTTGCACGCGAAAAATAGTGCGCTGATTCTGCACTGATTTTCACCATGTTTTGAAATAAATAATTATAAAAAAAATATACAAAATGAAACAAATTATCGAATGTGTTCCTAATATCAGCGAAGGTCGCGATATGAACATCATCAATCAAGTTACAGCTGAGATTGAGAAGGTTGAAGGCGTTAAGTTATTAGACGTCGATCCAGGAGCAACAACAAACAGAACTGTTATCACTTTCGTAGGTGAGCCTAAGAACGTTTGTGAAGCAGCTTTCCGCGTTGTTAAGAAGGCAGCCGAACTCATCGATATGCGTAACCACCATGGTGATCACCCACGTTTCGGTGCTACTGACGTTTGTCCTTTAGTGCCAGTCGCAGGTATCACAATGGAAGAAGTAGTTGAATACGCACGTCAACTAGGTGAAAGAATCGGTAATGAATTGGAAATCCCAGTATTCTGCTATGAAAACGCAGCTTTCTCTCCAGAAAGACGTAACCTCGCTGTTTGCCGCGCTGGCGAATACGAAGCATTGGCAGAAAGATTCTCATCAGGCTGTACAGCTGACTTCGGTCCTAAAGTATTCAACGAAAGAGTTGCTACAACAGGTGCAACAGCAGTTGGCGCTCGTGACTTCTTGGTCGCTATCAACTACAACTTGAACACAACATCAACACGTCGTGCAAATGCTATTGCATTCGACGTTAGAGAAAAAGGCCGTCCAATGAGACAAGGTCCTAAAGTAACAGACAAACCTGTTAAGGACGAAAACGGCAACCCAGTCATGATTCCAGGTTCATTGCCAGGAACAAAAGCTATCGGCTGGTTCATCGAAGAATACGGTATCGCTCAGG
This sequence comes from Bacteroidales bacterium, assembly GCA_045613105.1. GTDB lineage: Bacteria > Bacteroidota > Bacteroidia > Bacteroidales > F082 > Limimorpha. The sequence goes on along the minus strand of JAZLAI010000002.1, from coordinate 26,521 downwards.
TATCAATGAACATCACCAACATCGCTAAGACTCCAGTTCACGTTTGCTTTGAAGAAGTATGCAACAAGGCAGCAGCACGTGGCGTTCGCGTAACAGGTTGCGAAATCGTTGGTCTCGTTCCTAAGAGCGTTCTCCTCGACGCTGGCCGTTTCTATCTCGCTAAACAAGAACGTTCATTAGGCGTCAGCGAAGATGAAATCATGAAGATAGCTATCAAGTCAATGGGTCTCGACGACTTGAAACCTTTCAACCCAAAAGAAAAAGTTATCGAATTCTTACTCGAAGACAACTCACAAAAGAAATTGGTTGACATGACATGTGCTGCTTTCGCAGACGAAACAGCAAGTGAAAGTCCAGCTCCAGGCGGCGGTTCAATCTCTGCTTACATGGGTGCACTCGGCGCATCATTGGCAACAATGGTAGCTAACTTGTCATCACACAAACCAGGTTGGGACGACAGATGGGAATTCTTCTCACAATGGGCTGAAAAAGGTCAAGCTATAAAGAATCAACTCATCGCTTTAGTTGACGAAGATACAAACGCATTCAACAAGATTATGGATGCATTTGGTTTGCCAAAGAAGACAGAAGAAGAAAAAGAAGCACGCAAACAAGCTATTGAAGACGCTTCAAAATATGCTATCGAAGTTCCTTTCAAGACTATGGAGGTTGCTTTCTCAGCATTTGAAGTTGTTGAAGCTATGGTTAACGATGGTAACCCAGCATCAGTGTCAGACGCAGGCGTTGGAGCAATGTGCTGCAGAAGTGCTGTTATGGGAGCTTATTTGAACGTGAAAATCAACGCTGCAGGTATCAAAGATCGCGAGTTTGCAGACAAAATGGTACAAGCAGGTGCTGAAATCGAAGCTAAAGCTATTCAAAAAGAAGCTGAACTCTTGGTTAAAGTTAACGAAATTATCAACAAATAATAAGTAAATAATTGAAAATCAGTCGTGATGACTGTTGAATAATAAAAATAAAAATTTGGAAAAAAGTATTGGCATTTATCAAATAAATGTGTATTTTTGCAATCCAAATTCTGAAAGGAGAAAAAAATGGCAAAGAAGACAAAAGACGCACGCGTACAAGTGATTTTGGAATGTACAGAGCATAAAGCAAGCGGTATGCCTGGCACATCTCGTTACATTACAACAAAGAATAAGAAAAATACACCTGAGAGATTGGAACTTAAGAAATATAACCCAATCTTGAAGAAAATGACAGTTCACAAAGAAATTAAATAAGATTAAGCCATGGCAAAGAAAGTTGTTGCAACATTGCGTACTCTCGGTAAAGAGTATTCAAAGGTTATTAGAATGAAGAAATCAGAAAAAACAGGTGCTTATTATTTCGAGGAAACTATCGTTCCAATGGATTCTGTTCAAGAATTCATCGCAAAGAAATAATATTGTTTGTTTTTGAAATCACACAATACAATAGCTTCTTCGAGAAATCGAAGGAGCTTTTTGTGTTTTCTTTTTAAGACTACAAGACATTAATTAGGAATGAGGAATGAGTGTAGAGATGCGTCAATGTAACCATAAAAATGAACACACATTGACACGTCTCAAAAATGAAAAATGACAAATGTCTTTGCGTTCTTTGCGTTTTTGCAAGAGGATATAAATTTAGGTCAAGGCTATCGACTTAAAATTAGTAGCCTCCAATGCGTTAGGGATTGAAGCGGCATCCTTTGCGAGTGAAGTGATAACGGAGCGAGCAAAGATATAGCGGAAAGCCCGACGGCGATAGACGGAACGCCCAAGATATAGTTTAAGATTTAGAGTTCAGCAGCCTTAGCCTCAAAAGCCAAAGTCCAAAAAAACACATAATTGCTTCAAATAAGTATCAAGCCAATAGAAGAATCTTCTTTGCCACAAGATTCCGTTTTGCGCCTTGAGGACCCAATGACTTTCATCTGGGAAGTATAGGAATTCTGCTGTCATTACGCACACGTCCGCTGCGTTATAGGCCTGCATGCCATGTGTGAAGCAGATTCTGCAGTCCATGCCGCCGTGTGCAATCAAAGCTTTGAAACGTCCTTCGTGATGCCCCCTTAAGACTTATTGATTTATCAAAAAGATGGTTTTACAAAGGTAATATTATTTTATGCAAGCATATTTTAAACTTGAAAATTAAGCGGTTGTAAAAAGACAAAAAAAGACAAATTGTAGTGTCATTGCTTTTACATACTTTTGCCGAAAATAATTAAAAAACACATCATTATGAAAACAAAATTCGTTAAATTCTTAGGAGTAATGTTAGTGGCATTATTCATGGTCTCATGTGGAGGCGGTAAAGAAGAACCTCAAATCACATCCAAAAATTTAAAAGCAGTCGGCATCTACGGAGAAGATGCGAACTTAATTTCAATTGTGTCTGACAGTTGTACCTTAAACAAAAAAGATGGCAAATTAAGAGTTAAGGTACAATTAAAGTTAGAAAAGAAAGCAGCCAATGATGTTTCAATTTATCCTGTTCTCGTTTTAAAAGATGAAGATGGAGTTCAAATCATTAACGGCTGGTATCAGATGGAATTAGGTGATTCTGAAAAATCCAAATTTGATTCTTTTGTAAAGGGTAATGTTGGTTCTGTTGCAGATTTCGTATTCATCAATGAATTCTCATCAGATTACATTAACACAGCGTTAAAGGGTTCTGAAACATTTTCTATTGACAAATTAGCCATTGAAAAAGTAGTAAAAGAAAAGGATCCAGTTGTATCAGAACTTGAAACTTTGAATCAAATTGCTAAAGAAGCTGCAAAAATGGCAGAAGACTACGATGATGAAGATTATGAAAAAGCTCTTAAATCAGCAGAAAAATCATTGAAAGCAGCAGAAAAAGTACTTGAAATGGAAGAAGATCTTCTCGACATGATGGATGATTTAGATTGGTAATCAAAGATTAATTAAAAACAAATAAATATAGAATTATGGAACAATTCGCTGAAAGACAAAAGGCAAATTCTGGTTTAAGCACAACCTCATTAGTATTAGGCATAATTTCAATTGTAATCTCTATAATACCAATAGTCAATTACTTGATATATCTATTAGCACCTATAGGACTCATTTGTGGCATTATTGCTATTATCAAGTCTCAAAGTCTGACAAAATCTATCATAGGAATTATACTTTGCTTAGTGTCAATTGTAGCTCCTATTGTGCTCGGAGGTTTTATCATCGAATATCTTTTTGATATACTTGATTTATTCTGATTTTAAAACTACAAATCAATTTAGTTCAAAGAAAGTTGTCTTGTTTAGGCAACTTTTTTTATTTAGGTGGACTTCTATAAATTGCTTTGCGAATGGTTTATGATTTTTTCTTAAGAAGATTTTTTGCATTTCTTAAAAGAGCGTAGCGAGCTATATGATTGATATAAAGACGAAAAGATTCCAATAAAGTTGCGATTAAGCGAGCGAAGAACAATGCTTGCATTAGTTGTTCCGAACGATAGCAACTTAGACATAGTCAAAAAACATAAAGAACGCAAAAGTTTTATAGCTGTCACCACAGTTTATTTTAAAGGAGAATTTATAGATGTCTTTTTGAAAAATAATACAAAAAATCTTTAGCCTCTAGCCTGTAGTCTTTAGTCTTTTTTATTATCTTTGCAAAAAAGTATAAGATTATGGGCATATTTTCATTTTTCAAGAGAAACAAAGAAGTCGTAGAAGAACAGAAACAGGAACTCGACAAAGGATTGGAAAAGACACGTACAAGTGTATTCGACAGAATTTCAAAAGCCATCATCGGTAAGTCGAAAGTGGACGATGAGGTTCTCGACAATCTAGAAGAGATTCTGGTGACTTCAGACGTCGGTGTTGACACTACTCTTAAAATTATCGCTCGTATTCAAGAACGTGTCGCCCGTGACAAATATCTCGGAACAAATGAATTGAACCGTATCCTCAAGGAAGAAATAGCAGCCTTGTTGCAGGAAAACAATTCCGGCGACGGCACTACATTCGATATACCAGCCGATAAGAAACCTTACGTTATCTTGGTTGTAGGCGTCAACGGCGTTGGCAAGACTACAACCATCGGTAAATTAGCCCATAACTTCAAGAAAGCAGGATTGAGCGTTATGCTCGGAGCTTCTGACACCTTTAGAGCTGCAGCTGTTGACCAACTCAAAATATGGTCAGAACGCGTCGGCGTGCCAATCGTTTCACATGGCATGAACGCTGACCCAGCATCAGTGGCTTACGACGCAGTGAAGACTGCCGTTGAACAAAATGTTGACGTCGTTATCATCGACACAGCAGGTCGTCTCCATAACAAAGTAAACCTCATGAACGAATTGTCTAAGATTAGAAAAGTCTGCCAAAAGGTTATTCCAGACGCACCACATGAAGTGCTTCTCGTCCTCGACGCTTCAACAGGTCAGAACGCTATTGAACAAGCACGTCAGTTTATGGCTGCTACAGAAGTCAACGCTCTTGCTTTGACAAAATTAGACGGCACAGCAAAAGGCGGCGTTGTTATTGGTATCTCCGACCAATTTAAGATTCCGGTAAAATATATCGGTGTTGGTGAAGGCATGGATCATCTCCAGATATTCGACAGAAACGATTTCGTTAACAGTCTTTTCGAAGGAAGAAATTAATGACAATGAAAAAGCCTAAACTTAATATCGTTACACTCGGCTGTTCAAAGAATAAGGTTGACTCAGAACGCCTCGCAGCCTCGCTCGAATTCAAATATGACATAATGCACGACTCCGACAAGAAATCTGATGTGGTGATAATAAACACCTGCGGTTTCATCGGCGACGCTAAAGAAGAGTCAATAGATACAATACTCGAATACGCTGAACTTAGAAAAGCCAAAAAGATTAAGAAACTTTATGTCATGGGTTGCCTCTCGCAACGTTATCGTAAAGACCTTCAAGAAGAGATTCACGAGGTGGACGGATTCTACGGCGTTGAATCGGTACAACTTATTGCTAATGATATATTGAATGAGGAATTAAGCAAGGAATATAATGTTAATAGAGTCTTGTCAACTCCAGAACATTACGCTTATCTCAAGATTTCTGAAGGTTGCAATAGACGTTGTGCATTCTGCGCAATACCATTGATTAGAGGCGAACATGTTTCTGTTCCAATGGACGACCTTATCAGAGAAGCAGAATTGCTCGCACAAAAAGGCGTCAAGGAACTAATCCTCATAGCTCAAGATTTGACATATTATGGCCGCGATATCGACGGACAATATCATATAGTGGAACTCGTCAAACGTCTTCTCGAGATAAAAGAATTCGAATGGATAAGACTGCATTACGGCTATCCACAAGGATTCCCAGACGAGTTGTTAGACTTGATGAACCAAGAACCTAGAATCTGTAATTATATCGACCTTCCTTTACAACATATCAGCACGCCAATCTTGAAAAACATGAGAAGAGGCGTTGATAAGGAACAGACAATTAATTTCGTTAAAAACGCCCGTAATAGAGTTCCTGGCATTGCTTTCAGAACTACATTCATCGTTGGTTTCCCTGGCGAGACAGAAGAACAGTTTGAAGAATTGTGCGATTTCATCAGAGAGATGAAGTTTGAACGCGCTGGCGTCTTCGCATATTCTCCAGAAGAAGGAACACCTGCTTACGAAATGGAAGATGACGTTCCAGAAGAAGTCAAACAACAGCGTGTCGATGATATTATGGCAATACAACAGAATATCTCATTAGAGACAAATGAAAATAGAGTAGGCTCTGTTGAAAAAGTCCTCATCGATAGAATAGAAGGCGATTACTATATCGGCAGAACTCAATATGACTCACCAGAGGTTGATGATGAAATCTTGATATCTCTCGACGAAGCCGATTTGGAAGTAGGAACTTTCGTAAACGCCAAGATTGTAAAAGCAGATTATTTCGATTTATATGCTGAAATAGTATAATAAGACTAAAAGTCACACGACCGCAAGACTATAAGTTTTAATATTTAAATAATGAAAAAGCATTTATTATTTTTGGTATTGGCTGCATGTATCTTATTTGCATGTGAGCCTAATCCTGTCGTTGAAAAACCTAATGTTGTTTCGTTTCCTGTTGTTGAGATAACAGAAACATCAGCAAAGACTGGTGGTAATGTTATTTCTGATGGCGGTGCAGAGGTGACATCGAGAGGCATGTGTTGGAGCATAAATCAGAATCCTACAATCGAAGAAGATAATAAGACTGTTGATGGTGCCGGCACCGGTGAGTTTATTTCCAATATTAATGAATTAACGGATAGTACTACTTATTATATCAGAGCTTATGCTGTTAATAGTGTTGGCGTCTCTTATGGTGAAGAATATAGATTCGTAACCTTGAAATTAGAAGATGAAGGTAATGATGACGAAGAAGGTGATGGCGATAACAACGGGGGCGATGATGAAAATGAAGAAGATGATGACAACAATGGTGACGACGATGAAGTCGTTATTGAATTGCCAGAACTCGTAACATTGTCTGTTACGCAGATTACAGAAACAACAGCTATGAGCGGTGGTAATATTACAACCGACGGTGGTGCTGAAGTTACTACGAAAGGTGTATGTTGGAGCACCAATCAAAATCCGACTATAGAAGATTCGTATGTCATTAACGGTAATGGCGTTGGGGAATATGTAAGTTATATCACAGGACTGACGATGAATACTACATATTACGTCAGAGCTTACGCAACTAACAGCAAAGGCACCGCATACGGCGAAGAAATATCTTTCACAACATTGAAGTCAGAGGATGTAAGTGGTTCTATCAATGGTCATGAATATGTCGATTTAGGATTGCCAAGTGGATTGAAATGGGCTACATGTAACATAGGTGCTGATTCTCCATCGGCAAGTGGTGATTATATCGCATGGGGAGAACTTGAACCTAAAGACGAATATACTGAAGCTAACAATACTACATATAATCTTCCGTTGACACAGATTTCTGCTGATATAAATTATGATGCAGCTGCTGTGAGATGGGGAGAAACATGGCGAATACCTACAAGAGAAGAGATGGAAGAACTGAGAGATGAGTGTTCTTGGGAATGGATGACAGACGGCGAGACTCCAGGATTTAAAGTTACAGGTAGCAATGGCAAACATATTTTTCTTCCTGCTTCGGGATTCGTTTTCGTGACAACACCATATTTCGTCGAGCAATATGGTTATTACTGGACATCTGTGTCAGGAACTGATAATTATCTTGGTGCATTCAGTATGTGCTTCGCAAGCGAAACCATTGATGTTGCGTGGTACTTCCGTTATGCAGGCCTTACAATACGTCCTGTTTCAAATTAAGAATTAAAACTATAACACTAGAATAATCATGAAAAAACATTTTTTGATAATTGCTTTTATCGCATGCATATTAGCATCATGCAAACCTGATTTGGAAAAACCAACAGTAGTATCAAACCCTGTTTCACAAATAACAGAAACGACGGCAGTGAGCGGTGGAGAAGTAACATCAGATGGCGGAACGGAAGTGACATCTAGAGGTGTGTGCTGGAGCGTTAACACAAATCCTACAATAGAAAATGACAAGACTATTGATGGAGTCGGCATAGGTTCATTTCAATCAATTTTGTCAGATTTATCACAAAACACAACTTATTACGTAAGAGCATATGCCACTAACAGCGAAGGTACATCTTACGGTGAAGAAGTCTCTTTTACTACTTTGGAAATGATTGACGATGATACTGATGACACTGATGATAACGATAATACAGATGATGATACAGATGATGAGGAGGAAGAGGAGATTGTTGTTGAATTAGCTGTCGTTACAACATTGTCAGTTACAGATATAACAGAAACATCTGCTGTTGCTGGTGGTGAAGTTATATCCGATGGTGGTGCTGAAGTGACAGAAAGAGGTGTTTGCTGGAGCACAAGTCAAACTCCTACAATAGATGATTCTTTTACTACTGATGGTAATGGTGTTGGTTTATTTAATTCAAATTTATCAGACTTATCACAAAATACAACTTATTACGTAAGAGCATACGCTACCAACAGCGAAGGCACTGCATATGGTGAAGAGATTTCATTTAAAACAATGGAGGAAATAATAATCGTAGAACCAACTATAGCAACATTGGAAGTGACAGAAGTTACACAGACAGCAGCTGTAGGCGGTGGTATTGTGTCATCAGATGGTGGATCGGAAGTATATTCGAGAGGTGTCTGTTGGAGTGTCAATCCTAATCCTACATTAAATGATGACTTTACAACACAAGGTGCAGGCCTAGGTGAATTTACATGTAATATCAATGAATTGACTCCTAATACTATTTACTATGTTAGAGCTTTCGCTACAAACGATATAGGTACGTCATACGGTGAAGCTGTAAGTTTCATTACCTTGGAAGAAGAGGAAGAAGGTACTATCAACGGATATGAATATGTTGACTTAGGTTTGCCAAGCGGATTGAAATGGGCTACATGTAACATAGGCGCTTCTGCTCCTAACGAAAGCGGCGACTATTTCGCATGGGGTGAAATAAATCCTAAAGCGGAATTTACAGAAGCCAACTGCACATCATACGGACTTAATATGGAAGACATTGCCGGCGATCCTCAATATGACGCTGCACGTGCTAACTGGGGCGCAACATGGAAAGTGCCAAGTAAAAAGGATTTCGAAGAACTCATGAACGAATGTACATGGGAATGGATGGTCATAAATGGTAAAGGTTGCAAAAAAGTGACAGGATCTAATGGCAATTACATAATCCTCCCGATAACAGGCTATAAATACGGAACATCATCTTATATGGATGACTTTGGATATTATTGGACTTCAACGCCAATCTCGACATACGAACAGTTCTCATACGACTTTTTCTTCGATCAGGAATACAACCTTAGTATGGGCTTTGATGAGCGTTGTTATGGTCAGGCAATACGTCCAGTTTCGGAATAATAAAGAGTTTTTCAATATTTGAAAGTTAACATGAAAAAGAGCACGTTGAATAGCGTGTTCTTTTTTGTTTATTGAAAATGATGTTTCGTAAAAAAAAATATTGCGTATGTAAAACAAAAGTTATTTTCTAACGTTTTATGGAACGGATATTGATAAATTCTGGACAAACAACAAATATGACAATAAAACAATACATATCCACATTTTTTAAGGGCATGGCAATGGGAGTCGTTAATGTGATTCCTGTTTCCAGCGGAACAGTATCATTGATAATAGGTGTATTTGAACGTTTTATAAATTCGATAAAGTCTTTGAATTTTAAAGCGTTCAAACTTTTATTTAAGGGGGAGTTTTCGGAATTTGCCAGAAGAACAGATTGCAAGTTTCTGTTGACATTGATTTTTGGTATTCTGGCAGGTATGATATTAACGGCAATTTCTCTGAAGGCTATTTTTAAGCAGTATGAAGTCTATGCTTACGCTTTCTTCATCGGTCTTATTGTCGCTTCTATTATTTATGTGATGGGTATGGTTGGAAAAAAGACACCTAAGATGATAGTTCTGATGATTGTTGCCATCTCAGTATCCTTCTATCTCTCTATAAAAAGTAATCCTTATCCTAACGATAGTTTCTTGTATTTGATCCTTTGTGGTGTTGTCGGTTCTTTGGGAATGATAGTGCCAGGAATATCAGGCTCACATCTCATGATGGTAATGGGTAATTATGAACTCATAGTGACGCAGGCACTTCCTGAAATAGCACATTGGTCAACATTTGGACAAGGCATGAGCATATTGCTTCCTTTTGTGATAGGAGCGATTATAAGCATTGTCACGATATCATATCTCTTGTCATGGCTTATGCAAGAATACAGAAATGAAACATTGTCAGTTCTGACAGGATTTATGATTGGCAGTCTGCCTGTTGTATATCCGTGGAAAGAGGTGCTGCCGGGAATGTTTGACTATTATTTCTACATGCCGCCTATGAATCATCAGTTCATTGTTTCTATAATCATGGCAGTTGTGGGAGCGTCATTGGTGTTGGTGTTGAGTCATCTTTCCAAGAAGAAAGAAGAGCGACTTAAACGCAGGGTTCAGAAACGGGCTCTAAGACAGAAGAGCTATAATGCGTTGAAAGGATGATAGACTAGCCTTATCGGCAGTCAGGTCTCATGCTAAATTCGCATCCGCAGTATCTTTGGTTGTAGAAGTTATATTCTTTTATTATTTCGATTCTTCTCTCGCTTAGGCCGCCTTTGCGCCAGTTCTGTGCCCAATATGTGACATCAGGGTAGTGGCTTTGGGCGAATAATCCTGCTTCTTCTATTTGTTCCAATGATTTCCATCGGCTTGATGCCAATGTTGTTGTGAATGCGGTGATGCCTCTTTCGTGGGCATAACGTGCCGATTCCAAGAGTCTGAACTTGAAACATCTGAGGCATCTGTTTCCTCTTTCAGGCTCGTTTTCCATACCTTTCATCTCAGAAAGCCAGGCATTGTGATTATAGTCGGCATCTACTATCTCCAGTCCCAGGCTCTTGGCATATCTCGTACACTCGTCTTTTCTGATAAGGTATTCTTCTTCTGGATATATGTTCGGGTTGCAATAAAAAATAAGAGGCATGATGCCATTATGCATCATGCACTCTATTATCGCTGAAGAACAAGGAGCACAACAAGTGTGAAGGAGAACCTGTTTTACGCCACCTGGTGCTTCTATGTTCAACTTTTTATTCAATTTTATTTAATCAGTTTTTAACAACTTTTTGAATTGATGATGTGCCGTTGATGTAAGATTTTACGAAATAAACACCGCTTGCATATTCTTTCATTTTAATTCTTGTTTCACCGTTGATAGCAACTGATGTGATAACTCTACCGTTGATGTCGAGAACTTCAACATATTCAACTTCTTCAGAGTCGATGATGATGAATTCTGTTGCTGGGTTAGGATAGATGTTGACATTGTTTTCAGCTTGTTCAGCGATGCTTACACCTTCTTTTACATATACTGATACTGTAGCTTCAACTGTGTTTTCGCCGTCATTTACAGCAACTGTGAAAGTGATGTCGCCTAATGTTGTTGGAGTAGCTGTTGGGTTTTGAGTGCTTGCGCTGTCGAGGATTTCAGCTGGAGTCCATGCGAATGAGTAGTCGCCTGTACCGCCGCTTACTTTAGCTGTCAAGCTAACTGTTTCACCTAATACGATAGTATCTGCTGAAGCTTCAGCTACGACGCTTAATTCTAATTCACCTATCAATTCATATCCGAAGAGGTAGTCACATACGTAAAGGAGGCCACCGCTTGTTTGGTCTAATGCGTAGTATTCGTATGATTCGATCATGTTGTTCATGATAGGAAGTAATGGGAAGTCATCTTCTGGGTTTGGATAGTGGAATGTATTTTCAGCCAATACTTTTTCATCATATTTGTAAACTTTCTTTTCTTGAGGTTCTCCTGAAGGAGTTGTAGCTGTACTTGCAACGCAGTTGCCGAGTTCGTCAAATTCGTTAAATAAAACACCTTGCATAGTCCAGTCGTTGACTTGAGCTGCCCATGTGTAGTAAATAGTTTGAACTAACAAGCCATTGTCGTTGTAGTAGTATTCTGTTAAATATGAGTTTTCAAAGATACCTGTGAAAGGGTTGTTCATGATAAGTTCAGCTTCGAGCAAGCCTTGTTCATTGTAGTGGCATTCACCCTTTTCGTAGTTGATGCCAGCAAATTCCAAATCCCAGCCTGTTTTTTTGCCATTTTCATCATAATGGTATGTGTAGATACCACCGAGTTGTGGACCCCAACCATCGTGGAAGTCGTTATAATTTTTACGAGTTTCTCTTAAGCCCATTGCATTGTATGTATAATCAACCCAGCATACTTTCAAGTATTCACCGTCGAGGAGTTGGTGAGATGCAACTTGAATGATTCTGCCTTCTGCATCATAATGTAATGAGTCGATGATGTCCATTGTTGGATCTGAAAGGAAGTCAACTTCGTGAATTGCTCTAAGGTCTGTACCGTCAGCTGTTTCATATCCGTAGCTGATTGTTTCCATTGCGTCTTCAGACATAAATGAAGAAATGCGGAATTGATAATTTTGTGCAAATGTTGGTAATGCTAAAACAACCAACAACATAAGTAAAAACTTTTTCATGATTGAATTTAATTTTTAATAAATTTAATTGATTAAATGTTTATAAGTTTATCGATTTAATAATGGCTGCAAAAGTAATATTTTTTTTGTTTGAAAAACATCGTTGTCACAAATTAATTTAGGTTGTAAAAAATGTTTAAAAAAAATCGTGAAGCTTTCATTTTTTTTTGAAATCATTTCTTATATTTGCGACATCATTCATTAACTAACATTAAATAAAATGGCAAAAATAAAATCATTAGCAGAACTGAGAGCTATGAAAGAAAAGCTTCAGTCAAATCTTGACCTTCGCGAAAAGAGTGAAAATCCGGAAGCGTTGACTCAGATTAAAGATGCCATGGCTGATAGTGAAATTGCAAAAATCAAAATGCATGTGCTTTGCTGCGGTGGTACTGGATGTAAGTCATCTGCAAGTGACGAGATTGTAGCAAACTTTAACACCATATTAAAAGAAAAAGGTTTGCAAGATGAAGTCCTGGTTATTAAAACAGGATGCTTCGGTTTCTGTGAAAAGGGACCTATCGTGAAAATGATACCTGATAATACGTTTTACACACAAGTAAAACCATCTGATGTTCAAAGAATAGTTGATGAACATATTGTTCAAGGCTGTAAGGTTAAAGACCTTCTTTATTTGGATCCTGAAACAAATGAACATGTCGCTGACTCCAAGCACATGGGATTCTACAAAAAACAACTTCGTATTGCTTTGCGTAACTGCGGTTTCATCAACCCAGAAGATGTCAATGAGTTTATAGCACGTAACGGTTATGAAGGACTTGGCAAGGTTTTGACAGAGATGACACCACAGGAAGTCATTTCAGAAGTCACTGCATCAGGTCTCCGTGGTAGAGGCGGTGCAGGTTTCCCTACAGGCGTTAAATGGGGCCTTTGTGCAAAGAACGAAGCAGACCAGAAATACGTCGTATGTAATGCTGACGAGGGCGACCCAGGTGCATTTATGGATCGTTCCATCATGGAAGGCGACCCTCACTCAATCATCGAGGCTATGGCAATATGCGGCTACGCTATAGGTGCTACTAAAGGTCTCGTTTATATCCGTGCAGAATATCCTCTCGCTATCGAACGCTTACAGATAGCTTTAGGCCAAGCAAGAGAATGTGGCTTGTTGGGAACAGACATTATGGGCAGCGGATTCGACTTCGACATCGAGTTGCGTTATGGAGCAGGTGCTTTCGTATGCGGTGAAGAGACAGCTCTCATTCACTCAATGGAAGGCCAACGCGGTGAACCTACTTTCAAACCTCCATTCCCAGCAGTGTCAGGTTATTTGAATAAACCAACTAACGTTAATAACGTTGAAACATTCGCTAACATTCCAATCATTATTACAAAAGGTGCCGATTGGTTTGCAAGCATTGGATCAGAAAAATCTAAAGGAACAAAAGTATTCGCATTGGCAGGTCAGATCAACAACGTAGGTTTGATTGAAGTCCCAATGGGAACTACACTCCGCGATATCATATATGAAATCGGTGGCGGTATCAAGAACAATCGTCAATTTAAGGCTGTCCAGACCGGCGGTCCTTCTGGCGGCTGTCTGACAAGCAAACACTTGGATACACCTATCGATTACGAAAGCTTGATGGCTGCAGGTTCAATGATGGGTTCTGGCGGTTTGGTCGTCATGGACGAGACATCATGTATGGTAGCTATCGCTAAATTCTACCTCGAATTTACTTGTGAAGAAAGCTGCGGTAAATGTTCACCATGCCGTATCGGTAACAAACGTATGCTCGAGATCTTGGATAAGATCACCAAAGGCAACGGAACAATGCAAGACCTTCAAGAATTGCGTAACCTTGCTGACGTTATCAAAGATACAGCATTGTGCGGCTTAGGACAGACATCTCCAAACCCTGTTCTCTCTACATTAGACAACTTCTGGGATGAATACGTAGAACACGTCGTTGACAAGAAATGTCGCGCAGGCGCATGTAAGTCATTGATGAGCTACGAAATTGATCCTACCAAGTGTATAGGCTGTGGCGCATGTAAACGCGTATGTCCACAAGATGCTATCTCTGGAGAAAAGAAAATGGCACATCACATCGACAACCTCAAGTGTATCAAGTGTGGTGCATGTTATGAAAAATGTAAGTTCGGTGCAATCTCAATCAAGTAATAAGAAAGGGACATTAAAATGATAAAACTCACTATAGACAACAAACCGGTAGAAGTTGCAGAAGGCACAACTATCTTAAAGGCAGCTCGTCAAGCCGGCATTCATATTCCTACCTTATGTTATTTTGAATTGGCAGGAATGAATTTTGAAAATAAACCAGGCGGTTGCCGCGTCTGTGTCGTAGAAGTCGTCAAGGATTTCAACGGCAGACCTCGTCGTAACCTAGCTCCGGCATGTGCCACCGACTGTGTTGAAGGCATGGAAGTGTTGACACACTCACAACGCGTCATCAACGCTCGTCGTACTGTCGTTGAGTTGATTCTCTCCGACCACCCAACAGACTGTCTCACCTGCGCCAAGTCAGGCCAATGCGAATTGCAGAAACTGGCACAGAACCTCGGCATCCGTGAAATACCTTATAAAGGCGAGCAGTCAACATATCGCGTCGATATGTCTCCTTCAATAATCCGTGACGTTGACAAATGTATCATGTGCCGCCGCTGCGAAAACGTATGTAACAACATCCAAAGCGTTGGCGCACTCTCAGCAGTGAACCGCGGCTTCCAAGCTGTAGTGGCTCCTGCTTTTGAACAGGATATGGTTGACTCTCCATGCGTGATGTGCGGACAATGTGTACAAGTATGTCCTGTAGGCGCATTGAGCGAAGTTGATGACACACGTAATGTGATGATGGCTATCAACGATCCTAAGAAAACTGTCGTGGTTCAGACCGCTCCTGCAGTACGTGTAGCCATAGGCGAAGAGTTCGGTATGGAACCTGGTACAATAGTGACAGGTCAACTCGCAGCAGTGTTGCGTCAACTAGGTTTTGACTATGTATTCGATACTGACTTCGCTGCTGACTTGACAATTATGGAAGAAGGTACAGAATTACTCGACCGTATCAAGAGATTTACAGAAGGCGACAAATCAGTTCGTCTCCCAATATTGACATCATGCTGTCCAGGTTGGGTCAACTTCTTCGAACATAACTTCCCAGATATGCTCGATGTCCCTTCAACAGCAAAATCACCACAACAAATGTTCGGTGCCATAGCTAAGAGCTACTGGGCAGAAAAGATGGGTATCAAACGCGAAGACTTGGTTGTTGTTTCTATCATGCCTTGTCTTGCTAAGAAATATGAATGTAAGCGTGAAGAGTTCTATGTAAACGGCAACCCAGATGTTGACTATGTTCTATCAACACGTGAGTTGGCTCGCTTGATCAAGCAATTCAACATGGATCTTAAAGAAATGCCAACAGCCGACTTCGACGATCCTCTCGGCGAATCAACAGGTGCAGCTGTCATCTTCGGCGCTACAGGCGGTGTTATTGAAGCAGCAGCTCGTACAGCATACGAAGTGTTTACAGGCAAGAAACTTGAAAAGATCGACTTCACAGAGTTACGTGGCCTCGAAGGCATCCGTGACGCATGGGTTGACTTCAACGGAACTCCAATCCACATCGGTATCGCTCACGGCTTGAAGAACGCTCGTACATTACTCGAAAGAGTACGCGAAGGAAAAGAACAATTCCACGCTATCGAAGTTATGGCATGTCCTGGCGGATGTATCGGCGGAGCTGGTCAGCCATACCATCATGGCAATAGCGATATCATCAGAAAACGTCTTGAAGCTACTTACGAAGAAGATCGTAACAAACCAATCCGTAAGTCACACGAAAATCCTTCTGTAATAAAATTATATAAGGAATATCTTGGAGAACCATGTGGTCATAAGTCACATGAATTGTTACATACACACTATTTCGATAAATCAGACCATGTCGTGATTGGCGAATAAACAGGTGTTATATTGTTTAATGATTAAAAAGAAAATATTATGGCAATAGTAAAATTATCAGAATCCAAGATAAACTTCGTAAAAGATATTTGTAAGTCTTTCAATAACGAAGCTGGTGAAGTAATCAACGTCCTTCACAAAGTGCAAGGTGAATTTGGTTATCTTTCAGCAGAAGTGCAAGAATTGGTAGCAGAAGAATTACGTATCCCTGTGGCTAGAGTCTATGGTATCGTTTCGTTCTACTCATTCTTTACCATGACACCAAAAGGACGTTTCCCAATATCTGTATGTTTGGGTACAGCATGTTACGTCCGCGGTGCAGAAAAAGTCATCGATGAATTGAAACGTCAGCTTGCTGTACAAGTAGGCGGCACAACAGAAGACGGCAAGTTCTCATTGAACTGCTTACGTTGCGTTGGCGCTTGCGGTCTGGCTCCAGTTATGATGATAGGCGACAAGGTATATGGTCGCGTAACACCAGATAAAGTAGCTGGCATTTTAGCTGAATATAATAATTGATAAGACAAAAGACGAAAGTCTGAAGAAAGAGCTGCTGTTGTAATGAACGGCAGCTCTTTTCTTATGTCAAAGTAAATTGCAAATGCTTGTTGACTAATATTAAAAATCCAAAAAAACTTTCAGCGATAGACTTCTATCTATAGACTTTTCTTATCTTTGCGAAAATATAAATAGGCATGAAGAAATCCATTACTTTATCATTGTTAATGACGCTGTCTTTCGTTTTTGCGGCAGGTCTTAAAGCGCAACAGTTTGTTACTACAGAAGTTCAAAACAGAAATGTCATCATCGAGGAATTTACAGGAAAACATTGTACGTGGTGCCCAGAAGGTCAGATGGTGGCTAATGCTATTGCCAAGGAAAATCCAGGACGAGTATTTGTGGTGAACATTCATACCGGCCCGTTCTCTCCTGTGACATTCCCTAACTTAAACACTGATGATGGTGCTGCGATGATGGATTCATATCAGCTGGCTGCATTTCCGGCAGCTTTTGTCAATAGAACTTCTGAATATGAAATCGGCCGTGAACAATGGTCAACATACGCATTGAATCAATTGAGCCAGACCGCAGAATGTAACATCGATGGTCAGGTGGTGATAAATCCTCAGACAAGAGAGGCTGCTGTCAATGTCGAAGTGTATTATACTTCGGATAATTCAGAAGAAAACAATTATCTTACTGTGATGATGATTCAAGACGACATCGTCGGTGATCAGGAAGGTGGACATTATAATCCGGAACAATATATAAATGGAGAATACCATCACATGCATGTACTCCGCGATATAGTGACTCCAACTTGGGGCGAGATGATAAGTCCTACAACTGAAGGTACTTTGATAACAAAAACATATAATTTCATGATACCTGAAGTTATCGGTGATCCTAATGGAGCAAACGTGGATATCAACAAACTCTCATTTCTCGCTTTTGTGACAGAGTATGATAACGGAATGCATACCTGTCCAACTTTAAACGTCAATGAACTTGTCACAATAATTGAAAAAGAAGAAAACATACTCCCTGAGATAAGATCTGTATATCCTTTATCATACACATCATGTTCTGATATGAATACGCTGAGGATAAATGTTGTCAATGCAGGAAAACAAGAAATAAATTCATTGAAGTTTGAGGTCGTCGTCAATGATGTGATGACAGAGTTCTTATGGGAAGGAAATATAGCTTCATATCAAGAGAAAGATATAGACTTTGAGATGTCTAACGTGACAGGAAGTAACGAAATTACAGTCAGTATTGTAGAAGCCAATGCCAGCGAATATGATTTTACAGAGACGATAGAAGTCGATATGAAAGATTGGCTTGAAATAGATGTGGAGTCTGAAGATGGAGCTTTTGTTGTAGAGGTGGCGCAGGATAAATATGGTCATCAGACTAGATGGTTCATCATGACATCAGATTATACGGTATTGGCATCGGGAGGACCATATTCGATGTTGAGCGAACCTGGAACGGAATTGCATCAGGATACAGTGATGCTCGCGTCAAATAGCTGCGTGAGATTCGTCATCACCGATGCTGGTGGCAACGGAATAAATAATACCAACGGCGAAGGATATTACAGAATACTCGATCCAAAAGGCAATGTGATAATAGAAAGCGACGGCAAGTTCGGAATAGAAGAGTCTCATCTTGTCATGATAAATGAGACCATCTCTATAAATGAGTGTCAAAATACAATGGCGAAAGCTTATCCTAATCCAACAGATGGGGAAGTTAAGGTGGAATGTCAGGGAATGAAAGAAATTGCCGTCATTATTCCTAACGGACAGACAGTGGAAAATATAGTTGTCAATGATGATATTTATATGTTGAATATGAATGACTATAAGTCTGGTATTTATTATCTGAAGATAACGACGGACGCTGGTGTGGAAGTTCATAAAGTGATAAAAATCTAAATATGGAGACGCGATTTTTTTTCGCGTCTTTTTTTTATATGTGGATTCTATAAATTGCTTCGAGAGTGATTCTTGAACTTATATTTGAATATTTTTTGTTGTCATTATCTGAGTTGTTTTTAAGCTGGGAATTTATAGAAGTCTCATATATGTGCATCATGTGAGAATTATAGCTTTTGCTGTATTCCAAGGTATTTTTATTAGGTGATTTTTTTAAAAAAATATTGTCAAAATAATGTTATAATTCATTATATTTGCGATTCAGTTTATTTCGATGTGAGATCGAATTTTTTATATTATTACATTTTGGATTTTTAATAAGAATCACAGTCAATACAGAAGAAAACTATTTGGAATAGTTCTATATAAACAATCTTATTACAAACTAAATTTAATCATTATGAAAAGGATTCTAACTTTTCTGATGCTGCTGGTGCTATTAGCTCCACAAGCATTACGAGCCGATGAGCTCATCATTGGAGACGGTACGAGTACAACGTACAATGCTCCTTTTATGAATTATTACAGCAATTCATGGGTTGAGGCCATTTATCCTGCCGAAGAAATAGGCAGTGCTGGTCTTATCACATCAATTGCATTCTACAATGCAAGTCCGGGTTGGACTTATCAAACCAATGAGTTGAAATTCTACTTGGGCGAGACAAGCAGAGATGCTATGTCAAGCACATCAGACTGGACACCATTGGCTGATTTGGAATTGGTTTATAAACAAAACAACATCGTTATCGGTGGTGAAGGTGGATGGCAAGAATTTGAGTTGGATACACCTTACTTGTATGAAGGTAAAGACAATCTCGTTATTGTTGTCGCTAAAAAAGCTAACGGTTACAGCTCAATGAGATGGGCTTACACTGACACACCTAACACATGTTTGGTACGTCGTAGTGACTACAATCCAGACGATTATGCAAACCACCCAGGTGCAAACACAGGTTACTTGACACAATACAGATCTAACGTCAAGTTGGGATTCGCACCAACACAAATAGAAAGCTACAAAGTCTTGGCTATTAATGTAGAAAGTGCAACAAAGAACACAGCTACTATCAGCTGGACACCAAGTGAAGGTCAGACATCATGGGATGTTTATGCTACAACAGGTGATGCTCCAAATGATATGACAACACCTACAGCAGCTGGTCTTACTGAAACAACATATACATTTACAAACCTGACTCCAGGTATGACACAATATTTATATGTTAGAGGTAATGTCGGTGAATCTGCAAGTAAATGGAGATGTACAACAGCTTTGACTGACCCTGACTTCACAGGTAACGGTACAGCTGAAGATCCTTATCATATCTATTCAAAGAATGACTTGAAATTGCTTGCTGACGGTATGAAGGCTGGTTTCAATACTAAAGGCAAACACTTCATCCAAATGGCCGATATTGAGACAATCAACTTCTCTATCGGTACAGGAGCTAAATATTACTTCAGAGGTACTTATGACGGTAACGGATATTCTGTTGACCTCAATCTCTATGCTAATTACAACCAAGGTTTCTTTGAATCAGTAGGTAACGGTGCTGTCATCAAGAACCTCACAACAACAGGTAAAGTTGAAACTAGATATTGGCAAGCTGCCGGTATCGTAGGCTACGTTGACCTTTCAGCTGTTGCTCCTATCGAAGGATGCCAACACGTTGTTATTGAAAACTGTGTCAACAAAGCTACTATCAAAGCTGGTGACAACAATGCTGGTGGTATGATTTCTGACTTCAACAGCAATGGTACAGACTACTTATATATCATCAATTGTGTCAACTACGGTACTATCAACACTGTTTCTTCATCAAGTTATGCAGGTGGTATAGGTGGTAGATTGCAAAAAGACGCTATCATCAAGAACTGCGCAAACTACGGTGAAATAAACGGTAAATCATACGCTGGTGGTGTTATCGCTTATCCAAGAACAAACGTTCACATCCTCGACTGTTTCAATGCAGGTAATGTTAACGGTTCTGGCGAACGTCTCGGCGGTATCTCTGGTTACAGCAGCGGCGGTAGCATCTATAACAGCTACAATATCGGTAAAGTTACAGGTAATACTTACATGGGTGGTATCATAGGAAGACTCAAGGAAGGTAATGTTATAAATGCTTACAATGCCGGTACTCTTGTCAGCTCAAGTAACAATACTGAAACAACAGGTGCTGCTATAGGTTACAATGAAGGTAATGCAAATGTCACTAACGTTTATTATTTAGAAGGCGTATATGGCAATGCTTACGGTTCATCATGTAATGCAGATTTGATCAGCAATGTTATATCATTTACACAAGATGCAGAAAAACAATCAAAATTCTATCTTGCAACAGAAGTAAATGGAACTACAAACTTGGTTAATGCATTGAATACAACAGAGACATACGGTGAAAACGAATGGTTTGAAGACATCTATGGCAACAATAAATATTATCCTACATTCAACGTTGGAACACCTCCAGGTTTGGAATTTGTACCAAATGTTTTATCAATGGGTAATCGTCCAATCGGTGTTGAAATGCATCCAGAAGTATTGAAGTTGACAAATACAGGTTCATTGCCAATCGACATAACTATCATCGATATTGAAAATACAAACTATTTCAAGATCTTGAATCAACCACAATTGCCTCTCACTCTCGAAGGTGGCAAGAGCATAGAATTGTTGATTACAACAAATCCAGCTGCTAATGTTTCAGAAGGTGAAATAACATCAAGCATCGGAGCATTCTGGAATGAACAACGTCTTGCTTCTGTTGGCCAACTCAAGGCTACAGCATACGTCCCAACAACACCAGACGTTGTATCTACAGCAGAAGTAGTTGCAGGATTACCATTCACAAAAACACAATCAAAAGAAGGTATCAGCCATAACTACGACTTGCCAGGTAACAACCCAGCATCAAACGACGCTGTATATGAACTCACAATCACAGAAGACGTATTATTCAATGCAGAAGTTGTAGGTCAAAATACTAAAGTCGCTGTTTATACAGAAGACTTGTATGGCGAAGCATATCCAAATGCAGACAACAACTTCAAAGGTCCACGCGTTAAAGAAGTTGCTGACATGAACTTCTTCTACTTCGACCAATCACAAATGCTTACACACCCAGGTGCAGGTTATAATGGTGGTGACGCATCATGTGTACCAGATGAATTAGAATATTTAGGTGCAAACATGGCATATCCAACATACTGGATGGCTGACGACTTCAGCAGCGATGAAGAAATCACTATCAATGAAATGGAGTTCTACGCATTCCAATTTAACCAAACATTAGAATCATCATTCACAGGCTTATACATCCAAATCTATGACGGTAATCCAAAAGAAGGTGGTCAAGTAATTTGGGGTACAACAACAGACAATCTTATGTCATACACAGAATGGACAGGCTTATACAGAGTTTATTCATTCCAATTTGAAGCATTGGGTCGTCCAATCATGAGAATCGTTGCTTCTGACCTCGATATCAATTTACCAGCTGGTGAATACTGGGTAGCAGCTTCATTGACAGCTACATTACCAGACGGTATCTGGGCTATCCCTGTAACAAAATGGGGCGAAAATGCAACAGGTAACGGTCTCCAAAAAATTGAAACAGGCGAATGGATTGATTATGAAGATTCAGGCTATGGCTTAGGCGTATCAATGCTCCTCAGAGAAGGTACTTCAAACAGAGCAACAACTAGAGCTTCTCAAAATCCAGAAATGGCAGCTGCTTCAAAAGAATTATATACAGGCTTGACAGATGCAGAAAAAGCTGTTAGAGCTAATTACCGTTCTAACTCAGTAAGTACTGGCGGTGACAATCCAATCACCAACATGGTTATGACTCCTGGTAAATATTACCTCATCGCAGCTTCAACAAGTGATGAATTTACAGTAAATATTACAACAGAAGCAATACCAGCTCCTGAAAAAGCTACTTTGGTATATCCTGCTTATCAAGAAAAGAACGTTACAGCACCTGCAGTATTACGCTGGAACTTAGGTCAATATACAACAGAATATCAATTGGTCTTAGGTACAACATTCCCTCCTACAGATGTAGTGATAGACTGGACATCAGACTTGGCTGAAGGATACCAAATGATTGACATGTACAATAACACAAACTACTTCTGGCAAATTAACGCACGTAACTCATCAGGCGTAGCTGAAGGTGATGTTTGGGCATTTACAACAACAATCAATGCTCCACAGAAACTGCAAATCGCTGATTCAAAACTTTATCCTGGTTCAAAAGCTGTATTGTCATGGCAAGGCGTAAATGACCGTTCACATCGTGGATATAACATTTACCAAGACGATGTCAAGATCAATAAAGGTCCTGTTGCTGAAACAACATATTCAGTAGGTGGTCTTACATATAACCAAGAAGGTTACAATTTCAAAGTTACTGCTATATATGACGAAGGTGAATCAACATTCACAAATGTTGTCAAAGCTTATATGACAGGAAATGGTAGAGTACAAGGCTACACTTATGAACAAGATGGAACAACACCTGTTCCTGGTGTAAAAGTTAGATTTGAAGGTAAAGACGAATATAACAATGATGTTACAGGTACATTCACTTCAGATGCTAATGGCTTCTATGAAGGTGAATTGCTCGCAGGTACATATTCTGCATTCACAGAAAAAGCAGAATACCAAGAAGCTCAAGCAAGCGAAATAGTCATTGTCTATGACCAACTTACAGAAGGAGTTAACTTCAATATATATGAACTTTACTATCCTGTATTCCAAGTGACAGCAGAAGAAATTGATAACTCTAATGTCAACGTAGTATGGAGTTGGGATGCTATAGAAGAACAAGTTCCAGCATACGAAGGCTGGATTTACTACGATACAGGTGAATACGCTTCATCAATCGGTACAGGTTCTCCATCACCATGCTACTGGGCTGTTACATTCCCAGATACAGAACTCTATGACCGTTCAACACTTTCTAGAGTTGCTATCTTCGACGCAGGTGCAAGCTATGCAGGTACATACACAGCTAATATCTATGTAGGTGGAACAGATGCTCCTGGTACATTAGTATCATCACAAAGCGTTGAATTGACAGGTATTGGTGATATGGTTGAATTCGACCTCTCAACACCAGTAACAATCGATGGTACACAACCATTATGGATTACATTCTACACAGCTGATGTTACTTATCCAGCAGCAGGATGTACATTCGTAGGTGATACAAACAGCGATTGGATATCATTAGACGGTCAAACATGGGGACACGTTGTTGCAGACTACAACTTGAACTACACATGGATGATCAGAGGTTTATTGACAAATGCTAAGGGCGAAAGAATGGTTCTCAGCCATGAAAATCACAAACCTCAATTCAAGGGCGGTGTTTCAGCAGGTACATTCGTAGCTGACGCTTCAGCACAAGCTAAGTCAGTTGGTCTCCCAACATACGAAGCAAGAACTGAAATGACACGCGAATTGAATTCATATAAGGTATATCGTTACAACTACTTCTCAGGTGAATATACAGAAGAAACTGTAGAACTCATCGCATCTGATGTATTCGATACAGCATACGTTGATGCTAACTGGGGTTCAATGGAAGACGGCGTTTATCAATGGGGTGTCGCTGCCGTTTATGAAGGCAACAGAAGATCAATGGTAAACAACGCTGAACCTTTCGTTCCAGAAGCTGGTTTCGTAGCTAATGCAACAGACGCTATCCAATACAATGGTGAAATAGTAAGAGGTGACTTTGATCCAACAATGGTTCGCGGTGACTTGGCTTACGCTAACGTAGCTTACGCATTGAATGTTCCTGTAGGTTATGTAGGCTTCGACCTCGACAACCCACTCGGCGCTACAGTTATCACAACTTCAACAGTTAACAGAGGCGGTGAATATTATGATGGCGTATTCTATGGATATAGCTCAGACAATAACTTCCATAAGATTGATCCTGTGACAGGTGCTGTTATTGAATCAAATGCAGTAGCAACAGTTATGACAGAAATGGCTTACGACTATTCAAGAAATACAATGTACGGTACTGCAAGTGGAGTTCTTTACACAATCAATCTTGAAGATGGTTCAGCTACACCAGTTGGTAGCCTTGGTCAAACAATTATGGCATTTGGTATCAACTTACAAGGTGAAGCTTACGGTATTGTTATCTCAACAGGTGACTTATACTCAATCGATTTGGAAACAGCTACAGCAACATTTGTTGGTTCAACAGGTAAAGGATGTAACTACGTACAATGCGGTGGCTTCAACCACTATGATGGTACATTCTACTGGTTCCAATGCTACAGCACTTCAGACATGAACCTTTACGCAATAGACGTAACAACAGGTGCAGCATCATTGGTTGCAGCTAACGTTGGTGAAGTGACATCATGGTTCGTTCCTTACGAAGTGGGCGGTAACGAATATATTGGTGAAGTATATCCATTCCAAGCAAATAATGAATCTCCTATTATCTGGTCAAATAAGATTGACAAGAATATGACAACACAAGTTGAAGTTGCTGTAACAACAAACAGCAATGATACAGCTGAAGGTACAGTCGTTAAATTTGTTAATGTATCAGAACCAGAAATGGGTTATGATTATGAAGTTATATTAGACGAAACAGGTGTATATACATTGTCAGACTTCCGTAAAGGTGCATATCAATTGACAATTATGAAACCAGGTTACGTTTCTAATGTTTCAGGTGAAGTTATAGAAATCTGGGGCGCAACAACAATTGATTGTATGCTCGAAGAAATCATCTCATCTGTCAATAGCCTCTATGTATCACCAACAGGTTGGGCAATGTGGAAGAACAACCTCGGCTATCTCGGCGATGAATTTGCATATAGCTTTGAAGATGGTTTCGAAGGATGGACAACAATCGATGCTGACGGTGACGGTCACAACTGGTATCACAGCAGCGAATCATACTTACACAATGCTAGCCCAAGACCATCACACTCAGGTGAAGGCCACATTACATCAGAATCATACTGTTTCAACCTCTATGCACTTACACCAGACAACTATGTCGTCTCTCCAGAAAAGGTAAATGTAGGTTCTAACACAGTATTCTCATTCTGGGCATCAGCACAAGATGCTGCATGGGCATTAGAACATTTCGGTGTCGCTGTATCAACAGGTGATGGCACAACAGCTGAAGAATTTACTACAATAGCTGAATGGGATATGACAGCTAAGAAAACTCAACAAGATGCTCCAAGAGGCAGCAGAGAAGATGGCTATGGCACATGGTACTTCTATACAGTTGATCTCAGCGAATATGTAGGTCAAAGCGTATATATCGCTATCCGTCACTTCAACAGCTATAATCAATTCTTCTTGTGTGTTGACGACGTTGCATTGACAAACGGCGATCCAGAAAGAGGCACAGCTTCAGTTGAAAGCTTCACAGTGATGTTGAATGGTTATGAAGAAGCTCAAGTAACAACTCCTTACTATCAACATGAAAACCTCATCATCGGTGAACTCTACACAACAACAGTTATAGCTAACTATGCAGGCGGTTCAAGCGAACCAATGTCATACACATGGACAGCTGTTAAATGTGACAACTTCGAAGGTCCATCAGAATTTACAGCAGTATATGAAAACGGTAATGCAGTTCTTAACTGGGAAATCTCAGGAATGGAACCAGATGTAAATGCTGAAACATATACATTCGGTTTCGAATCAGACTTAGAAGGCTGGACAAATATCGACGCTGACGGTGACGCTCACGTATGGTACCACAGCTCAGAAAGTGAAACATACCACGCAGTATTGCCAGGCAACGCACACACAGGTGCAGGCTATGCTGGTTCAGAATCATATTGCAACTACTACGGTGCTCTCTACCCAGACAACTACTTCGTAGCACCAGCTAAATACGCTGTAGAAAACGGCGCTAAGATTAAGTTCTACGCATGTACAAAAGACGACGGCTATCCAGCAGAACATTTCGGTGTAGCAGTATCAACAGCTGGTAACACATCAGCATCTGACTTCACAACAATCGTTGAATGGACAATGAC
>JAZLAI010000001.1:0-70274 GCA_045613105.1 Bacteroidales bacterium | reverse complement strand
CCTTACCTTTCAGACTTTGCTTGGATCATTCGTTCAAAGAACCTGCAAAACCTCTTTCCTTCTCTCCGGCGCTTCAGCGCCTCTCCCCGTCGTTTTGCGAGTGCAAAGGTACGAAAAATTCCTTTCCTCCAACACTTTTTTCAAAAAAAATCGAATATTTTTTTAATTATTTTTTATCGCGCTGTAAACCACCGCGTTATGACGGCGGAAAAGCGTGTTCAAGACGCTTTTTCGCCTGCATTTTGCCGTTTTTTGACGCGGAACGGACTCTTTTTGGACTCCCGGATGCCCGAAAATATCACGGATCACTGTTTTTTCGCGAAAAACCGATGCGGAACGGACGGGTTTGATGTGCGGAAAAAACCGTTTTGTTGACCGGTACGGAGGGGCGGGATACCCTCCGTACCGCCGGAACTCAGGGCTCGGACGCGGCTGCTCTTCCCAACCCTCCATTGACGCCGCTTCCATACACCTGCAATACTTAATTTACACCTTATTAATTAATATAGAGCAGAGAAAAAACTTTAAAATCACTTGACTTCATTTCAAATTCATAAAAATTACGTAAATTTGCATATTATTAAATAAAATACCATGAAAAAAACAAAACTCATAATTTCGATTTTCATTATCATTCTATCTTTTAACAACATAATCGCACAAGACTTCGTCAACGAATCTGAAGCCAAAAAGATCGGAACAAACTTCGTATCTATCAATTCTCAAAAAAACGATCCTGAATTAGATTTAGTTTACACCATAACCGACAAAAACCTAGAGGCAAATTTATACATATTTAATATAAAGGAAAGCGGCTTTGTTATAGTATCAGCTACAAAGAAAGAAAGACCCATCCTCGCCTATTCATTCGACAATAACTTCAATGATGAAAATTATGGCAATGCAGAATATTTTATCAATCTATACAATAATAATATAGAACACCTAAAAACATCTAGCAATTATATTAATGAATCGGCATCACATCTATGGAATGAATTAGAGAACAATACAACAAAAAGCAAAACTACAACTATTGTAAGCCCATTAATATCCACAAGATGGAACCAAGATTGTTATTACAACGAATACGCTCCTTACGATAATAGCGGACCTTGCAACAGAGCTTATGCAGGATGCGTCGCCTGTGCAATGTCTCAAATCATGAAATATTGGAATTATCCAGAAAATGGCAAAGGCTCATATTCATACAATCACGTTAAATATGGCAACATTTCTGCCGATTTCGGCAGCACTACATACAAATGGGATGAGATGCCTGACGAAATATGGGGACACAACGATGCCATAGCGACCTTAATGTACCAATGCGGCGTAAGCGTCAATATGAATTATGGACCAAGCGGCAGCGGTGCCCAATCTGATGATGTAGAAACCGCAATGAGAATGTACTTTGGATATTCTGCAGCAAAATATAAAGAACGTTCTTCTTATCAAGACGAAGAGTGGGTTGAATTATTAAAAAGCGAGTTAGATGAATCCCGTCCTTTGTATTTTTCCGGAACAGGAGAAGCAGGAGGCCATGCTATCGTATGTGACGGATACGACAGCAACGACTTTTTCCACTTCAACATGGGATGGAGCGGACATGGCGATGGATATTACAGCATAGACAACGTAAATGGTTTCAACAACAACGAAGCTGTGGTAATTGACATCAGACCTTTACCAATAAACTCCGACGAAAACGGAATCATTTACGTAACTCCTGACGGCAAAGGCGACGGTTCTTCATGGGAGAATGCCACTTGCAACCTTGAATACGCATCAGCCCAATCATCAAACGGCAACACTCAGATATGGGTTAAAGCTGGCACATATTATGGTGATACAAAAAACGAAAAAGGAGCATTCCAGATATTCCCTAAAAACAGAATCTACGGAGGCTTTGAGGGCAATGAAGCTCCTGACTTCAACCTCGACAATCGCGACTTGGATAAAAACGTCTCTATCATTGACGGAGAAAACCAACGTCGCGTCTTATATCAAAATGACCATTTCAGCAGTTCCGCATATTCCATTTGGGACGGATTCACAATACAAAACGGCTATGCCGGTTCTGGCAGCGCTGTTTATTTATGTTCTAACAGCTATTTCTACAATTGCAAATTCATAAACAACAACACAACAGGTCAGGGTGGCGCGATATATTCAATCACAGCAATAAATAATAATGCCAAAAACATATTTGAAAACTGTCTTTTTGAAAACAACAGTGCTTCTATGGGCGGTGCCATCTTCGACATGTGTGGACTCACACTAATAAACAACAAATTCATCTCCAACACCGCCAGCACCAAAGGAGGTGCCTATTATGTTTATATGAATAAAAATCCAAAAGTGGTAAACTGTATCTTTGCAAACAACAAAGCATCAGAAGCCGCAGCTATCTATAACAGAGGCTCTATCACCATGACAAACTGCAATATCGTAAACAACGAAGCACAAAATAGTAAAGGCGGACTTTATAACGAAGTAAAATACAGCAAATTTTACAATTCTATATTCTGGGGAAATACAGCTAACGGAGAACCTAATCAAATTGAAGGAGAATCTTCTCTCATCAATTGTGCTGTCCAAGACGGATATGAAGGAGTAAATATCATCAACCTATCCTCTTCCAACAACGGCTCTGACAACAAAAATTACCCTTTGTTTAAAAATCCTGACGAATATGACTACGAACCTAACATAGGCTCACCTTTAATCAACGCTGGCGAGAACTCAGCACTCAATCTTCCAGATAATGACATCAACTACGGCTGTAGAATTGGACAAGGCATCGTTGACATTGGAGCATACGAATATCAAGGTGGCATCAGCATCACCGAAACAAAAGAACCATCTTTTTCTGTCTATCCAAACCCATTCAATCACACTCTCAACATTACAGGAGACGACACATTATTTATTACCATATATAATACGTCAGGTCAGATCATCTATTCAAACAACACAGAAAACAACTTAAGCATCGACACCAAAGATTGGAATCATGGATTATATCTCATCAATATAAACGGAAAAACATACAAAATTGTAAAATAAATAAAATCAAGCATTATGAATATAGGCGACAAAATACCAGAAATACTAGGAATAGACCAAAACGGCAATGAAATCAAAAGCAGCGATTATAAAGGAAAGAAAATAGTCCTTTACAGTTATCCTAAGGCAAATACAAGCGGCTGCACCGCAGAAGCCTGCTCGCTTCAAGCTCACAAGGCTGAACTGGAAGCTGAAGGCTATTCAATAATAGGCATCAGCAAAGACAAGAAAGAACTACAGAAAAAATTCGCCGATGCTCAAGGTTTAGAATTTCCACTTATAGCCGACACCGAAACAACACTGCTTCAACAATTAGGTTGCTGGGGAGAAAAAGTTGCATGCGGTCGCAAGACTATAGGAACACTTCGTACTACATATCTTGTCAATGAAGATGGAATTATAGAAAAGATTTTCTCTCCTAAAGAAATAAAGACAAAAATCCACGCAGAACAGATACTGGATTATATCAAAGCCAATTAAGAGACCGATTCTATGATATGTGAATACTTTAGTTTTTATATTATTGACGATATTTTCAGGCTTTGAGCATTGAGCTTTGAGCTATGAGCAAGAATCCACAAAAGCTCATAGCTCAAATCAATATGAATTATGACGGTTCTGTGTCTTACCACGAATCCCAAATTCGCAAAGCCGACATAGTAGGAACTTGCTTACATCATCTTCTGTCTTAAACTGACTGAGAAACTCTTTTGTCAATAATGAGTCTGGTACTGCGTTGTAATCTTCTTTCTTCATAATTTTGGTAATGTTGCAAATTTATTAATAAAAAAATTACAGAGTCATTTTTCAACTCTGTAATTTTCATTTACACAAAATTATGGATGGTACCGTTATGTGGTGATTACAAGTATTCACAAATACTTTCTTGAAGGGATGGTTCTAATTCTGTCAGGAAAGTATTTTTTATTTCCTCTATCATTTCTTTTTTATTATAATCACCAAAGATTGAGGCCATCCACGTCTTTCTCGTCGCTTCATCATGTTGTTGAATGATATTATAAATCTTTACAAAAGCAATGGAATCTGATTTCAATGCCATCTGCACAAGATTCTGTTTCTTGATATTTGCCGCGTCAATAGCATAAAGCAGACAATATACCACACATTCTTCCCTATTCATGATGACTTAAAGTTAAAGATTAAAGTAATGATGTTGTTATCAATATTAAGATTTGTATATCAAAAATACGGCTGGTCTTTTGTTCCAGTCTTTCTTGATTCGTTTCCATTCTGAGATAGGTTTGCTTACGATTTCTTCATCAGGCATTGAGATGTTACATGCCACACACAACATTGTATTTGGATGAAGAGTCTTGGTAAGTTCCTCTATCATTGCGTTGTTACGGAATGGTGTTTCGATAAACATTTGTGTCTCGTTGTTTGCCGCAGATCGACGTTCAAGATTTTTTATCGCGTTGCTTCTTTCCGGACTTTTTATTGGCAGATATCCGTGGAAGCAAAACGCCTGACCATTAAAACCTGAAGCCATCAATGCAAGTATCATTGCATTAGGGCCTGTCAACGGCACCACTTTTATGCCGGCCTGATGCGCCAGTTCCACTATTAGAGAACCAGGATCAGCGACACATGGCGTACCTGCCTCCGACATCAAGCCTATATCGTTACCATTAATAGCTTCACCGAGATATGTCATAAGATCGGGGTTATGAGACTTGTCATGCTTGTCCAATTCCACGAATGTCAGTTCGTCTATAGGACATGGCATATTCATCTTCGACAACATACGTCGTGCTGTGCGGACATTCTCCACTACAAAAAAACGTATCTTTCTAACTATTTCCAGAGTTCCTTGCGGAATAACCAGTTCGGCTGTCGTTGCGCCAAGCAAGGTAGGAATAAGATAAAGTGTTCCAAATTGACGATTCATCAGCAGATATTTTTCTCTATTTCTGTAGATAAGGCTCTGAATTGCTTATCTGTTTCCAAAAGATTCGCGACTGTCTTAAGTGCATGAATAACCGTTGCATGATCCTTTCCACCACATTGCTGCCCTATCATTGCCAAAGAACATTTTGTAAATTTCTTGGCAAAATGCATTGCAAGCTGACGTGCCTGCACCATCTCGCGCTTCTTCGACTTAGAATAGAAATCCTCAATAGCGATATTCAGATGATTGCAGACCACATTGACTATATATTCCACAGACACTTCCTGTGTTGTGTTATTCACAAATCTGTCAATAAGCTGACGTGCCAGATCCATAGTGATGGCTTTTTTATTCAACGACGACTGTGCTATCAACGAAATGAAAAGACCTTCCATTTCACGTATGTTTGTCTTGACTCTCGATGCCACATAATCCACCACCTCATCAGGAAGTTCTATACCATCGTTATATGCCTTTCTCTTAAGTATCTTAATACGGGTCTCTGTATCTGGCGACTGCAAGTCGGCCGACAAGCCCCACTTGAAACGAGAGAGCAGACGTGGCTCCATATCTTTGATTTCAATAGGTGCCTTATCACATGTAAAGATAAGCTGCTTGCCGTTCTGTTGAAGATGATTGAAGATATGGAAGAAGGCATCCTGTGTCTTAGCTTTTCCTGATAGGAATTGGATGTCATCGACGATAAGCACATCTATCATCTGATAAAAATGCACGAAGTCGTTTCTTGTCTTGTTCTTACATGAACTCATGAACTGTTGTATAAACTGTTCCGAGTTGACATATAAAACGATAAGGTTAGGATGATATTTCTTTGTCTCCAATCCTATGGCATGACAGAGGTGTGTCTTGCCCAGTCCTGTCGGACCGTAGATAAACAAAGGATTAAAAGATGTCTTTCCTGGATTTTCGGCTATAGCCATACCGGCAGAACGAGCCAGTCTGTTACATCCGCCTTCCACATAGTTATCGAAAGAATAATTCTCGTTGAGTTGCGACTCCACCTTTATCTTATTGATACCAGGAAGAACAAATGGATTCATGACTTTCTTCTCGTTATCATTATCAATGTCGATAGGAATACGCACTGAAGGATTTACGGTATTGGTTCTGTCTGTCGTCGGAACACTGATGCCATAAGGCTTGTCGGCATCTCTGTTATCCATCACTATACTATACTGCAATCCACCTTTGGGTCCGATGACTTTATTTATTGCTAGTTTCAACAAATGGATATAATGAGACTCCAGATATTCATAGAAGAACTGGCTCGGCACTTGTATGGTCAAAACATCAGCCTCAAACGCTATAGGCTTGATTGGTTCAAACCAAGTCTTATAACTTTGTGGCTGGGTATTCTCTCGTATCATTTTGAGACAATCACTCCATATTTCGACATAATGTCTGCTCATTTTATCTAGTCAAAAATTACAATGTTTTAAAAATCAGAAGTTTAAATTTCTCAATTCTCATCTCGAAATTTTCAACAAAAATGAGCACAAAAAAGTTAATAAAAAAATGAAATTTATATTGACTATTAATTTTCTTTACCTTAAATTACGAGCAAGGAAGACCAACCTGATATGTTTACGTAAATATCAGATTATTAAACAGTTTTAAGATATTCCACTTTTACACCGTACAATCTCTTCAACTTATCTACCACTTTATCAGCGTCTTTTTTCCTGACAGAAATTTCCAGATAGCAGTTAAGTTCATACCTCGGATTTTGCTGTTCCAGACCTTCTTCTTTCAACACTCGCATCACTTCGTTGAGAAGCGGATAATCAAAAACAACTGAATAAACCTCATCGATAGTCTTTTCTATTATGACGGCATTGTCGAGAGCCTCTCTGGATGCCGCCTTATATGCGTTGATAAGTCCCGGAACACCTAATTTTATACCGCCGAAATAACGGACTACTACTACACAAACATTGGTGACATCTTTAGAGAGAATCTGATTCAAAATCGGCTTGCCCGCCGTTCCTGACGGCTCTCCATCGTCAGCCGAACGATAACACGACTTGTCAGGATTGATGATAAATGCGTAACAATGGTGTCGCGCATCGAAATACTCTTTCTTGAACTCCGCCACGCGCGCCTTCACTTCGTCTTCGGAATGTACCGCAAAAGCCTTGGCAATGAATTTACTGCCTTTCTCTTTGTACAAACCGTCACCTTCCTCAACTAATATTTTATATGTATCTTCGAACATTTTTCAAATCAACGGACAACTGCCTTTATCCACATTTACATTTCGCCTTTAATCATTTGACATTCTATATTTTTTGGGCGTTCCGGCTACGCCGTCGGGCTTTCCGCTATATCTTTTTCCGCTTCGCTTCAAAAGGATGCCGCTCCAATCCCTAACGCGACGAGACGATCTCCAAGAATTTAGAATCCTAGAAACCTTTTGTCTTTCTCCCTTAGCCTTTTGCCAAATAATTAAGTGCAAAGATAAAATATTTTTCAATATTTTTGCAAGCATGAAAGTACCATCAAATTTAGTCAGAGACATAAGAAAATATTATTGCGAGCTGATTTGTTCCATTTACGACAAAGACGAATCGAGCACAATGATTCTCATCCTATTAGAACATTATTTCAAAATCACACGCGTCAAAATGGCATTGGAGCCCGACTTGCGTCTCAGCGAATCGGAGATGCTGACGTTCCATTTCGCCGTCAAAGATTTGCTTAATAACAAACCAATACAATATATAATAGGAGAAACAGAGTTCTGCGACTTGAAATTTAAAGTCAACGAAAATGTCTTGATTCCAAGACCAGAGACTTCGGAACTTGTTATGAATATTGTCAAAAGACAAAAGACAAAAGACAAAAGACAATTGTCGATTTTAGACATTGGAACAGGAAGCGGATGCATCGCCATCAGTCTGGCGAAACGAATTCCCAACAGCAAAGTCTATGCTATTGACATTTCAGAAAAAGCATTGGAAGTTGCAAAAGAAAATGCTATTAATAATAATGTAGATGTCACTTTCATCCACGACGACATTTTATCTTTAAAGAATAAGATAGAAACAAAATTCGACATCATCGTAAGCAATCCTCCATACGTCAGAGAATTGGAAAAAGCTGACATGCGCAACAATGTCTTGGAATGGGAACCGCATAACGCACTATTTGTCAGCGACGATGATCCTTTGATTTTCTACAGAAGTATTTTAGAATTTGCAAAGACAAATTTAAACCAAGACGGTGAGATATGGTTTGAAATCAACGAATATCTAGGAAAAGAAATGACAGACTTATGCAAAGAATACGGCTTTTCCAAGGTTGATATTTTTAAAGACTTCAGAGGAAAAGAAAGGATTGCCAAAGCTGTCAAGGCGACATTATAACAAGACAACAAATAAGGCACATTTTTGTTAAAAATGTGCCTTATTTGTTTATTTCACAAGATTTTTCACCATTTTCCATTCCCACCCTTCACAATCAAAATCAATCAAACATCACTTGGGGATTCATTGCGCTTGGACTTTTCCACTCGATACCTCTGCGTGCGAGAGCTGCTCTTTTCTTGCTCCAATAAGCATGGCAGAATCCCATTCCGCGAGCCTCGTCTTTAAGCTGTTCATCCACTTCTTTTTCGACGTCATAAATTACCTCTTCCCATTTTTCGGATGCTTGGATAGGATCAATTTTCAAATGACAGCTAAGAGAATTCCAATTATCCAAAACATGTCCGTTCAATTCTCCTTCTAAAATCCAAGCAAGTTTATAGATATATTCGTCAACGGTTCGGAAGTAATATTTATCCATATCTCTTTCAAGTTGCGGATTATAATCGGCTCTCACAGCCCAGTGCAGGCACAACCTGTAATACTCGCAAAAAGACTGATAAAGACGAGGTGTATCTAATACAGAAACAGTACCTCTTTTCAAAAGCACTTCTATGGTATAGGCTTTTAAGGCAGGATCTATACTGTCGTCTCTTTCTGGAGACAAATCCTTCAATATATGCATCACTCTCTTGGCGAGAGGTATATTTTTCCACACATCGCCATTGTCGGCATTGTCGCACATCTCATCAATCATATTCTCCATCTCAGCATATTCGTCGTCCCACTCCCACTCGCCGGAAGGTGCCGAGAAAAAGAACACATAACGTTCCGACATACTGACATACATATTAGAAATACCATACCAAGGAGTTCCCATGATTTGCCACTCCTTGTTAATCTTATATGTCTTGCCCCTAAAAACGAAAACCATTTCTTTCTCATCTATAGAGACGACTTTAAGTTTATGTTCGAAGAAGACATGTTCGTCGCCCTCATGAATTTTATCTTCATGCAGATAATTACAAGTCGTATCTCTGTTGCCAACGCTCATATCCCTTGATTCAAAAACACGAGCGATGCTGAAATATTGTTCCATATTATTAATGATTAAAATACGCTTTACAAAATTCACTAATAATTTTCACATTTCAAAGAAAAAAACTTTTGTCATTTGTCTTTAGCCTTTCGCCTTTTTTCCCTATCTTTGCAGCTCGAAAAAGCGATTGTCGCAGGCAGAAGCAATTCTGCGTGAGGAAAGTCGGGACAGCACAGGGCACCGTACTTCTTAACAAGAAGGTATCCACAAGGGTAACAGAAAGTGCCACAGAAAATTACCGCTCTTCGGAGTAAGGGTGAAAACGTGAGGTAAGAGCTCACGCGAAGTCGTGGCGACACGATTTCGGGGTAAACCTTACGGGCTGCAAGACCAAATATACCGACGTTTGAGGGCTGCTCGTCCGAGTCGGGAGGGTAGGTTGCTTGAGTCTGACGGCGACGTCAGACCTAGAGAAATGACAATCACCTTGGAAACAAGGAACAGAATCCCGCTTATGCTTTTTTTTGTTTTTTTGACCGTTATCACGGTCAAAAAAACAATTTTTTCGTACCTTTGGCGTTTACAAATTATTATCAATTTTTATTTAAAAAAATATGAAATATATCACACGACATTTCATTATCGCAACCATATTAATAATGGTAAATCTCACTGTAACAGCACAGAAGGAGATAAACCAATATGAACCAGAAGTCACCTTTGAAAGAGGGCTCCTGCTTTTTGAAAATCACCACTACGCTTCAGCTCTAGAGTGTTTCGAAAACTATATCGCGACAGCTGACAGAAATAACGACAACAATATCGTCGAAGCAAAGTACTACGAAGCAGTATCATCTCTATTCCTCGGCAACAGTAAAGGCGAGACAAAGATAATAGCCTTCGTCAAAGAAAACCCTACAAGTCTTATGGCCAACCATGCCAACTTCCTTTATGCTAACACTCTGTTTAACAACAGAAAATACCGCGATGCAATAAAGATATATCAAAAAACAGAAAAAGAAAACCTTAACATCAACGAACAACACGAATACAGCTTCAAGAAAGCGTATTGCCATTACCAGACCAACGACATCGCTGCTGCGACACCTATCTTCAAAGAACTGACATTAAGCGAAAATAAATATCGCGACGACGCAAGATACTATTACGCTCACATCCTATACATAAACAAAAACAACGAAGAAGCCTTACATTATTTCAATATCATAAAGAACAACGATAAATATAAAGACATCGCAAACACATATATACTTCAAATCAATTTCGACAAAGGCAACTACGATATAGTCTCTCAAAAAGGAGACGAGATCCTAAACAAGTCTAAGAAAAAACGTAAAGCCGATATCGCTCTAATGCTGGCGGAGTCGTGGCATCAACAAGGCAATTATGCAAAAAGTCTCGAATATTATAACATAGCTCTACAAAACTCAGGACGCAAACTACCACGAGAGATAGAGTTCAAGATCGGATTCTGCATGATGAAAACCAACGACTACGAAGGAGCCATAAACCATTTTGCAAAAGTAACAGACAACAACGACAAGCTTGGACAATACGGCTCTTACTACATGGCACAATGCTATACCAACACATATCAAGACAAGTTCGCTAGAAACACATTCTTCAAGGCTTATAAAATGAACTTCAACGACAGCATCAGCGAGAACGCTCTCTTCAACTATGCCGTGTTAAGCTTCATACCTGGCATCGACCCTTTCAACGAGACCGTCAACGTCCTTAAAGAATATGTAAAAAACAATCCCGACGCCAACAATATAGTCGAGTTACAGGAAATCATAGTACATCTGCTTCTTAACGCCAATGACTATCACGGCGCACTGGAGACAATGGAAGAATACAAAAGTCTCACCCCTGAACTGAAAAACATACAGTCGAAACTGACATACAACGCAGGGATACAATATTATAATGAAGCCAATTATGACAAGGCAATACAGTCTCTTAAGACTTCTGTCAACAACAAAGGCACTGATGCCAAGACACAGGCAGAGGCCATGTTCTGGCTGGCAGACTCTTATTATCATAAAAAAGACGACGCCAACGCAACAAAGGCATACCAACAGTTCATCAAATCGAACGCCGCAAGCAAGACAGAACTGTATCCCCTAGCCTACTATAACCTAGGCTACCTGCATCTCAACAAAGGCGACTTCAAAAACGCAGCTGCCAGATTCAAGGAGTTCATCAAGCTCGACAACAGCTCCGACAAGACACGCCATGCCGACGCATGGATGAGAGTAGGCGACTGTCATTTCATACAAAAAGAATATAACAACGCGATAACATCATACAACAACGCTATAAAGACCGACATCAAAAATGCCGACTACGCATACTACCAACAAGCGATGGGATACGGCGCACTAGGAAAGATTAACGAGAAAATAAACTGCCTTAACATCATAACAGAGAAATACAAGAAATCATCATTCTATGACAAGGCACTCTACGAAATAGGCATCGCCCACCTCGCTACAAACGACAGCCGCTCAGCCATAGCAGCCTTCGACAGAGTCGTAAAAGAAAAGCAAAGATCATCTTACGCACGTAAAGCCATGTTGAAGACAGGCATGATATACTATAACAACGATGAAAATGACAAAGCTCTCGAGAGACTGAAAAACACAGTGGCACAATATCCTAACACTGATGAGGCAAGAGAAGCCCTTAACATCATAAGCAACATCTACAGAGACAAAAATGAGATACAGTCATACTTCGATTATATAGAAGAAAACAAACTGGCAGTCATCAGCATTGACAAGCAAGACTCATTGTCCTTCACTACAGTAGAAGATTTCTTCGCCAAGAAAAACTATAACGAAGCACTGAAAGGAGCAAAACAATATCTGGAAAAATATCCAGAAGGAGCTTATATCCTAAAAGTACATCATCTGGCTATGACATCTATGGAAAACCTCGGAAACACAAACGAGTTAAGACCACATGCCGAATTTATCATAAGCCAACCTGACAACGACTACACCGACAAGGCTTTATTACTGATAGCACGAATGGACTATGACGCATCCAACTATTCATCATCAGCCGAATATTACAACAGACTCATCAATATCACCGAAAACCAAGATATAATGACAGAAGCCACAGAAGGTTGCATGAAGAGCTTCTATTTCAACAAAGAATACGACAAAGCAATAGAGAAAGCCAACAAGCTTATATCAATGCCAGAAATCAGTGACAACCAAAAGAAACAAGCCAACTATATCATAGGCAAGTCATATTACGATAAGAACGACTACATTGAAGCCATGAAATATTTCAACTATTGCACTGACCTCGACAATCGCACAGCTACAGAGATGGACGCAGAATGCGGATACCTCACTGCTGTATGTCTCTACAACATAGAAAATTATGACGAAGCTGAAGAAAAAGTCTTTGAAGTATCAGACAACTACAATTCATACCTATATTGGACAGCACGTTCGTTCATCATCTTAAGCGATGTCTATGTCGCAAAGGACAACATATTCCAAGCAAAGGAGACATTGAAGAGCGTGATAGAGAACTACCCTCATGACGAGAAGAATCATACACTCATCATCCAAGAAGCACAAAACAGATTAGATGAAATTAACAAGAACTCAAACGAATAATAAAGTGGACATGAAAAGCAGAAACATCATAACAGCATTTTTTATCTTCGTCAGCACATTGCTGAATGCGCAATCGCATAACGAACAGGTTACGGTAGAAGGCTCTTTCACGCCACATATCAAAAAATCTGAACGCATACTAATAAAGCCAACTTTGCCGAAACACGAGTTCGACATCCCAAGATATGATGTCAGCACAGAAGACTTCTTCTATAATTATAAGGTAGAACTGGAACCGATGAGTCCTGCACAATATATCAACACCGACATCCAGGAAACAACAAGCAACTTCATCAAAGCCGGCATAGGAACAAGACTATCGCCCGACTTCCTGTTCCGCCACTATTCCAACATTTCGAGAAACATGAGTCTCGGCATTGGCGTGACACATAACTCGACATGGCTTGAAATGAAAGATTATCCAAATTCCAAATACATGAACAACGACTTCAGTGTCTCCTTAAACAACAGATTCTCTTCATTCCAACTACATTCATATATCAACTATGATTATGACATGTACAATCTGTGCTACACTCCTGAAGTCACCACCGACGACGCCCCCTACACAAAAAGAAACATACATTCTCTGAATGTCAAGCTGCTAGCGAACAACAACGAGACAGCCTATAAATCCATATATAATGAATATATGTTAGACTACTCATATTCAGGAATACAAGGCGGCATACAGGAAAACCTAGCCAAATTCAAGGCTCATATCGAACATTCAAACTCTTGGTTCAGAAACGGCAACGGAATACAGACTTTATCGCTCGACATCAATGCCGACATCGACAACATACTAAGTAACGGCAGCCAGACATCGTTCCTGATAGTTGCCAACCCATACCTCGCATTCGATGGAGATTACTACAGCCTTCATCTCGGCTTCAGAATAGATGCCAAGACCAACTATCTGGGAGGCTTCTATCCAGACCTCAAAGGAAGCCTTTATCTTTTCGAGAGACAACTGGAGTTCTACGCAGGATTGGACGGCATGACAAAAATCAACACTCTGAAAAACATCTTAAAAGACAATCCTTTCATAGTGACAAACCTGATAGGATTCAGCGAGTTTGATTATGAAAAGACGAAGCTTGACTTCAGAGGCGGAGTGAAGTTCAAAGCATTGAATAAATTGAGCGGACATGCTGGATTGAGCTACAAAACAGTCAATAACCATGTATTTTATATCAGGAATGCCGATAAGCTGAACACCTTCGACATCATACTGAATGACTGCAACATCTTTAATTTCAATATCGACCTTCATTATAGACTAAAGGACGATATCAAACTTGCCGCCAATTTCTCATATAACAAATACAACATGATTCAGGCAAAAAGTCCCGATTCATTAATCAACGCATTGGAAGACATAGTAAACCAAGAAGCATGGTACAAACCTCAATTTGAATTTACATTAAGAGGAACATACAAATACAACGACAATTGGAATTTCAATGCAGCCACTTATTTTGAAGGCAAACGTTACGACTTATTCAACTACGAAAAAGTCAATGTGCTGAAACCATTCTGCGACATCCAATTAGGTTGCGACTTTAACTATAATGACGACCTTGCTTTCTACGCTGAAATAAAGAATCTCATTCACAACAAATACCAGATATACTACAATTACCCCAGCTACGGATTCCAAACGTTTGTAGGATTCAAATATAGATTTTAAGAGATCCTAATGTCTGAAGACTAAGGGATAGAAAGGTTACGAAAACACTTTATGACATTGAACTTATGACAAAAAACAATATCGTATTATCTGGAGTCGCCAAAATTGGTATTGTAAAGTTGATGGATAACAATAATGCCATCTACATAAACTGTTTTGTTAATATAGGTTCTAACATGGCTTATGGTCAATATTCTTATATGTTAAATCCAATAGATAATGGCTTATTAAATATCAAAATCTGAATAGTATTGGAATAGAATTTATATATGGATTCAACTTAAGTAAAAAAAGCCATATTACCCCAAAATTTCCACCCGAAGATTTTATTATGGAATCTATGCATAAAATTACAAATACAGACATAGAAATGGAAAAATTACATATTTAGCATAAAAATATTATGATAATTTAGATGACTTCAATGTATATAAAGATGTCTTCTTTGACACACACAATGTTTTGTATGTATTAGAAATCACAGATGAAATGTTTGAAAATTTACAATTTAAAATTGTAGAGAAGCACCAACAACACATATAAAAATAAAAGAGGGGTTGTTGATACGTCTCAATAGGTTGATAAATAGAGAATTGTTAGATTCTATTAATAAAACTAAAGTCTTGGAGACTCGGTGACTCAGAGACTTGGTGACTTAAAAAAATCGTGATTTTTTATCGTGCATTCCTACATAATGCACGATTTTTTTTATTATATTTGCGCATAATTTTGCACTTTTCAGAAGAAATAAAAAATATCTTTTACATTATAAAAAGAAATGACAGAAGAAGTAAAAAAAGTTGCAGAAAGCAACTATAATGCTAGTAACATTCAGGTATTAGAAGGACTCGAAGCTGTCCGCAAGCGTCCTGCCATGTACATTGGTGACGTCAACGTCAGAGGTCTGCACCATTTGGTTTATGAAGTCGTTGACAACTCTATCGACGAAGCCATGGCCGGATATTGTAACGCTATAGACATCAAAATATTAAAAGATAATTCCATCCGTGTAGCCGACAACGGCCGCGGTATCCCTACAGGCTGGCACGAGAAAGAACAACGCTCAGCATTGGAAGTAGTTCTTACCGTATTACACGCAGGTGGTAAATTCGACAAAGGATCTTACAAAGTGTCAGGAGGTCTGCACGGCGTCGGTGTTAGTTGCGTCAACGCCCTTTCAAAACATCTCACCGCTGAGATC
This sequence comes from Bacteroidales bacterium, assembly GCA_045613105.1. GTDB lineage: Bacteria > Bacteroidota > Bacteroidia > Bacteroidales > F082 > Limimorpha. The sequence goes on along the minus strand of JAZLAI010000001.1, from coordinate 54,375 downwards.
CACCGCGAAGGAAAGATATTCAAACAAGAATATGAATACGGCAAGCCTATCACCACTGTTGAAGTAGTGGGCGAAGCATCAGACACAGGAACTATCATAACCTTCACTCCTGACGATTCAATATTCCTCACAAACATATACGATTATGAGACATTGTCGAAACGTATGCGTGAGCTGACATATCTCAACCATGGCATCACCATCACTTTGACTGACGAACGCGAGGTGAACGAAGATATGAACATAGCTCCTAAGAGCGAGACATTCCACTCAGAAAACGGACTCGCCGACTTCATCGACTATCTCGACAAGAACCGTGAAAAACTCACTCCAGAGCCGATCACCATCACAGGTGAAAGCGACAACGTTCCTGTGGAAATCGCTTTGGAATACAACACCTCATTCTCAGAAAATTTACATTCATACGTAAATAACATCAATACACACGAAGGCGGCAGCCACCTCTCCGGTTTCCGTCGCGGCTTGACACGTACACTCAAGTCATATGCCGAGAAACAAGGCATGTTCGCCAAGTTGAAATTTGAAATCAACGGCGACGACTTCCGTGAAGGACTTACAGCAATCATCTCAGTCAAGGTGCCAGAACCACAATTTGAAGGACAGACAAAGACAAAGCTCGGCAACAGCGAAGTGATGGGTATCGTCGATAAGATTGTCAGTGACCGCCTCAACAACTATCTGGAAGAACATCCAAAAGAAGCAAAGATGATCGTTGACAAGGTCGTCCTTGCCGCCACAGCACGCCACGCAGCACGCAAAGCGAGAGAACTCGTACAACGTAAAGGTGCATTGTCAGGCTCAGGACTTCCAGGCAAACTCGCCGACTGCTCAGACAGAGACCCAGAAAAAGCAGAACTCTATCTCGTCGAGGGTGACTCTGCAGGCGGTTCAGCAAAACAAGGCCGCGACCGTTCATTCCAAGCTATCCTTCCTCTGAGAGGTAAAATCCTCAACGTGGAAAAAGCAATGCCACACAGAATATTCGAAAGCGATGAAATCAAAAACATTTATACAGCTTTGGGTGTTACTATAGGTACAGAAGAAGATAGCAAAGCACTGAATATTGAAAAACTGAGATACCATAAGATTGTCATCATGACCGATGCCGACGTCGATGGCAGCCACATCTCAACATTGATCCTTACCTTCTTCTTCCGTTACATGCCGGAACTTATAAACAAAGGTTATGTATATATCGCAACACCACCTTTGTATCTCATAAGAAAAGGCAAGACAGAACGTTATTGCTGGACAGAAGAAGAACGCGCACAGATAACAAGAGAATTATCTGCCGACGGCTCAGAAAAAGGTTTACACATACAACGATACAAAGGTCTCGGTGAAATGAACCCTGAACAACTTTGGGACACCACCATGAATCCTGAAAACAGAACCTTACGCCGTATCACAATAGAAAACGGAGCTGAAGCCGACTACATCTTCTCGATGCTCATGGGCGACGAGGTAGGACCACGCCGCGAGTTCATCGAACAAAATGCAACATACGCTAATATTGACGCATAACAAACAAAAATAACAGTTATGGAGAACAACGACAACAAATTAGACATCTTAACAAAGAAAATCTACGAAGAAGGTATCGAAAAAGCTCAAAATGATGCCAAAGATATCCTTGAAAAAGCTCAGAGAGATGCAGACAACATCATCAAAGAAGCAGAAAACAAGGCCAAGTCGATTCTCGACAACGCCAACGGCGACGCCGCCAACCTCAGACAGAAGACCGAAGCTGAGATAGGCATGAGCGTAAAACAAGCCGTAGCATCTCTAAAACAACAGATAACAAATCTCATATCTAATAAGATTGCCGTTGATATGACTACTGCCGCTTTCAAAGATGAAGATTTCGTCCGCGAACTCATGAGTAAAATCATCGAGAAATGGAACGCAGAAAGCAATATCAATCTTAATGTGATAATGAACGAAAAAGAAAAAGAAGGTTTTGAAAAATATCTTCTTGCGAAACATAAGAACTTGTTAGACAATCTGACGCTGGTCACCAACAGCAGCCAGAAAGAAGGATTCGTCATCCAGCCAAAAGACGGAAGCTACAAGATCACTTTCTCAGAAAGAGTCTTCGAAGAGTTCTTCACCGCTTATCTCAAGGAATATTCAAAGAAGTTGTTATTCTCATAATTAAAATTAGATATATCCGTATTTATCGGGTATATCTTTTTTTTGTTAATAATTATTCAACATCATCACAATTATTGATATGAATATCGCAGGAGGAAATTATTATTGCCTGATGGCAGGACTGCCTGAGATAAGCCCCGACGACAAGAAGTTAGGTCTTAGCGTTCAGGAGTTACGTACATATCTCAACGATTATCTTACAAAGAAAGAAACAGACATTATTAATCTTTTCTTCTACCCTAACGATAACGCACAGATCCTTCGTCTTTTACAGAAACAGGAGCCAGATCCAGATCTTCAGACGGTGTTTACAGCATCACAACTTGAAGACGAGATACAGGATCCTATGTTCGTTCCATCATATATCAAGGATTACCTTCTCGATCTTCAGAAAGAAGACAGAGAAGTATCACATAGACTTCCAGAAGTGGAGCTCAGCGAGAGATACTGGAACTTCATGCTTACGCAAAAAGAGAAGCTGGTCAAGAGATATGCAGAGTTTTCATTGAATGTCAAAAACCTTATGACAGCATTGAACTGCCGTAAATATCACCTCGACATCGAGAAGGAAGTCATAGGCGACTCTTATTTCACGACACAGCTGAAGACATCGCGCGCCAAAGACTTCGAGCTATCTGATGAATATCCATACGTGGATAGCGTGCTGGCTCTTTTCGACAAAGACAATACAGCCGAACGTGAATATAGAATCGACATGCTTTATTGGGAGTTCCTCGACGAGATGACAGGACATAAATATTTCACATTCGACAATGTGATCGCTTTTATGCTCAAACTGATGATATTGGAACGTTGGAGCAAGATGACAACAGAACAAGGAAAGAAGATATTCCGCGACCTGCTAGAACGTTTCAAGAACGAATTTCAGTTTGCCAAAGAATTTGATATTTAATAATAAAAACATAAAACATGAATAAGACATTAGGTAAAGTAGTAAGCATCATTTCCAACTTGGTCTTGGTCCGTATCGAAGGTGACGTATTCCAAAACGAAATATGTTTCATCTTCTTAGGTGAAGAAAGATTGATGGCTGAGGTTATCAAGATTATTGGCGACATTGCTTACGTACAGGTATTTGAAAGCACACGCGGTCTGAAGCCAGGTTCCAAGGTAGAGTTTGAAGGACACATGCTTGAAGTAGAACTCGGTCCTGGATTATTGTCAAAGAACTTCGACGGACTTCAGAACGACTTAGATAAGATGGATGGTGTCTTCTTGAAGAGAGGTCTCTACACACCAGCTCTGGAAAACGACAAGAAATGGGCATTTACTCCATTGGCAAAGAAAGGCGACATTGTCATTGCCGGTGACTGGCTAGGCAATGTAAAAGAAAACTGGCTCGATCATAAGATCATGGTGCCTTTTAAATTTGAAGGCGAATACACCGTAGAGTCTGTCGTGGCAGAAGGCGAATACACCATCAACGATATCGTCGCAACATTGAAAGATAAAGAAGGTGAGATCCATAATATCACTATGGTACAGAAATGGCCAGTGAAGCTCGCCATCAAAGCATATAAAAACAAGCCACGTCCATTCCGTCTGCTTGAGACAGGTATCCGTGTCATCGACACCATGAACCCAATACTCGAAGGCGGAACAGGATTCATCCCAGGTCCTTTCGGAACAGGAAAGACTGTCATCCAGCATTCATTGGCAAAACATGCCAACGCCGACATCATCATCATGGCAGCATGCGGCGAACGCGCCAACGAAGTTGTTGAGATCTTCTCCGAGTTCCCTCATCTTGAAGACCCTCGCACTGGAAGATCATTATATGAAAGAACAACCATCATAGCCAACACCTCCAACATGCCTGTTGCTGCCCGTGAGGCATCAGTATATACAGCCATGACAATCGGTGAATATTATCGTGCAATGGGATTAAAGGTATTCTTGTTAGCCGACTCCACCTCACGTTGGGCACAGGCACTCCGTGAGATGTCGAACCGTCTCGAAGAGCTACCAGGACAAGATGCTTTCCCTATGGACTTGTCGGCTATCATAGCTGGATTCTATGCACGTGCAGGTATCGTATATCTCAACAATGGAGAGACAGGATCTGTCACATTTATCGGAACAGTATCTCCTGCGGGAGGTAACTTGAAAGAACCTGTTACAGAGTCAACAAAGAAAGCAGCACGTTGCTTCTATGCCTTGTCACAGAACCGTGCCGACTCTAAACGCTACCCAGCCATCGACACCCTCGACTCATATTCAAAATATCTCGAATACCCAGAGTTCATCAGCTATTCTAAAGAGAAACTCGACGAGAACTGGGTGGAATTGGTTAACGAAGCCCGTAACATATTAGTAAGAGGTAAAGAGACAGAAGAACAGATCAACATCCTTGGTGACGACAGTGTACCAATCGACTATCACGTCACATTATGGAAGTCGGAGTTCGTCGATTTCGTCATATTACAACAAGACGCTTTCGACAAGATCGATGCCACCACATCATTAGAGCGTCAGGAATATATGTTAAAGAAAGTCATCAACGTGACACGTTCCGAGTTCAACTTTGAAGGTTTCGAGGAAGTAGCCATCTATTTCAAGAGACTCATCAACGTCTTCAGACAGATGAACTATACCATCTTCAAGTCGGAAGAATTTTTCAAGGCAGAAGAAGAAGCCAATGCTGTTCTTGAAGAGAGATTAGTCAAATAATTAGATAATAAAAAAACATACATATATGAATGCATTCCAAAAAGTATATACAAAGATAAGCCAGGTCACCAAAGCGACCTGCAGCCTTAAGGCTACAGGTGTCGGTTTCGACGAGCTTGCATATATTCACGGACGTCTGGCTCAGGTCGTAAAGATCTGGGGCGACGAGATAACCTTGCAGGTCTTCTCTGGAACAGAAGGCATCCCTACCAATGCCGAGGTTATTTTCTTAGGCAAGGCACCTACCCTCAAAGTCAGCGACGACTTATGCGGACGTTTCTTCAACGCTTTCGGCCAGCCTATCGACGGCGGTCCTGAGGTGGATGGCGAGGAACGCGAGATCGGCGGTCCTTCGGTAAACCCTGTACAACGCAAACAGCCATCAGAACTCATCGCCACAGGTATAGCAGGTATCGACTTAAACAACACCTTGGTGTCAGGACAGAAGATTCCTTTCTTCGCCGACCCTGACCAGCCTTTCAACCAAGTGATGGCCAACGTAGCCATGAAGGCACAAGCCGACCGTATCATCCTCGGCGGTATGGGACTCACCAACGACGACTACCTCTATTTCAAAAACCTATTCGAGAACGCAGGCATCCTTGACCACATCGTCTCTTTCGTCAACACAACAGAGGCTCCTCCAGTAGAACGTCTTCTCGTACCTGACATGGCTCTTACAGCAGCTGAATATTTCGCTGTAGATAAAAACGAAAAGGTCTTGGTACTCTTAACCGACATGACATTATATGCGGATGCCTTGAGTATCGTATCTAACCGTATGGACCAAATTCCTTCCAAAGACTCTATGCCTGGTTCTCTTTATTCAGACTTGGCAAAGATCTATGAAAAAGCGGTTCAGTTCCCAAGTGGCGGTTCTATCACTATCATAGCCGTCACCACATTATCGGGAGGCGACATCACCCACGCTATTCCAGACAACACCGGTTACATCACAGAAGGTCAGCTCTTCTTACGTAAAGACAGTGAGATCGGCAAAGTCATCGTTGACCCGTTCAGAAGTCTGTCACGTCTGAAACAATTGGTTATCGGAAAGAAGACACGCGCCGACCATCCTCAGGTGATGAACGCCTGTATCCGTCTCTATGCCGATGCTGCCAACGCACGCACCAAACTCGAAAACGGTTTTGACCTTACAAACTACGATGAACGTGTTCTTGAATTTGCCAAAGAATATTCCAACGACTTGCTCGCCATCGATGTCGATCTCAAGATTGACCAGATGCTCGACACTGCTTGGAATCTCTTCGGCAAATACTTCACCAAATCAGAAGTATCTATCAAGAAAGAGTTCATGGATAAACACTGGACAGGTAAAGAAGATTGATTGCCAATATTAAAATCACACTATTATGGCAATAAAATTTCAATATAACAAAACGTCGATGCAACAGCTGGAGAAGCAGTTGAAGATACGTGTGCGTACGCTACCTACCATCAAGAGCAAGGAGTCTGCACTGCGTCTCGAAGTCAAACGTTCCAAGGAGAAAGTGGAAGAGTTTGACGAGAGATTGGAAAGTATCTTGCAACAGTCGGGCGACATACTGCGTCTGTGGGGCGAGTTCAAACCCGAGCTCATCAGCGTTGAAGACGTGAAATTCAGCGTCAAAAAAATCGCCGGCGTCAACACTCCGGTATATGAAGGCGCGACATATAAAGTAAAAGAATTCAGCGTTTTCAACATGCCGTCATGGATCTTGGACGGTATTGAATATATGAAGTCACTAATCGACATCACTTTGGAACGCGAGTTCTGGGTACGTAAGATGGAACTGCTCAGCAAGGCGAGAAAGAAAACCACACAAAAGGTCAACCTTTATGAAAAGGTACAGATACCTGGTTTCGAAGATGCCATCAGAAAGATAAAACGCGCCTTGGAAGACGAAGAGAATCTTTCTAAAGCAGCCCAGAAGATAGTTAAAATGCGTCAAGAAAAGGAGGTAGAATCATGATTACACCTATGACAAAATTGACGATGCTGATTTATCATCGCGACTATAACAATTTCCTCAACGACCTCCGCGACCACGGTGTGGTTCACGTCCATGCAAAAAAAGAAACATTGCAAGACGAGACCATGAAGGCCAAGATGACTGAAGTGAAGCATATTAATAATGTAATCAAGTTATTGGGACAATTGTCAACAGCCAACAGCCAACAGGCTTTGACAACAGAACTTCGCAATGAGGAATTGATTTCTTTCATCGACGGCAAATTCGCCGAGATGGATTCTATACAACAGGAGATAGCTTCTCTTCAAAAAGACAACAACGTTTATGCTCAATGGGGAAAATTCCCAGAAGAAAGATTGAATCTTATAGATAGCAACAACTGGGACTTAAGATTCTTCAGCGTTGCTCAAAATAAATTCAACGAAGCATGGGAACAAGAGTTCAACGCTTACGTTATAAACGAAATGTCTGGCTTCAAATACTTCACCACCATAACCTCAAAAGGAAAAGAAGTGAATATCGACGCTGAGACATTCCACTTCCCATCAATGACAAAGTCGGAAATCGAGGCCAAGATTGACGGACTTAAAAAAGAGCTAGCTGACATCAAGAGATATCTCACTGACATAGCAGACAATGCCACCCTTCATCTTGAAGAATACAAGAAGGCTATCGTTGAGGATGCAAAATTCTATAAAGTCAGTGAAGCCGCTCAACGTTTAGCAGACGACAAAATCATGATGCTTGAAGGTTGGGTGCCTAAAGAGATAGAGGCCGATACCATTGCATGGTTGGACAAAGAAGACATCTACTTCGAGGCGACAGAGCCTGAGAAAAATGTAGATAATCCTCCTATCAAACTAAAGAACGGTTTCTTCGCACGATTATTTGAAATGGTCGGTAACATGTACTCCATCCCTACTTACTGGGAATTAGACATGACACCGTTCTTCGCACCATTCTTCGTGATGTTCTTCGGATTCTGCATGGGCGATTTAGGCTACGGTGCTTTAATATGTATAATCACATTAGCATTAATCTTAAGCAAGAAGTTCAAAGATATGAGCAACATATTATGGCTCGGATTCTTCTTAGGATTCGGCACCGTCATCATGGGAACCATAAGCGGAACCTTCTTCGGAGTGCCACTGCTTGATGTTGACATTCCTATCGTCAACAAACTCAAGGCCATCATGTTCAAACCTGAAGGCATCTATTCAGCATTCTATGTATCATTAATAATAGGTGTATTCCAGATATTATTTGGCATGTGTCTGAAGATAATCAACATGACCAAGTTATATGGTTTTGGTGCAGCAGTATCGACAATAGGATGGGTCATCATGCTTCTAGGCGGCATCGTCACTTTCCTGATTGACGGAATAGGCATTCCTTTCTACGCATGTATCATCACTGGTGCAGTATTGGTCTATCTTTTAAACGGCCCTATCAATTCATTCGCCGCACCATTCAAGAACATAGGCTCAGGATTATGGGACACATACAACATGGCTACAGGCCTCCTCGGCGACGTCCTTTCTTATATCAGACTCTTCGCCTTGGGTTTATCAGGCTCCATCCTTGGATTAGTCTTCAATGACTTGGCCATGAATATGAAACCAGACATCCCTGTTCTAGGAACAATAGTGATGCTTTTGATCCTGATATTTGGTCACACCATGAACATCGCATTGTCGGCACTGAGTGCTTTCGTACATCCTATGCGTCTTACATTCGTGGAGTTTTACAAGAACTCAGGATTCGTTGGCGGTGCAAAACAATATGAACCATTTAAAAAGAATTAAATGATAAAGACGTATCAATGACACATCATTGCTGCATCTCAACAAAAATTGAAAATTAAATAAATAATAACAAATAAAAAAAAATTAACATTATGACAACAGCATTAATTTTAGCTTACGTAGGTATCGCTCTTATGATTGGATTATGCGGTATCGGAAGTGCATTAGGTGTAACATACGGTGGCAATGCCACAGTTGGTGCAATGAAAAAGAATGATGAAGCTTTTGGTAACTACTTAGTTTTAAGTGCTATGCCTGGTACACAAGGTTTGTATGGTTTCTTGGGCTTCTTCTTGTTACAAGGTGTCTTATCACCAGACATCACAATGAATCAAGCATTGGCAGTATTCAGCTGCGGTTTGTTCCTCGGTGTTGTAGGTTTGGTATCAGCTATCCGTCAAGGTCAGCTCTGCGCTAATGGCATCACTGCTATCGGCAATGGTCACGATGTATTCGGCAAGACTTTGATCTTGGCAGCTTTCCCTGAATTGTATGCTATTATCGCAGTCGCTGCAACATTCTTGATTTCTGCAGCTATCTAATAATTCAGATTAGAATATAAACAAAAAATCAGGGATGTTAAACATTCCTGATTTTTTTATATAATCCATATCATTATACAAATCAATACATCAGATCTCCCAAGCCGAAGCCATCGTCGAATCCTAATTCTGCGCGAGCCTCTTCGCTCATCATTGACGGAGACCATGCAGGCTCGAATGTCAATTCCACCTTACATTTCTTGACACCCATCATAGTACCAACCTTCTCCTTTACAAAAGTTGGAAGCTGATCAGCAACAGGACAATTTGGAGCTGTCACTGTCATCAGTATCGTAACATTAGCATCGTCATCAATATTGATGTCGTATATCAATCCCAATTTATATATGTCAACGGGGATTTCAGGATCATAGATTGTTCCCAATACCGCAATGATTCTCTCTTTCAACAAATCTTTTTCTTCAGCTGTCATAATATCTTTCTTGAATATATTCCACATATTTTTAGTTTATAATTGAGAGTCTATAGTTGAAAGTAGTTGTACATTTTAAGTTTTAAATATAAAGATAATATTTATATACTTTCAATTTATAACTACACCAAACTATTATGCTTACATTTTATTATTAAACACTTCGGCGTAAAGCATCATCTGTTTCACCATACTCAACAATCCGTTGGAACGTGTCGGTGACAAATGTTCCTTCAATCCTATCTCATCGAGGAAACTCATATCAGCTTCCATGATATCTTTTGGTGTCTGTCCTGAAAAGACCTTGATCAAGAGATTAATGATACCTTTTGTTATCACAGCATCACTGTCGGCACTGAAATAAACCTTGCCATCATCCAATCTAGCATGAAGCCACACCCTAGACTGGCATCCGTTGATGAGGTAGTTGTCGTTACGATATTGAGCATCGATGATAGGACAGTCTTTTCCCATTTCAATGAGCATGGCATATCTGTCCATCCAGTCATCGAACATTGAAAACTCTTCAACGATTGAATCTTGTATTTCTTTTATTGTCATTTTTATCTTTATTTATCTTAACATATTAGCAGCTTTTTCGACTGCCTTAATGAAAACATCTACTTCTTCTATTGTATTATATATTGCGAATGAAGCTCTTACCGTTCCTGGTATATCGAAGAACGTCATCACTGGTTCAGCACAATGATGACCAGTCCTCAAAGCCACGCCCATCTTATCGACCAATGTTCCCAGATCATAAGGATGAATATCACCTATCAGGAAAGAAACGAGCCCGCTTCTCTTTGGAGCCTGGCCTATAAATCTAATACCTTCTATTTTTGAGAGTTGCTCTACAGCATAGTTAAGGAGATACTCTTCATATTCCTCGACAGCCTTTCTATCAAGACTTTGAATGAACTTAACGGCAGTCTCCAGACCCAGTGCAGCTCCTACATTAGGAGTACCAGCTTCAAATTTAAAAGGCACCTTATTAAATGTCGTCTTTTCAAAACTAACCTTGTCAACCATCTCGCCGCCATATTGATAAGGAGGCATCTTTTCTAGCCACTCCAACTTGCCATAAAGTCCGCCTATACCCATAGGAGCATACATCTTATGACCAGAGAAAACGAAAAAGTCGCAATCCAGATCCTGAACGTCGATTTTATGATGAGCCATCGACTGCGCACCATCTATTATAACAGGGATGCCATATCTATGCGCCATTGCTATCATCTCCTTGACAGGATTGACAGTAGCCAATGTATTTGATATATGAGCGATGCTGACAATCTTAGGCTGCTGTTTCAACAATTCTTCGTATGCGTTAATGTCGAGGACTCCGTTTTTATCCATCGGAATAACAAGCAGCTCGCCGTGTTTCTCATGTATCATCTGTTGCCACGGAACCATATTGGAATGATGTTCCATCGCAGACACCATGACTTTATCACCTTCATTTACAAGAAGCTTGCCAAGGCTAGTAGCAAGAAGGTTCAACGACTCTGTCGTTCCTCTTGTGAAGATGATCTCGTTGGAGTCTTTTGCATTGACAAAAGATGCAATCGTCTTACGAGCGTTCTCGTATGCCTCTGTAGCTTCCTGACTAAGATAATGAACGCCACGATGAATATTACAGTTCTCGTTGAGATAATAGTCGCGTTCTCTTTCTATTACACAAAGAGGCTTCTGTGTCGTGGCGGCATTGTCGAAATACACAAGCGGTTTTCCATAGACTGTCCTGTCTAATACTGGAAACTGCTTGCGTATCTCATTTATATCTATATTATTGAAAATCATATCTTACTTAAATCAATCTTGAAATCGTATTCTTTAGGGCTGTTACACTGGAAGACGCAATTTTCGCAACAAGACAACTCACCTTTAAGACGACGTTTTATCATATCATCGATACGTTCTCTAAGTACCTCAATTCCAATACTGTTACTAACATCTGCCGCAAAAGCATACATCAGAAGCATACGTGCGTTTTCCTTGCTGATACCTCTCTGCTGCATATAGAACATAGCCTCCTGATCGAGTTGTCCTATAGATGAACCATGTGAACATTTCACATCGTCGGCATATATTTCAAGGAACGGCATGGTGTTGACTTTGGCCTTGTCTGTTAAAATGATATTGCTATTATTCTGATATGCATTAGTTTTCTGAGCATTAGGAGCAACATAAACATGACCGTTGAAAACAGCAGTAGCTTCATTATCAAGAATACCTTTAAATTTCTCGTTACTGTTACAGTTAGCCACATTATGATTGACTTTTATCTGATTATCGACATGCTGTTTTTTGTCAACCAGATAAAGTCCGTAGATATTACATTCTGCACCTTCGCCGTCAATATCAACAAAGATGTTATTACGGATCTTACCGCCATTGAAACTGATGGTATGTGTCTGTAAGCGGCTATTTGCCGACTGTTTGGCAGTATTGGTATTCAACAATGAAGAGTTGTCGTTGAGATTCTGCAACTTATAATTATCAAGCTGAGCGTTCTCACCTATGATTATCTCTGTATAAGAATTTACAAAGCTTGATTGTTCTTTTATGGAATCATCACAGTCGATGATCTGGAGCTGCGAGTTAGATTCAAGTATGATAAAGTTTCTTGTCTGGATAAAAGGATTATTATCATTGTCGATGACTTTGATAATTTGTATTGGTTTTTCTGCCACAGCATTCTTAGGGACATAGATAAAGAAACCGTCTTGCCAAAGAGCCGTGTTGACGTCATAGAAACCGTTTACATCATTGATATTACATGTTCCGAAGTGTTTTTCAAACAATTCCGGATATTGTTGCATTGCTCTGCGTGTGCTTCCGATAATGATACCATTATTTAAAATACGTAAACCTTCATCTTCTGGAAACATGCCATTTGTCAGAGAGACGACTTCAGTATCGAGGTTTTGTATCACGCAGCAGAAATCATGTTTTTTATTTTCGACAGAACTGATGTTATAACTTTCATCAACACATTCTATCATACGTGAGTTACGCCATTTCTCCATTTTTTTTGTAGGGAAGCCTTTTTCAATGAAACGACTGATGGCATCCTGACGAAGCTGTCTCACTTTTGGCGTATCATAAGCTGAAATCACATCCATCGAATTGTTGGCATATTCGACGAGCTGACTCTGCAAAGTTATTTTGTTATCTTGGTTTTCCATAAGTTACAAAATTTAATAATTAAAGAATGGTGTCTTTAATCCATTCGTAACCTTTTTCTTCAAGTTCTAATGCGAGGGACTTATCGCCAGATTTCACTATGCGACCATCATACATCACATGAACGAAATCAGGGACGATATAATCTAGAAGTCTTTGATAGTGAGTAATCACGATAAAAGCATTGTCGTCTCTATGAAGTTGATTTACACCATTAGCCACAATTCTCAAAGCATCGATGTCAAGACCAGAGTCGGTCTCATCAAGAATAGCGAGTTGTGGTTCGAGCATAGCCATTTGGAAAATCTCATTTTTCTTTTTCTCACCACCTGAGAATCCTACGTTTACATAGCGATTCTGCAACTTAGCAGTTATCTCTACCATAGCCTGTTTTTCTTTCATCATCTTGACGAACTCTGGCATCGGCATATTTGGAAGTCCTTGATATTCGCGTTTAGCATTGACAGCTGTACGCATAAAGTTCTGAATGCTGACGCCAGGAATCTCGACTGGATATTGGAAGCTCAAGAAGATACCTTCATTGGCACGGTCGGCAGGACTCATTTCCAAGATATTCTTGCCTTTAAACCATATTTCTCCTTCTGTTATCTCATAACCTTCTCTTCCTGTAATGGCAGCAGCCAAAGTGCTTTTACCAGTTCCATTAGGGCCCATGATGGCATGTATCTCGCCTTCATTGACGGTAAGGTTGAAACCTTTTAATATTTCTTTGCCTCCTACTGAGACATGTAAATTTTTTATATCGAATAACATAGTTCTAAATTTTCATTAAGTTAAAAATAATTAACCGACGCTGCCTTCCAAAGTGATTGACAACAATTTCTGAGCTTCGACAGCAAACTCCATCGGCAGTTTGTTCAACACATCCTTAGCATATCCATTAACAATCAATCCTATTGCTTTCTCTGTATCTATACCTCTTTGATTACAATAGAACAATTGGTCTTCTGATATTTTCGATGTTGTCGCTTCATGTTCAAGGATTGCCGTGTCGTTGCTACATTCTATGTAAGGCCATGTATGAGCACCACACTTATCACCAAGCAACAAGGAGTCGCATTGTGAGAAGTTACGGCAGTTACTTGCATTAGGTGCTATTCTCACCAGACCGCGATAGCCGTTTTGGCTATGACCTGCAGAGATACCTTTTGAAATGATAGTACTTTTACTATTCTTTCCAAGATGGATCATTTTTGTTCCAGTATCAGCTTGTTGATAGTTATTGGTTACAGCCACCGAATAAAACTCAGCTGAAGAATTGTCGCCTTTCAAGATACAGCTAGGATATTTCCAGGTGATGGCAGAGCCTGTCTCAACCTGCGTCCATGATATTTTAGAGTTGTTGCCGCGACATATACCGCGTTTGGTAACGAAGTTATAGATTCCGCCTTTACCGTCCTTATCACCTGGATACCAGTTTTGGACAGTAGAATATTTCACTTCAGCATCGGTCTCCGCTATTATCTCAACTATAGCAGCATGAAGCTGATTCTCGTCACGTTGAGGCGCGGTACAGCCTTCCATATAACTCACATAAGCACCTTCATCGGCGACTATCAATGTACGTTCAAACTGACCTGTGTTAGCTGCATTGATACGGAAATATGTAGATAATTCCAAAGGACAACGGACACCTTTCGGTATGTAGCAGAATGAACCATCGCTAAATACAGCAGAGTTCAATGCTGCAAAAAAGTTATCGGTATGAGGCACCACTGTTCCTAAATATTTTTTAACCAGATCAGGATGATGTTTGACAGCTTCACTGAACGACATAAAGATAATACCATGTTTCGACAAAGTATCTTGGAACGTTGTCTTGACAGAAGTACTATCCATCACGGCATCAACGGCGACACCGGTAAGACGTTTCTGTTCGTCCAACGAAATGCCCAATTTGTTAAAGGTATCCAACAATTCTGGATCTACTTCGTCAAGACTCTGCAGCTCTTTTCTTTTCTTCGGTGCTGCGTAATAGATGATGTCTTGGTAGTCAATTAGAGGGATATTTAGATGTGCCCATTCCGGCTGCTTCATAGTCAGCCATTTTCTATAGGCTTTCAGTCTGAATTCAAGCAACCATTCCGGTTCTTCTTTCTTTGACGAGATGAGTCTGATAATATCTTCACTGAGGCCTTTCGGAGCGAAATCTGTCTCAATGTCTGTAACAAAACCAAATTCATACTCTTTGCTGGTTACTTTTTCAATTATATTTTCGTTAGGATTTGAATCCATATTGTTGTTTTTAATTTTTTTAAAATAATATGTTATATTTATAATTTACAAAAATACAAAAAAATATGATACGAAAAAGTCCATTTTACCATATATTTGCAGTCTAGAACGCACATATAGATTATATTTGATGAAGATTAAACAACAGAACATAAACAAAAGTTTGATGTTTTTATTAAGCGTAAGTGCCTTGATAAGAATTCTTTTCGCATCAGCTTTAGAATTAGGCAACGATGAAGTCTATTATTGGACATATGCCATGTTCCCCGACTGGAGTCATTTCGACCATCCGCCAATGGTAGGCTGGTTCATCCAGCTGTTCAGCTGCAACCTTTTACTGTCGAGCGAGTTGTTTATGAGGCTTTCATCCGTCATCGTCATGACCATCAACACATACCTCGTTTTTCTGATAGGGAAAGAGGCCAAAAACGAACAAACCGGATTCTATTCCGCTTTACTTTACACAGCTTCGATATATGCCTTTGTAATAACAGGCATCTTCATTTTACCTGACACTCCTCTGAGCATATTCACATTTATCGCAATCCTGCAATTCTTCAAATATTTCCAGAAAGAGAATAACAAGCACCTTCTCATGGCCGGACTTTTCTCAGGAATGGCAATGCTGTCGAAATATTCAGGCATCTTCATCTGGGTTGGAGTCGGATTATATGTTATCTTTTATAGTAGAAAAGAATTTAAAAATCCGTTCATGTACCTGTCTGCCGTCATTTCCGCCATATGCGCAATGCCTATTCTGATATGGAACATCAACAACGAATTTATAAGCTTCACCTTCCATGGCAACAGAGTAGGCTTATTCGGCGAGTTTCATCCCGAATATTTTCTTGCCGAACTGGCCGGTGAGTTAGGGTACAACAACCCCGTAAATTACATATTGACAATCAGCGCACTGATAGCATTAATAAAAGGAAAAGACTACATCGCACAAACGCCTAAACGTCTGATCTTATGTTTAAGCCTTCCTATGATAATATTATTCTGGTTTTTCTCCTTTACCAGACAGATATTACCACACTGGACCGCTCCTTCATTTGTGTTATTATTGATTTTTGTCGCTGCACGATTTAGCGACAAATACGAAGTCTGTAACGATGAAATCATCATACCAAGACCTATTATAACAGCCCTTTCCGTTTTAATATTCACATTAGCATTCGGCTTTATAGAGATCAAAACAGGGATGATTCCACTGAATTTTTCTGAAAGATCAAAAACCATTCAACGATACGGAGAAGGCGACTTCACTTTAGACATGTACGGATGGCGCAAGATAAAACCAGAATTTGAAAAGATCAGGACAGAAGCCATCGAAAACGGATCGATGAAAGAATCGGACGGTATGATAGCTTTGAAATGGTATCCTCTTGCAAATTTAGACTACTATGTCGCTCATCCACTTGGCATAGACATGTATGGTTTCCGAGACCCATCTGAAATCCATAAATACGCATGGATCAACAAGGAAAGAGGAGACCTTAAATTAGGCAATAGCTACTGGTTCCTTACAGAAAGTTTTGACTATTATGAGCCAGACAAATACCTCAAACAATATTTCAAGGAAATAACTCCAATGGACACTATAACAATAGAACGATGCGGAAAAACTGCAAAATACGTTTTTGTTTATACCTTAAAAGATCTGAAGAAAAAACCTCAGACATGGTTTGAACAATAGTATCAACATTGAATAGTTAATTATAATTAAGAGAATAATTAATTATTGACATTCATTATGTTAAAAATTGTTAAAACGTAAGAAATTCTTTTAAAACGGCTTGACAAATCATATTTCGGTTTATTATATTTGCAGTCCAAAATTTACAGACCGAAATTTATGAAAGAGGATTTTATATATTATCTATGGGAGAACCGTCTCTTGTCGCTTGACTTAAAGACGACCGACAATGAAGACATCACAATCATATCTGTAGGAAACCGCAACATCAATTCAGGAGCCGACTATATCAACGCACGGATCAAGATTGGAGGAACGCTCTGGGCTGGACAGGTAGAAATGCATGTAAGAACATCCGACTGGTTCAAACACAACCATCATAATGACACTAATTATAACAATGTTATTCTACATGTCGTTTATGAACATGACACAGACAATCTAAAGATACCCACACTTGTAATTAAAGATAAATTTGACATTTCACTTTTTCATAATTATAATAGGTTTTTAAACTCCAGAAATTGGGTTCCTTGCGGTGAATTTATTGGCAGTGTTCAAGAATTTACAATCATCTCTTGGCTCGACAGGATGCTAGTAGAACATCTAGAAAATGAATGTAAAGACATGGACTTTAAGTTAATAAACAACAACTATGACTGGGAACAGACCTTTTATCAAAGACTCATGCGTTACTTCGGGCTGAAAGTCAACAACGACTCCTTTGAATACCTGTCGAGGATATTGCCATTGAATCTTCTTCTGAAACATCTCGACAACGAGACTTACATCGAAGCAATGTTATTCGGATGTGCAGGGTTTCTTGATGACGATTTTGAAGAAGAATATCCTTCTCTACTAAAAAGAGATTTCACCATGCTCAAAAACAAGTTCGGACTGAAAGTCATGCCCATTTCCAATTGGAAGTTTCTACGACTTAGACCGCCGAATTTCCCAACCATCAGAATTGCCCAATTGGCCAAGATAATAATTCATAATGGCAGCATGTTTTCCAAGATAAGAGATTCTCACAACATTGACGAGATAATAAAACTTTTCGATGTCGATCTTAATCCATATTGGGACACACATTACAGATTTGACAAGGTTTCTAAAATTGAAAGAAAGAAAATTATAGGCAAAACCGCCATAGATTCCATTCTGATAAATGCAATAATACCGATACTGTTTCATTATGGGCATACACATTCTTTGGAAAGCTATAAGGAAAAAGCCATGAATTATCTGGAACATATTGAAGCAGAAGATAATCTTATAACAAGAAATTTCAACAAGAGCGGAATCATATTGCAGAACGCCTTTCAGACACAGGCCTTATTGTATATGTATAAATATTATTGCAGAAGACGGAAATGTCTTGAATGTAGGATTTATTGTATGCTATCCAAAAATTTCTAATTTTTATAAAAGTAATTGAAAATATTTCTACTTTTGCACAAACCATCATCTTTTACTGATGATATGGTTATCAGATAAGTAAAGCGTAATCATCAATATACTTTATGATAAAACAACACTTTTCAGTAGAAATATCTATTTAAATTTTATAATATGAAGAAATTATTACTCGTTTTAGTTTTTGTGACGGCATACTTTGTCTCACAAGCCCAATTCTTTGTTGCAGGAAGTATTTCCGCCCAATATTCAGGTGGTCATACCAGATATGAAAAGCCATTCACAACAAAAGATGACGATCCAGTACAAAAAGGATTTTCTTTAATTCCAGCAGCCGGTTATATGATACCTGGTAAAAGTTATGGATTCGGTATTGGTCTCGGTTACACTTATAATTCATCAAGCGATTATGATTACTATCAGGAAAACAATGGTGATGTTTTATACAGAACCACTTATTCAAATGCTTTTAACATAGGACCATTTTTCCGTTACGCATATGCCAAATTCGATAAAATAACATTATACGTTGATGCTAAAATGCCAATGGTATTTTCCAAGACAAAAGAAGATTTCGACGACAAGATATACGACTCTGAAAAACACTTTGAAATAGGAGCTCGCCTCATACCTGGTCTCACATACAAATTCAACAGTCACATCCTTTTCACAACAGAGATAGGATTGTTAAGCATCAACTATACACATTCACAAAACAAAACATTCTCCAACAATGTCGTTAAAGTTGACAATGATTTCTCAATAGGTGCAAACAACAAAACAACCGCTTCTTTTGGTTTTGTTTACCTGTTCTAAGAAATATTAATTACAAAAACAGAAAGAGGGATTTGATAACAAATCCCTCTTTCTGTTTTTCATATACTTTTATAATAAATATCGTCTATGGCTTTTTCCAGAACAACGGCAACACATCATCCATTGTGCTTCCATTTCTGCCTACATAAACGAAACCTTCAGCAATGCCTTTACGAAATTCATATATGCCTTTTCCACATTCGACATATACCGGTTCTGCAACTGGCAACAATGTTATCAAAGACTTCTCACCCACATTGCCACTGACGTCAATGCCATCTTCCGGTGTCATCTCAAAACTCGTCACAAATTCGTTGTTATTGCTCCACACAACAGAATAAGCCTTCAATTGTGTCGCAGTGCCCTTCAACGATGTCTCTCCTTCCAGATCAAACATAGCCACAGATGTGATATTTCTTAGAGTCTTTGCTGTTATGCTATAACCGACAACATTAGAATTATCGTCATACAATGTCTTAATTCCTACATTTGGGTAATATGCTACATGATAATCACCAAGATCTTCCATGCTTCCCGTTTGCCTTAAAAATGAAATTCTTTTGCCGATACATTTATCTGTCTTTTTATAATGATAAATATTAGTTACATTAGTACCTTCTTTTCCATCTCCATTATTACCAAAATAATACAAAGAACATTTCTTTGACGACCACAATGTTCTCAGCGGTACCAAGCCTGTAAACATCAAGGTATCTGCCGTTCCTATCACTTCTGCTTTCAGTTCCACCATCTCACCTATTTTAATGGTCGTATTTGTAGCCTGATCATAATAAGAGTAAGTATTCCCAACTGCCAGATACATATATTCAACATGGTTTTCGTTTCCCCAATCAATATCGCCAGTTGGAAACATATTGGAAAAATCAGACTTTGCCTGACTAATCGGCAGCTCAAAAGTTACAGGCACCATCACAGTCTCTTCTTCAAAGACTGTATCATCTTTTTTACAATGGACAAACAAAAGGAGAAACAACGGCATCATAAAAACTATTTTTTTCATATCGTCGCCTCCTTTCTTCTCGCGATTAAGTACAACATACATATCAACGACAAGACAAAAAATCCATCTTCTAGAGATGCTGCATTGACATTCATGTTCGGTATTGTTGTACCGTCATTAGTATAAAACTCAACTAGAGTAGCTCTGTTTGAACTGCTGAGATCCTGATAGGTAAAAAAGGAATCTGTCTTCTGTTGTGCCATTATATGTGATGTCAAAACCAGGCACAACACTAATGTTGTTAATTTAGTTTTCATAAATTTATTATTGGTTTTCATTTAATTTTACCTTGCAAAAATATAACATTTTCTTTGAACAGAAAAGTTAAAAAGTGTTAATTTTACAAGGGCAAAACTTAATTTTCATTAACAAAAAAAGACGAAACCATAGTATGATTTCGTCTTTTAGATATATTTATTGTTGGTTTATTATCAATTCCATTTTAATGGAACGACTTCAGGTGTCTGACCATTTGCATATGTTCTGACATTATAATACACTTTATTAGCACCAACGCCTTTATCAAATGTATAAGAACCTTTTGTACAGCTTATTGTTTTAATTCCAGGAGCCAATACTACGAGTGATTTCTCACTAGGATTTGTAAGGCTAATTGTATTATTTGAAGAGTATAAGTATTTAACATCAAATTTATTTGTTGAGGTATTATACATTACTGATACTCCTTTAGATGCTCCAGACAATTCTGTTTCATCTTTTAAATCTAAATAAGCCAAAGCTACTTGAGTAGTAAAGTTTGTATTATTGGTATCAAGAGATTTCAAGATATATCCAATAACATTATCATCTGCCTTAAGCAATTGAACACCAACGTTCATTGTTGCGAAATGACATCTACCTAAGTTAGCTTTTGAACCATCTTGATTATCAAATGACATTTCTAAACCATTAATTACACCTTCGTTTTCTTTTGTTGTGACATTTCCATCTCCCATGTAATATAATGTATATGTCAAAGTGCTTCTTAAAAGCTTGCTATCAACAACGCCTATGAATGTCATAACTGAACTACCATTACCTTCTGTAGCTTTCAAAGGTATTATTTGTGCCTTTCCAGTAGTTGTTATATTTCCATTTTCATCTTCGTATTGGATAGTTGGAACAGCTAAATAAACTGTTTCTTGAATATCTGTTCTCCATTTAATGCTGAAATTTGGATTAGCAGCATTTCCTGTCAAGAAATCAGAGAAGTCTGTTTTTGAGCCATTATCTACTGGCAATTCTAATGTAACTGTAACCAAATTTGTTTCTTCTGGGTTTGTTTGTGGATCTTTATCACATGATGTAAGAAACAATGCTACGAAAGCCAAAATAATTAACGATAATTTTTTCATTTTGATTCCTCCTTTCTTCTAGCGAATGCGTATGCAATACTTGCGCCAGCCAATATCAATAATCCACTGCCAATCGGTGTTGTATTATCTACCCATTCATAATCATTAACATTGCCATTCATATCATTAATACCAAATCCGTTGGTAATAATGTAACCTCCAGCAGTAGTGTTTCTTGAATTATTTCCTCCTGCATTATTGTAGCTGAAGAAAGCATCATTTTGTGCAAAAAGAGAACATGATAATACTATCATGCTTAATAAGGTAATAAATTTCTTCTTCATTTTTAATTGTTGGTTTATTATTTTAATTTCTCATATTTCGGTCTGCAAAGATACGATTTTTTTCATTATAAAAATCACGAACATCTAAATTATCAAAAAAAAATAATCACAATGAATTACAACAAGTTACATAACACCTTAAATAAATGTTTTGAAATCCTCATAATTTCTTTTCAACAAGTTAGGTGTATCCAATCCGTAAGGACATCTGCTTTTACATAGATTGCAATGTAAACAATTCTCTATCATCTTCATTTTCACTTTCCATTCATCAGAAAGATATACGCTATGAGGAGCTCGGCGCAAGAAGAGACTCATTCTTGCACAGTCGTTGATCTGTATTCCTGCAGGACAAGGCATGCAGTAGCCACATCCACGGCAGAACTCGCCTGCAAGTTCCTCTCTGTCGCGTCTCACCTTCTCCCACCGTTCTTCTGTCATGACAGGTGGATTTTCCTGATATGAGATAAACTCATCGAGTTCGGTTTCTCTTTGTATTCCCCAAATCGGGAGCACATGGTCAAACTGGTTCAAGAATGCGTAGGCACAGGCCGAGTCATTGATGAGACCGCCCGACAATGCTTTCATACATACAAAGCCTAATTCTCTTTCCTTACACATCTGAACCAGTTCGAGTTCCTTTTCCGAACTGATATATGAGAATGGAAACTGTATTGTTTCATAAAGTCCTGATTCGATAGCTTCCTTTGCCACATGATGTCTGTGGTTTGTCAAGCCGATATGACGTATCAAGCCTTTTTCCTTTGCTTCGAGCATTGCGTCATAAACACCGCTCTCGTCGCCAGGTTTAGGACAGAAAGATGGATTATGGAACTGATACAAATCAACGTAATCAGTCTTCAATAATCTGAGACTTGTCTCAAGGTCTTTCCAAAAAGCAGTCACATTAGTAGCGGCAGTTTTGGTTGCAATGATGACCTTATCTCGTATGTCACTGAGTGCATATCCCATCTTCTCTTCGCTATCGGTATAGAAACGAGCCGTGTCGAAATATGTTATACCATTATCGAAAGCTTTACGAAGAAGATAAGCCGCGTCTTCTTTAGAAATACGTTGTATCGGCAAAGCTCCGAAGCCGTTCTTGTTTACTACAAATCCTGTCTTACCTAATGCGACTGTCTGCATACCTTAATTATATTAGAATATCATTGATAATAAAACGTACAACCAGTGAGCTGCGACACCTGCTACGAGACCGCCTACTGTATGAGCCAAGATAGCTTTTGATGTGAGGCTACGGAATCCGAGTGAGTCGAGCATTGCTGTGTGAGTGCTGAGGTAACCGCTCCAGCACATACCCATAGCTGTGAAGACAGCGATAGCGTTACCATTGATGATACCTTCTTGGATGAAGCGAGGAATCAATCCGAGAGCTGCACCAACAGCACCGAGAGCTGTGATTGGGAATGCTACTAATTGTGGGCTTTCAAAACCGAATAACCACTTGAATAAGAAGTCAACCTTTTCAGCGAGATATGGCAACAATGCAACACCTTCGTAAGCGCCACCTTGATATCCGCCTTCTGGAGCACCGAATGTGAGCATCATAACAACTGTTGAAATGATAAGAACGCCAGGGATGATAGCGAGACCAATGTCAACACCAGACTTGCCGCCATCGAGGATAGCGTTCAAGAAACGTAAGAATGCGCTGCCTTCTGACTTGAAAGAGATTTGTTGTTCGTCACCTTCTTTGTCGCTGATTTCAACATTGAGTTCAGGGTTAGATTTCAAGATGAAACGTTGCATCAAACGTGTAGAAACGATACTACCGATAACAGCGCCGAGTAAACCAACCAATGCAGCAGGCAAGAAACCTTTACCCATCATGAACATAATCACGACGAGACCCATGCCGAAAGCAGTACCGAAGTTTGTTAAGGAAATAAGCTGATATTTTTTGAAATAACGTGCGAAGTGAGCGTCTTTAGAAAGACTTATGATTGCTGGGTTGTCAGACAAGAATGTCATGATGCCGCCGAGAGCAGCAACGCCAGGAAGGTTGTATAAAGGTTTCATGAGAGGACGGAGCACGACTTCAATCAAACGTACTACGCCAAATTCAACTAACAGGTTGCCCAAAGCACCTGACACAACAGTGATAGCCATGATGTAGAATACTGTTTCCAACAACAGACTGTAAGCTGTCTGCATAATGGTGTTCATCATGTTAGGCAATCCCATTTTAGAACCTAAATAACCAAAAAATCCGAAGAAGATGAGCAAGAATACGACAGCTTCAATACGGCGTTTTGTTAAGAAATTCATACCTTTCATTTTTATCTGTTTTTTGTTTGTTATTATTTTACGAAGTTAATTCTCCATGTGACGCCTACATTGGCTTGAACAGAAAAGTCTGTTGAGTTAGGATTTAAGATGTCGTCAGTAGGTGATGTTAATGAATTGAAAGCGAGGAATCCGTGGAGACGGAGGTTCTTGTTTCCTTTGTAAGGATAAGCCTCGAAGCCTAAACCTCCGAAAACGTATTCAACACCAGGAAGGACTGCCATATCAAAAGGCTTATATGTTGGCCAACCGTTGTCATAATCATAATAACTATGTTTGTTTCTGTCGTATCCGCCTTTTACCATGCCAGTAAACTTATCTGTGAATGCATATTTCACTTCACCTATGAGAGTGAAGTCTCCCAAGAAGAAATCACTTTGGTTGAAGAAGCCTCTGTTCATGAAATCTACATAGAAATCCAACTTGCCGAAGTCGAACATATTTCCTAAGGCTATGTAGTTGATATATTCGCCTTTGTTTTGTTCCATCATATTGATAGAATAAGATGTACTGAAAGCACCCATTCTGCCGTACCAAATCAAGTTGTAAGTATATCTGTTAGGAAGTCTAATGAACTTGCCTTCTGGGTCGTATCTGTTAAATGTGGAATTTGTAATTTGGAAGATAATGTCGTGATTTCCGTCGCTGGTATGGAATTCAACCTGGCTGCCGATGTCGTAGCAACTGAATTCGTTCCAGAAATGCGATGCGAAATAAACGTCGATAGGAGGAAGGTCGTACTCCCATCCGCCTACTGCGAGAGGCATTCTACCTGCTGTGAAAGACCAGTTTTTTGTAGGATGGTAAGAAACGATCATGAAGTCAGTCTTTGAACCGCCAGCTGTCATATCTATTCTTTGGCGGATACGATAAGTGAAATCCTGCAAGAAAGAGCCTTTCATCTCGAAATTGAAGAATTTGCCGTCAAGACCTGATTTATCTACAGTCCTCATGATATAATCATAATCGACACGACCCTCGACAGACAATTTGTCGATGGTGAAATTTTTCTCTTGAGAGAACCCGATGTTATTGAAAGCAACTAATAACATCAATAAAAATGCTAAAGATAATTTTCTCATTTTATAATTTGTTTAATTGTTTTTATTTTATGCTATTCTCATTGAATGAATGTTTTTTCATATCTTGTATAATCTTTACTATCTATAGTAACAACCCATTTATCATCAATTTCAAAACTACTCCCATGCTTACCAGGATTATATTGTTCACCATTTAATGCACAAAAATGATAAGGTTCTCCAACCATAATCTGAGCCATAATACGATGATTTGAACAACAAAACAAAAACAATAATATCAATATCTTTTTCATAACTAAATTATTTGTTTGATGTTGTATAGTAATATGAATAGAATAATCTCACAGTATCTGTAGTATTATCTTTATATATCTTTTTTGTAATGTATTTATCTTGGTCAATTTCATAGATACAGTTATCTTTAATCATATTTTTCCATAATGGGGTAAAGAGAGGACGTCCTCCAGTCTCAAATATTTGATCTGACATATAAAATGGAATCATATAGTGAGGGTGAAAATAATCAGTTAATTCGTATGAATATTCAACTCCATTTATATTGGATTTTACTACATTTTCACCATTCCACTGGAAATCGTCCTTATACATATCATCCCAATAAATCCTATGTAGTAATTTACCTTCATTATCGTATATGTATCTTTCAATATCTATCAATGTATTATTGGCATAACAATATATTTTATCAATGTTATGGCTGTTATTTAAATGAATTATCAATACATTATAGTATGGTGTCCAATTGGGAAATTCATCTAAGATTGATATGTCAATACGAATGCTATCATTATTGTAATAAGTAAAATCATAGTTTGCAGTACTACCATATCCCATGCTATATTTCACATTTCTAATCTGTGAACAATCCTCATTCCAATCAATAGATAGCATTATTTTTTCAGGATCATCATTTAACAATTGTTTCACTAAATACTTCTTCACTATCGGTTCTTCTTCCTGTATGGTATCGTTGTTATCGTCACCTTCGTTATTTATCGGATCCGGCTTGCATGCCGTCATCATAACAGACAACAAGATTATTGAGAGTAGTAATATTTTTTTCATAATTATTCGTTTAATTTTGCTTCGCTTCTTAAAACGTGACGCATTTCTGTGATGATAGCCGATGATTCTTGTATAATATTAAGGTATAATAATCCCAAGTCGATGTTTTCCTTGTTGTTTTGTATTCTGTTCATTTGTTCGTGAGTCATCGCTGTAACGTCTTCTTCTCTTACTTTGATACGTTCCATGATGGCATCGACGTCTTTATATTCAGAAGAATAGATTGTGATGTCGGTAGCATCAATAGCCCAGAATACCTTTTCCTTAAGGCTTTCCACTTCAGGAAGATATTTTTTATCTAACGGTGTAAAGCTGTTATCGACGTATTCCTTGCAAGGGTCGCAGATTCTTCTCAAGGAGTAGAACATCTGTTCGATGCAGTTGTAAGAGATATGGAACCAGGTGTTCTTGTTCATCATCTTGTCGTCGAGGCGACGCATTATCATGATTTCCTTTCTCTTGAGCTGTTTCATTATCTGTTTAGCATCGCGGCAATCGTTGGAAGCTTTTTTCAAAGTCTTGATATCTTCCTTCACGAAAGCGTCAACGATGTTAGTGTAGATATCTTTTGTGAGGTTAAGCATTCTGTTCATGCTTTCTTTGTTATGTTGTACGAAAGACTCGTAGATAACATCTTGTTCGTTTGCGCTCAATGCCTTTTCGAATAATTCGTCATTGTCTTCGTTTTTGTTTGTCTTAGCTCTGTTTTTGATGATGATATAAACTGCGAGAGCAATCATTGCGATCATCGCTACCACACCTCCGTAATAGAACAACAATGCGATGACGAAGCAGATCAAGAATGCCACTATCGCAGTGATGAACCAACCACCGATTACAGAGAACATACCGGTGACGCGATATACTGCGCTTTCTCTAGACCATGCGCGGTCTGACAATGAAGCACCCATTGTCACCATGAATGTGACGTAAGTAGTTGACAAAGGAAGTTTCAGTGATGTTCCGAGAGCGATGAGCATAGAAGCGAGCACGATACTGACAGAACCTCTGATAAGGTCGAAGGCTGCGTTTTCTTCGAGTATCATCTCTCTGTTGTCAAAACGTTTTTCAATCCAGACCTTAACCTTTGCAGGCAAGATACTATCGATTGCATTGACCATATTATTGGTAAATCTAACCAAGCTGCGAGCGATGGCTGAAGATCCGAACGACTCGTTGCCTCCGTTTTGTTTTGATAGATCCAATGAAGTCTGAAGAACGATTTTTGCTTTTTTAGATGTCAACAATGTGACTACCATAACAAGACCTGCAATAATGATGTAAATGGTGTTTGCTGCTGACATTGTATTGAGTGAGTTCATGGAGAGAGCGTCCATTGGAACGCCGCTGTTCTTGACGTCGATGTATGTGTCGAGACCAGCGAGAGGCACGCCGATGAAGTTGACGAGGTCGTTGCCGGCGAATGCCATAGCGAGTGCGAATGTTCCGATGAGGACGACAAGCTTCAAGACATTGACTTTAAGGAAGAACAATACTTGCATCAAGACTGTGAAAAATACGAAACTTGCTCCTAGGAGTTGCAAGGTATGTGTGTCAATCCAGTTTTTTATTTCGTCTGTCATGAAAGCTGCGCCTTTCATACCTTTGATGAGCATGAAGTAAATCAATGCTGTTGTTGCTATTCCGCTGAAGATTCCTATTTTCCATTTGAGGTTCTTTTCGAAATTGAAAGAGAAGATGAGACGTGTTATGTATTGTACTATCATACCAAAGATGAAAGCTATCGCGACAGAGAGGAAGATACCTACTATCATCGTCAAGGCTTTGTCGGTATTGATAAGTTCTGCAAGACCTACGTCGAGCACACCGCTTTTCATCTTTATCATGGCTATCGCCACCGTAGCTCCAAGCAATTCAAAGACTAGTGACACCGATGTTGATGTAGGCAATCCGAGCGAATTAAACACATCAAGAAGAATGAGGTTGGCTATCATCACCGCCAGATAAATATATACAATTTCGTTGGCGAAGAAATATTGAGGGGAGAAGACTCCGTTTCTGGCAATTTCCATCATACCGTTGCTCATGAGAGAGCCGAATATGATACCGAACGAAGCGATTATTGTGACAGCTCTATACGAAGCTGATTTCGTTCCGACAGCTGCCGACATAAAATTGGTAGCGTCATTGCTGACACCTGCGACAATACCCAAAACCGCCAATACGAATATAAAGACAATAACGATAGGAAGGAATGTTTCCATAATTTCTCAAATTAAAAATTTGGGACAAAGATACTTAAAATTTCCTGTTTTTAACAAGGATTTACAAAATAAAAAAAAGGAAAATCTCAACAAGAATTTCCTTTTTCATATAGTCTAAATATCAATCTATTATATCTGCAATATCGAGAGGGTTAGAGACGAACACCTTTGCTCCGTTCTCAGCCAGGAACTCTCTGTCGCGGTAACCCCACAACACCGACACGCAATAGGTGCCTGCATTGTCTGCCGTCTTGATATCCACTTCGCTATCACCGAAGAAAAGCACGTCTTCATGAGGCACATCAAATTTCTCACATATCATGTTAATACCATCCGGAGAAGGCTTGCGACGACAGTGTTCACTTTCACCTACAACGATGTCGTATAATCCTTTAAAATAATGTTCACATACTTCTTCAGCAGCTTCTTGGAATTTATTTGACAAAATACCTACTTTGACACCTCTGTATTTCAACACTTTCAAAGTCTCCATCACGCCATCGTAAGGATGGGTCTTGTCGCAGCAGTGTTCCGCATAATGTTCCTTGAAACATTCGTAGCATTGAACGAAATCGCTATCGCTGATATTTGCAGGAAGCAACATTTTTACCAGATGCTGGACACCATTGCCGACATGCGATGACACCTCTTCCAAAGTCTTAGCTTCATAACCAAATTTTTCGAGTGTGTAATTCACACTATCCATCAAGTCCTCTAATGTATAGAGTAACGTTCCATCTAGATCGAAAATAACTAATTTTCTCATCAAAATACATTATTTATTCCTGCAAATATAGTATTTAGTTTATAATTTTGATCAAAAAAAAATATAGGTTTTTAAAAAAAATAGTAACTTCGCGAATTATTTCAGAAAAGGTGAAGGAACAGATATTACAACATTATCATAACAGTGCAAATGTCAAAGAGTTAATAAAATCTCTCGACAGCAATGGCAACGTCTCTTGTCTAGGACTTATCGGTTCATCCAAGGCATATATGGTTGCTGCAACAGCAGAAATAACGGGCGGTCTCAGCCTTATAATATGCAGCGACAAAGAAAAAGCAGCGTATTTTTACAACGACCTTGAGAATATCTATGGTGAAAAGGAAGTTGACTACAGCAAAAAACGCATACTCTTCTACCCCACTTCATATAAAAGACCTTACGAGCCTGAGAAAGCCGACAACACCTATATTCTATCACGCACAGAAGTGCTTCAGAGAGTGTCCTCGAGCGAACGCAAGACCATTATCGTGACATATCCGGAAGCTCTCAGCGAGAAAGTCATCACACGCAAGGCGATGGCCAAGAACACCTTCAAGATTTCTGTAGGAGAAAACATCTCCATGGACAGCCTTACCGACTCTTTAGTAAACCTCAACTTCGAACATGTCGATTTTGTGGTCGAACCAGGACAATTCTCATTAAGAGGCGGTATCGTTGACGTATTTTCATTCTCCAACGATTATCCATATAGAATCGAGTTTTTCGGAGACGAGATCGACTCGATAAGAAGCTTCAACCCTATCGACCAGCTTTCCATAGAAAAATTAAGAGACATCATATTAATACCCAATCTTCAGGACCATAACAATAACGAAAACGACAGAGAGACGATACTGCAGTTTCTCAAGAACAAATCGTTGGTATGGATAGAAGAAGAAAGCCTGCTTGAAGAGAAGGTAGAGAAAGAATATGAGAAAGCCGTCGATATTTTCAACGACAAAGAAGGCATAGTCGAGAAGCCAGAAGTGATCTTCACCAAAGGCGACGAGATTGTAAGACAGCTAAAACATTTCAAGACCATCTCCTTTGGCAATTTCATCAACAAGGGAGAAAAGACCATCGTCGAGTTCAACACATCGCCTCAGCCAGCCTTCAGCAAGAACTTCGACCTCCTGCTCGACGACATCAAGAACCTGAAAGCCCAGAAATACGCAATCTATTGCTTTTCAGAGAGCAAGAAACAACTGGAAAGAATACAAAGCATACTGAATAACCTTCAGAACCTCGATGAAGACCATATCAACTTCATATCTATAAACCATGCCATACAGTCGGGTTTCATCGACAAGGATCTCAAGATATGCTGTTATACCGATCATCAGATCTTCGAGCGTTATCATCGTTTCCACCTCCGTGAAGGCTTCGCCTCAAGCCAGGCCTTGACTATAAAAGAGCTTTACGACTTAAAGCCCGGCGACTTCGTCACTCATATCAATTATGGCATAGGACGTTTCGATGGTCTTGAGACAATCGACAACAACGGCAAGATGCAGGAAGCTATAAGACTGACATATCAGAACGGCGACCTACTGCACGTAAGCATACATTCTTTACACCGTATTTCAAAATATTCCAGCAAAGACGGCTCACAGCCAACCTTAAGCAAACTCGGATCCAATTCATGGAACAAGTTGAAGGAAAAGACCAAGAACCGTGTCAAGGATATTGCTCGCGAGCTGATCAAGCTATATGCCGAACGTAAGAACAGCAAGGGATTCCAATATATGCCAGACACCTATCTTCAGACTGAGCTTGAGGCTTCGTTTATGTATGAAGACACAGCAGACCAGCTCAAGGCTACCGTCGATGTCAAGCGCGACATGGAATCGGAGATGCCTATGGACCGCCTCATCTGCGGTGACGTAGGATTCGGCAAGACGGAGATAGCCATACGCGCCGCCTTCAAAGCCGTCTGCGACTCAAAACAGGTCGCAGTGTTGGTACCTACCACCGTCCTGGCATTACAGCATTACCACACCTTCTCGAAAAGACTGAAAGGATTCCCCGTCAACATAGACTACATCAACAGATTTAAGACTGCCAAAGAAGAAAAAAAGACATTCGAGGATCTTAGAAACGGTCACACCGACATCATCATAGGCACTCATAGCATCATAGGCAAGAATGCAGTATTCAAAGACTTAGGTCTGCTCATCATCGACGAGGAACAGAAATTCGGCGTCTCGGCAAAGGAGAAACTGAAACAGCTTCAGACCAACGTTGACACTCTGACATTGACGGCAACACCAATACCGAGGACGCTGCAGTTCTCCATGATGGGTGCACGCGACATGAGCATCATCAAGACTCCTCCGCCAAACAGGCAGCCGGTGGAGACCGAGCTTCACACCTTCAACCCAGAGATCATACGCGATGCCATACAATATGAACTGGCACGCGACGGACAAGTGTTCTTCGTACATAACAGAGTACAAAACATACAAAACATCTGCGACATGATCATGAGTTACGTCCCTGGAGTAAGAGTTGGCGTGGCTCACGGACAGATGGAAGGCAGCAAGCTGGAACAGATCATGCTAGACTTCATCGACGAGAAATACGACGTATTGCTATCGACGACGATCATAGAAGCCGGCTTGGACATACCAAACGCCAACACCATCATTATCAACGAGGCTCAGAACTTCGGTCTCAGCGACCTACACCAGCTGAGAGGAAGAGTGGGACGTTCCAACAAGAAAGCCTTCTGTTATCTACTGTCGCCACCGCTTTCCACCCTATCAGACGAAGCATGCAAACGACTCAGAGCATTGGAAGATTTCTCTGATCTAGGCAGCGGTTTCAACATCGCACTTCGCGACCTCGACATCAGAGGCGCAGGCAACTTGCTTGGCGCAGAACAAAGCGGTTTCATCAACGACATAGGATTCGAGACATATCACAAGATACTTGACGAAGCTATATTAGAACTTAAAGAAACCGAGTTCAAAGATATTTTTGAAAAAGAACTTAAAGAAAAGAAATTCGTCAGCGAATGTGTCTTGGAATCAGATCTCGAGATACTGATACCTAACGAATATGTAGAGTCATCGGCAGAACGCATCAGCCTTTATACCGAGCTGAACCACATCCAGAATGAAGAAGGATTGATACGTTTCACGAACAACATCACTGACAGATTCGGACAGATACCGCCTCAGACAGAAGACCTCATAGACACCATGAGAGTTAGATGGCTGGCAAGAGACCTCGGCTTTGAAAAGATAATATTGAAAAACAAAGTGATGACTGCGCATCTCGTATCTAACCAAGAGTCGGCTTATTACGACACCGACACTTTCATGAACGTGCTACGCTATGCAGCATCGCATCCTTCGCAATGTGAAGTCAAGGAATTGAACGGAAAGAATATATTCTCCATCAAGAATGTCAACAACGTCAACAAAGCCTTGAATATACTTAAAGCAATTAGTGATTGATAATCAATGTACGATTTACAACTGTAAATTATCAATTATAATATTCGTAGCTCCTATACTTAATTGTATGTAATCCTGACAGATGCCAGACGCTTTGTCATAGAAAACATCGTCGTTCATCAGTTTGTCAAAAGCTTCATCAAACTCCTGTTGGTTAGCGACAGAGAACATTCCGCCTTGCTCAACCAGATCGACGGCCTCGACAAATCTATGATATTTCGGTCCTACCACGACAGGACAGCCAAAGACAAGAGCTTCCTGGGTATTGTGGATACTGCTCATAAAGCCACCTCCGACATAAGCAAAACGTGCGTATTTGTATATCTTCTTCAAGATTCCTATCGTATTTATTACAAGTATCTTCTTTTGGACATCACCATTGACACCAGCTTTTAGCTGACTATATAACTCATAGTCATCAAGCTGCGATGTAATCTGGCTGATATGAGAATCCGATATGTCGTGCGGAGCTAGTATCAGGCAATAGTCGTCAGGCATTTTCTTAGAGAATGGTATAAGATATTTCTCATCCGACGGCCAAGAACTTCCAGCTATGACGCACTTCCTTCCATTGATGAAGCTCTCTATTTCTGGGAAAGACTGCGACTGTTTCGCTATCTCGAATACCCTGTCGAAGCGAGTGTCGCCCGTCACCGTGACATCATCGATGCCTATCACTTTCAGAAGTTCGGCAGTCTCTTCATTCTGAACAAAATAATGAGTGACATTTCTAAGCTGTTTCCTAAACCATGAAGAATAGAACTTAAAGAAATAATGATCGGGATGCAGCAGCGCTGATATATAATATAATGGTATATTATTTTTCCTTAACACTTTCATATAGTTAAACCAGAAATCATATTTAACGAAGAAAGCTGCCTTTATGTTAAAACTCTTTACAAGCCGATTGGCATTATGCAATGTATCGGACGGCATATAAGCCACCTTGTCAGCAAGTTGAAAATTCTTCTTAGGCTCGTATCCCGACGGCGAGAAGAATGTGAGCAATATCTTATACTTTGGAAAGTTCCGTTTCAGACCTTCAATAACCGGGAGTCCCTGTTCAAACTCACCTAGCGACGAGACATGAAACCACAGCCATTCTTCATTACTGTCATACGACTTCAAGTTATCCCATTGATTCTTCCTGCCTCTCCACCATTGACGGGCTTTCTTGTTCCCAAGCAGAGATGCAAGAGCGACGGCTCCGCTATAACTTCTTATCGCAAGCGAATATAGGAAATTCATGATTAGTTGTAATAATATTCAGAAGGCATTCTTTTATATGTAGGAATATAGATGGCGGCCTTTATTCCGAAATATCTGTCAACATAAGTCTTTAGGTCAGGAGCCATCAGGTTGAAATCCCATTGACGCATTGGTTTTGTATTAGCCTGTATAAACTCAAACGACAATGAGAAGTTAAGCACTCTTGAGTTACTCATAAAAAGATAACCTATTTCACCTGAATAAGAAAAACCGCCACGCATTCTATCGTATCCGTAGCGATAGTCATCGTCGAGATTTGGCGGAGGAGATGCGTATGAAGAAAATTCCGTTCTGATTCTGTTGCTAAGGTAGCCCAAGCCTGCATTCACGAAGAAACCGCAGTTAGGATTAGGAGCCATCACGTTAAACACCTTACCCACTTTAGCCTGGAAGTTATATCCGCGTTCAAACAAGGCATAACTGGCATAAATGCCATCGCCTGTTATCAGTTCATCATTACTATCTAGGATAATACCCAAGATATCTCTACGGGAAGCGTTCAGATTCTCACCGAAAATAAAATTACCAGCAAATGTCCAGAGCCAGTTTCTGTCAGTCTTATAGACCACACTTGCTCCTACAGTAGAATTATCACCATATAAGATCTTGGTATCGGCACCTGGAAACTGGTATGAATATGTAACACCGAACATAACAGTATGTACACATTCCTTAGTAATATCTTTCTGAGCCACAAGAACAAATGGCATCATAAAAAACAACGTCAAAAACAGATCTCTAATTTTCATACTAAAAAAATTTATTTTGCAAATATAATAAACGTTTTCTTGGACTCGTTATTTTACATCAAAATAATTTATGTCAATAATTATGTAAAATATCGATTATCATAAAAAAAATATTCATACTTTTGCAAAAAATATATCATTATGAAATGTACATCAAACTTACTTAAAATTAGCGCATTATTTGCAATCATCATTATTATGGTGTCATGTGGCGAAGGCAAACGTCCTAAAAATTTTTACTCCGTAGGCGACATCGACTATGAAATAACCCACGGCAAGATAATCAACGACGGAGAGATAAACAACATCAACAATGAAGATACAACAATACTTTTTAAAATCAACTTACGCCTTGAATGCGCAAACGGAAAAGACTTCATCAACTTCGGTATCATCTCAGAAGAAGCTGAACGCATAAAACCAGGAACATACACCAATTTTGAAGCTTATTGGGTCACAGGATATGACAACGGCTCATACTCCAACATCGGTACCATCACCTCAGGAAATCTCGTCATCGACAGAGCTAAAGACGGCTATATCATCGATATAGATTGCATTGACCAATACAGCAACAACATCGAAGGCGAATACAAAGGTAATTTAGAGAAATTGGACAACAACAACTTCGTACAAAAATTACCAGAATACGTACTCCCTAGCAAAATCTACAACCAAGTGACAGCATATATCGACATTCACTCAGGACTCACTCCTCCTGACATGACAGGCGAGTATGTATCTTCACCTCATGAACTCATATATGAGTCATTCAAACAACAAACCGACACCATCCTATACAGCGACCGTTATGTAGGTTTCATTTACAGCAACCAACAAAAACAAATGAACTTCTACGGAAAGCAATACGACTCTTCAACAGGCAAAGACATCGAAGAAATTCAATATGGTGTCAAGATCACTGGCGAAGATGACAAGTTCACATGCTATTATGTCGTTGACGGCTATCCTGGCGGTTATTATGCACAACAATCGTTCATCTTCAGCGGAAAGAAAACCGACGAAGGCCTCGAAGACTTCCGCGTAGCTGTTGTATTGTTAGAGACCAGCGGCAACCCTGACTTACAAGAAAAACATTCATTCCGCGTATTGCGAGACAAGGACGGCTTGGCAGAAAACAACTACTGGCTCTCAAAGAAAGCTTCTGACAGAAACAGCAGTCTCAGCGACTACGACTCATTTAAAATGTGGATGAAATAAAATATGTTTGAAGAAAGTAAAATCTCCGAATATATATTACCTAACGGTATAAAGATATTACATAAACACAGACCTGGTTCCATAGCGCATCTCGCACTGATGGTCAACACCGGGATGAGAGATGAGCTAACCAACGAAAATGGGTTAGCTCATTTCATTGAGCACATGCTTTTCAAGGGAACCAAGAAAAGAAAGGCTTATCATGTGCTTAGCTGCCTCGAAAATGTAGGCGGCGAACTCAACGCATACACCACCAAAGAAGAGACCTGCATTCACGCCTCTTTCTTGAAGGAGTTTTACAACAAAGCCATAGAACTCATCTCCGACGTGGCATTCAACAGCACCTATCCTGAAAACGAAGTGGAAAAAGAGAAGGAAGTGATCCTCGATGAGATAAACTCCTATCGCGACAACCCGGCAGAAGAAATATTCGATGAGTTTGAAAACAAACTGTATCAAGGTCATGAGATGGGGCGTAATATCTTGGGAACGACACAACTCGTAGAGAGCTACTCGCGCCATGACCTGCTTCATTTTCTTAGGAACAACTATTCAACCGACAGAATGGTCATCGCCACCATTGGCGACATCCCTTTTGAGAAGTTCAAGAACAAGATATCAGCCCATTTCGGCGACTACAGAAGCAGCAGCGCCGCATATAAAAGGACTAAGTTCAGCCCTCTGCCTGCATTCATCGAAACACATGACAGAAACAGCCATCTCTCCCATTGCATGATAGGAGGCTTGTCATATCATATCGACAGCAACAAGAAGATGCAGATGGTCTTGCTCAACAACATACTTGGAGGACCAGGGATGAACTCAAGGCTGAATCTTAACATAAGAGAAAAATACGGCTTCGCCTATACCATAGAATCGCAATACAACGCATATTCCGATACAGGCAACTTCTCCATCTATATGGGCGTAGATCCTCATTCTCTAGATAAAGCAGTAGATCTCGTATATAAAGAACTTAACAAGTTAAAAGAAAACAAATTAGGAACAATACAGCTGTCGAATGCAAAGAATCAGCTCGTAGGACAGCTCGCACTGAGCAGCGAGTCGGGACTAGGAGAACTGCTTGCATCTACAAGAGCTGCCTTCACCAGAGATGGTGTCGAGCCTTTGTCGGAAACAATAAGAAAAATAAGGAATGTCACAGCTGAAGAAATACTAGATACCGCTAACGAAATATTCGACAGAAGCAATATCAATTTATTGATTTTTAAAGGAATGTAAAAAAATCAAAAAAAAATAATTAATATTTGCGTATTTATTATTTTTTATTATATCTTTGAAGTCACTCAACACTAATGCATTATGCTAACACAGAAAGACTTCAAAAAGCTGCCCGTTATAGGAATCACACAAGGTGACATCAACGGAATAGGTTATGAAATTATATTAAAAACATTATACGACAGTCGTATCTTAGACGCGTTCACACCTATC
This sequence comes from Bacteroidales bacterium, assembly GCA_045613105.1. GTDB lineage: Bacteria > Bacteroidota > Bacteroidia > Bacteroidales > F082 > Limimorpha. The sequence continues at coordinate 17,138 of JAZLAI010000001.1, read as the reverse complement.
GTTTACGGACAGTCAAAGGTTTTTTCTTATTACAAGAAAAACTTCAACATGGAAGATCTTTCGTATGCGCTTATCAGAGACGCACGTCAGGCACAACCAGGACGCATCAACTTCATCAACCACACCGACAGCGAATTGAAGATAGAACCGGGACTATCAACCGACATTGCAGGCAAGGCCTCATTCGAAGCATTGAAATTGGCTGTCGATGACTTATACAAAAACAACATCGACGCATTGGTGACAGCTCCCGTCAACAAGAAAAACATACAGTCGGAGCTTTTCAAATTCTCAAGCCAACTTAAATATATCAACTCCTTATATCCAGAAACGACATCATTAATGCTGATGGTATGGAACAAGCTACGTATTGGCAGCGTCACCAACCACGTGTCTCTTAAAGACGTCCCTTCCATGATAACAAAACAGCTGGTCTTGAGCAAGCTGGAAGTCTTCCACAAGACACTGCAGAAAGACTTCAGCATCTCGCATCCTCGCATCGCTGTCATGGGTCTTAACCCGCACTACGGTGACGGAGGCCTCTACGGCAGAGAAGAACTCGACATAATAATACCTGCCATCAACGAGGCTCGCGAGAAAGACATGCTGGTATTCGGACCTTTCTCCGCCGACGGTTTCTTCGGATCGGCAGCTTGGCTGAAATATGACGGCATCCTATGTATGTATCACGACCAGGCCATGGTGCCTTTCAAGACACTCGCAGTAGATGGCGGCGTCAACTTCACGGCAGGACTGCCTGTCATCAGAACAGCACCAGACCACGGAACAGGCTACGACATAGCTAACAAAAACATAGCTGACCCAAACTCATTCAGACATGCTATTTATCTTGCTATAGACGTACTGAAAAACAGAATCGCTGAATTATAATATACATTATAAGTACAGAAATGTTTGACATAAAAACCTTATGTCTATTGAAACAAGACACACTTTGAAGTCTTGAAAAATCTTTTGTCTTTCTCCATTCGACATTAGCCAATTTTGCTATCTTTGCAGCATGACTTACACCATCGAAAAAATAGCATCTATTGTAGAAGGAAATGTTGCAGGCAATGACAACAACTCTCTTGTCATAAAAGACCTGCTCTTCGACAGCAGACTTCTCATAAGTCCTGAGAGCACCTTGTTCTTCTCTCTGAAAAGCAAGCGCAACAACGGCAACAAATACATTGAAGAACTATATAACAAAGGTGTGAGATGCTTCGTGGTAGAAGATCATGACAACGACTTCAACACCTTATATCCTTCAGCGTCTTTCATCATAGTGAAAGATACCTTGAAAGCACTCCAGAAAATAGCAGCCTATCACAGAAGCAAGTTCAACATTCCAGTAATAGGCATCACTGGTAGCAATGGAAAGACCGTCATAAAGGAATGGCTCTATCAGATACTCAGCCCTGAGATGTCGGTGGCTAGAAGTCCCAAGAGCTACAACTCTCAGATAGGTGTCCCTCTCTCAACATGGCAGCTCAACGACTCACATCAGATAGCTTTGCTGGAAGCAGGCATCTCTCGTCCCAACGAGATGCAGTATCTTCAAGAAATAATAAAACCTAACATAGGAATATTCGCCAACATAGGCGAAGCACATGGTAAAAACTTCAAAAACATTAATAATAAGGTAGAAGAAAAACTGAAGTTATTCTCCGATGTCAATACCTTGATATATTGCCGCGACCATAGAGAAATAAAAGATGCTGTAGAGAAGCTAGACATCAACACATTCTCATGGAGCAGAGACGACAGTACCGCCGACGCGCATATTTATTCCGTTGAAAAAAAAGAAGACTACACAACGATAAAAGCGGTTTTTAACAGACAACAGACAACAGACAACAATCAACAGACCTTGTCCATAGTCAGTCATTGTCAACAATCTGAAATATGTATTCCATTCACAGATGATGCTTCCATTGAGAATGCGATACATTGTTGGCTTACCGCAATGTTATTCAATATTAATGAAGAAGTCATTAGGAAAAAGATGCGTCATCTAAGTCCTATAGCAATGCGCATGGAGTTGAAATCAGGAATCAACAACTGTGAAGTCATCAACGACAGTTACAATTCCGACTTCAATTCTCTCACCATAGCTCTCGACTTCATGAACCAGCAGCATCACAAGAAGGAACGTGTCGTTATCCTTTCGGACATTCTGCAAAGCGAACTAAAAGAAGAAGAACTTTATGACAAGATAGCTCATCTTCTTAAAAACAAAGGTGTCAACTATGTCATTGGCATAGGCGAAGCCATAACACGTCAACGAGACAAATTCGACATAAGAAAGATATTCTATAAAGATACCAGAGACTTCCTTGCCAACCACCAGATCGAAGACTTCCACAACCAGATGATATTGCTGAAAGGAGCACGCGACTTCGGTTTCGAGAAAATAAGCAGGCTATTGCAGGAGAAGGCTCACGAGACAATACTTGAGGTCAACCTCAACAATCTCGTAAGAAACATGAACTACTATCGTTCCAAGCTCAAGAGCGACACTAAACTCATGGTGATGGTAAAAGCATCTGCCTACGGAAGTGGCAACTTTGAAGTCTCCAATGTCCTTGAGTTTCATCGTGCCGACTATCTCACCGTGGCTTATGCCGACGAAGGCATAGAACTCCGACGCAAAGGCATCAACCTACCTATAGTAGTGATGACACCTGAAAGCAACACCTTCGAGAGCATCATAAAAAACAATCTCGAACCCGACATATACAGTTTCAGAAGCCTCACACTGTTAGAAGATGCCATCGAGAAACTGGATACGCCATTACATTCACCTATAGGCATCCATATAAAACTCGACACAGGAATGCACCGCCTTGGCTTCCTGAAAGACGAAATAGAAGAACTTCTGTCAAGACTGAAAAACAACAGCAACATAGTTGTCAGAAGCGTGTTCTCTCATCTAGCAGGCAGCGACAGCCATGAGTTCAACGACTTCACCATGACGCAGATTCATAATTTTGAAGAGATGAGTAACAAGATCATCGAAGCATTTCCATACAAGATCTTACGTCATATACTCAACAGTGCTGGCATCAGCCGTTTCACCGAATACCAGTACGACATGGTAAGGTTGGGTATCGGTGTCTATGGAATTGCACCATGTGAAGAAGACAAAGGCAAGCTCAAGAACGTAGTCTCATTGAAGACCACCATCGTACAAATCAAAGAATACGAAGCCGGAGAGACCATAGGCTACAGCAGAAAAGGCATCATTGACAGAAAGTCACGCATAGGCGTAGTACCTATAGGATATGCCGACGGACTGAAGAGACAGATCGGCAACGGAAACGCATGTTTTTATGTCAACGGACAGGCCGCCCCTATCATAGGTAATATATGTATGGACATGTGTATGATAGACCTGACAGGCATCGACTGCAAAGAAAACGACACAGCGGTATTATTTGATGAGAACCACAGTATAGACAGAATAGCAGAAGCATGTGACACAATATCTTACGAGATATTGACAAGTTTCTCACAAAGAGTGAAACGAATTTATTTCCAAGAATAATATTAAAAATTTTATTACGTTAAGATATAAAGATTAATTATTAACTTTGTAGCGATAACAAAATTTTAAAAACAATTAAAAACAACATATATGTCAGAGAATTTAGTTATTATACCGACATATAACGAGAAGGAAAACATCGAGAAGATCATACGTTATGTTTTCCAGATGCCTATGTCGTTTGATATTCTCATTATTGAAGACAACAGCCCTGACGGCACAGCAGACATAGTGAAGAGACTGATTCAGGAATTTCCAGACAGGCTTTTCATCGAAGAAAGAAAAGGCAAGTTAGGCTTAGGTACTGCTTATATTCATGGATTCAAATGGGCCTTGGCTCGCGACTATAAATATATCTTCGAGATGGACGCCGACTTCTCACATAATCCCGACGACCTCATCAAGCTTCATGACGCATGTGCTGACGGAGCCGACCTCTCTGTAGGTTCTCGCTACATCACTGGCGTCAATGTCGTCAACTGGCCTATGGGACGCGTCCTGATGTCATATTACGCATCAGCATACGTCCGTTTCATCACAAGAATGAAGACAAGAGACACCACTGCAGGTTTCGTATGTTACACAAGAAAAGTATTGGAAACAATCGACCTCGACAGAGTAAAATTCATCGGCTATGCTTTCCAGATAGAGATGAAATACACTGCATGGAAACTCGGCTTCACCATCAAAGAAGTCCCTATCATATTCACCGACCGTGCCGAAGGAACATCTAAGATGTCAAAAGGCATTTTCAAAGAAGCCATCTTCGGTGTCATCAACTTAAGATGGAGAGGAATGTTAGGTAAAATTAAAGCCAGAAAATCATGAATTACATAATAAAAAACGCTACACTTGTCAACGAAGGTAAGTCTTTCTTGGCAAGTGTTGTCATTTCTGAAGGTATCATAAAAGAAATACTACCATCAGACAGACAACAATCAACAGACAACAATCAACAGACATTCGACAACTATGAAGTCATCGATGCCAGCGGACTTCTGCTGCTTCCTGGTGCCATCGACGATCAGGTTCATTTCCGTGATCCCGGACTGACACACAAAGGCGACATCGCAACAGAAAGCAGAGCGGCAGTGGCAGGCGGCGTGACATCATTCATGGACATGCCCAACACTGTACCTAACACACTGACACAACAACTGCTTCAAGACAAATACGATATTGCAGCTGAAAAGTCGATGGCCAACTATTCCTTTTACATGGGCGCGTCGAACGACAATATCGATGAAGTCTTGAAGACAAACCCAAAAGATGTATGCGGAATTAAAGTCTTCATGGGTTCCAGTACTGGCAATATGCTGGTCAACAACAGCCTTACATTACAACGTCTTTTCCAAGAAGCTCCTTGTCTTATAGCAACTCACTGCGAAGATGAAGATATTATTCGCAGAAACATAGAGATCTACAAAGAGAAATACGGAGACGAAGCCCCTGCTTCAATACATCCTCTTGTCCGTAGCGCAGAAGCCTGTTACAAGACATCGTCACAGGCAGCCGAACTAGCCACTAAATATGGAACACAGCTTCACATACTGCATCTCTCAACAGCTAAGGAAATAGAACTCTTCAGAAACGACATACCTTTAAAAGACAAGAAGATAACAGCAGAGACATGCCTACACTACCTCCTCTTCGACGACAGAGACTACGAGAGAAAAGGCAACTTCCTGAAATGCAACCCTGCCGTCAAGACTGAAAACGACAGACTTGCATTGATAAAAGCATGCAACGACAACCACATCGACATATTGGCAACAGACCATGCTCCTCATACTTTTGAAGAAAAAAACAAACCTTATTTCTCAGCACCATCGGGAGGCACTTCTGTACAACATCTCCTTCTCGGAACATTGGAGCTGGCACTGGGAGAACAACAAGCTTTGCCTATTGAGAAAGTGGTGGAACTATTGTCACACAACCCAGCTATCTTATACAAAATCGACAGAAGAGGCTTCATTAGAGAAGGCTATCATGCCGACCTGGTATTGGTGGATCCTAACAAGGGACAAGTCATCAGCAACGACAAGGTTCATTACAAATGCGGCTGGACAGGCTATGCTGGAATGAGACTAAGCAGCAGTGTGACACACACCTTCATCAATGGAGAATTGGTATATCATAACGGTAATTTCAAAGAAGATTATAGAGGAAAACGACTAACATTTAACAGATAATCATGAAAAAGATAATATCAGCAATTATAGTCATCATAACATTGTTTTCATGTTCAAGCAAGCAAGAGATCTACGAAGACATCATCAGCAAGCATGAAGACGGCAGCCGCAAAGAAGTAAAGTATTATACAGTCAACAAAGATGGCAGCAAGACATGTATCAGAGAGACATGGTATTATATGGAAGGCATGAAACACCTTGACGGCCCTATCGCCAATGACAAGAGAAACGGCAAGTTCGAGACCTACTACAAGTCAGGTAGCCTGATGAGCACAGGTGAATTTGTCGATGGCATAAGAGAAGGCAAGGCATCTGTATATCACGAGAATGGCAAGATAAGATACGAAGGCAACTATATCAATGGCAGAGAATGTGGCATCTGGAAGTTCTATGATGAAGAAGGTAATCTCATTAAAGAAATTAACAAAGACCAAAGATGAAGCTATCTATTTTCTCTGACGAATATTATATGCAGCAGGCTCTCAACGAGGCTCTTATAGCAGAGGAAAATGATGAGGTGCCTGTAGGGGCTGTGATTGTATGTAACGACAAGATAATATCTCGCGCTCACAATCAGGTAGAACAATTGAACGACGTGACAGCACATGCCGAAATGCTTGCTTTGACAGCAGCCTTTAACAATCTGGGAGCTAAATATCTGGAAGGCTGCACCCTTTACGTCACCTTGGAACCATGCGTGATGTGTGCAGGAGCCTTGGCTCATTCACATATAAGCAGAGTGGTATGGGCTTGCGATGATCAGAAAAACGGTTTCAGCAAATATGGCAAGCTGCTTCATCCAAAGACGAAAGTAACGACAGGAGTGCTCCATGATGAATGTCTGAAGACATTGAAAGGATTTTTTGAGAAGAAAAGATAAAAAAAGAGGGATGCCCCTCTTTTTTTATTGCTTATCATATTGTTGAACTTCCTCATAAATATATTCCAGCTGAATCCCTGCCATCTTAAACATCTGCTCCGATTCAGCGCAGTCGTGATATTTCCTTTGACATACCACTCTCACTATTCCGCAGTTTATTATCAACATGGCGCAAGTCCTGCATGGCGTCATCCTACAATAGAGTGTACTTCCTTCCAATGCGATGCCTCTTCTTGCCGCCTGAGCTATGGCGTTCTGTTCGGCATGGACAGTCCTGACGCAATGCTGTGTAATATGTCCGTCTTCATGTATCATCTTCTTGAAAAGATGTCCTACTTCATCACAATGAGGCAGGCCGGTAGGCGCACCGACATAACCTGTGACTAAAATCTGGCGGTCTTTGACGATGACACATCCGCTTCGTCCTCTATTACAAGTAGCACGTTCAGCGACAGTGTCGGCGAGATTCATGAAATACTCATCCCATGACGGACGTTTATATTCCTGTTGTCCAATCTTTGACAAGACCTCCTCCACTTTCTTATGAAGATCATCAATCGTTCCGTCGTTCATGAAGAGGTAATTAGCTTCTTTGATACAAGCTGCGAGATTTTGTTTGTTAGGGTCGTCCGACGACATCTCGCGTTCTTCGTTGGATACGAAAGTCTCGAAGCTCACCGAATCCGTCTCCGACTTTCTCTCTATGATACGTTGATAACGTGTCTTCTGGTCAGCATCGACAGCGAAGAGATAGAAGTTTCCTTTAGAGCGCAGTGCGTTGACTTCTCCTAAGGCACGTATGCTCTCGATGACAGCATTCTTGCCCGTAGCAAAGGCACGTTCATACAACTGTGTAGCTATATAACTCGGTGAATGTTTGGCTCTCAAGTCATTACCCACTTCAGTGAGAGTGTCGCGGTTCACTTCCAAGCCTCTTCTCTGTACCTCTTCTGCCAAGAAAGCACGTACAGAATAATGGACATAACCTTTTTCTTTTACCAGATAATCGACGATGGTGCCTTTACCTGCACCTATAGTTCCTGTGATTCCTATTATATTCATATTGTTATCCTCCATAAATATGGCGATGCCATACGTTATATATGTGAGCCTTTCAGGCTATTACGTTATTTGCTTTCTTCTTTTATGTCTTGTATCCATTGTCCGATGTCGATGGATTTATGTCTGCTTAATGCTTGAAACAAAATTTCAGGCTTGTCGCTAACGATAATATTATCGCGATGTTCCTTACGGATGAAGCCATGATTTACAGCATGGTCGATGAATTGTATCATACTGTCATAATAATTCAGCGTATTATATAAAGCGACAGGTTTATCAGCGACGCGTAGTTGGTTCAACACCGTTATCTCGAAAAGTTCGTCAAGAGTGCCGAAGCCGCCAGGCATAGCGATGAAGGCATCCGATTCGCTGATGAGCATTAACTTACGTTCAGACATAGAATCCACTTCTATCATTTCTGTCACGCCTTCATGAGCTATCTCCATATCGGTAATGAGTTTCGGTATTATCCCCACAACGCGTTTTCCTTTTTCCAACATTTTGTCGGCTATGATCTTCATAAGACCCACGCTTGCTCCACCATAGTATAAGGTGCAGTCATGTTGAGCAAGGACCTCACCCAATCGAGCTGCTGCTTCCTGATATCTAGGGTCGTTACCCATGCTGCTTCCGCAAAAAACACATACTTTCATCAGAGTAATTTTATTTCGCAAATATAATAAAAGACTAAAGGCTAAAGACTAAAGGCTAAAGTTTTTTTTGAAAGTAGCTTCAACAAGCTTAACTGTACTGAATTTTCAGAAAAATCATTTGTTTATCATTATTTTATTTATTATTATTGCACCATTAAAATTATAAAATTAAACTTTATGAAAAAACTTGGATTGATAATTATGTTCGCATGTTTGTTGTTGATATCATGCGATCCTGTACCAGAACTGCCAACCGTTGTGATAAAAGAAATTAAAGATGTTGCATCAATGTCGGCGAAAGTTGTTTTCGAAATCACTGATGATGGTGGGGCGGAAATTTATACTTGTGGTGTTTTTTGCGATACAGAAGAGATTCCTGAATATGGTGTTGGGTTAACACCGCAGCATCTAAAGCCTGCCGGAGCAAATGTTTATGAATGGGGACTAATAGAAATGAAGCCTAATACTACATATTATGTCAGAGCATTTGCGAGGAATAAAGTGGGTATGACTCTTAGTGAACAAATGAGTTTTACTACATTGAATTTTGGAGAAAGTAACGGTAGTGATGATGAATATGATTCTGATGGAAAAATAAATGGCTATGAATATGTCGACCTTGGTTTACCATCTGGTTTGAAATGGGCTACATGTAATGTGGGAGCTGATTTGCCAAGTGGATTTGGTGACATATTCGCATGGGGAGAAATTAGTCCGAAAGATGAATATACGTCAGAAAACTGCATTACAATGGGAGTTGAATTTGATGATATTTCAGGAAATCCGCAGTATGATGCAGCACGAGCTAATTGGGGAGGAGAATGGCGTATTCCGACAATGGATGAAATTAGAGAGTTGCGTGACAACTGTATGTGGGAGCGTGTAGAAATGAACGGAATATGGGGAATGAAGATAACAGGATCTAACGGGAAGTCGATATTCCTTCCTTCGACTTTCAAAAGTGAATACGGAGAATATGGTGAATATATGTCTTCTGTTCCTATTGATAGTTATACGAATGGAGGGGGAGAAGATGAGTCAGCATGGGGAGTTCTTTTTTATTTCAATTATAATGATGGTGTAGTAGTGTATACTATTTATAGGCCTCGTTATAGAGGATATCCTATTCGTCCGGTTATAGATTGATGACCAAAAGATAATTTTGAAATGCAGCGATGATAAACACAAATAAAATCATCGCTGCGTTTTTTATATTTTAAGGTCCTCAATTTCTACTATCTTCTCAAAGATATCAACTCCGGTGTCAATGATTTCATCTTCAAAATCATAAATCGGACTATGAAGAGGCTCGTGTTCCAAACCGCAACCAAGACCAAAGAGACATATCGGACATTGCATTCCAAAACGACCGAAGTCTTCCGACCATGGAAAAGCGTCTTTTATCTCATTGACCGACAGCTTTAAGTCTTTAGCTGCTTGTATGACTATCTCTGTTTCACGATTAGAGTTCATCGTCGCAGCGAAATCTTCGTGTATGCTGTGAGAGAATTTCAATTTAAATTCTTTTGCGACATATTCCGACAAGTCTATCGTGCTTTCCGTCAATTGTCGCAACGCGCTGTCATCCTGACTTCTCAATGTGAGCCAAATCTCAGCATGACCCGGAGTTACGCCGAAAGTCTCTTCGCCGATTGAGACATGAGTGACAGTTAAGATAGTGTTATATTTATCTCTTTTAAGATTCTCATATTTTTTCTTGAAAGCATCGAGGAGAGTCGTGACGACGATCTGCGGATTGTTGCCTTTTTCGGGCTGCGATGCATGAGATGTCGCGCCATCAAAAACAAGTTTCAATCCTAACGAAGCTGAAGCGAAACAGCCTTTCTTCACCACGATTTGATGTTTTGCAAAAGAAGGAAGGTTATGCAAGGCAAAAGCGGCATCTATTTTCAATTCTCTAAACTGAGAATCATTGATGACAGCCGATGCGCCTTCTCCCGTCTCTTCTGCCGGCTGGAAAAGAAGAATGACATCACCTTTTTCGGGACGTTTCTTTCCATAACGCATCGCCAACCCGCACAATATCGCGGCATGACCATCATGGCCGCAACGATGTGAATATTGACTTTGAACTTTGAACTCTGAACTTTGAACTTTTCGGTCGCTGAGCTTGTCGAAGCGTTGATCTTTGCCTTCGACATGCTCAGGCACCGTTGTCCGTTGACCAAAAGGAATATTAAGTCCGTCGATGTCGGCGCGCAATAAAATGTTCTTGCCTATCTCTTTCCCTTTATAAATAACAATGATGCCATAACCGCCGACATTTCTCAAATGAACATCAGGATTTGTCCTTTCCAAAAAAGCATTGATAATCTTGTTCGTCTTTTTTTCATTTCCCGACAATTCCGCATTTACATTCAACTTATGTCGTAGTGATTCAAGTATTTTCATATTTGCACTTTTCTATTATATGTCTGTTGTCCATTGTCTGTTGTCTGTTGACCAAAGATAAAAATAATTTTTTCATGATTTTAATATTTCTACAAAAAAGAAAAGTATTATCTTTGTAGCTTAAAATAACGTCAATGAGTGTTTTATATCCATTAAAGTTCAAGCCTGCATATTTTGAGAAAATATGGGGTGGTCAGCATATTAAAACCATTTTAAATCAAGACTTTGGAAATTTAATGAATTGCGGTGAGGCATGGCTCCTCTCAGGTCTTGAAGGTCAGAACAGTGTAGTCAGCAACGGTGATTTCGCCGGCGACGAGCTCAACGACCTTATTGAGACTTTCATGGGCGACCTTGTAGGCGATGAAGTATTCAACAAATTCGGCGAACGTTTTCCTCTCCTAATTAAGATTATTGACCCTTTGGACAATCTCTCCATTCAGGTACATCCCGACGACGAGCTTGCACAAAAAATAGATTTATACAACGGCAAGACAGAGATGTGGTACGTGATGAACGCTGACAAAGGAGCCAGATTGGTTTCAGGTTTCAACAGAGAAGTAACACCTGCTGAATTTGAAGAAGCCATCAGAAACAAGAATGTTGAAGAGATGCTTAACTATGTAGAAGTTAAAAACGAGGACGCTTTCTTCATCCCTGCAAGAAAGATTCACGCTCTCGGAGCAGGCTGCATGGTAGCTGAGATTCAACAGACCAGCGACACTTCTTACCGAGTTTATGACTGGGACAGAATAGACCGTTTCGGAATGCAACGCCAACTGCATATAGACGAAGCTCTCGCTACAATCAACTTCAAGAAAGAAGACAGCGGCAAAGTGAGCTACGACAGAAAAACCAGAAACTCTACTGTAAATCTCGTGAGCTGTCCTTATTTCACGACAAACATCATCAAGCTAGACGCTGAATCAGCTCTCAAAAAAGACTATTCCGAACTTGACTCATTCGTGATACTGATGAGCGTGGAAGGTTCTTTCATACTTTCTTACGAAGGCGGAACAGAATTGATAAAAGCCGGAGAATGTATTCTGGTGCCTAACGTGGTCAACAAAGTTGACATCATATCAAATGAAGAATGTAAATTATTAGAAGTATATATTGTATAACTAAATCAAATTAATCAAATCATGAAAAAGACATTAGTAATGTTGTTCTTAAGCGTTCTTTTCTTAGGAGCAAAGGCACAATCAGATTTGCCAAACGTATCATTGAAAAACTTAGACGGTGAAACAATCAACATCACAGAATTGAACAACGACGGCAAACCATTCGTCATGACATTCTGGGCTACATGGTGCGGACCATGCGTCAAAGAACACAACGCTTTAAGCGAAGTCTATCAAGACTGGCAAGATGAAACAGGCGTTAAAATCTTCGCTGTTACAATTGACGACTCACGTTCTACTCCACGTATCAAACCTTTCGTAGAAGGTAAAGGCTGGGAATTCGACGTTTTATTAGACGTTAACAAAGACTTGGCAAGAGCTATGAACGTAAGCAACCCTCCTCACACATTCTTGTTCGACGGTAACGGCAAAATGGTTTACCAACACACAGGTTACTTCGAAGGTGCTGAAGAAGAACTCTATGAAGAAATTTTAAAACTTAGCAAATAATTTTCTTAAACTTTAAGGAAATGAAAAGATTTTTATTATCGCTGGCATTTGTTTTCTGTGCCACAACAGCAATTTTCGCCCAAGTTGAAAACGCTCAAGTAAACGGCAGTTTTCAAATAGACGGCCAATATTATATGGTCGATGATGGCATCGGTATTACAAAAGACTATATGATTAATGAAGGTATTCCTCAATTTGGTCTCGCAGGATTCGGTAAAATCAATTATTCATTGGGCAACTTCACAGCAGGTCTTCGTTATGAAGCTTACCTCCCTCCATTGTCAGGCTTCGACAAGAGATTACAAGGATGCGGCATCGCTAACTACTACGCATCATACGATAACGGTACAATAGCTGTAACTCTCGGTGACATCTACGACCAATTCGGTAATGGATTTATCTTCAGAACATACGAAGAATGGTCATTAGGTTTCGACAACTCACTCCGTGGTATGAGAGTCATCTATCGTCCAGCAGCTGGCATCACTTTGAAAGGCGTTTATGGTAAACAAAGATATTACTGGTCATCATACGCTGCTAATGAAAGCAGGGGTATCGTCCGCGGTATCGACGGCGAATGGGATCTCAACCAAAGCTTCACTGCCTTGAACGACACTAAGTTCAGAGCTTCTATGGGTGGTAGTTTTGTAAGCAAATATCAAAAGAATACCAACCCTACATATAATATTCCAGAAAACGTAGGCGCATTCGACGGACGTATTAACTTAGGATATGGCCGCTTCGCTTTCACAACAGAATATGCTTATAAGATCAACGACCCTTCAGCATTCAACAACTACATCTATCACGAAGGTCAGGCATTCTTATCATCATTATCATATTCTCAAAAAGGCTTCGGTGCTATTTTGCAAGTGAAACGTGTTGATAACATGAGTTTCAAGTCTGATTATCAAGGTACAAAGAATGATTTAGACATCAACTTCATTCCTCCAATCAACTACACTCATACACACAGCCTTCCTGCAATCTACACATACGCCACACAACCTCTCGGCGAAATGGCTATGCAGTTGCAAGTCAACTACACAATCCCTAAGAAAACCCTCATCGGTGGTAAATATGGTACAAAAATCACTCTCGACTTCAGTCAAGTTAATGACATCAAGAGAAACCCTCTTGAAGGTCAAGAAACTGTAAATGCTAGCGGAACATTGGGTTACACCTCTCCATTCTTTGCAGTTGGTGATCGTAAGTTCTTCCACGACTTCAACATCGAACTCGAAAGACGTTTGAGCAAGAAATGGAAACTTATCGCACAATACATCAACTTGTATTACGATATGGAGACTATCGAAAACCACCCAGATGCTAAAGTGGTAAAAGCTAACATCGGTTTCGTTGATGTAACTTACAGAATCACCAACAAACAAAGCATCCGTTTTGAGTTACAACACCTCTGGGATAATATAACGGCTGGTAATGATAAGTGCGAGGAATTACAAGAAGAGATAAATAATCACCCTGATAATTTCAAGAAGAGAGGTAACTGGGCAGCTGCTTTGGTCGAATACTCTTTAGGTGCAAAATGGTTTGTTTCTGTTGGAGATAAATATAATTACGGCAATCCTATTGAAGACAATAGAGACCACTATTATTCAGCTTCTGTTGGTTACATCAAAGAATCAACAAGAATAGTTCTTACCGGAGGTCGTCAGAGCGAAGGTATGGTCTGCGTTGGTGGCGTCTGCCGCGTTGTTCCTGCATCAAGCGGATTCTCATTATCTATTACAACATCATTCTAAATAAGTTAAAAAAATGAAAAAATTATTAAGCATATTAGCAGCTTCATTCTTTATGACAGGAATGATTGCATGTGATAAAATAGAAGGTGATTATATTAAAGAGAATGCAACCATTCAAAGTGGTAGTGTAGTAAAAAATGTTCTTTTGGAAGATTATACAGGTGTAAGATGTAATAACTGTCCTCCTGCTGGTGAATTAGCATTGGAACTTCAACATCAATATGAACATAAGGTTATAGTTCTCGGTGTTCATGCAGGTTCTTTGTCATCTGTTCCTCCAAATGGACCGATGCCAGATTTTACAACAGAAGAAGGTACCGAATGGTATAACACATTGGGCTTAGTTGGTAATCCTATAGGTACCATCAATCGTAAACTTAATGGCTCAACATTTGGATTTGATTCTTCAAAATGGACAGAAACTGTCATCACAACACTTCAAGAAGAAGCTATAGTTGAAATATCATCTATTATTAATTATGATGCAACAACTCGTAATTTAGAAGTTAATGTATTCTCTAAATTTTTGGAAGAAAAGATAGATACAACATTTAATTTAACTGTATGCATTATGGAAGATAGTATTGTTGGTATGCAGGTTACACCTCAAGGAAATAATCCAAATTTTGTCCATCGTCATGTTTTCCGTGAAACAATGAATGGTGCTTGGGGAGAACCTCTCAATGGTACTTCAGAAAATCCTTCAGTTATCGCTCCTAAAGAAATGTTTGTCAAATCTTATTCAACAACTTTAGACGCTGCTTACAACGCTGACCAATGCTACATCATTGCTTACGTTGCAAACAGCGAAACAAAAGAAATTCTTCAAGTAACAGAGAAGAAGATAAAATAAGCTATTGGCTTTTGAGCTAAGGCTTTTGAACTAAAGTCGTGGAGATAATTTTCTTCACGACTTTTTTTTCGATAAAACATCCCAATCCTTAGTAAAAAAACTTTAGTCATTAGCCATTAGTCTTTGGTCATTTTTTTTATCTTTGCAAAAAACGAATTATAATATGAATCCAATAGTAAGTATCATCATGGGAAGCACTTCGGATCTTCCTGTTTTAGAAGCCGGTATCAAATTTTTAGACGAAATGGGCATTCCATTTGAGATGAACGCTTTGAGCGCACACCGCACTCCAGAGTTGGTTGAAGAATTCGCTCGTGGCGCACAAGCACGCGGTATCAATGTCATTATCGCTGCTGCTGGCATGGCAGCTCACCTCCCTGGCGTAATAGCAGCAATGACACCAGTACCAGTCATCGGTATCCCTGTGAGAACCGCCATGGAAATGGACGCTCTCTTCTCAATAGTACAAATGCCTCCAGGAATCCCTGTGGCAACAGTAGGTATCAACGCTTCTCTCAATGCAGCAATACTCGCAGCACAAATGCTCGCAGTGGCAGACGAAGAAATAGCAAAGAAAGTCGTTGACTATAAAGAAGGCCTTAAAAAGAAAATCGCCAAAGCTAACGAAGACCTTAAAGAGATAAAATATAATTTCAAGACAAACTAAATAATTGTCAACAGACAACTTTCAACAGTCCTTGGATATACTTTTATGGATAAAGCATGTTGTCTGTGATGAATAAAAAAATGGAAAATCAAGATGACAAGCGGCTTTTGACAAGTAGCATTTTCATTCCTACGATACTAGTGATGATAATGTTACTTGTTGAAATAATTGAATCCGTCTTTCATCTTGATTTCGGTTTTCTTGGCATAAAGCCTTTGTCTCCAGAGGGAATGCCAGGAATATTATTATCACCATTCCTTCATGGAGATTGGAAACATCTTTTTTCCAACATCATTCCTATCATGGTCTTAGGGACTTCATTGTATTATTTCTACAGACCGCTTGCCAATAAGATATTGCTTATCCTCATGTTCTCCACAGGACTGCTCACATGGTGCGGAGCCAGAAGCGGCACTCACATAGGTGCCAGCGGTTTAGTCTATGGCCTCGCCTTTTTCCTTATGCTCAGCGGTTTCATCCGACGCAACAAAAGACTCATCATCATTTCTCTGATTGTCGTTTTTCTCTATGGCAGTCTTGTCTGGGGACTATATCCTGAATACGCTATAGAAAACAACATCTCATGGGAAGGACATCTCAGCGGTTTCGTCATGGGAATCGTTCTCGCTATCTTTTATAAAAACGAAGGTCCACAACGTGAAGAATACGTATGGGAAGATGATGATGACGATAATGAAGAAGACGAAGAAAACAATGATGGAGAAAAACCATATTGGAACGTGCCTGAACCTGATAAAGATGAACTTACGGTCAGATATAGATTTAGAAGATAAAGAATTTTTTATTGTTTTTATCAAAAAAACAAGTAATATTGCACGTTACAAACATTAAAATATAAATAACATGTTAAAATTAAAAAAATTATTATTGTTAGCAGGTGCTTTAATTTTGGGCACATCCCTCTTCGCACAAGAAGTACAGAAAGATAGGAAATTGTTTTTAGGCGCAAACTTTGGAGTTGGTCTTGGCCAACGACAGCATAAAAGCAGTGGCTATTTGGGCATACCATATACACGCACAAGTGACTTTATTCCTTTTAAAGGAGGAATTGATATAGCATATGAAGCCATTGAAGACATTTCCATAGGTGTATATAGCGCAATAGGAACCGATTTCAGAAAAGAATACCAACTCTTTGATTTAGGAGCCTTGCTTTTAGTCGGTATAAACGAGTCTTCATCATTGATTCTCGGAGCGGGCGCTCACTCTATTGATTATAAATACAACGGCGGCAGTTTTAGATTAGGCGTTTTAACTCCACGAAATGTATATCTAATGCTTGATGCCACCTATAATTATTACGTACGTAAGGATTATTATTTACCCAAAAATTCAACTACAACTTTCTCGCTTTTGATAAGTTTCGGATATAGAATATTTTAAAAATTATGGATGACATCATAATTTTTCCCAACTGCTAAAAAACATATAATAATTATTGTATCTTTGCA